>JADLHJ010000059.1 GCA_020848835.1 Candidatus Hydrogenedentota bacterium
CGGCCACCGGATTAAAAGTCCGATGCTCTACCGACTGAGCTACCCGTTCACCGGGTGGGAAATTGCACAAAAAGGCGAGCCCCTGCGAGCTCGCCGTTCGGATGCGTAAAGAATAGCGTTTATGTGCGGTGTGTGTCAAAACGGGTACGCATGCATTCAAAGGAGCACGGGCGCCCCGCTCCTGATTATTTAATGCAAATCACGGGCGGGACGCCCATGCTCCTTTGCTTCGGCCCCTCAAGTTCCAGGTTATAACCCTCCGTGTATTTGCCATTGCGTTGATATAGGCTAGTTCTGAAGGGGGAATCGCCATGCGGGAATTGTCGGGTAAAGTCGCGCTTGTCACGGGTGCGGGCAGTGGGATTGGCCGCGCCATTGCTCTTGCGCTTGCCCGCCAAGGTTCGCAATTGATCCTCTGCGATATCAACGCGGAGGCGCTGGAGCCCGTCCGCCGCGAGATCGACGGGCTATCGCGGTGCATTATGACAGAGCACGCAGACGTGGCATCAATCGACGCGATGCGTGCATTTGCGGACAAGGTGCACGCGGCAGTGCCCGCGGTGGACATCCTCGTGAACAACGCAGGTGTGGGCTTGATGGGCACAATCCTCTCCACGCGTTACGAAGACTGGCAATGGATCCTCGGTATCAATCTTTGGGGTGTCATCCACGGATGCCACGTGTTCGTACCTAAGATGGCGGAGCGCGGGACTGGCGGGCACGTCGTCAACGTGTCGAGCATGTTGGGTTACATGCCGTCTCCCGATGTGGCGGGGTACTCGACTGCGAAGTTTGGCGTGTTCGGTTTGTCGATGTGCATGCGCAGCGAACTGTGCGATCATAAAATCGGCGTTTCCGCAATTTGTCCCGGCGTCATTAATACAAACATCACGAGAAACGCGCGTATCAGAGGTCACGAAAATGTCGATGAAACGCGCGATAAAGTCGTGTCGTTTTATGGCAGGCGGAACTTCGGCCCGGAGCGTGTCGCGCGCGCGGTCGTAAAAGCAATAAAGCGGAACAAAGCGATTGTTCCTGTGTCGCCGGAGGCTTGGTTCGGATACTGGTTCAATCGCGCATGGCCTGCGGGTAACCGGGCTTTTTGGCGTTGGACCACGAAGACGATCCAAAAGTAGGGCGTATCTGCGCCGGGTACATTGTTGACAGACCGGAACCGTGTCTGTTCCAATACTTCGTGCGCGGGAGATCGCAAGGCCGCGCCCGCTTCAATCGACCGCGAGGATTAGACATTGTTTCGCCTCGCGCTGGAGTAGTTTGTTGGATAATCCTAAAGTGCGGTGGGACCTGTGGACATTGCCCGCCTACCTCTTGTGGCTCGTATTTTTCCTGATTGGGTTCGATCCGGAAATGGCTTACGATATCGCGCGCGAGATTGGTTTTGTCGTTTCGCAGAACGCGTTGGTCAATTCGCCCCATATCGTGACTTTGTCGCTGGCCGGATACTTCGGATACTTTGCCTATAGCCGCTGTTTGGAGTCCGGTCTCTCAAAGCCAGATGCGCAGACGCAGGGGCTCCAGTTTGCGATTCTCGGGCTTATCGCGTTTTTGGCGTTCTCCCCTTTTCAACTCATTAGCTACGCCGAGATTCCGGTCGCAAAGCTCCGCTTTATCGTCCTGCTGGTGGGGGGGACCAAACTGTTCATGTGGTTTTTGCTGCTTGGCGTTGTCGCGCGGTACTACCTGCTTGGACATGTCAATGTTTTTGCGAGTATGGTGTCCGCTTTCCCGAGTGCGCATAGGGAAGAAGGCAAGGGCGCACAGGAAAATTCCAGTTCCGTAACGTGGTTGGAAGTGCGTCCCAGGCCGGATCGTGCGGTCGTACAGACGGCTCCATCGCAAAGACCAGAAACTGGAACCGAACCGTGACGGCGTGTAATAACGTCGTAAGTTCTGCGTAAGATTAGCGGATAGAAAAGGAGAGGACCATTATGTTTGACCTTGGTGCGCTCTTGGAGCAACTTGCAACCAGCCCATTCGCGATGCTGTTGTATCCGCTGTACCTGCTACTCGTGTTCATCACGACGTATTATCTCGCGCTCGTACCCTGAGGAACGGGCACTACGTCGATTGCGAATCGGTCGGCGCTGCCAGCACATTTCGCAGGTGCGCCGAAAGGGCCGTGAGCGAAAACGGTTTCTGAATGAAACCGGCCACTTCGCCTTCCGGGAATCGTTTCGACACAATCTTCATATCGTACCCGGATGCGATTAGGACGGGTATACCGGGGCAAGTCCGCTTAATTTCGATAAGCGCGCGCCGGCCATCCATGTCCGGCATCGATAGATCTAGAATGACGGCGGAAATGTCATTTCTGTTATCGATCATGGTCATCGCTGTGCTCGTTTCGCCCGCAAGCAACGCTTCGAAGCCAAGTTTCCGTAGCATTCGTTTCGTCACTTCGCGGACATTCTGTTCGTCATCCACTACGAGTACGGTCCCCGCGCCGTGCCAAATCGTATCGCTGTCAACCGGCTCCTCTTCGGCGATTGTACTGGCGTACGCGGCAGGAAGATAGAGGGTGACGGTCGTCCCGCGGCCTTTTTCACTTTGGATCAGTATATTACCGGAACACGCACGCACAATCCCGAGGGCATACGTCAACCCTAGTCCGCGCGCATGTGGTTTCGTTGTGAAGAGTGGTTCATATGCTCTTTCCAGCGCGCTCTGGTCCATTCCTTCGCCAGTGTCTGTAACAGTCACGCACACGTATTCGCCAGGCAACAATCCCTTCGATCCGGTTGCGTCATCCGTGAGGGACTCAGCAACACGCACAGATTTTGTGGACACCGTGATGCGCCCGCCCGTTTCGCGCACGGCTTCGGCCGCGTTACGCAGGATAGCGACAAGGACTTTTCGGATTTGCGCCGCATCCACGCGGGCGGGCGGCGCCGATTCGTCCAATTCGTATCGCACCGCCTCGGTGCTGGTGTCTTCGGTGGCCTGCGTGAATCGCACCATTTCCTGCACCGCTGCGTTTATGTCTACTGAATCCTGCTGCAAATGAGCGCCGCCGGTATACGCCATCATCATCGTGCATAAATCCGCGGCGCGTTCGGCACCCGTTGCTATGTCTTCGATATAAGGGCGCGCGTCGTTGTTACTAGAAAGGTCATGCCGCGCCAGCTCGGCGGTGCCGAGAATACCGGTGAGAATATTGTTACAGTCGTTTGCTACGCCGAGCGCCATCACCGCCAAGTGTTCGAGCGATTGCGTGGCCAGCAGATGAGACTGGAAGCGATGGCGCTCTGCCTGGGAATGATGTTTTTCAGTTACGTCATGAAGCAGCCACACGATTGCGTTGCCTGACCTGTAACCCCCGCATTCGATCACGCGGTCGACGCGGTCTTTGCGAGCAATAGTCGTTGTAAATACATCGACAAAGCCGGCGTTACGAAAGGACTCGTACTGTGCCCGCGCATCTGCGCTCCGTGTGCCATACAACGCCCAGAACCATTGAGCAATGGTTGTAAGTTCCTCGCGCGAGTATCCTGTAATTTCCTCCGCTGTGCGGTTCAGACGGATGTGTTCCCCATCCACGAACACCGCGCCCATGGGCAAGTCCTCGACCATATAGCGAAACCGCTTTTCGCTGTTGCGCAGGATTTCTTCGTCGTGAATGCGTTGCGTGATATCGGTGACAAGAAAAACAGCCCCGGACTGCGCACCATTTTCGCTCGACAGCGGCGCACCATTCACTTCGATAACGTGCCGCGACCCATCGGGCCAGCCAATGGTCACTTGCATGCCTTGGACGATTTCGCCCAAATCGTTCACGCGCCGAAACGGCGTTTTGGAGTCTGGAATAGCTTGACCATGGAGGTCCTTTAACTGCCACTCCTTTGCGTCGTGTTCGCGGCCGATGGCATCGCCTATAGGCACGCCCAAAACCTTTTCTGCTTGCGCATTTGCGAACACGATTCGGCCGTTTTGGTCTACGGCAACAATTCCGCCGACGCTGGTTTGCATAATACCGTCTAGCATCGCATGCTTCGAGCGTAGTTCGGTCTCTACGTTCTCGCGAATGCGCCGGTCTTCTTCCAATGCTCTAATAGTTGTTTTCAACTCTGCGGTGCGCGACGCCACAATTTCTTCAAGGTCTTGCTTGACCTGCATTTGTCCTTTTTCTTCGCGCTCGATTCGGGGAAGCCATCCGCGCACGGCGAAGCAGAGGGCAACTATCAGTGCGATAGCGTTCGCAAGGTAGGGCAGCGTCATCGAGGAGACCAGCGTGGCGGGTTCAATTTGATCCGTGCCCGATACGGTGTAATTCAGTATTAGCCGCGATATGTCATTCGCGCATGCCAGGATTGCCGCAAGCGAACCGACAAAAAGGACCAGATAGAGGCGGGAAACCGATTCGTGAAGCCTGCGGGTTGCGCGCATTCGTGCCGCGCTCACAAACAAAGTATAGGCCCATAGTATTGTTAAGACGGCGTAGCCCGCGACGAACCCGCCACTTAATGGGTCAATGGTCATACTGCACGAACCCCTCGGATCGAATAACAACACTGCCCACTACACACCGGGCATGTATTGTCCTAGGACATAATTTAGTATACCACGAGAACAATTTTAGTCAATTGCCCTTCACGACCAACTTCCGAGCAGTTCGGCGCCGAACGTTTTTCTCACACAACTTGCACGATCAGCTAACGCGTCGCATCCATCCTCGTGCGCTATCGGAGTCTTCATCCGAACAAATCTGTGGGAAAAAAGGAGGAAAAAAGCTGTGCGTAATCGGAAGGGTTTTACACTAATTGAACTACTGGTTGTCATCGCGATCATTGCCATCCTGGCCGCGATCCTGCTGCCTGCATTGGCGCGCGCGCGCGAAGCGGCACGCCGTTCGTCGTGTCAGAACAACTTAAAACAGATGGGAATCATCTATAAGATGTTCTCCGTCGAGAGTAAGGGTGAGTACTTCCCTACACTTCAAGACATTTATCCTGGGTTTCGCGAGGAGTTGCTTGGCCCTGACATGCGCTCTTTGTACCCCGAGTATTTGACGGACGCGAACATCTTGCTGTGTCCTTCAGATCCGCAGGTAGATCCGAGCGTTTGGGCCGCTGGCGTTCCGACATTGGAGGAAGGCAAATCCGAAATTGACCGGCTTATTCAGGCAGGTCAGGCTACCAGCGACTGCATGCTCGCGCACCTGAGCTTCACGCGCTCGTACATCTATTTCGGATATGCGGTGACTGACCCAACTTCTGCAAAAGAGGCGTGGCGTTGCAATGAAAAAGCGGCAGAACTTGTGCGCGACGAGTATCCCGCACTGGGCACTATCGCTGGCGGTTCGGGCTCGCTGGACGATTTCAAGTTGAACCTGGGCGCTGGTTGCCCGCTGAACAACGTCACTTATACGGACGATGGCGATTCGTGGACAGGCTTCTACGAAGTTCCCGCAAAAGAGCGCTGGAAGTATGGCAAGTCCGGTCTGGACGATATCTTTAACGATGACTCTGGTAATGCGGACGCTACACAGGACGATGACTCGGATCGTGAGATCGGCCCCGGCGGTGTACTTTGCCCAGATAAAATCCACCGCCTCAAGGAAGGCGTGGAGCGTTTTATGATCACGGATATCAACAATCCTGCCAGTTCGAACGCGGGGCAGAGCGATATTCCGACGATGATGGACGGTTGGGCGCAGCGCAAGAAGGTCGCGGACACGGGCTCCAACGATGACAGCCCGGTTGCGGGCATCACCGCGTTCAACCATGTACCTGGTGGTGCAAATGTTCTCTACATGGACGGTCATGTGGAGTTCATTAAATTCAAAGACCGCTTCCCGGTAGCCATCGGTCAATATGGCCGTGGCACGGAATGGGACATCGATATCGCCGACGGGATGATGGGGCCGTAAGGCATCCCCTTGAATAACTGATTGGAATGGAGCGCCGCGATCGACAATGGTTGCGGTGCTCCTATTTAAATTCGAGTTAAACCGAGGGACATGAGTAGCGATGCGAATGAAGTTTTCCTTTTTGATATTGCTGTCCGCGGCTGGGATCGTCATGGCGCAAACTCCAACCGTGCAGCCTGCGCTAGAGACCGAACCCGTGCCGCACGGTGACGATGCAGCTGACGATGCTTGTTTCTGGGTGCATCCAGACAATCCCGAATTGAGTTTGATTGTGGGGACCGATAAGGAAGGTGGACTTGCCGTGTATGGCCTTGACGGCAAGCAACGGCAATACTTGCCCGACGGCAAAATGAACAATGTGGACATACGCTACGGATTTTCGCTCGCGGGATCGCCTCAGGAGATTGTAATTTCCAGCAACCGAAGCGATATGAGCTTGTCTGTGTACCGTGTCGATCCAGCAAGCCTCACCTTGGTTTCTGCCGGTAAAATTGTCACCGGCATGAAGCTTGTCTATGGATTTTGCATGTACCGAAGCGCGAAGACGGGCGCTTATTTTGCCTTCGTGAACTCGGAAGACGGTGAAGTGCAGCAGTGGAAACTCAACGAGTCGCAAGGAAAAATCGGCGGTGAACTTGTGCGCAGTTTCGATGTTGGCATCCAGACGGAAGGTTGCGTGGCCGACGACGATACAGGCGTCTTTTACATCGGCGAAGAAGAGAAGGGCATCTGGCGATATGGCGCGGAGCCGGACGCCGGGACCGATCGAGAGCTGGTTGACAGCGTAAAACCGGACGGGCGCCTCACGGCGGATGTGGAAGGGCTGAGCATATACTATGCGTCCGCCACGAAGGGTTACTTAGTCGCATCGAGCCAGGGTGATAGCACCTTCGCGGTGTATGAGCGTGATGGCAACAACAAATTCCTGGGCTTCTTTCAGATCGGCAAGGCCAACTCCATCGATCCGGTAACGGGGACGGATGGTATTGACGTGATTAGCGCTGCCTTGGGCAAAGGATTTACAGAAGGCGCGTTCATCGCGCAAGACGACACGAACGACGGCGCGAACCAGAATTTCAAATTGGTACCGTGGCAATCGATTGCGAATGCGTTCACGCCGGCGCTCACGATCGATACGACGCGCAGTCCGCGTCTGTAACATCCGTTACTTCTTATCCGGGCGCGCGATCGTGTACAGTCATTGCACTCTCGGCCTGCGGTAGAACCAGTATGAAGTTAGTAATCCTCTCGCGTGACGCGAAACTCTATTCAACACGGCGGCTGGCCGTGGCTGCGCAAACGCGCGGTCATGCTGTTCGCGTGATTGATCCGCTGCGGTGCTACATGAACATCGCGGCCGACCAACCATCTATCCATTACCGCGGCAAGGAACTCGATCGCATGGAGGCAATCATTCCACGCATCGCGCCCGCGCATACGTTTTATGGCACAGCAGTCGTGCGGCAGTTTGAGATCATGGGAGTACACAGTCTGAACAGTGCCGCGGCCATCACCGGTTCGCGCGATAAGCTGCACAGCTTGCAGTTGCTTGCGCGCCATGGTGTCGACATGCCCGTGACAGGCTTCGCGCATTCGCCCGACGACACCGAAGACCTGGTTGAGCTTGTCGGCGGCACGCCGCTGGTTATCAAGCTCGTGCAAGGGACACAAGGCAATGGCGTCGTGCTCGCCGAAACCCAAAACGCAGCGGAAAGTGTGATCGATGCGTTTCGTGGACTCGATGCACAGTTCCTCGTGCAGGAATTCATCGAAGAGTCGCGCGGCGTGGATATCCGTTGCATCGTGCTCGACGGCGAAGTCGTCGCGGCCATGATGCGCAGAGCGGGGGAAGGCGAATTCCGCGCAAACCTGCACCGCGGCGGCAAGGCCGAAGTAACGCAAATCACCGAACAAGAACGCGCCATCGCGTCGCGCGCCGCGGAAATACTCGGATTGAAATTTGCCGGCGTCGATATCCTCCGCGCGCGACGCGGCCCGGTCGTTCTCGAAGTCAACTCCTCTCCCGGTCTTGAAGGCATCGAAACGGTAACCGGACTAGATATCGCAGGCATGGTGATAGGCCATCTCGAGCGAACGATCCTTGGCGCCGAAGTTTCCCAGTCTCCGAATGTTAATTAAAGGAGCACGGGCGTCCCGCCCGTGATGTAATGAATAAACGCCAATCACGGGCGGGACGCCCGTGCTCCTTTAGTTGCAATTAACTGAAGCGCATCGGTCCGTTACTTCCCAGGCGTTAGCACCTGAACACTATGCCCAGCGACATTCATTGAAACCGCGCCATTATCGGCGACCGCGCTTACTCCGGTAATGGTGTCAGCGTATGCGGCAGCACTATTTGCAGGCAGACCATTCACGGTATATCGCAACGGGAATTGCGATTCATTCACGACGATTAGCCAAATGCCCTCCGGCGTCTGTTTTGGCAAGACGCGAATGCCTTGATCCAGCGAGCCCCATGTTTCATCGAGCACAACGTTTAACTTCGCATCCGCATCCGGCGCGGACAATACCGGTTGCAGATCAGCCAGTTCCCGTACGACTTTCAACAAATCGCCCCAGAAAGGTTTCGTACGATCAGTATACGCCGAGCCCCAATACAGGATCGCGCGCGCGCCGTTCACAATCGCGTCGTAGGCCATGAAGCGCGATTCACTATAGGAAGGGTGACGCTGTTGATCGAGATCCGGGTCGTCCTTTTTCTCCGAGAGCTCCGCCCAGCTAAACGCCTGCAACACCATCCACACCGGTTTGCCTGGCGCGGCGTCTTGCATGGTTCGGGTGTACCCGCCAACGCTGGTCAGTCCGCGATCCGCGAGATCGGAATGCCCACCAATGTGCGGCGGCACGGGGTAAATATCGCAGCCGACCGCGTCCGCTGCTTTGTTGAACACGGCGCGTTGCGCAACCGAATTGCGCGGCGCGTGGTTCATCCACACCGGATGCGTGGGGCAAATCTCTTTCAAATAGGTGTAACCATCGAGCATGCCCGAGGCCATCTTCGCCGCGCGCTCCGGCGCGTTGGAGACATTGAGTTCCGGATTTGGCGGCTCCTTGCCCAGTTCTCGCCAGATTTGATCCGCCAGTTCTTCCGCTTGTTTGTGCTCCGCCATCGACCAATGTTTGCGGACCTCTGAGCGCATGGCTTTCAGCTTTTCCGCCTTCGCCTTATCTTCCAGCGCGTTAATCAATTCGTTCTGCAGTTTCGGTTCGTCCCGATTGCGCCACAGCTCCGCACCGTACCACACGTTCCACAGCGCCTCATCCGGCACTTCCCACACCAGTAGCGCAGGATGCTCCGCAAAATCATCGGCTAGTTTTTTTAATGCGGCCTTGCCCGTTTCAGCGTCGTTACTCAGATCGATCGATCCGCCCACGTTTATCCATGCATACAAACCGCGATTGTGCAAACGGTCCAATTGATCCGCATCGGCCGTGGACTGCACAAGGTTAAAGCCGGCCTTTGCAACGTCGTCGAGGATCGCATCGTCTTTCGGGTTTTCATACAGCCCAATCACAAATTCCCGCTCGCCATTCAGCGTCAACATGCCATCCGGTGCGATCGTGACATCGTTTGCAGCATGACAAACTGAAGACAATATTACCGTCGTTATTGCTGCGGTAAACGCTCGTCGAATAGTTCTACTCATTTCAATGCCCCCTTTAGTGCCCATACTTCCTGAAGGCAACTACAATGTGCCTGCCCAATTCTCATACTCTGCCTTGATATCCTCGCGCGAAGTAAACGGTATATACAACATTCGCGCGCGATACCCGTATGTCTTTCCCACTTCCGGGTTACGCATTACATATTGCCAGTCCCAAGCGGGCGAATGTGTGTCCTGCTTTCCCTCGGAGTTTTGTATGAAATTCCATAACGCGAAGCGCATTGGTTCCATCTGGTCGAACATCATTACATACGCCATCGTATCGTCGGTGGTTGTTGCGTCACCATCTCCGTCCACGAGGCCATAATAGAATGGAAAGATGAACCTCTTCGATGGATTCTCGATGACGTTCAACGTCTTCGCGCCTTCCTCATACTTCAGATTCGGCACGCCTTTAAACGATACCGTCCCCGTCTCGAAGCCCTCCGGCGTAGCAGTCGTATCCTCGCCAAACGCGAGCCAACCTTCCGAATCGCCGGTCATTCCGTAGAAATAAATCCGCCGGTCGCGCGTGTGGTTCATGTAACTCGCCCACATGAATGCGCAATACCCCAGCGGGAATTCATCGCGCGTAGGCGTCGCGCGGAATTCCATGTCCACTGCGTCGCGATTGAGCGTGTACCGCATCTCGCTGTCGATTCCCCAGGCAGACGCACTCGCGGGATGCTTCATGACCGCCGTCGCTTCATCAACACGTACTGCCGAATGCGCGTCTTTGTTCGGCGTGAACATCGAAATGTCGGCGTCTTTTGCTGTCCCATTGAAGATGTGTTCGAAATACAACCCAGTCCCATCATCACGATAAAGATTCTCTCCCCGATAGCGGCTGTGCTGCAGCGGGTTGAATCCGTTTCCAGATCGGTTTTTGTTGTAGACAAAGTCCACCAGCGAGCCGGAGAAATTGCCACCGGCAATATCAATACGGTGGGTGCCGTCCGCGTTCGCGGCGATGCGTTCGTTCGCGAGTGCTACGGCCTTCAACAAGTATTTGCGGTGGTTTGAGGAGGTAACATTAGCGAACGATTCCTGATCGGGTAAGTCGTAGACCCACAGCGCTGCGAGCGGCACGTTGTGCCGATCGATTGCGGTGATCAGCTCGAAATTATCGCGCCGCGCGGCATCGCGGTCCGCGCCTTCCTTATCGTCTCGTGCGCCCCATTCGCCGATGAATAGCGGTTTACCGGCCGTTTTTGATGCCGCCATGCTCAACGCAACGATCTCATCATAGGAGGTCCATCGCTGACCGAACCGCTTCTCATGATCGGGCGTGTAAATGTGAACGGATAGGAGATCGTGCGGGTCGGGATTAAATGCGACAAGCTGCTCGCCGAACTGCTCCGGCGTGTCCGCGATCCACTTCAGATCTTTGCGAAGATTATATGAGGCCTCACGCGGCAGGCTGTTGCCCGTGGTAATCGGACGATGTGGATCGATCTCGCGCACGGTCTTCGCAAACTCGCGGAACGCGACGTTCATCATGTCGAAGCGCAAGTCATCCGCTTCACTACGCGTCGGGAGAGTCCCTCGTTCAACATTTACCGCTGGCCGATGGTCCGCTGCATTGGGCAAATCAACTGCCAGGTCAAACTCGTTACCAAATTCCCAAATCCAAATTGCAGGCGAGTTCACATAGCGTTGTACGACGTCCCGCGTGTATTGCCGCATCAACGCAGTCGTTTTACTGTCCGGGTTGCCCCACTGTTTTCGCGGTTCCCCTGCGAGGTCAGGCAGACACGCGTTGTACCAGAAAAAACTCGGCACCAGTCCTACGCCATTTTCTTCCGCGCATTTCACGACCGCATCCATGCGCGCGAAATATTCCTCCTTGTTCTCGAAGTACAACTTCATATCGCTGGGCATGTATCCGCACGCGGCAAACCGTGCAAACGGAATCTTGAGTTCGCCCAACTCCTTGAAACCTTTTCGAAAACTGGTATTTGCCGGATCGCGCAGATAGCGCATGAAGGCGCTGTAGAAATTCACGCCGTAGGCCCGGTACGGCTTACCGTCTCGAATTAGCTCTCCCGCTTCACCGACGCTCAGCGGCCCTTGGGCGAGCGATGTCCCGGTACATATTGCGATGGCGATAAGAAAGCTCAGGATCCTAGGCATTTCTTTCCCGTTTCGTGGTGGGCTGTGGTAAGATGCTCCGGTCACTTAGCACAAGATATGGAGTCTCGTTTATGAAGCGCAACATTCTGTTGTTGTTCGCGCTCGTTTTTCTGCTCCCCAAAGCCTACTCCCAAGGGTTGGTAGGCGACTTGCTCGCTGGCAAGCTGGTTGACCCAAAACCTGGCCAATGGGCCTGGTACAACCTTGTTGCCGCGACCGGCGGCAAGAAGTATGTCATCCGCCAGGCGATTGTCGGCGAAGAGAAGGTGAATCGCAAGCCGGGTTACTGGGTGGAGTTTGAGGTCATCCCGGAAGTCGGCTTTAAGATGGTGTACAAAATGCTCCTCACGGGGCCTGCGAGCGATCCGAAAAATATACATCGCGTGATCGAAAAATCGGGAGTAGATCCCGCGCGCGAAGTCGCGGTCGATTCGGCAGCGCCCGCGGCGAGCGTACCGGAGTCGAAGCGACGTTCCATTGGCCAGGAAGAGGTGGTGACCATCAACGGCGCCGTGCGCGCGGAGCACTACGAAGTCACACAGGGCGACCAGGTCATCAATGTGTGGATCAATGAAAAAATAAATCCTACCGGCATCGTGCGCATGCAATCGCAGGATGGAGAAATGATCCTGCGCAACCACGGCGAAGGCGGCGAGAATGCAAAAAGCATCATCACCGAGACGCCGTTGCCTCCAGAGGAATCGCCCGCGGTAGTCGCGCCGAAGACCGAGATCAAGACCGGCACAAAGCCCAAAACGAAAACGGAATCCACAGAAAGCGAAAAGGGTGCAGCACAATGAGGAACCGGTTCGCGGCAGTTGTAGCGATCGCGGCGCTGGCCACCGCGCAAAGTTGTAAGACCCCGCAAAAGCCCGGGCCTCCGCCGCCCACGCCGGCGCAGCAGACACTTTTCATTCCCGCGTGGAACGTCACTACCGTGCAGACTGGTCAAGGCCGCTATCCCGATCTCTTTGGCGGTGGATGCCGCGCGATCTGGATTGACAGTGAGATCGCCGCCATGAAACGTAATGTCGCCCCGCCGCCACCCTTGCCCGAACCGGGTATCGACGAAGACGCCAAAAAAGTCACCGACGCCTATATCGTGATCGAATGCCAACTAGAGACGCAGTTTGCGGACATGAGCGTCGCCTACGATGCGATCCGTCTGCGGGGCATTGATGTCTACTTGGAGTTGCCGGGAGGCAACAAGATCCGTCCAATCCAGATGCGTCCCTACGGGTCGATAAAAGAAGAGCAGGTGCAGGCGCTTAAGAACTTCTCGCGCACTACGGTCATGATCTTCCCGAGGCAAGACCTCGGCGCAGGCTTACCTGTTATTGGCGCGGACGCGCCCGCCGTGCGTCTCGTGCTCGACGGGCATGACAGCAAATACTTCTTCGAATGGCCCGGCATCCCCGCCGAGCAAACCGGCCCGCGCATGCCCACGGCGGAAGAAGCCAAGTACATTGGGCAGTTGGGCTATTACGTGCTGTTCACCGACATCCGCAGGCTCGCGCACATTTTTGATTGATTCACAGAGTCTTCGGTGTGGCAACCTGGGGCAAGTGCCGGATCGACATAAAAGCCTTTTCACGATCTTGAACCCAAGACCAAAAGAAATGTCATTCCGAGCGGATGCGAGGAATCTGGAAGGGGACGCAGACCGTGAGCTTCCCAAGATTCCTCGCATCCGCTCGGAATGACATTAAGTTCGGCTTTGGAGTTGGCGATGATCGCTTCCTTTAGGCGCATGCTTCGGCCCATAATCCAACACTTATGAAAACCATCTTTCGCTTCATCGTCACCACGATTGGCATGGTGCTCATCGTCATGTCCATTGCTGCGATTCTGTTCAGCACGCAGGCCGGGGCGGTGGCAGATGCAGCCTTCGAGCGGATGCTCGGTTATATCTATCAGACCGACGTCACCATCGATCATGTCGTATTCTTGCCGCGCCAGCGCGCGATGCTCGTGCAAGGGCTGACGATTCAAAATCCCCCGCCGTTCAAGGCGGGACCCGCGATCGAGATGGGAGAACTGCTCGTGACCGTCGCGCCGACGACGCTACTCTCCTCGCAGCCGGTCGTAAAAGAAGTGCTGATGAAAGACGCGGAGTTCTACATCCGCTACGAAGTAGGCCGTGGCAGCAACCTAGGCAAGCTCGATGAAAATGCGCAACGCTTCAATACATCGCAGCCATCGTCGACTAGTCCCGTGCTTGCCAAGCGCGAATACGTCATCAAATCATTCCGCAGCGAAAAGGCAGTGCTCGACGTATCCGCTAACTTTGTGCCCGGCACCAGCCTGCAACTCGATGTGGCTCCTTTCTCGCTTGAAGAGCTCAGCAGCTCGAATCCTGTTTCGACCATGCAGCTAGGCACGCTTTTTATTCGCAGTGTATTGCGCGAAGCTATTTCCGTGAAAGGTTTACTGAAGCCGGTCGCGGACAAGCTGGATGATGAGTTGCAGCGGCTGCGCGAAGGTGAAGGCCGCACGGGGTCAGTGAGCGAAGTTGAGCAGAGCTAAGTCAAGTCGTTCAGTTCGTATCGCCGACCTTTGATTCCGAATGACCAGCGGTTGAATCTTCCTTTTCCAAGAATGTTGACCCCACCATCTTCAGGTACAATACCGCTTAGGCAGAAAGTAGGGCCATGCACGGGTTCATATTATTGGGTGAGTGCCGACTCTTCTGTCAATTGAATGCTATTGTTGTCGCGCTCATTATTCGTCTTCTTTTTCAGCGTACATCCTATAGAAGAGTGTTTTTGAGCGAGTACATCCGGCCAAGTCGGGAAATGTTGCCTCGGCCCACAAGAGGTGGAAACCAAGAGGAAATCGCCTTGTAAAAACTTTCCCACACACGCCGATATCCATGAAGTCGTACTTGAAGTAATCTACCTCCATTTGCAACGTGGCGCGTTTGCCAAAGCGAGCCCGCAAGGTACCGCTGTCGTAATCCCATATCGAATAGCCATAAACACCGCGTTCGTCAATATTTTGAATCTCACAGGTTTGGACAAAGCGAATCGTCAGCAGTGATGCGATCCAATCTTGCTCAGAAGTGCGCGATAGTATTCCTCTGCGAACGGCCCGTACCGGACCATTATGGATCTGGCGGCACGTAGGGATTGTGACTATGGATCGCGCCTTGTCAAAGCGAAGATCCCTGAGGCGAATTGTCTCATAACGCAACCTTTCAGCAAGGAAGACAACCTTTACGCGGTCCAGCGTTTCGCTTGTTGAATCATCCATTTATGGCGCGTGCCTTGAGGTCAACGTTTCGTCTGGCTACTGCGTTATACTTTACCATTCACGCAATTCCAAATGGATCGAAACAGGAGCGAGTCATGAGTTCACGTTTGAAATCATGGGTGATGGTTTCTTTTGTCGTTGCCTTTTTTGCGGGCTGGCAATTCGCCGATTCGTCCCACGTTGCCAATGCGCAAGTCCAGTCGTTTGTGCTTCCACCGATCTTTGAAGAGGGCACGCGTCTAATTGGGCCCACGGGCTTGGTCGAGATTCATGAAGTGGACGGCGGCTGGATTCGGGTGAAGAGTCTTTCGGCCCTTGCCAAACCTGAAGAGGAACTGTGGATGTATGTACCAGCGCTTTCCGGCGCCTGGACGGTTGACTCGAAGCCCATCGACCCGCGAAAAGAACGCGAGAAACAAAACAATCAAGACCGGCCAAACTAATACCATATGGTAAGATTTGATTTTTCAGTGTCTTTTGATTGGGGGACGGTATGAAGTCGGCAATATCGCAATCACTTTGGAAAGAAGCTAACCGTGTGCTCGTTGGCGGCGTGAACAGCCCGGTGCGCGCGTTCAAAGGCGTGGGGGGCGATCCATTTTTCGCTGCCTCGGGGAAAGGCGCTCGCGTCACGGATGTCGATGGCAACGAGTTGATAGATTATGTGCTGTCCTGGGGACCGTTGATTCTCGGACACGCGCATCCGCGTGTAACAGAAGCGGTGCGCCTCGCGCTGGAGAAAGGATCGAGCTTCGGCATTCCGACAGAGGCGGAGATTCGGCTGGCGGAACGGATCGTCGAGATCGTGCCATCGATCGAAAAGGTCCGCTTGGTAAACAGTGGCACGGAAGCGACGATGAGCGCCATTCGTCTCGCGCGCGGATACACGGTGCGCGACCTCATCGTAAAACTGGAAGGTTGTTACCACGGCCATGCTGACGGCCTCCTCGTGAAAGCGGGCAGCGGTCTCACCACGCTGGGCGTGCCGACGAGTCCCGGCGTGCCTGCGGCCTACGCGTCGTGTACGTTGACGATGCCCTACAACGATCTCGATGCCGCGCGCGCTCTGTTTGAAGCGCATGGCGAAAATATCGCCGCGATTATTCTTGAACCGGTGCCGGGGAACATGGGTGTCGTGTTACCGGAAGACGGGTACTTGCAGGCGCTACGCGATCTGACCGCGACTTATGGTTCGCTTTTGATTTTTGACGAGGTAATGAGCGGCTTTCGCGTTGCGATGGGTGGCGCGCAGGCGCACTTCAGTGTGATGCCGGATTTGACGGTGTTGGGCAAAGTCATTGGCGGCGGGTTGCCTGTTGGTGCGTATGGCGGGTCGGAAGAGATCATGGATCGCGTTTCGCCCGTCGGCCCTATTTATCAGGCCGGCACGTTATCTGGAAATCCATTGGCCACCGCCGCGGGCATCGCTACGTTGGATGTTTTGGAAGAGCCGGGTGTGTTCAATGGCGTCGTAGAAACGACGACGAAGTTGGGCGCGGAGCTTGGCGCGCTCGCGCGCGAAGCAGGCGTGCCGGTGTTTCAAACGCAACTCGGCACGATGTCGTGCATGTTCTTCCACGACGGACCCATTAAAAGCTATTCGGACGCGACCGCGAGCGATACGAAACGCTACGCGAAATTCTTCTGGGGCATGCTGGAGCGCGGGGTGTATCTGGCGCCGTCTCAATACGAAGCTGCGTTCACGAGCATCGCGCACGGCCCGAGCGAAATCGACCAAACCTTGAGCGCCGCTAAGGCGGCTTTTGCCGCACTTTAGCCAACGCTTTGCGATTGGCAACACGCGTGCTGCGTGCTAGAATTGAGGTGACGGGCGACTTTGCCCGCAGGAGTAGCAGCAATGCCAACCTTTGAATACCACGCCATTCGCGCGGAAGGCGATGAAGAAAAGTCGTTTGTCGGCGGAGTCGTCGTCGCGAAATCGCGCCACGAAGCGAAGGAAAAACTCCGCGAGCTTGGCCTCAAGGCCACCATGCTCAAAAAAGCCAGTGGCTTCATGGCACTGCTTAAATGGTTTGAAGCCGATATCCGATAATTACGGAATCATTCAGTGATTGGTACACATTGACACCCCCGCCTTCTCGGGGGTGTTGGCGTTTAAAGGGGGCGATATGCGGACGAATATACGGTGTGCCTGGTTGATAGCGATTTGCGGCGTTTGGGCGCTTGCAGCCAGCGCAGTCGATGAACCGAAAGCTTTCAAGGTGGGCGAAGGCGGCCGGCTGTTTCCAGGGCCCGATGTAGAAGCACTCCTCGCGCGGCCCTACCGCATTGACGTTCCGATGGCGAGTACCGGCTCCTGCCTCTGGGCGGGACACCCAACGGGTTGGGCATTTCCACCGAATTCGGTCCATTGGTTCTTGCTGACGTCTAAAAACCTTGGTTTCGATCTGCAACTGTCCGCAAACGATGCGGCCGTAACGCCCGGCGAAGGCACTGCGTATCCTTCGCACATCGCGTTCAACGTTGAAGGGCCGTTGAAGGTTGAAGGGGCAAAGTGGATCGCGCAGGACGACGTACTCGTCTCGCGACTGACTTTAACAAACACTGGCGGCGCGCCCGTCGACGTGACCGCCAACATTGTCCTGCCCGTTGCGCAAATTGAAAGCATGGAAGAAAATGTCGCGTGGTCATTCGAGCATGCTGAATTGACGCTTCACGCCGTTGGCGCATTTTCAGGCTTCACGGCGGCGCCAGGCAAAACAGTGAAATCGTTCGCATACACGTTGGAAGGCGAAACGCCTGACGCGAAAATCGGTAGTGATGGACCCGACACCAAATCCGCGGCAAGCGGCGGCGCCGTGCTGGGCTCCAATTTCGGGGACCAGCCGGGGGACAATGCGTCGTGGAAATTCAACATCACGGAACCCATGGAAGACGCCGCCCTCACGATTCGCTATGCGCGCGCGTTGGACGGCACCGCGCATGCGGGCGTGCAGCTTCCGGGACAAAAACGCATGGTGCAGCGGATGTTCAAATCGACCGGCGGATGGGGCGAAGCACCGAACGAGTTTAGCACCGAGACATTTAAGATCGGACCTTTGGAAAAAGGCGAAGCGAAGATCGTCTTGACGCTCATCTCCGCGAAATCAAACATCAATATTGACGCGCTGTACATCCATGAGGCCAATACACCGCCGCCCGGCGGAGACGTTTCGGGTGCGTTGCTTACGCGCTCGCTGAAGATAGAAGGCGGCAAAAGCGAAACGATCCTGTGTGCGCTCGCGGTAAATACAAGCAAGGACGCCGCGAACGCCGCGCTGAAACGCTTGTCGTCGCAATCTGATCCGCTAAAAGACCAGGTCGATGCGTACACTGCATGGAATGATGCGAATGTTCCCGCATTTGATTCTCCCGAAGAGGCCCTCACAAAACAGTATTGGCACCGCGCAACGAGTATCCTCCGGAAAAATCTCTTCCATGTTGGCGAAGGACGGCTGAAAGACTGGGGCATATCGGAAGGGCGATGGACCTCAAGCTGGTACGCGAACATCATTTCCTACGGTGGCGGACACCAGATACGCGAGGCGCGGTGGCTGCGCAATCCGCAGTATGTAAATGGAATCATCGCGACGTGGTGCGCCAACGAAAAAGAGAACGGCGTTTTTCCGAATTATATTCGACCGAAGACTATGGGCGACGGACAGTACACCGATTGGATTACGTCGACCGTATGGGACGCGCAGTGTGTCCATCCCGACGCGAAGAATCTGAAAGCTTGGGCAGGTGCGCTGAAAAAAAATGTAGACGGTTGGCTCGTGACCTACGACACCGATAACGATGGGCTGTTAAATGTCGATAGTCATTGGTGGACGGGGATGGAGTGGCAACCATCGTTTTTCTATTTCAAGGATTTCGACAAGGATAAGCAGGATCAGCAACTCGAACGCGTTGACTTGACCGCCTATGTGTATGGCAATGCAAAGAATCTCGCAAGAATCCTCGCAGTGGTTGGAGATAAAGAAGGCGCGGCGAAGTACGAAGCAATCGCTACGAAGATTCGCGCGGCCACTGAGCAATCCATGTGGGACGCGAAGACAAACTTTTTCTATTCCATCGAGCCGAACAACGGCGACAAAGCAATGGTGAAGGAAATTGTAGGCGTGTATCCCTTCTACTTTTCCATGTTCGGCGCGGAGGAAGGAAAGCCCTACACCGCGGCGTGGAAATCAATCCTCGACCCAAGCGAGTTTTGGACGGACTGGCCCGTCGCGTCCGCGACGAAGATGTGCAAAGCGTATTCGCAAGACGTCACGTTCAATGGGAAACGCGTCGGCGGGTGTATGTGGAACGGGCCGACATGGCCGCATGCGAACAGCATTGTTTTGTCGGCGATGGGGGCGACCTTGCGCGAGTTTCCGGACAGTCCTGTGACCGTGGACAAAATGTACGAGCTGTTCAAATCATTCACGATGGCGCAGTTTAAGGATCAAGACCTGAACTTTCCGTGGACGGGCGAGTACTATAGCGGGGATGACGCGAAGTGGCGCACGGACCAGCGCGACTACAATCATTCCACGTACATCGACATTTTGATCGCGGAAATCGCGGGGCTGCGCCCGCGCAACGACGACGTAATCGAAGTGCATCCGTTGATAAGCGCGCAGATGCCGCCGTTTGTGATTGACGGCGTTCGCTACCGGAATCATGACGTTACGATCATGTGGTCGCCCAAGGAAAGCGCGGAAAAGCAAGCCGATGGCCTGCCCGGGTTCCGCGTGTACGTGGACGGCAAACTCGCGCACCATGATCCCGAAAAAGCGTCGCGCGTGGAGATCGCTAAAGCGAAGTAAGCAGCGTGCTTTCCAGCGGGCCTAGCGTGACGTCGCGCGTGGAATCGCCGTAGCGCAGCGAAAAATTCTCGCGGCTTTCCGCCGGGTTCCAGATCAATGCCGTGCGTATCGAGGGGTACCACGCACATATCACCGGCTTTTCATCTTCGATGTAGGGGACATTTTTTAGAGAAGGCAACACACCGCGCCGCCATGCAAACAGCGCTTCCAATGTTTCATCGACACCTTCTATCCTATTTGCGGCGCCCGGTCTGCAAAGCAGCTTCGTTCCCGGTGTTGACAGGTTTTCAAGAGACTTAGCATCCGCATCCGAAAGAAAAGTCCATCCGTCGTTCGCTGGCGTGTCCGTGATTTCAAACGGTACGCCCATAGCGAGGAAAAGACTGAAGGGCTTGTCGTCGCCCACGTAGCGGCTCGCCTCTCCCCAGAAATGTTTCAACGGTCCCCGTGGCGTCTGCCCAGCGATCGCAGCGTGCATCGAAGCTTGAAGTTTCATCGCAGACACAAGCGTTTCCCAATGAGTGAAGGGAAACGGCGTGACGCCGGACATATAAGTTGTGTTCCGCACATCGGCTATGGTTGAAATCGTTAGCTTTGCCGCCATATTTGCGGCCGAGAGTTTATCGGATGGAAACGCAGTCGTCTCACTGAACGCGCGCTCCGGCGCAACGAAGCGCCGATGAAAAAGTACGCTGAACAGTTCGTCGGTTTTCCCTTTGACGGGTGCGAAGCTCTTGTCGTCAAACATCAGTTCGCCAACACGCAGCAGTGCATTCGAATAATCGGAAAGGCGGATCCCCGCCTTTTCCGCGCCGAGATACATCACCATATTGCCCAGTTCGATGTTTGGCGCCGCGGCTTGCATCGCGCGGAATGATGCTGTGAGTTGATCGCAGGTGAAATCGACCCAAACGCGGAGAATGGGGGACAACGTCCGCGTGCGCACCGCATCCAACAATTCTTGCCACTGCGAATCGTTGTAGCCTCCGCGTTCCATGAATTGTTTCTTGTGCGCGTCGCAGAAGCAGCCGCCGATGGTGCCCGGCCCGATTGCCAGACGGAAATCGTCATCAAGGAACACGCGCTTCACGCCGCGCGCATTCAATTCCTGCATGGCCTTCACATTTTCTTCAGTCGCAGGTTCGTGCAGGGACGTGCCTGCATAGGTGCTGCCATCGGGACGCAGCGCGAGTTTCCAGTGGCTTGGCGGCGATAGGGGAAACGAGCCGTCTTTCGCGCCGAGCGAATCGCCGGGGTGACCCAATGGCACGTTCACTACGTGCGCAGCAAGGCCCATCTTCTCGATGCGATCACGCCATTCCATGACATGATCAATCGGCGCGGGCCAATAGCCGTAGAAGAAGCCTGCAAGCCAAATCGTCGAAACGCCGGCGTCCGCAACAATCTGGAGCAAATCCGGATTGTTATCGAGAATCTGCGGCGCAAAACAAATCTGGTAGGTGCGGGGCGACGCGGTCTCCGGTTCCGCGGCGTAAGCGCCCGCGTAGACTGCCGAAACGACTGCGCTGCGCCGAAGGAATTCGCGTCGCGTATATGAGTATGGTTTTAACAAATTCCCCCCCGTAATCTGCGTCATCGTAGTACAATAGACAAACGTTACTTGGTGCACAACACGCTTTTGGCGCAAAGGAGGCCGCTATGACTTTTGGACTCCCTCGGATGGCAGTATGCGCGATCTTTGCCCTCGCCATCACGTTGACAGCAACTGCCGCGGAACGAAAACCCATCTACGACGAATCAGGCAACGGCGAACAACTGATCCAAGCCGCGCTCGAAAAGGCCGCCAAGGAAAACAAGCGCGTGCTGATTCAGTGGGGCGGCAATTGGTGCGGCTGGTGCCATTTGCTGCACGACGTGTTTCAAAGCGATAAAGCAATCGCGGACAGATTGGCGAAATCCTTCGTCATCGTGCTGATTGACACGAACTCAAACAAACAGCTCATCGAGAAATATGATGCAAAGCTGCAGGGCGTGCCGTATCTCACCTTTCTTAACGCGGACAACACCGTCGCCGGGCATCATGACACGGGCTCTCTCGAAATAGGCTCCAAGCATGATCCGGCCAAAGTGCTTGCTGTGTTGAACGAGTATGCGCTAAATCCCTTGGCCTCTGCCGAGAAAATCGATGCAGAGGCACTTGTGAAACAAGCTTTGTCAGACGCCAAGGCATCTAACAAGAAAGTGTTCCTCGCCTTTGGGGCCCCGTGGTGTGGTTGGTGCAGGCGCATGGATGCGATGATGGCGAAACCGGAATTCGACGCGGTATTCAGCGAGTACTATGTCACCGTTCACGTGGATCTCAAGGAATCTCCCGGCGGCCAGGCACTCTACGAAAAATACTGCAAAGTACAGGGCGGCGTTCCGTGGTTTTTGATTATGGATTCCGACGGAAAAGTTTTGATCACCGCCGACGGTCCGAACGGCAATATCGGCTGCCCGTATAAGGATGAGGAAATCACGCACTTCATGCGCATGGTCAGGACTACTTCACCCGAGGCCGATCCAGTGAAATTAGGCAAGCTGGAAACAATTATTCGACAAGCTGCAAAAGAGAAATGAGTCTAAGGCCCGCCGGTACCGCTGACGGCGAGCAAGGACTTCTCGTGCTTGCGCGAAAGGTAATAAAGCACGGGCACGGCCATGCGCGACAGCAATAGTGACGCAATCTCCCCAGCCATCAGCGAAATCGCCAATCCCTGAAAAATTGGATCGAATAAAATCACCGATGCACCTACAACTACGGCGGCAGCCGTGAGCATCATGGGACGGAAGCGCACCGCGCCTGCGTCGATCACGGCCTCGGCGAGGGGCATGCCCTGTTGCAAGCGCAGCTCGATGAAATCGACGAGGATGATCGAGTTGCGCACGACGATCCCCGCGCCGGCGATGAATCCGATCATGGAAGTCGCTGTAAAAAACGCACCCATCAACCAATGCGCAGGCAAGATGCCAACCAGTGAGAACGGTATTGCCGCCATAATCACGAACGGCGTCTTCATCGATTGAAACCAACCAACGACGAGGATGAATATCAGCACCAGCACCACCGCGAACGCCAAGCCCAGATCGCGGAATACTTCATAGGTGATGTACCACTCGCCGTCCCATTTCACCGCGAATTGCTCCGTGGAAGGCGGCTGAGTCGTTGAGAATTGCGCGATGGTCAGGCCCGGCTGCTGCAGTTTATCCACGGCATCCATCAACGACAGGATTACGTAGACGGGACTTTCCGCGGACCCTCCCACGTCTGCGGTGACGTACACTGCCGGCATAAGGTTCTTGTGGTAGATGCTCTTGTCCTGCGTGGTTGTTTCGACCCGGACCAGTTCGCCGATTGAAACGAGATTGCCCGTTTCACCCTGCACCTTGATCGAGCGCAACCCGTCAACACTAGAGCGCTGTCCGCGATCGAGTTGGAGGTTGATCGGCAGATCTTCCTTCTCCGTGGGAATATGCACCAGCCCGCCTTGTGCGCCATCGAGTGTGGTGCGAAGTGTCGATGCGATTTGCGCCGAGGAAATGCCGTTCAGCGCGGCCTTCTCGTGATCCACGACGAAGCGATACTTCGTTTGATCGTCTTCGACATACCAATCGACATCCACGACGCCTTCCGTCTTTTCGAATACTTCAAGCACTTGCCGCGCGAGTGCGATCTGTTTGGTGTAGTCGGGGCCGTAAATCTCGGCGACGAGCGTCTGCAACACCGGCGGACCCGGCGGTACCTCGGCGACCTTCACGCGTGCGTTGTGCCGCCGCGCGATTTCCTGCACGTGTGGGCGGATGCGTTTCGCAATATCGTGACTCTGCGCGTCGCGGTCATCCTTCGATGCGAGATTTACCTGAATGTCCGCCACATTTGCGCCCTTGCGCAGGAAATAGTGCCGCACGAGCCCATTAAAATTGTGGGGTGCCGCAGTGCCTACGTACATCTGATAATCGGTGACTTCCGCCGACTGCTTGACGGAGTCCGCGATCTCTCGCGTTACCAGCGCAGTCTCTTCCAGCGTCGTGCCCTCCGGCATGTCGATCACGATCTGGAATTCGCTCTTGTTATCGAACGGCAGCATCTTCACGAGCACGCGTTGCAGCGGTACCAGCGCGCACGCCGCTAGCAACAGAAATACAACGCCCGCGAGAAAGACTGTGCGTACACCCGCATTCAGCAGCAGCGGGCGCATCACGCGACGATACACACGGTCCAGCGCGCCTTCCTCATGCGCGTGATCTTTTGCGCCGCTGCGCCGTAACAAGCGCACAGCGGCCCACGGCGTAACAATGAAAGAAATGACCACCGAGAACACCATCGCCGCGGAAGCGCCTACAGGTATCGGTTCCATGTAGGGGCCCATCAATCCGCGGACGAAGGCCATCGGTAATATTGCAGCAATGACCGTGACCGTTGCGAGCAGCGTCGGGTTGCCGACTTCGTCCACCGCTTCGATGGCGATGGTCTGCGCCGATTTGCCTGCACTCTCCGGCAAATTGTAATGGCGCACAATATTCTCCACGACGACAATCGCATCGTCCACGAGAATACCGATGGAAAATATTAGCGCGAATAAGGTGACGCGATTAATCGTGTACCCATAGAAATAGAAAATGACCAGTGTCAGTGCAAGCGTGACAGGGATTGCGATCGCGACGGTGCCCGATTCGCGGAAGCCCAACGTGAAGGCAATGAGAATCGATACTGAAATAACTGCGAGCGCCATGTGGTACAGCAGTTCGTTGGATTTTTCTTTTGCGGTCTCACCATAGTTGCGCGATACGGATACCAGCACGCCTTGAGGTACTACCTTTCCGCCAAGCGCATGGACTTTGTCGATGACATTCTGTGCCACGGTCGTCGCGTTGGTGTTCTTGCGTTTGGCGACGGCAATCGTGACCGCAGGGGTGGGCACACCATTCGCAAACGCGTTCTCGTGGCTGCCGAGCACGGGCGGATGACCGTCCGCCGGCCCCGCCCCGAAGAACACGTAATTGCTCACTTCCTCCGGACCGTCCACAATTGTCGCCACATCACGCAAATATACAGGCCGATCTGCGAACACGCCGACCACGACATTCTCCACAGCATCGGCATCGGTCAGGAAGCCGTCTGTTTCCACAAGGAACTCGCAATTGTTCGACGAGAAGCTTCCCGCGCTCCTACGAATATTCGCTTCACCCAGCCGCTGCCGGATTGCGTTCGGCGCGATGTTGTGCGCGGCCATGCGCGTGGCGTCGAGCACCGCGCGCACTTCGCGTCGTTGGCCGCCGATGATCTTCACTTCGGAGACGTCCGGCACTTCCTTGATCGCATCGTGCAACTGCGCGGCGATGCGACGCAGCGTGTAGTGGTCGTATTCCTTGCTGGCGAGCGTGAGAGCGAGGATAGGCACATCGTCAATCGAGCGCGGTTTCACGAGCGGTTCGCTTGCGCCCGGTGGGATTAAATCGAAGTTTGCGAATAGTTTTTGGTTCAGGCGAACGATAGCGTCTTCTTCGTTTTCCCCAACGAGGAATCGGACGATGCACATTGAAGAGCCGGGGCTTGAAGTCGAGTAGATATATTCAACGCCCGGAATCTCCCAGAGGAGTTTTTCCATCGGCTTGGTGATGCGCTCTTCAACCTCCTTCGCGCTGGCCCCGGGCATCTCCACGAAGATGTCGATCATCGGGACGATGATCTGCGGCTCCTCTTCGCGTGGCAGTACAAGGACCGCACCAACGCCAAGTAACAGCGATGCACCGATAATCAGCGGAGTTAGCTTGGAGTCGATAAACGCGTGTGCAATGGCGCCGGCGATGCCGCGTTTCACTGTTGGGGACTGCTCCATCGCAATTACCGCGCGTCGATGCGCACGCCGTCCACGACTTCCGGCGTCACTTCCGCTACATAGCGATCGCCTTCGCGCAATCCCGAGAGGATTTCGACGGTGTCGCCGAAGATTTTCCCCGTCTTGACGAGGCGCAGCGTGGCGATACTCTCCGTGTTAAGCGCGTAAACCCCTTCCAACTGGCCCCGCGAAACGACGGCCGTGCGCGGTACGGCAAGACCGGCGGCGTCTGCAGATGGAAAACGCGCGCGCCCAAACTGACCCGAGCGCAACCGATCATCAGCGGGCAGCGCAATTTTCACCATCGAAGTACGACTAGACGGATCGGCAGCAGGGAAAATTTCGGATACCGTACCATCCATCGGCGTGTCGCCCAGCCCGTCAATCGCGACCTGCACAGTGTCATTGACATGAACAGAGGCCGCGGACGTTTCATCCACGCTTGCCTCAAGCCGATAGGCGCTGCGGTCCTCCAGCGAGAACAACGTCATCCCGGGAGCGGCAAGATCGCCCACGTCTACCGTCTTCGTGGCGACGATTCCCGCAAAAGGCGCGGTCACACGCGTATAACTAAGCGTGACGTTCGCGGCATCCAGCGCGGCGCGCGCCTGTTCCACGGCGGCATTTGCCTGTTCGCGTTTCGCCAACACCGCGGCAACTTCCTCAATGCGCATTCTCGCTTCCGCCGCGGCTGACTTTGCTGCCGCTGCGGCTTCGTCGAATACCTGCTTGCTGATTGCCTTTTCCGCGAGCAATTTGGACTGTCGATCAAACGTGGTGCTTGCAAGATCGCGTTGCGCTTCCGCGGCCTGTGCCGCGGATTGCACCGCCGCAACGCCTTTCGTTGCCTCGTCCAGCCCGCGTTCCGCGACGCGCAGTGCGCTTTCGGCGGATTTCACCAGGGCAGTAGCGTCACGCGCATCCAATTCCGCGAGCACGGCGTTAGCCTCGACAACGTCGCCGGCTTTTACGAGCACGGCGACCACATGGCCCATGACTTTACTTTGGATTGCACTCGTCGTTGCGGATCGTACGGTGCCGACTGCTTCGCGCGTGCGCGGCGTTGATGCCAAAGACGCCGTGGATACCTTGGCCTGAACAGTAGCGCCGGTTGCAGGTGGTGCTGAAGCATGGTAAGAATTTCCGCAGCCCAAAATGGCGAGGGCGCAGAATATAAAAGCGCAGGTCGATGCGCGCACGTTGTCCCCCATTCTCTGGCGCGACGTACGCACGCACCAGTTCGCTTCAATTATACCATTTTAGAGATGATATGTCGCGTGGCGCGGCGGGCATATGTTACGATGCCGCCACTGCACGCGGTGCATTACTGGCAGCAAGTCTGGAGCATATTGCCATGCGGAAATTCCTACCGCTTTCTATTGTCACTTTACTTTCGCTTGCAGCGTTGTCTTGTGGTGGCCCACCACCCCCGGAGGACACGCCAACTCCAACAGCCACGCCTACGACACCAACTCCCGCTGCGCCCGGTGAAGCGGCGCCTGCCGTGAACCTGGATGAAAAGAACAAACTGCTGTCGCCCGTCAACGAATTGTTGGGTAAACCAACCGATGTGCAGCCCGTCGCGGGCGATGCGGTCGTATTGCGCCTCGAGCAAGAGCCCGGTCATCTCAATATGTTGCTCGATACCGCGGATGCGTATTCGCGAAATATCGGCGGTTATCTTTTCGACACCTTGCTCGAGCGCGACAATCGCACCATGGAGATCGTGCCCGCGCTTGCCGAGCAATATGAAGTGGCCGAAGACCACATGACCTATACGTTCTCACTTCGAAAGGACGTATCGTTCTCCGACGGGACGCCGCTAACCGGCGAAGACGTGCTCTTCACGCTCGACAAGATCATGGACAAAAGCGTCGAAGCTGCGGACCTGCGGAATTATTATCAAGACATTTCTTCCTACGAGCTTGTCGATGGCGACAAGTACAAGATTCGGTTCCACTGCGCAAAGCCCTACTTCAAGCACCTGGACATGCTCGGCGGAATCATGGTCCTGCCAAAACATATTTACGGTACCAGAGATTTCAATACGCACCCGAACAACCGCAATCCTATCGGCTCTGGTCCTTATATTTTTGATACCTGGGACACAAACCAACAGATCGTGTTGCGGCGCAATCCCAATTACTGGAACAAGGCGCGCGAACCGCATATCGAGAAGATGGTATGGAAGATCATCGTCGATGACGACGCGGCGTTTCAGGTGCTTGCCCGGGGCGACATGGATCATGCCGCCGACCTCACCCCGGAACAGTGGGAAAAGCAGGTTCAGGAACCAGCGTTTCAGTCGAAGTTTTATACCTATACTTCGCTGTCGCGTCCCGGATATGTTGGTAGTTTTACTTACATCGCGTGGAACCTTCGCTTGCCGATGTTTCAAGACAAACGCGTGCGGCAAGCACTGGCGATGTTGTGCGATCGGCAGACCATCCTCGACACGATTTACTACGGACTTGGCGAACTTGTCACCGGCCCCGAGTTTTCACGCGCGCGCGAGTACGATCAAACCTTACAGCCGTGGCCATTCGATCCGGCACGCGCGAAAGCGCTGTTGGCAGAAGCGGGTTGGAAAGACAGTGACAACGATGGTGTGCTCGACAAAGACGGCGTAAAGTTTGCCTATAATTACATGATTCCATCGGGATCGAAGGAGTTTGAGCAACTTGCGACAGTATACAAAGAAGAACTTGCGCGCGCTGGCATATCCATGACGATCCAGTTGCGCGAATGGGCGAGCTTTTTGGAAGCCGTCACGAAGCGTAATTTCGAGTCCGTGTCGCTGTCGTGGGCAATCCCCGTCGATTCCGAGCCATACCAAATTTGGCATTCATCACAGTCGGAGCAAGGTTCAAACTATCCGGGCTACAGGAATCCGGAAGTCGATAAGATTCTCGAAGATATCCGCGTGGAATTCGACCGCGAGAAGCGCATACCGCTGTTCCATCGTTTCCACCGGATCATGCACGAAGATCAGGCCTATACGTTCCTTTTCAATCGCTATTCACTGCAAGCTGTGGACAAGCGATTCAACAATGTCTATCTGTACGCCGTAGGCGTCGATCCGCGAGAGTGGTGGGTACCCACGGAATTACAGCGCTACGCGGGTCCGTCAAAGCTCGCAGCCCAATAACGCATTGCCGGAATGAAAGCTTATCTGATACGCCGATTGCTGCTTATCATTCCGTCTTTTATCGGTATCAGCCTCATTACGTTCCTGATGATCCAATTCATGCCCGGCAACCCGGTCATGCTGCGCCTGCAAAAAATCCAGGGATCAATGGCGGCCAATTCCACGATTACCAACCAGATGATCGAGGACACTAAGAAACTCTACGGACTGGACAAACCCATCTGGGAACAATACGTGCGTTGGGTAGGGCGAATGTGCGTGCTCGATTTCGGGACTTCGTTCAAAGATCGCAGGCCAGTCCGCGATAAAATACTCGACGCGCTGCCGGTTACCATTCAAATCAACGTCATTTCGATTTTTCTTATTTATCTTTTTTCGGTGCCCATAGGTGTGTATTCATCCACTCACCAGCGCACCTGGAGCGACGCCGTAATCACCGTGGTGCTTTTTCTGCTTTACAGTCTTCCCAGTTTTTGGGTGGCGATGCTGTTCATGTATTACTTCGGCGGCGGCGTCCATTTCAATTGGTTTCCAGTCTACGGTTTAAACAGCGAAGGCGCGTCGCAGATGACGTGGTTGCCATGGATGAAGGACCGCCTGTGGCACTTGGTGCTTCCAGTGATTTGTTTGTCGTACGCAGGGCTTGCCGAAATTTCGCAGTTTGCACGCTCAGGTATGATCGATGTGATCCGGCAAGACTACATCCGCACAGCGCGCGCTTACGGATTCACCGAGAAAGTCATTGTTTTCAAATACGCGATGCGCAATTCGCTTATACCGCTCATCACATTGACCGCCACGTTGCTGCCGGCGCTTATTGGCGGCAGCGTAATCATCGAGAATATTTTCTCGATACCAGGGATGGGGCGCCTCAGTTTCGAAGCGGTCCTCGGGCGCGATTACCCCGTGATTATGGGCGTGCTCACGTTTTCCGCGTTTCTGACGCTCGCGGGGCTAATCCTGTCTGACATTCTGTACGCCGTCACCGATCCCCGGATTAAGTTCGAATGAGCGCCTTGCTACAGCCCGATCCATTGCCTGCGCCTGCGTCGAAGAAGCAAAGCTATTGGCGGCTTGTTGCGCGCCAATATCGCAAACGAAAAATGTCCGTCGCTGCACTGGTGCTGCTGGTCGTACTTGCATTCGTGGCGATTCTCGCGCCATTGCTTGCTGGGGGCAAACCAATCTATTTGCTGAAAGACGGCAAGACGTTTTGGTTTCCTAATTTCGTCAAATACGACGAACTCGTACTGTTCGATTTCGCGCGTTGGCAGCCAGGCCCGAACGATTCGGCAGTGTGGCCTCTCGTGCCCTTTTCCCCGGATGCTTCAAATCTCCAAAAGCGCCTCAATCCGCCCGATCGCGTGAATTGGTTGGGCACGGACGATCGCGGCCGCGACGTGTTGAGCCGTGTAGTCTGGGGGACGCGCATCTCCATGTCAGTCGGGTTTGTGGCCGAAGGCATCGCCGTGGTTATCGGCGCCGCGCTCGGCGCGCTCGCGGGCTTTTACGGAAAGCGTGTTGACACCATCATCATGCGCGTTATCGAAATCGTGATGCTGTTTCCCGTGTTTGTGCTTGTGATCACCTTGATCGGCCTATTCCAGCCGAGTATCTGGAACATCATGATTGTGTTGGGACTGACGGGATGGACAGGCATCGCGCGACTCGTGCGCGGCGAAATGTTGAAACTTCGTTCCAGCGAATTCGCATTGGCCGCGCGCGCGAGTGGGTTACGCGACAGCCGGATAATATTCCGGCATTTGCTGCCAAACGCGCTCTCGCCGGTACTTGTCAGCGCGACATTTGGCGTCGCGGGCGCAATTCTTGTGGAATCGGCGTTGAGTTTCCTCGGTTTTGGCGTGCCGCCGCCCACTGCAAGTTGGGGCGAGATACTTTCGCAATCGAAGCTGTATCTGCACCGCGGCGCGTGGTGGTTGGTCCTCTTTCCAGGCTTCGCGATTTTCATCACGGTGACGGCATTTAACCTCGTCGGTGCGGGCCTGCGCGATGCAATGGACCCGAGGTTGCGCGAATGACGGACACCGCAAAACTAAAGCGGCCGCTCCTGGAAGTGCACGATCTCGTCACGCACTTCGAGACGGACGGCGGCCTGTCGCGCGCGGTGGATGGTGTTTCGTTTTCCATAGCGCCAGGAAAGACCCTTGCGCTTGTGGGGGAAAGCGGCAGCGGCAAGAGCGTGACCGCGATGTCGATTATGAAGTTGATACCCAGCCCGCCGGGAAAAATTGTGGGCGGGTCCATCAAATTGCATGGCCGAGAATTGCTGACGTTGTCCGAGCCGGAAATGCGCAAGGTGCGTGGCAACGGCATATCAATGATTTTTCAGGAACCGATGACCGCGTTGAATCCTGTGTTTCGTGTAGGCAATCAGATTGCCGCTGCGCTGCGCGTGCATCGTCCTATGTCGAAGAAGGAAGCGCGTGAGTATGCGATCGAACTGCTATACCGCGTCGGCATTCCTTCGCCGGACGAGCGCGTGGACGATTACCCGCACCAGATGTCTGGGGGAATGCGCCAGCGCGTGATGATCGCGATGGCGCTCGCGTGTAATCCGGACTTGTTGATCGCCGATGAACCAACAACCGCGCTCGACGTTACGATTCAAGCGCAGATTCTCGATCTGCTGCGCAAGCTGCAATCCGAGAGCGGCATGTCCATCCTGTTGATTACGCACAATCTCGGCATTGTCGCAGAGATGGCGGACGAGGTTGCAATCATGTACGCGGGAAAAATCGCCGAGAAGGGGCCGATGCGCTCGATCTTTTCCACGCCGAGTCACCCGTATACGGTCGGCCTGTTCAAGTCGCTGCCGAGCATTACCCGGCGAGGCCAGCGTCTCTACGCGATTCGCGGCTCCGTGCCGCCGGCCACACGCTTTCCATCGGGTTGCCGGTTTCACACGCGCTGCCCCTTCGTGATGGACACCTGTAAGACGAATGTGCCCCCGCTTATTCCTGTCGCGCCGGACCATACAGCCGCGTGCTGGTTGCAAGATGAAACCACCATGAACGCTCAGGGCCGGCCCACGGGCATCCCCGCCGAGGAAGTGCCCGCATGAGCGCGGAAGCAAAAGTGCCGTTGCTCGAAGTGAACGATCTCATTGTTCATTTTCCGATTCGCAAAGGGGTCTTCTCCCGCGTGAGCGGCGCGGTGCGCGCGGTAGACGGCGTGTCATTTTCCATAGCGCGCGGCGAGACACTTAGCCTAGTCGGCGAAAGCGGCAGTGGCAAGACTACCTGCGGGCGTGCGATATTGCGGTTGATAGAACCCACCGGCGGCAAGGTTGTCTTCGATGGCATACCTGTCTCATCGCTCAGTCGCCGCGAACTGCGCGCACTGCGCAAGCGGATGCAGATCGTGTTTCAGGATCCTTTTGGTTCCCTGAACCCCCGCATGACGGTGTATTCCGTGCTCGCAGAAATCCTGAAGACGCACCGCATCGTGCCACGTAACAAACGCCGCGAACGCGTGCTTGAGTTACTCGATCTCGTCGGCCTCCCGCCCGAGAGTGCGGACCGCTATCCCCACGAATTCAGCGGCGGACAACGCCAGCGCATTGGTATTGCGCGCGCCCTTGCTGTCGAACCCGATCTCATCGTCGCCGACGAACCGGTCTCCGCGCTGGACGTTTCAATTCAGTCACAGATTCTGAATTTGCTCGAAGACTTGCAAAGCAAGCTGGGCCTAACCTATCTCTTCATCGGTCACGACCTCAGCGTCATTCAACATATCTCCGACAAAGTCGCCGTTATGTATCTCGGGCGCATCGTCGAATTCGGCACCGTTGAAGACATTTTTGAGCGGCCGATTCACCCGTACACGAAAGCGCTGCTTTCCGCCGCACCCGTGCCCGAACCCGATGCCCACAAAGAGCGCACCGTACTCACGGGCGACGTCCCCAGCCCGATTCATCCTCCGAGCGGGTGTCACTTCCATCCGCGTTGTCCAGACGCGCAACCCTCCTGCAAAAAGCGATTGCAAGACCTGCGCGAACGCGACGCGGGCCACTACGCCGCCTGCCATATCCACGCACCGGGAGACATTGTCGTTCCATGAAACGCGCGATGAACGCCGCGCTGATTCTCCTTCTCGCGCTGTTCATGTTTGCCCTTGGCTATCTCGCGCGGCGCAACGATTGGATCCCGCTCGAGTGGCGTCAGGCCGCGCGGTCTGGCACTGATAATATCCGCGCGAATCGCCCCTTTCAGGGTGACGCGTTTCCATTGCAGGATCGGTCGGGAGTAGACGCTGAAACGCGCGCGACGCTCGCAGCAATGGGATACATGCAGGGTACGAAGGCTGCTACTAGCAGTGGCGGGGTCATGTTGAATGATTCGTCGCTTGCTTATGCGGGTTCAAATTTAGTGGTATCCGGCCACGCGCCGGAGGCCGTGTTGATAGACATGGCCGGCAACGTTCTTCACACCTGGCGCTGCACGCTCGACGAAGCAATTCCCGGCTACGAGAAGCCGCCTCATGTGCGCGATGCCGCGCGCGAATCCTGGCGCCGCGCCTACCTCTATCCCGACGGCAGTCTGCTCGCTATTTTTGAAGGCATGGCGCTTATTAAGCTCGACACAGGCTCAAAGGTCGTATGGTCCTACACTGCAGGTTGTCATCACGACATGCAAGTCTTGCCAGACGGCAATATTTACGTCTTGACCAGTGAAGCGCGCGACGGCGTGATCGATAATGGCATCGCTTTGCTGGATGCAAACGGCAAAGAACTTCGCCGCATTTCATTGCTCGACGGTTTTCGCAACTCGGTCTACGCACCATTGCTAGCATGGTTACCAATTGAAGGCGACTTATTACATGTAAACACGGTGAATGTCATGGATGGCGTGAACGCAGATCACATTCCAGCCTTTGCTGCCGGAAATCTTCTTATTTCCAGCCTCACGTTAAACACCATCGCCATCGTTGACTTCCAAAGCGGCACCGTTCCTTGGGCGCTCACCGGAATGACTGTAGCCCAGCACGAACCCACTCTCCTCCAAAACGGAAATATTCTTGTGTTCGACAATCGCGGCGCAGGCGAGACCTCGCGCGTACTCGAAATTGACCCCGTGACGCGCGAAGTCGTCTGGAAGCACCCTGAAAATGGCGGTGCCCCTTTCTACTCGGAGTGGTGCGGTTCCGTGCAACGGCTCCCAAACGGAAACACACTAATCACAGAAACCGACAACGGTCGCGCCTTTGAGGTATCCCCGGAGCATAAAGTGGTATGGGAATATATCAATCCTAACCAGTTCGACGAAAAGGATGTACGCATGGTAGCGGCCCTTTTTGATGTCGTCCGGCTGGAACCGGACTATGCCAAGTCTTGGCTTGCCGAAGCTTTGCCAAGAAAGAAATAGTGCGTAAAACGCTAGATTTGTGGTATAGTCCGATATGGCGTTGCGCGGGGGCGCACCGCAGGGGGAACATGCCCAATGGCGCATATTCTTTTGATTGACGATAACGAGATATTCCGTGCGTCCGTGCGCACCATGCTCCAACATGCCGGCTATAGCGTGACCGAAGCGGGCGATGGGCGAGAAGCGCTCCACATGTACTCGGAGCGGCCCGCGGATCTTGTCATCACGGACATGGTAATGCCCGGCATGAACGGCATGGAAACCATGCTCGAGCTGTGGCGAGATTTCCCCAAGGCGCGGTTTATTGCCATGTCCGGCAGCCAGCAGGCCTTCAACATCGAATTCAATCTCGAATGCGCGCGCGAATTCGGCGCGCTGAATACGTTCACCAAGCCACTCGAACGCGAACCCTTCCTGCGTGCGGTCGCGAATGCCCTGCGCGATGAGGAAGTCGAAAACGAAGCGGAACCTTCGCTGGGCCTTTCACCCGCGTAACTGCATGAAAGTAATCGTCACCGGCGCGAGCAAGGGGATTGGTAAAGGCATCGCCTCCTTCCTCGCAATGGACGGTTTCGAAGTCGGTTTACTCGCCCGTTCCCGCGATCTCCTTGAAGACTTGCGCCAAAGCATCGAAGAGCAAGGGGGTACATGCTTCGCCGCCACTTGCGACCTCCGAGATCCCGATAGCACTTCCGCAGCAATCGCCGCGACGGTTGACGCGCTAGACGGGGTCGATGCGCTGGTAAACAACGCCGGACTCGTTATTCGAAAAAACGTATTCGATATCACGCTGGACGAATGGCGCGCGATGATCGACACCAACATCAACGGCGTCTACTTCGCTACGCGCGCGGTGCTCCCGTATCTCAAATCGCAACAGCGCGGCCATATCGTGAATATTTCATCCATATCGGGAAAAGTACCGCTTTCCGGTGGCAGCGGTTATGCCGCGACGAAGTATGCCGTGACTGGTTTCTCGCAGTCGCTGTTTCACGAGGTGCGCGACTACGGCATCAAGGTGACCACCGTGTACCCAGGCTCGGTCGATTCGGAGTCACACCGCCATGATCCGATGGCAGACCATTCATGGAAAGTCACACCCGCCGAAGTTGGCGCCGCCGTGCGCGACGTGTTACGTACCGCGCCGGGCACGGTCATCAGTGAAATAGAAGTTCGCCCGCTGCGCAAAGCCTAGCGCGCCGGCGGCTCCGCATTCCTGTTACTATTGCGCCAACGAGGGGCATCATGACTAATTCCGCTTATACATCGCTGGGCCACGCCATACCACCACACCGCTTCGGTCCGCTGAATGATCGCAGCAACCTGATTGACGACGCCGATTCGTTGCGCGCGGCGTTGACGGCCGATGGTTATCTGCTGCTGCGAGGCGTTCTCGATCCCGCTGAGGTGCTCGCCGCGCGCGAGGAAGTATTTTCGCGGCTCGCGGAAGTAGGCGAAATCGAAGCGCCGGCGATTGAGGGAAAACCGACGGGCACGAGCCGGCGTGCAGAGCTTCACCCCGATCTTGGCGCATTCTGGCGATCGGCATGCGAGGGGTCAGCGCTGCGGCGCGTAACACACTCGGGGCCCATGCTGGAAATCATGGGCCGCATACTTGGCGGACCCGTGCGCCCCTTCGATTTTCTTTGGTTGCGGGCCATGGCCCCAGGCCGCGCGTCCGCGTTTCATTTTGATCACGTGTATATGAACCGCGGCACCGACCGTCTTTACACCGTATGGACCGCGCTTGGTGATGTGCCGCTGGAAGACGGCCCTATGCTTTTGGTCGAAGGCTCGCATCAATGGGACGATTTGGTCTCGGAGTACCGCGGATTTGACGTAGACAAGGACAAGAGCAAGCCGGGGCACGTGACCATGAATCCCGTCGAACTGGCCGAAGCGCGCGATTGCCGCTTGCTCTCAACGAATTTCCGCGCCGGCGATATTCTTGTCGTAAGCATGTTCATGATGCATGGTTCACTAGACAACACATCGCAGCGCGTGCGCCTCTCTTGCGATACGCGCTACCAGCTTGCGAGCGATCCAATCGACGAGCGGTGGATCGGCGACCCGCCGATCGGTCATGGGGAAAGCTACGGGGGCGTCGGCGGCGCGCGGCCTTTAACTGCGGAATTGATTCGGCGTTAAGGTCGCGCTCAAATCATGTTCTTTCCTTGTGCCCAAAGGTCTTCAATTGTGTGCGGTGGCTTTAGTCCACGGAAGACGTATATGGGGATTTCCTGCTCTTCTGAGTAAGGATGCACAGATCGCGCCACTTCACCACCTGCAGCGAACAGGCCTTGGTCCACAATATCGCGACCTGCCCAACTGACAGCTATAATGACGTCTGGCGATGCGTTGAGCGGGCCCCATAGCCAGTAATTGTTGTGCGTGCTGACAGCGGGCGGTAGCTTGAATTCCTTTGCAAAATACTCCAGCGCGCCAGCCTGTCCATAATTGTTGCAAAGCACAACGCATTTGGCTTGCTCGTCTGCTGGAAGCGCTGAATAGACCTTCGACACATCTGCGGCGAATTCCTTCCAGCCAAAACGGTCCGCGAAATGTTGATCAAGCACTGCGCCGTGATCCACCTCCATCTTGCCGGCCCTCAGGCCAAGTGCAGCCTGATACCGTACAAGCGTATCGACCGGCAATATGGGAAGGGCTAGCGGGACAATGGCCGCCGTAGTGATTGCTAGCGTCAACAGGAACGCAACTTTCGCCCACCGGCGTTCACCGCATAGATGCTCGAACGCAATGGCGCCCGCTGGTAACACAAGTGCATAGGCCGGCGCGAGGTAATACGGTTTGCCTCGAGTCAACGAGAAAAAAAAGAAGAGTCCCACGAACATGATCGCGAACATGCGAAATGCCCGCAGGCGCGGCGCCATAAAGCAATAAACGATGCCCATCAACCATACGGGCAGTAGAAGCGGGTGGGCCAACAGTATCTGATCGGCAAAAAACTTTAGCGGGTTTGTCGGAGCGTTCTTGTACTTGCTGGCGTTGCTCATAAACTCAAATGTGATCCAATCGTGTGTGTACAGCCAGTACACGTGAGGGAGAAAAATAACGGCAGCGATTGCCCCGCCGATATAGACATACGGACTGATAAAGTATTTTCGGTGCGGCGAGAAAAGCAGTCCCGCGACCAGCGCCGCCCCCAGAAAACCCACGCTAAACTTGTTTTGCAGCCCAAGCCCGGCAATCAATCCAAACAATAACCACAACCGCGCGTCGCCGGTGGTGATAATGCGGCAGAGGATATAGATGCACAGCGCCCAGAAAAAGGTATCGAACGCGTTCATCGAGTAAAACGACATCGAGCCCAGGTACACTGGCATGACCGCCGCGCCGAGCGCCGCCAACGCGCAACCAAACTGCTTCGCGCCGAGCTCTCGCGCAATGAATCCGAATATCAAGACCACCACGCTATGCACAATCGATGGGGGAACATGCAGGGAAAATATCGAATCACCAAAAACGGCGCGCCACGCGGCGAGTAACACGATCGATAGCGGGGGTTGATCTACATATCCGAGTGCGAGGCGCTTGCTGCATGCGATGTAATAGTACTCGTCGCGAAAGATGCCGTATCCACTTGCGGTTGCGAGGTGCAGCAGGAGCGTTGCACCAGCGGTATACCACACCGCAAGGCCTAGTTTTTCACGCCCTGCGGTGCGCTCGGACGTGTTCTCCAATGGGCTTATTTCACGTCTTTCGCGCTCGAAACGATGCGCGAGATGAGCCCGTATTGCAGCGCTTCCTCGGCGGACATCCAGAAGTTGCGGTCGCTGTCAGCGGCCACCTTTGCAACGGTTTGCCCGGTTTCCATGGAAATCAATTCGTTGATTTTCTGGCGTATCTTCAGGATTTCCTGGGCTTCGATGCGGATGTCCTGCAATTGTCCGCCGGCGCCGCCTGAGGGTTGGTGCAGGAGGAATCGTGTGTTGGGTAGCGCAATGCGATTGGCTTTCTTGCGCGCACCGAGGAGAATCGGGACAGCAATACTGGCGACCCAGCCTGCGCCGATGCAGAACACTTCGGAGTCTACGTAGCGGAGTACGTCGTGAATCGCGTAGCCGGAATCGACGTGACCGCCTTGCGAGGTTACGAATACTTTGATTGGGTCTTTCGATTCGGTGTCGAGGACGATGAGTTGGGAGATGACGCGCTCGGCCATTTCCTGATCGACCTGCCCGGTGATCACGATAGTCCGCGTCTTGATCAAATGGCTCGCCATGCCGTTTTCTTTTTTCTTTTCGTCCTTGTCCTCGTCGTCGCATTCGGGCGCATCAAGTATGAACTTGCTCATGAATTGCTCACTTTCGGTATCGTTTCACAGGAGGTAGGTGTATCGAACGGAGGGAATTGTGCCATCCGGCATGACAGCGGGTCAATGTTGGGAATTATGTGTATTATGGGTTCATTTATAAGTGGCTAATACAGGGTTTTTCGCGTATAATTTCTTGTGCCCGGGGTGGCAAAACCAAGGGGGACTTGCTTTAGTGCAGTATCTCGTCTTTTCATACGGAACCCTGTTGTTGTCTGGCGTGCAGGAATCGGTTATCGGGCGGCAAATAGCGGGGAAACCTGATCGGCTTGCGGGCCACCGCAAATCGTCCGTGCGCGATGGAGACACGTCGTATCCGAATATTGTTTCCGCCGAAGGCGAGTATGTGGATGGATTTATCCTCGAAGTGTCGGAGGACGAACTTGCGCGGATGGACATGTACGAGGGCGGTCTTTACACGCGCGTTAAGGTGACACTCGAAAGCGGAGCGGAGGCTTGGGTGTATCGCGCGTAAGTTATTCGGCGCGTAAATCTGTTGTGCCGGTTTTTTTCAATCCGATTGCCAGCGCGACTGCCGCGCACAGGAGGGCGCTGGCCAACACCAATACGAAGACGCCGAGCCGAAGCAGGGGGGACGCGCCGCCGTGCGCGGAAGTGAGCGCGGGGAGCATGGCGATGGCGGACGCAACGGCCCCAATCACCGAGCCGAGCGTCAATAGGATTCCGTATTCGCTTGCCAGCACGTTCACCACGTCGCGCGGGGTAAAGCCGACGGCGCGGAGGAGCGCAATCTCGCGGCGGCGTTCGATGATGTTGCGCAGGACCACAACGCCGGTGGCCGTTGCACCAAGCAATAAACCAACGCCGCCCAGCACGAGGAACATGCTCAAGTAGGTGCCTTCGACCGCGTGAAACATTTCGAGGCGCGCGACCGTAGTCGTGACTTCGAGGCCTTCGCGATCGAATGCCTTGCGCAGTTTGTCTGTGGCCTCTGTCTGTAACCCTGTGGGCGTGTCGACAACGAAGGTGCGAAATCCTTCTTGTGAGGGCCAGAGCCTCGTGAAGTTTTTCGCGGACATCAGGATCGATCCCTGGAAAACAGATAGCCGCATGGGAAGTTTGCCGACCAGTTTCACGGATACATCGCGGCCGGCTTCATCGCGATAGGCGAGGACGTCGCCATTTTCGACGCCGGTCTTCTTTTTTAACGTCCACATCGCGGTGTCGGAATCGCCGACCAACGCGGGCACCGTTCCATCGCCGGGATCGCGATCGAGCAATTGCCACAACGCTGTATCGGTGTCGCCGGTGAAAGCGCCGAGCGTGGCGAATTCCGCTTCGTTCAATCCAAGCACGCGCGGACGGATTGCATGGTTCAGGTTGAGACAACTTGCGTCGTCGCCGTCGAGCACGCGGAGGCCGTGTGCTGTGATGCCGGGAACGGCGTTGTTTAGTTCAGCGGGATCGAGAATCGGGATCGTCGATTCCGCGAAAAGCGCAAAGCCGCCGGTGCCGGAAGTGCGTTGGTCTGCGTTTGCGCTTACATCGGTTTGCATGGACGACACAGCAAGCACGAGAAACCCGCCCGCGGCAAGCGACGAAACGATGCCGAGGCTGCGCCCGCGGCGGCGTGCGGCATTGAGCATCGCGAAGCGTGTCGCTGTGGGGCGTTGCACGTTGCGCGCGGTCGCATTGCGCGAGAGCAGTTGACGTGCAATGAGTAGACCTCCGGTCAGTGCGAGTGCGCCTGAACCGAAGAAGACACCGGCTGCATCGGCCGGCGGCGATACGAAAGCGAACACGACCAAAGCAACAGCGAGTAACCATGAAACGACCGCAATCGATAGTGCGATTTTTCCGCTGGCCCGCACGCGCGATTCTTGTGTGAAATCGGCGCGGACGAGATCGCTGACTTTGTGTTTCAGCAGGCGGCGCAGGGTGATAAATGCGATGATTAGTGCGCATGCGATTGTGGCGATTATTCCGATGGCGATGCTTTGCGGCTGTGTGGCGAACAGGATGGGGATGCGGCCCACGGCGTTCTGCCAGTAGTGCGCGAGGCCTATCATCAGCGCCCAAGCGTAACCCATCCCAAATGCCGCGCCGAGTACCGCGCCGGGCAGTGCGACCAGAAATGCTTCACCCAGCATCAAGCGGTATACACGCCCCTTTGTGTAGCCGATCGCGGAGAGCACTCCTAACTCCTCTGCGCGTTGCTGGGTGCCGAATGCATAGAGCAGGCCAGTGAGAATTAGCGCGGAGATAAGCAGAAAGAAGCTGAGCCCAAGAAAGAGCCCGCCGAGATTGGTAGCCTGTTCAACAGCGGCGATTGCGTCCTTACGAATCGCGCGCACCTCGAGACCCGCATCGCGCGGGGTCATGTTCTTCGCGAGCGCGGCCATCACTTGTTCGGGTTGAGTGCTTGTGAAGCGCACCGCGGTGAGACGTCCAAATCGATTGCCCCACATTGCTTGACCGATGGAAAGGTTTATAAACGCTTTCGGTGTTTCCTTGTACTCTTTCCAGTACGCTTCGTTTGGCTTGTCCTCAAGAAGTTCCTCATCCATCGGCATGCCGACTTTCCAGTCCGCGCAGCTTTCGACGTTGCTGAGCCCCGGAAACTCGGGAACGAGGTCCCGCTCTTGCGCAAGTTCCGCCATCGATACAACGCGTTTGATAGTGAAATCTCGGAAACGTTCCTCAAACTTGTTCGATGGAAGGACTTCGTAGTAACTGACGGTAACCTTTTCACCTTCTCGCGCGGAGAGCTGGTCGGAAAGCCATTGATTGACGACGATCTCGTCGTCTTTTAGATCCGCCGTCAATAGGCCGCCCGCGGTCATAAACGAATACGGCGTCATGTGCGCGTCGTTTTTGATGGCATTCACGAGATAGGTGAGCGTGCCTTGTCCGCCGGGGATTGCGAGAGCGGCGCGTTCGGTTGCTTCGTCAAAGAAGATGCGATCGGACTCCAACTGCGTGATGCCGCCTTCGCGCGCCGTTGCGGACATGCCCGCGAGTTTTGGGTCCCACGACTGTGCAAGCGCGCCTTCCAGTTGCGTAAGTGATGCACCGCCATCGATAAGCAGCAGGTTTGCTTTGTCCCCAATGTCGGCGAGCTGTTGCAGGTCGGCGACGTTAACAAAAAAGTTTGAAGGGGGAAGCTGGCTTGCCACGAGGCTGAAACGGCCAAGCTGATCGTCGCCTGCGATTGCCTTGACGGTGAAGTTCGCGCGCGCGGAGGACTCTTCTTCCCGTGAAGACAGCGGCGCGTCGCGCGAGAGCAGGCCGGGCTTCGGGATGCGCAGTGCAACAGTGTCACCGATCCTTGCGCCGAGCGAATTTGCGAGATGTTGATTCAATGCGACTTCGCGACGGCCCAATTCAATCTGCGCTCCTGCGAGATTCCAGAACTCCGCGTCAACGCCAATGGCTTGCACGTTGTTCACCTGCGCGCGGGAACCCGTTTCGTTGTTTTGAAAGATCGCCATGCCGCGCAAGACAAGCGTGGGCGCAACGGCCGCGGCAGATTTCTCGTGCAGCGCCGCGCCAAGCGAAGTGGAGAATAGTTTCTCGGCGGATACGACGGCGTACTCCGCGTTGCCGATGCGCTGCAGCGCGAAGGTGCGCAGCGTGTGATTTACGGAATCGCCGACTGCGAGGGCGCCGGTGAGAATTGCCGCGGCAAGCGCAGTCCCGACGATGAGACCAAAATGCGCGCGGCGGTAGTGCGCGAGGCTGCGCGCGATGAGGCGCAGATTACCCATGCTGCGGCGCGCGCTCGTGAAGCGTGCCCTCGCGCAGTTCAAACACGCGACCCATCATGCGCGCGACTTCTTCGGAGTGTGTAACGACGACAAGCGTCATTTCTTCTTCGCGATTCAGTTCGAGGAGAAGGCCCGCGAGTTGCTCCGCGCCCTGCTGGTTCAGCGAACCCGTAGGTTCATCTGCGAGCAGTAAACTTGGTTTGTTGATCAGTGCGCGTACAACCGCCGCGCGCTGGCGTTCGCCGCCGGAGAGTTTTCCGGGAAGCTGGTGCGCGCGCTGGGAAAGTCCAACGCGATCGAGCAGGCGCTGCGCGCGTTCGACGGCGTGGTCTGCATTCTTTGTAACAAGGGTTGGTACCAGCACATTTTCGATCACACTGCATTGCGGCAGAAGATGATGTAGTTGGAACACGAACCCAATATCGGCATTGCGCAGGTTTGCAAGGTCGGCTTCGGATCGATCGTGTAGATCGCGGTCCTTAAACAAAATCGTTCCCGACGTGGGCCGATCGAGCGTGCCGATAATGTTCAGCAATGTACTTTTTCCGCAGCCGGAGGGACCGACGATGGCGGCCGTCTCACCCTTCGCGAGGTCGAGACTGATACCGCTTAACACGCGTAAGAACTGCGGCGAATCGGGATACTCCTTCGTGACGTCGCGTAACGAGACAATCGATGAGGACATGCTATGCGGCGTCCTTTCCACGAAACGCAGTAAGGCTTCCATCTTCCGAACCAACCAGCACCAGCGAACCCGCGATCGACGGCGCAGTGACAAAATCGCTGACCTGTTGCGACCAAACTTTAGATCCGTCTGCAAGGCGCAACATATGTAGATCACCCGCCGATGTGACGATAACTTTGTCCCGTGCGATGACCGCGGAATTGGGCGTATCGTCCAGTTCTTTTTTCCATTTCAACGCCCCGGTCTTTCTGTCCAGCGCGTAAAGGGTCGAATCGTTTGCGCCGTAGACAATGTACTCGGTGTCAATAGCTGGCGTTGAAAAAGATTCGCCTTCACAATCCTTATTGGTCCATATCTTCTCGCCTGTCTTTGCGTTGATATGCACAAACAAACCGCTGCGGCTGCCGGAATAGATTGAGTCGCCAAGCAACACGACACCACCGGCGACTTGCGAATCGTCGTCGAGCGGGGTCTCGTGCATCAGGTTGCCGTCAACGGATGAGAATACGTGCAGTGCGGCAGCGCAACTTCCATAGGCAACAAGCGAACCGTTCGCGGCTGGCGATCCATCGCAGCGTGAAACGGTCTTCCCCGTCCACAGCAACTTGCCGGTGTTGAAATCAACGCACTGCAGGGCGCCTTCCGATTCGTCGACCACGAAAATGCGCTTTTGCGGCGAACCATCGACCACAACATCCGCGACGCTCGGCGATCCGAGGATTGGCAGTTTCGTGTCGCATTGCCAGCGCAGGTCGCCCGTCGCTGCGTCGAGCGCGTAGATTGTGCCGTTGGAAGAGCCGGCGATTAGCGTTGAATCGACAATGACCAGTGGCGCGTCGAAATAAATCTTGCGCGGTTCCTTGCCTTCGCCGAGCGGCTCGGTAAAAGACTTCGTCCAGATTTGCTTGCCGTTCATATCGAGCGCGAAGATCGCGCCTTTGTTGTTTGTGAAGAGGATACGATCGTTGAGCGCGATTGCAGGATTCGATATGGACGCGCCCGCGTCGAACTGCCACGCTTGCACGAGCGCGTCAGGAAACGAGACATCCGCAACGCCATCCAGCGCGAAGCTGCCGTGATAGGTTGGCCAGTTCACTGCGGGTGGTGCGGGTTTCGGCGGTAGTGTGGGCGTAGGTTCGGGGGCGTTTGCTTGTTGCTGTTTTGCGGGTGCTTGCTTCGGATTTTCTGGCGGATTGCTGCATCCAGGAATCAGCGCGATCCCGTAGAAAAGTGCGCAATGGATGAGGAGATTGCGATTACTAACACGGCCAATAAAACGAATGGGGGATGCTAGCGGCATTGGTTATTGCGCTTTCGCGGAGGTGGCTGTGGCGCCGAAATTGGGAAGCAGTTCGGCAAATGAGGATTCCATGTTCGCGGCCATAATGTCGCTGGTCAGCTTTTCGTATACGGCGTCGTGGCCTTTGCGTCCAAGTTCGCGTGCGAGATCGCGGTCGAGCAGCACTTTTTTCAGGTTCTCCGCAAGCGCGTGTTTGTCGTGCGGGTCGTAAATAATTCCGCCGCCGGTCATCTCGACAACTTCGCGAAACGCCCCTGTATCGGGCTGGACGACGGGAACGCCACAGGCGCCCGCTTCGACGATAAAAAAGCCGAATGCCTCGCCATGTGGCGCCGGAGCGCATAACACGCTGAGCGAGCGCACAAATTCCTCACGCGCATTCTTGCCAAAATCCTCGACAATTTCGACGTCGTTCTCGACGCCAGCGTGTTTGATTCGGCCCATGATGTGTTGGAGGAATTCTTTGTCGCCGCTGGTTACGCCGCCCGTGGCGCGCAGTTTGAGATTTGCGAGGCGCGGGTCTTTTTTGAGTTCGATGAATGCGTGAACGAGTTCGCTAAAACCGAGCGACGCGTGGATGCGTGAAAGAAAACCGATGACCGGCGGATCGTGCTCCAGTTTGGATGGCTCGCGTTTTTCCCATTCGGTGCCGAGCGGCACAACGCGAATTTTCTCTTTCGGGATTCGCGCGCGTTCCGACATCTTCTGCGCGTACCAGTTGCTGACGGCGATGAAGCGATCGACGTCGCGTGCCTTCTCGGCGATGATGTCCCAGCAGCGATCGCGCCACGCGTGGTCCATCGCGTCGATCCAGGTGTCTTCATCCTGAAGGCTGCACACGATGGGCACACCGAGTGTGCGGCGAATTTCCGCCGCGACACCCAGTAACAGCGCGTTCGATATGTGAACAAGATCCGGTTTCTGTTCGACCTTCAGCCATTCAATGAAGCGTTCGAGTTCTTTCTGCTGGCGTCCGTCTTTGCCTTGCAGCATGGAGTAGGTCATCGGCGCGAGATCTCTGGCGCGCGTCGAGCCTTCTCGTTTCGCGGCGCGGCGGAGCATCCACGGTGAATCGAGGATTTTGTCCAGCCAGCGCGGTGTCCAACGGAAGAGACCAAGGCTTTGTTGCAGATACACGTTCACGCCGCCGAAGAACACGCCGGTGCCGTTGTCGAGACCGTCGGCGTCGAGCAGGATGGGCAGGTAGAGCGGCACGACGATCACATCGTGCCCGCGCCGCCGCAACGCGCGGACCATTTGGCCGTCGCGCAGGCAGTTCTGGCAGTAGAATGTACCGCCTGTACCGGGTGTAAGTGACAGAATGCGCATGTGGTTTACATCCCCTCAAATCCCCCGTCAAAGGGGGACTCAAGAGACATTGCTCTTCTGTTCAAAAGTATCACGACGACTTTCATCGCCGCGCGCCAACTAGGACTTTTTCAGGTCAAGGCACTTGAGTGTGTCTTGACTGCGCACTAATAATTTTCCGTCCGACAACGCCAGCGGGCCGAACAGTTCGCGGCCTTCGACCACCGGCGCCTGTGCGAGTTGTTTATACCCATCCGGCGACGGCTCGACCAGATAGACGATACCGCTCTTGGCATCCAGCGCGATGATGAGATCGTCGGCGATGATGAGCGAACCACGATCGAACTGCGGCGCGTCCGGAAGGTCGGTCGTCTTCCACTTGAGCGTGCCGTCCAATGTGAAGCAGCTTAGGCCGTTGGTTTTCTCGTTGGAATTGTTGTTTATGTAGATGTGGTCTTTGTACACGATCGGCTGATGGATTTGGCTGCCGCAGGTATCCGCGTCCAGCACTTTCAGTTCTTTCACATCAAACCCACTTGCGCCTTTCGTAACCTGAATGATCGCCGATCCCGCGCCGTAACCGCCGGAAATGAGCAATTTGTCGTCACCCAACGGGGTCGGATTTGGGATCGGAATCCAGCATTGCCAGTTCTCGTACTTCCACAGGATCGAGCCGTCTTCGAGGGAGATTCCGACAGTCGAGCCCAATTCCGTTTTGTCTCTGTTTGACGCGCCCATGGCGAGAAGTTGCTCAACGCCCCCGAGCGTCGCAATCGAAGGAGACGCGTAACCCGGCAAGCCGATACGCGGGCTCTTCCACACGAGGTCGCCCGTGACGCGATCGTATGCGGCAACGCCCGCATCCGGGCCTTGCGCATTTACGATGACGAGCTTCTTGTATAGGAGTGGCGACTGCCCGACGCCCCAGTTGGGCGGCGTTCCGTTGAATTCCTTGATCAAATTCTTTTGCCACACGAGTTGGTGCGACTTGCGATCGACGCACACAAGGTCGCCCATCAGCCCGACGGAATAGACGTATTTTTCGTCCACGGTTGGCGGCGTGCGCGATCCGTTATGACCGTACTTGCCTTCGGCCGTGTAAGTGTAGTTCCAGAGTTCTTTGCCGTCCGCAAGCGAAAGGCATCGGAGAATGTCGGTCTTGTCCTCCACGCGATCCAGCACATACACCTCGCCATCGCGAATCGCGGCCCCGGCATAGCCTTCGCCAACCGTTATTTTCCAGAGTTCTTTTGGTCCGCCCTCGGGCCAGGTGCGGGCCAGGCCTTTTTCGTTGGCGATGCCTGTACGGTCTGGACCTAGATATTGTGGCCAGTCCGCGGCTTGGGCGGTCATCCCGGCCAAAGAAAAGAGCAGCGTGAGGGCGAAAACAGATCGATAGAGATTCATGATTGCGATATCCTCGGGGTCGGCTGTTTGCTATCACCAATATAGCGCAGGCCGCGAGATTCGGCCGCGTCCCGCTACTATGAACATCCGAAATCGCAAACGCAATCCCGCCCGGTCACACGATTTGCGATCCGGCCGGACATACCGTAGTCTGGAGGTCATCTTTTGATGCAGATCGGTCAGCATCCATCTTATTTAATGCGAAATCATTCGGAGTACATGCCATGAAAAATTCACTACACCTCGCACTATCGATTGGCGTTGCGGCCTCGGTGTCGTTGGCCGCGTTTGCGGTTGATACGCCGCAGTTTCGCGGGCCAAACCGCGACGGCATTTTCGCGGAGAAAGGCTTGCTGAAGTCGTGGCCCGTGGACGGCCCCGCGCTAGCGTGGAAGGTAGAAAATGTGGGGAAGGGATATTCGTCGGTGTCGGACGTAAACGGGACCGTGTATGTCCCCGGCATGCTCGAGGAAAACATCGGCTATATCATCGCACTGGATGCAAACGGCAAGGAAAAGTGGCGCGCACCGTATGGTGAAGAAACCTTGGACAAGCAGGCCCCGGGCGCGCGGTCGACGCCGACGATCGATGGGGATCGTCTTTATGTCATGACTGGTAAGGGCACGCTTACCTGCATGTCTGCGAAGGACGGCAAACAAGTCTGGCAAGTTGACCTATTCAAGAAGTTCCAGAGCACGCCAACGTCGTGGGGTTTCTCCGAATCGCCGCTAATTCACGGTGATCTGATTTATGCCACGCCCGGTGGTAAGGACGCCGCACTGGTTGCGTTGAACAAAATGACCGGCGAGACTGTATGGACGACCAAGGGGTTCAGCGAGGCGAGCGCGTATTGTTCGCCCGCGATTTTTAAGTTTGGCGAAAAGGAAGTGCTCGTGACGATGACGGGCAAGTCCGTGGTGGGAATTGAACCGGCGACGGGCAAAGTGTTGTGGAACCACGTTCACGAAACGGATTACGACATTCACGCCGTAACACCGGCAGTATCCGGAAACATTCTTTATTACACGGGCGGTTATGGATCCGGCGGCGGCGCGCTCGAAGTTGCTGCGGACGGAGCTAGCGTGAAGCCGCTGTGGTCCGACAAGAACCTCGATTGTCAGCACCATGGCGTGATCGTGCTTGACGGTTATATCTATGGAACGGGGCACAAGAACAGCAAATTGATGTGCCTTGAGCTAAAGACCGGCAAGCTGATGTGGAGCACGGACGAAGTCACGCAGGGCGACATACTTTTCGCGGACGGGATGCTCTACGTGTACGAAGGTCCGAAGAAGGGCATCGTGCATTTGGTGAAGCCGAACCCGGAGAAGTTTGAACATGTCGCGTCCTTTGCGGTCCCCGAGGGCAAGGACAAACATTGGGCTTTCCCTGCGATTGCGAACGGAAGACTGTACATCCGCCACGCTGGTAACTTGTACGCTTACAACATCGCGGCGAAGTAGAGTCCAACGATGAACCAGCCCCTCTCGTTTCCAAGCTCCCGCTTGGAAACGCATATTCTCGCGATGCTCTGCGTCGCGTTGCTGCTGTGCGTTCCGCTCGCCGCCAACGCCGAAGGCTACAAAGTGGGCGCGGGCACAGCCGTAATCACCCCCGAAAAGAATATCTGGATGGCCGGATACGCCTCGCGAAAAGCACCGGCCGAAGGCAAAGAACACGATCTGTTCGCGAAAGCCTTTGCGATAGAAGATCAGAGTGGCGCGCGCGCGGTGGTGGTCACCACCGATCTTGTTGCGGTGTCTTCCACCTTGACGCATGCGGTTTTCAATCGTGTGCAAGCGAAGTACGCGATTCCGCGCGAACGATTTATGATGACCGCGTCGCACACGCACAGCGGACCCGTGACCAACGATCGCTTGTACGATATGTACGGGCTCGATGACGCGCAGTCCTCGCTCATCGCGGAGTACACCGCGACGCTGCCCGACAAAATCTTATCTGCGATTGACGCAGCAATTGCGGGACTGGAACCGTGCACGCTTCATTGGGGCAATGGTGAGGCGGGCTTCGCGAAGAACCGCCGGGCCTTTGTACTCGGCGGTATGAACAATGCATTTAATCCGATCGGGCCCGTCGATCACGACGTGCCCGTGTTGCTCGCGCGCAAGGCCGACGGCAAACCGAAAGCGGTGCTATTCGGCTACGCTTGTCACAATACGACGTTGTCGTGGCAATTCTTTTGTGGCGATTACGCTGGTTTCGCGCAAGCCTACCTGGAACAGGCACTGCCCGGTACGACGGCGCTTTTCGTCTCCGGCTGCGGCGCGGATCAAAATCCGTTGCCGCGCGGTACCGTCGAGCACGCGAAGCAATATGGCGGGGAACTCAGCGGCGCGGTGCTGCACGTCATCGGCGACGCGATGAAGCCCGTGACGAGTCCATTGAGCGCGTCATATAAGGAAATCCCTCTTGGGCTCAGCCCCGCGCCTTCGCGCGAAGAGGTCGAAAAACAGTTGCAGGATCAGAACGTTTACATCCAGCGCCGCGCGAAACGGATGCTGAAAACCTTTGATGAAAAAGGCGCACTCGACACTACCTATCCGTATCCGGTGCAAGTCTGGCAATTCGGCAACGAGTTACAGATGACCGCGCTCGGCGGCGAGGTAGTTGTCGATTATTCGCTGCTGATCAAGTACGAACTCGGGAAAGACAACCAGTTTGTGATCGGTTACGCGAACGACGTTTGCGCGTATATCCCGTCGTTGCGCGTGCTACGCGAAGGTGGTTACGAGGGCGCGGAGGCGATGATCTACTACGGTTTCCACGGCCCTTGGGCGCCAGAGGTGCAGGACAATATAATGAAGACGGTACACGAACTCACGGGGCGGTGATTTCGTGCAAGTAGTGCTGCGTTCGCCCGAACGCGGTGCATTTCGCAAACGCGCGCCAACTTCGTTGAAGCAGGCGCAACTTCTCGATGGGGAGAGTCTACGTGAGGATTCTTATGGCTTCATTCTTCGCGACGGCGGTTGGCGTTGCCGCGATTGCACAGGACACGACGGCGCAGTTCCGCGCTGGCGCGGCTGCAAGCAACATTACGCCTTGGCTCGGCGTATCCATCGCGGGCCATATGAACGACCGTAAGGCCACGCACATTCACGACGAACTGCATGCGCGCTGCCTCGTGCTTGACGACGGTGCGACGAAGATAGGATTCGCAATTGTCGATAGTTGCATGATCCCGCGAGAGATCGTCGAGAACGCGAAGCAAGAGATTCTGCAATTTACCGGTATCGCGCCAGATCACATCTTCATTTCCGCAACGCACACGCACTCGGCAGCCACGGCGGCGCCATGTTTCCAAAGCGATCCAGACCCGGAATATCAGCGCTACCTCACCGCAAAAATCGCCGACGGCGTGCGGCGCGCGGCGACGAACCTCGCGCCCGCAAAAATCGCGTGGGGCGCGGGGAGCGTTCCCGACGAAGTATTCAACCGTCGCTGGAAGATGAAAGAGGGGAGCATCGGACCGAACCCGTTCGGCAAGATCGACAAGGTGCAGATGAACCCGCCGCGCGCGAGCGAGAACCTAATCGAACCTGCCGGCCCGACCGACCCGGAAGTTCCGTTTATTTTTGTGAAGAGCGTAGAAGACAAGCCGATCGCGCTGCTTGCGAATTATTCGCTGCACTACGTTGGCAATGATGCCGGCTACGTTTCCGCCGATTATTACGGCATGTTTGCGGAACGGGTAAAGCGATTGCTCGGCGCGGAGGAATTGGAGCCGCCGTTTGTGGCAATGATGTCCAACGGCACCAGCGGCAACATTAACAACATCAATTTCCGCGAGGTGGGCGAAGCGAAACCGCCGTATGCTCAGATGCAATTTGTGGCCGACAAAGTCGCGAAGAATGTGTTCGATGCTGCGCAGCATCTAGAGTGGCATGACCGCGTGACGCTTGATGCCGTTGCGCAAGATCTGCAGCTCGGCGTGCGAAAACCCACGGAACAGGAACTTGCGGAGGCGCAGGAAGTGGTGCGCAAGGCAGAGGGCCGGGAGATGAAGACGTTGCCGGAAATCTATGCGCGCGAGTCGGTATTGATTGCCAAGTATCCGGACACCGTCCCCGTTACAATCCAAGCGATGCGCATTGGTGATCTGGGGATCGCATCGATTCCTTGTGAGGTGTTCGTTGAGATTGGCCTCGCCATTAAGGAGCAGTCTGCCTTAAAACCTGCATTCACCATCGAACTCGCGAATGGCTACAACGGATACTTGCCCACCGCGGCGCACCACGAACTCGGCGGATACGAAACTTGGCGTGCACGATCGAGCTATCTCGAAACCGGCGCCGCCGATAAGATTCAATCCACGGCCCTCGACCTTCTCACACAACTCCAAGGACGCAAGAATTGATAATCGCCCCCAAGCCGCAGGTAACTCTCGTTTCCAAGCTCCGCTTCGTCCTCGTTCCTAAGCTCCGCTTGGGAACGCACTTGCTTGCGAAGCTATGCTTCGCAAACTTCGCGATCGCTTTACTCACGATTTCAACACCCTCATACGCCGAAACTCTTGCAGAACTTGGCGCGCGGCTCGGACGTGAAACTTCGGAGGCCTACGCAAAATCGCCGTACACCGCAATTTCCTCGAATTATTTCAACCGCTTTTCGCGCGACCCAGATACAAAACTTGGTGCGCAAGAAATGCCGCTGGACGGCGCGTGGACCATCGTCATTGATGCGAATGACACGGCCTTTGCTGAAACGATGGCTGGGCATCTTATCGAGTTTCTCAATGGGCGCATGGGTGTTAACGTAAAGCTTGGCAATTCTGGTGAGAGACAGATTGTCCTTTCCGATCGCGGCGCGCCTGACATGAAACCAGAATCCTTCACGCTCAATGTTGTAAAGGATAAAGTCACGGTGCTCGGTGCTGATGCCGAAAGCATACGCGATGGTGTTGTGAAACTCGTATCGCTCATCGGTATGCGGCAAGCGCCCGCGCTTACGATTGGCTCGCAAACTTATACCCCGCGCTTGCGCGTCCGACTCGGCGCAACGCCCTACGGCGGCAGCGCGAAAGACCTGATGTTTATGGGATATAACGCGGTCTTCGCAGGTGGGGGCGAGTTGTATGCGTTGTCATCGAGCGATGCGATTCCCGAACTCGCCTCGCGACGTCAAGCAGGTGCGCGTGAAGGCACGGCGAAGGCCGTCGCCGACGCGAAGAAAAACAAACTGAAAGCCTACGCATTTGTTTCGCTACGTCAGAAATTTCCAGAGAACGATCCCATCTTTCAGCGCGACCCGAGCATTCGCGGCACGCGCACGTGGAAGGCGGATGGTGAGTTTGTGCTGTGCACGGAGCATCCCGCGGTGAAACAATTTCTCTCCGACACGATGAAGGAAATGTTTCAGGCTGCGCCGGAGCTCGACGGCGTTGTGATGATCATCGGCGGCGAGGGGTTCTACCATTGCTTCATGCGCCCTTTCGGCGTTGAGAAAGGACACACCAATTGCGCGCGCTGCGAAGCGCTTGGCGCGGATACTGTCGTGGCCAACTTGTGCAATTTGCTCGCTGATGCGGCGCGCAGTGTGAATCCAAAAGCGGAGGTCATCGCGTGGCCGTATTCCGCGGAGCATGTCTGGTCGTCAGACAAGGCGCAGTCGGGTTTCATCGCGAAGCTCAAGCCCGGTACGGGCATCTTCACCGAGATGGAGAAGGACGAATACGTCGAGAAGCCGGACGGCGTGCGCAAGCATCTCTGGGATTACAGCATTGATCTGATTGGCCCCGGCGACCGTGCGAAACAGCAGATCGACGCGTGTCGCAAGGCGGGTATTTCGATCTATATGAAAAGCGAACCGGAGCTCGGGTTCGAAGCGCCGCGCTTGTCGCACATTCCGTGCATGGATCGCTGGGTTGATCGTGCGGAGGCGCTTGCATCCTGTGGCGCTGACGGCGCGTGGGTGTTTCCCGCGTTTAGGCCGAACTACGGTACACCGCCTGCGGAAGTGAACCAGTTGGTGTGGTGGAACCCCGCGCCAAGTAAGGATGACGCGCTCGATGCGCTTGCCGCGCGCATCGCGGGCAATACGGCCGGGCTGCATCTGCGGAACGCTTGGCGTTTCGTTTCCGAGGCGATTCCATTTTCGCCGGAGATTCCGCCGTATTACACCGGGCCCTATTACCTCGGCCCTGCGCACCCGATGTGCGTTGATCCGGATGCAAAACTTCCTGAAGTTTTTTATGGACAATACTTGTTCATGGCGGAAATGTCTGATTCCGAAGGCCTGCCGGCGCGGCCAACGTTTTTCACGGAAGCGCGCGGAAACGTTCCCGTGTTTCTACGCATGTACCGCGAAATGGAAGCGAAGCTGAAATCGGCGGTGGATGAAATCGAGGCCGCGAAGATCGACGTACCTGAACGCTGTAAGTTGATGTTCGATTCGGACGCATCAGCGATTCGCTGGTTCTACCACACCGCCCGCGCACACGCGAATTTCTACGAGTCCTGCCAACTGCGCGATGCGTTGCGCACGCTCGCCAAGAGCGAAAGCAAGACTCCCGAACAAATCGAAACCGTGAAGAAACAGTTCGCGCGGTGGCGCGAAGTTCTCCTTGATGAAAAGGCAAACGCGGAAGCCGCGCTGCCGGTGATGGAAGGCGATGTCCGCCTGGACTGGTATTACGGCGGCGACCACACCTTTCCGCACGGTGCGGACATGATCCGCGAGAAGTTGCGCATAATACAGGGCGAGATTGACCTGGTCCTGCCCGCATTGGAGAAACAGGCAGCCGCCAATTAAAATAGGTCGCACACGGCGCAACGGAGCATTTCATGCGTATTGCAATTGGCAGCGATCATGCGGGTTACGAAGATCCGCCACCACACTATAAACCGGCGATAACGGAGCATCTGCAATCGCGCGGCTACGAGATCATCGACTGCGGCACGAATGGGCCGGATTCGGTGGACTATCCCGATTATGCGGACAAGGTGTGCGACGCGGTGCTCGATGGCAGCGCGGATCTCGGTGTGTTGATCTGTGGTACCGGCATCGGCATTTGCATGGCGGCAAACCGGCACAAGGGAATCCGCGGCGCGCCCGTGGCAACCGAAGATATGGCACGTCTCAGCCGGTCGCACAACAACTCGAATGTGTGTTGTTTGGGCAAGCGCATTCTTTCGTTGGACGAATGCATCAACTTGCTCGACATCTGGCTGGACACGCCCTATAGCCATCATCCGCGACATCAGCGGCGCATCGAAAAGATGGGCTGATCGAAAGTTCGCGTATTTTTTGGATCGTAGCGTGTCGACGTGCGTTAATATTGGCAATGCTTTTTCATAATTTCCCATAGTTCCCATCATTCCCGTACTTCCCATTGCAACACCCGGAGCACACATGAGCGTTCTTACCCCGCGAGAGATTGTCGAAGAACTCGACAAATACATTATCGGACAGCACGAGGCGAAGCGTAAGGTCGCGATCGCGTTGCGCAATCGTTGGCGCAGGCAACAGCTTTCCGATTCCATGCGCGACGAAGTCACGCCAAAAAACATCATCATGATCGGGCCGACGGGTGTCGGAAAGACCGAAATCGCGCGGCGCTTGTCGAAGCTTGCGGACGCACCATTTATAAAAGTGGAAGCGTCGAAGTTCACGGAAGTGGGTTACGTGGGGCGTGACTGCGAATCGATGATCCGCGAATTGACGGAAGTCGCCGTGGGTATGGTGCGCGCGGAGATCGTGAAAGAAGTCGAGGCCGCCGCGAAAGTTGCGGCAGAGCGGCGCCTGCTCGATTTGTTATTGCCGCCGAAAGAGAAGCCGCAATACGTGTTTCGTCCTTCCGATCCGGAAGCCGGGGATGAAGGCCCGGCACCGTCGCTCGCGGACGATAGCGAAGCGAAGACGCGCGCTTTCTTGCAGAAGAAATTACAGGCGGGTGAACTCGACGACAAAGAAATCGAACTCGACGTGCGCGAGACCGGCAAGACCTCAATGATGCAGGTTTTCTCCAGTAGCGGGCTCGAAGAGATGGGCCTGAACGTGCAGGAAATGTTTGGGCGGATGATGCCGCAGAAAACCAAACGTCGCAAAACTACCGTGGCCGAAGCGCGCCGAATCATCGAGGCCGAAGAAGTCGAGAATCTGATCGATATGGACGTCGTCGTGAAGCGCGCGGTGCAGCGTACGGAAAATTCCGGCATCGTGTTTCTCGACGAAATCGACAAGGTGGCCGGTCGCGGATCCAAGGGCAGCGGCCCGGACGTATCACGCGAGGGCGTGCAGCGCGACATTTTGCCGATCGTCGAAGGCAGTACCGTAATTACGAAGTACGGTCCGGTAAAAACCGATCATGTGCTTTTTATTGCCGCAGGCGCGTTTCACATGACGAAAGTGTCCGACCTTATTCCAGAGTTGCAGGGACGATTCCCGATCCGAGTTGAGCTGCAAAGTCTCAAATCCGAGGATTTCGTGCGTATTCTCCGCGAACCGAAGAACTCGCTCATTAAGCAATACGAAGCAATGCTTTCTACCGAAGGTGTAACAGTCGAGTTTTCCGATGATGCAGTTGACGCCATGGCGCGCATCGCGCAGCAAGTTAACGAACAGACGGAGAACATCGGCGCGCGGCGCCTACACACGGTCATGGAATTTCTGCTTGAAGATATCTCCTTCGACGCGCCGGAACAGAAAGGTAAACGCGTTTTGCTCGAAGCGCCGGAAGTGGAAGAACGGCTGAAGAAGATTATGGAAAGCCGCGATCTGAGCAAATACATTCTTTAAGGCTGGAGTTGATCTGATATGACTCGGACAGAATTTCAGTCCTTTGTTGAACAATCGATTCGGGAAGTCTTGGAGCTCGCGGAGAAAGTACTGCAACGGGAATTGACGTTGGCACCCTATCTGCGGTGGAATTATTCCTCGGAACTCATAAAAGAAAATCTCGCTGAAGCGATAACCGCGCGTGTCTACATAGATTCTGAGCACATTTACCCCTGCGTAGATCTCGGGGTGGGAGAAGTGGACTATGATGGGCGTCCAATCCTATATGCGATTATTTCGAGCCACGCGCCGGAGCCATTTGGCAAGAACCGCGACGGCCGTCCGGGTCCATTTATATATATCCTCCCAGCCAAGTAGCAATTGAGAAAAAATTGGATGAACGTAAATCTGCTGGCTGTCTAATACGCATACAATCTTAACGGGTGTATATAAAATTGAGGAGCCTCCCCCATGTATTCAATGGACAACGTGAAAAATCTTCCAAAACTTACGGAATTAGCGAAGGACGCGACGGATGCATTCTTTGCCTACGACAAAGCGGCACTCGCTGAGGGCGTAATTCCGAAGAAATACAAAGAGCTCATGGCGATTGCCGTGGCGCTTACCACGCAGTGTCCTTATTGCATAGAGATTCATCGGAAAGCTGCGTTAAAAGCCGGCGTGACGCAAGAGGAACTTGCAGAAGCGGTACACGTCGCTGCGGCGTTGCGTGCGGGCGCCGCCGTCACGCACGGGACACACTTGCTCGAAGCATGATTCGTTTCACGGCTTTGGAATCGCGCGGCGTGCGTGTCGCGGCGATGTCGGAAATTGTCGATGGTGATTGCCGCCTGCATCATGAGCTTGGTATTGAGTCACGCCTGAAATTTTTTGATAGTTGTGGTGTTGATCCGTTGCATGTCACCATGGGCAAGCAAACACACAGCGCAAATGTCGCGGTTGTTGCCGAGGAAGATCGCGGGCGCGGCGGTTACGGTGAATTGTCTGCATTTCCAGAGACGGATGGTCTCGTGACAAATGTGCTCGCTTTGCCATTGGTCATCAGCATTGCTGACTGTGTGCCGGTCTTTATTCTCGATCCTGCACATAACGCCATTGGACTTGTCCACGCGGGACGCGTCGGAACAGAGAACTCAATCGCGTATGTTGCCTTGAAGAAAATGCGCGACGTGTACGGTACGCGCGCGCACGATGTTTACGCGGTCATTGGTCCTTCCGCAGGACCAGACGTATACGAGGTATCGGACGAGATGGCGGGGGAGTTCGCCGGCCGCGGTTTTCCCGTGCGCGGACGATGCATTGACCTGTGGGAAGCCAACGCGCAGCAACTCGAATCGTTTGGCGTACCGCGCGCGCAGATCGAAATTACCGGACTTTGCACAATGACCAGCGGCCGTTTTCATTCGCATCGCGCGCATAACAACGGCAAGCGCAACATCGCGGTGTTGATGTTGTAATTCGATGCACTTCGTTGTACGGGCGATTGGTGAAGGAGATTCCTCGCGTTCGTTCGGAATGACACCACTCTATGCCGTGGTCAGCGGCGTCGCCGCGATGAATTCCACGATTGCCTTTGCGAGTTCTTCGCCTTTGTCTTCCTGCACGAAGTGCCCTGCGCCCGTAATCGTCGTGTGCGCTTGCCCTGCGCAACCCGGGACCAGCTTTTGAAATAACTTGTCGGCACCCGCCGTGATAGGATCGCTGTCGCCGAACGCCGTCAGGAAGGGTTTGTTCCAGAGCTTCAACACATCCCACGCTTTACGGTTCGCGGCAGACGCTGGATCGTCGGGTGAAGCGGGCACGAGCAACGGAAACATGCGCGCACCTGCCTTGTACGATTCATCCGGAAACGGCGCGTTGTACGCGGCGACAACTTCCGGCGCGATATTCTGCACACACCCCATCGTGATGATGGATCCCACGTCGAACTCCGGCACCGTTTGCGAAAACTCCCGCCACTGAAAAAATGCGTCCGGCATTTTCTGATCGCCGGTCGGCAGGAAAGTATTTGAGGTGACGATTCGTACGAAGCGGTCTGGGTGCTCCGCCGCCACGCGCAGACCAATGAGGCCGCCCCAGTCCTGACACATCAGCGTGATGTTGGTGAGATTTAGAAAATGAAGGAAATGCGATACCGACTCGACGTGGAACTGATAGGTATAGGTCTCGCGCGTCATCGGCTTGTCGGACCTGCCAAAGCCAAACAAGTCGGGCGCGACAACACGATGCCCGGCGGCAACGACGATGGGAATCATCTTGCGATAGAGATAGGACCAGCTTGGTTCGCCGTGAAGCATGAGCACGACCTCGGCGCCGGGCGGGCCTTCGTCTATGTAGTGCATACGCATTTTGCCGTAGCGCGCATAGTGCGGCGCAAATGTGTATCCGGGCAGGTCCTCGAAGCGGTGGTCAGGCGTGCGCAAGAATTCCATAGCGATGTCCCCGTCACCAGTATCCGCCACGTGGCGGCAATCGTCAACTGGATTAATTTCTAGCGCAGCGCACGGCTAATCTGTACGATTCTCGCCAAACCACGAACGCAGGGAATATGTATTTATGTCAGATCGGAAACCGTTGCTGGGTATCATTGGTGGAAGCGGCGTCTACGACATCGCCGAGTTGGAAGACCGCCGCTGGGTGAAGATTGAATCGCCGTTTGGCGCGCCGTCCGATGAGTTCTTGTTCGGCACGTATATGGGCCAACAGCTCGTTTTCTTGCCGAGACACGGACGCGGCCACCGCATACCGCCGTCGGAGATCAATTTCCGTGCGAACATTGACGCGATGAAGCGCACGGGAGTAACGCAGGTTTTGTCGATCAGCGCAGTGGGATCGTTGAAAGAAAATCTGCACCCCGGCGATTTTGTCATCGTCGATCAATTTATTGACCGAACCTTTGCGCGTAACAAGTCGTTCTTTGGCACCGGTATGGTCGCGCACGTTTCGATGGCGCACCCGGTGTGTGGGCATCTTGGAGATTGTCTCGAGGAAGCGTCTAAGGGACTCAAGGTGAAAGTCGAGCGCGGCGGCACCTACATGGTAATGGAAGGCCCGCAGTTTTCCTCGCTCGCGGAATCGCACTTGTACCGCTCGTGGAACTGCGACGTGATCGGAATGACCAACATGCCCGAAGCCAAGCTAGCCCGCGAAGCTGAACTCTGCTACGCAACGGTTGCCATGGTCACCGACTACGACTGCTGGCACCCGGATCACGAAGATGTCACGGTCGATCAGATCATTAAAGTGTTGCACGCCAACGCCGACAACGCGCGCAGTCTCGTGAAGCAACTGGTGCCGATTCTGGCCAAACCCGGCTGTGCATGTACAAAAGGATGTCAGACCGCGCTTGAATTTGCGCTTATCACAGCCCCCGAGGCCCGTGATCCGCGAGTGCTGAACCGATTAGACGCGGTCGCCGGACGTGTATTATCCGCAACATAAAACCAATAAGGGAAAGCCCTGATTGCTTGGGCCATTTTGTTCGGTCGTTATCCAAATTAGATTTATGTAGACAGCCATCGCGAAGTTGCATACACTCCTATGCGTAGGCTCAATGGAACTGGTTAGCTGCAGTGGTGGCGCGTCTCTCACACGGGGTTGCAGGGCGAAACGCGCGTTAGCGATTTCTCGTCGCAGAATAAACTGGCAGGGCTTACCAATTCAGGCGATCCGCGATTGCCTGGCGACGCTCCAGTGCGGCTTTCGGAAGGAGGGCTTTATCCATCTCGAAAGAGCGTTAGACGTAGTAAGGGTATTGTGTGGGCTAAAACGTAATTCGTCTAAATGTATGGAGGCAAACCAATGAAGTCGAAAAGCGGTTTCACGTTGATTGAACTTCTTGTAGTAATCGCCATCATTGCGATCTTGGCCGCAATTCTGCTGCCGGCTTTGGCCCGCGCGCGCGAATCGGCCCGCCGCGCATCGTGCCAGAACAATCTTAAGCAAATGGGTATTGTGTTTAAGATGTTTGCAGGTGAAAGCCAAGGCGAGAAATTTCCTCGCCAGAAGATGGCCGATTGCGATCCCACCGACTCGGACCCGATGTCAGGCGAGTTTATCGTCAACTTCTTCGATATCTTCCCGGAGTATTTGACGGACCCGGCAGTCACTTTATGCCCGTCATCAACGACTGGAAATGACCCGGTAACAGTTTACGACCAAGCCGACGACTTGACCTCGGTTATTATTGATAGCATCGGCAATACTGCAACAATCACGGCCCCCAATCAGCAATTTTATAATTGCGAACCGGACGATGGCACCTGCAGTTACTTGTACCAGGGCTGGCTTAGCGACATTCCGGAGATCACGAACAAAGACTGGTCGTCCGTCAGCGATCTGGGCACCTTGCTCGCACATCCGAACGGTTTGGATGCGGTCGCACTACTCGGCGGATTACAGGGAATTCTTGACGATGTAAGCGATATACCGAGCGGCGACTTGCCGATAGTGAATGCAGGTCCTTCACTAGATGCGATCAATGCCATGGACGAGAGTTTCGATATTACGTTGTCGTCGGGCAACAAGACCATTCAGCGCATGCGCGAAGGAATCGAGCGATTCCTTATCACAGACATCAATAATCCCGCGAGTTCGAGCGTCGCACAAAGTCAGCTTTCGATCATGGCGGACTGGGTGAGCACGGACCTCGGCCAAGAGTTCAATCATCAGCCGGGAGGTTCGAACGTATTATATTTGGACGGGCATGTCGAGTTTGTCAGGTATCCGACAAAGTGGCCAGTGAACCAGCTCATGGCGGTATTACAGGGGCTTTGATCCGGGATTCTATTTGCTTTTTATTTCTCAGGGTCGCACGCGACCCTGAGAAATTCTTATTTTTGGTTTGCAGACAAGGGCTGTTCGATGCAAGTAATTGCGCGCGAGGGCACTATACGTCCAGCGGCGGGAAAGTTTTGAAGTGCCCGTTGCCGCGGATGCGGCGGCGGGTATCCTGCACACCTTCGAGCATCGGGATGATTGTGTGCAGATGATTGACCAGCATTAACTGCCGGTCCGCTTCTTTTTCGAGCGACAGCAATTCGACTTTTTGTGACAGTTTTAATCCGACCTCTTGCGCAATTTGAAACGAAACATTCTTTGTTGAGAAAGTCTCCCTCGTGTAGTCCGTCTTCATCAACTCATGTAACTTCGAGTATTGCTTCGCCAATTCTTCCGTGGTTATTTCGTAGGCGATTGAGTCGTTGCCCAATACGGTGACCCGCGCGCCATGGTATAGCTTCTCCGGAACATCGCGAATGAACTCGTCCAAATGAAACGCGGCGACGCCTTCGGTGAGGATGTCCAGGCGGCCATCGTCGTAGGTTTGGAAAATATTGATGAGGCGCATCTCGGTGCCGTATTCGGCCACACGCCCGTCGATATAAGCAGGGATACCAAAGGTGATGCTCTCATCGCGGCATTCGCCGATGAGTTGTTTGTACCGGGGCTCGAAAATGTGGAGCTTTAATTTCTCGCCGGGAAACACGACGAGTTGCAGCGGAAACAGCGGTAAAAACTTCGTCATATTTTGGTGCTTTCGCAAGGCATCTACGCAAAGTATACCAGACGAACGAAGCGCGCTTGGCAGAGACTTGGCGCCATGAGCATGCGACCCTTGCTACAATGCTTAATTGTACGCTGCGGTGAAAGGAGACGGGACCATGTCCAATTCAGATAAAGGCGCTGTAGTCATCACGGGCGCTTCTACGGGAATCGGCGAAGCCTGCGCGTTACACCTCGACAAGCTGGGGTTCCGCGTTTTTGCTGGGGTCCGCAAGGAAGCCGACGGCGATGCGCTGAGGTCGAAAGCGTCGGCCGGGCTTGAGACGATCCTCATTGATGTCACCGATCTCGAATCGATCGCGCGCGCGAGTACGGTTGTGGCCGAAGCGATCGGCGCAGGGACCCTCGCAGGATTGGTGAATAACGCGGGCATCAGCATCAACGCCCCACTCGAATTTCTGCCGATTGATCTACTTCAAAAGCAATTCGATGTGAACGTCACGGGACAAATCGCCGTCACGCAAGCCTTCTTGCCCGTGCTCCGCGAAGGGAAAGGCCGCATCGTATTCATAGGCTCCACCAGCGGGCGGCTTGCCATTCCCATGGGCGGGCCCTATTGCGCGTCGAAGTTTGCGATTGAGGCGCTGACCGACTCGTTGCGCATGGAATTGAAACCCTGGGGAATTGATGTTGCTGTCGTCCAACCCGGTGCGATCGATACGCCCATCTGGGAGAAGTCGCTCGCTGCCGGCGACGCACTATTGGCGTCGCTGCCGCCGCGCATGATGGAACTGTACGCCCCGCTGATCGACAAAGTGATCAACGGCGCGAAGAATTCGGCGAAGGGCGCGGTATCGCCGCAATGCGTCGCCGATGCTGTCGCGCATGCGCTGACGGCGTCAAGACCAAAGACCCGCTACCTCGTCGGCAAAGATGCGCGCGTGCAAATGTTGCTGACGTATCTACCGGACCGCTGGCGCGATTTCTTGATTATGAAATTGATCGATAAAGCGATTTGAAATGGAGCCGGCAGCGGCTTGATCGCTGCCACTGTAGCCTGTAAGAATTCGGGGCTGGTTGCAGTTGATTGAGGGCATCATGGGTACAGAGATCAAAAGCCGACGCGGGCTACGCCTGCGCGACGTAATTATCGTAATCGTTTTGTTGGCGGTTTTGGCGCTGCTGGCCTTGCCTGTCGTGCGCACCACGATGAACACGACCCTGTCGCGGTCCTGTCAGGGCAACCTGAAAGAATGGGCGGCGATTTTCGCGATGTACCGTACCGAACACAATCATATGAACCCACCCGCGCACGGGTTCGAGACATTTGGGGCCGCGAGCAACGCTTCGGGTTGCTCGAACATCGACGACGCATTCGATTTTGCACCGGACCTGCGGTTGATATTCCCTGAATATGCGACAGACACTACAATACTCGCATGCCCTGATGCCGGTGGCGTTATCCCTGCGGCGACGATCGGGCCCGCGGTATTGAAAAAGCCACGGCTGGATTCGAAAACGTTTGGCATTGCCGAAGGCAACTGCGCGGCTGCGGGCAGCATCACGCGGCCAAGCGCGGGCTACACCTATTTCGGGTTCGAGATGCGATACGCAAACGATGACAACGCGCAAGTGTCCGAGGCGCAGGCGGCACAGTGTGGTCTTCCTGCGGCAGGGCCTGCCAATGTAGTCGGGCTGCTGGAACATTTTCAGGTAGACGACGACACGGACATCACGAAGGCGCAGTCGTTGCGCAGTAAGGCATTTAATCGCGGGGATTATATGCAACCGCTCGGCTGGCCCTATGTGCCCTACGGCGGCGAGTTGGGATTGGCGATGATCGGGCCGTTGAATGACGCGGCGCTCGCCTCAAATGTCACCGCCGTTGCCCTCGTTGGGTTCGACAATAGCGAGGCGGCGTCCGATTTCCCAACCTTGCCGGTGATGTGGGATACGATTCATCAGGACGCATCCGGCAACCCTGTGTTTAACCATGAAGCTCCGAAGGGCTGCAACGTGCTGTTCATGGACGGTCATGCGGAATTCAAAGAGTACCCCGGTCTTTTCCCCGTATCGAAGACGTTCGCGGCGATGAAGGCAGTGCGCTAGCGTGACGGGCGACCTCGCGGCGCTCCGGCGTATTCAAAACTTTCTGCTGGATCTGGACGGCACGATCTATCTTGGCCGAAACATCATTCCGGGCGCCGTGGAGTTTATCGAGTTTTTGCGCGGGTCCGGGCGCAACTTTCTTTTCTTCACCAACAATAGCTCGAACAATGCACGCGAGTACGCGCGAAAGCTCGGTGGGTTGGGTATAGCTTGCGAAGCGGAAGAGATACTCTCGTCCGGCGAGGCGACTGTGCGCTATCTGTTGAGTGAAACAGCGTATCGCCGCGTCTACGCCGTGGGAACTCCTTCGTTTGAAGGCGAACTACGTGACGCGGGCTTTGAGTTAGCCGAATCAAACCCGGAAGCGGTCGTCATCGGGTTTGACAATACGTTGACCTACGCGAAACTTGAGCGCGCATGTTTATTGTTGCGCGAAGGTTTGCCTTACTTCGCTACGAACCCGGATAAGGTATGCCCCACCGAGTACGGTTACATTCCCGATTGCGGATCGATTGCCGCGCTGTTGCGCGAGGCCACCGGTCGGTCGCCGGAATTCATCGGCAAACCGAACCCGGTGATGATCCGTATGGGCATGCAAAAAATCGGCGCGACGGCCGAGGCTACAGCGATGGTCGGCGATCGTCTCTACACGGACATGCAGATGGCATACAACGCGGGAATAAGTTCAATTCTCCTGCTTTCTGGCGAGACAAAACGCGCCGACTTAGAGGGCGCTGAGCGACTCCCGGACCTCGTCTTTGCGTCCGTGAGAGAGCTTCACGAAGCACTCTGCTCCGGTTAGCCTGACCACAATATATTGTTGTCCACGGGCACCTCGTCTGCGGCGTTCGCAGTGGCGATTTTGCGGGTAAAAATTAACGCCTGAAGCCCCTTTTTCAGTTGTGCTTAACCCCCCGTTTTTGCTATACTTGCGTAGTTACTGGGAGCTCACCGCCATGTCCGAAAATGACCGCGACAGCGAGGGGTATGTCCCTTCCTCGGAAGACTTAGAGAAAGACAAGGTAACCCGAATGGCATCAAAGAATTACGACGCAGGGTCTATTCAAGTTCTCGAAGGGTTGGCCGCAGTGCGGATGCGACCCGCTATGTATATTGGCGACACCGGTACGCGAGGCCTTCATCACCTCGTGTATGAAGCCGTCGATAACAGCATCGACGAGGCCCTTGCGGGGTTCTGTACCAAAGTACATGTTAAGATACATATCGATAACAGTATTTCCGTTATCGATGATGGCCGCGGTATCCCCGTGGACATGCACCCGAAGTTCAAGAACAAGTCCGCGCTCGAGGTCGTCATGACCGTCTTGCACGCAGGCGGTAAGTTCGACAACGACGCCTACAAGGTGTCGGGTGGTCTGCACGGCGTGGGTATTTCCTGCGTGAACGCGCTGTCCGAATGGCTGGAAACGGAAGTGCGGCGCGACGGGCAGACGTACTTTCTCCAGTTTAAGCGCGGTGTGCCCGTCGGCAAATTGGAGACGCGCGGCAAATCAAAGTCCACAGGGACGACGCAGACCTTCAAGCCCGACCCAGAAATATTCGAAGACCTCGTGTTTAATGCCAGCACCTTGTTAAGCCGTTTGCGCGAACTGGCATTCCTGAACAAGAACGTCAAAATTATTTTGGAAGACGAGCGCACCGACGCCGAACCCATCGTAATGCAGTATAAGGGCGGCATCAGCGAGTTCGTCGAGTACCTGAACGAGAACCGCGAATCGCTGAGCCGCAAACCAATCTATCTCGAAGCGGAAAAAGACCGCGTACAGGTCGAAGTCGCAATGCAGTATACGACCTCGTACAACGAAACGATCTCCAGCTTCGCGAACAACATCAATACCCACGAAGGCGGCACGCACCTCAGCGGGTTCAAAACGGCGTTGACAAAAGCGATCAACGATTACGCGAAGCGCAACAACCTGTTCAAGAAGGCCGATAACCAAATCTCTGGCGACGACGTGCGCGAAGGATTGACGGCTATCATCTCCGTGCGCATTCCAAACCCGCAGTTCGAAGGCCAAACGAAGATGAAGCTGGGCAACAGCGAAGTGCAAGGCATCGTGAATTCGCTGGTCTACGAAGGGCTTCAAACGCACTTTGAAGAAAACCCCACGATGGCAAACCGCATTGTGAACAAGTCGCTGGAGGCTGCGCGCGTACGCGAAGCGGCGCGCAAGGCAAAGGACCTGGCACGGCGCAAAGGCGCGCTGGATTCCTTCGCGCTTCCCGGCAAGCTGGCGGACTGCTCCGAAAAAGACCCCGCGCTCTGTGAGATATACATAGTCGAGGGTGACTCGGCGGGTGGTTCGGCAAAGCAAGGCCGTGACCGCAAATTCCAGGCGATCCTGCCCATCCGCGGTAAGATTCTGAACGTCGAAAAAGCCCGCGCGGACAAAATGCTCAACAATGAAGAAATCCGCGCAATCATCACCGCGCTGGGCACGGGTATCGGCCACGACGATTTCAAAATCGAAAAGCTGCGATACCACAAAGTCATCATCATGACAGACGCGGACGTGGACGGCGCGCACATCCGCACGCTGTTGCTCACGTTTTTCTTCCGTCAAATGCCGGATCTGATCAAGCGCGGTCACTTGTACATCGCGCAGCCGCCACTCTTCCTTGTGAAGAAAGGCAAGAAGTCCCGCTACCTCAGCACCGAAGACGACATGGAAAAATTCCTGTTCGAAGCCGTGCTGGATGCGACGACGGTGACTTCCGAAAACGGCGGCGACAAACGCAATAAGCTGCAGTTCAAAGTGCTGCTCCGCGGCTTGCAGGCGGCGCAGGAACGCGAACGGATGTTTCACCGGATTCAACGCGTATTTGGTGCGCCCCGGGAATCGATCATCAAGGCACTTGCGCTGCCGCGTGAACAGCGTCTCGACCCGACAAAGATTCCTGTCACCCAGCACAGGGAACTCTTCGGCGATTGTGAAGTGATTAATTCGCGATCAGAGCAAATGGAATTGGTCGAAGGAAATGGAAATGGCGCCGCATTAAAGGCAAAGCGCAAAGACGGACAAATCGATATCGCGTTCATCCTAAGTCACGATTTCTCGGTTCTTACCAGCCACGACGAACCGATCGCCGCGCTGGGCAACGCCCCCTTCCGCCTTGAGAACAATGAGGGCGAAACGCAGTTCGAAACGGATGATTTACTAGTGCTTCGTGCGCACCTGCATGAACTTGGCCGTAAAGGCATCGAGATCAAGCGCTTTAAGGGCCTTGGCGAAATGAACCCGGAAGAATTACACGCGACTACGATGTCGATAGACAAGCGCACCGTGCTGCGCGTGGATGCCGAGGACGAGCCTGCTGCGGACAAGATGTTCGTCACGCTGATGGGTGACATGGTCGAGCCGCGCAGAGAGTTCATCGAGAAGCACGCGCTGGATGTACGGAACTTGGACGTTTAAGCCGCACTGTTCACCAGCAACGCAGATTTTCGCAGATTAAACACGTGGCGGTTTCGCCATAGGAAATGGGTGAATGCTAGAGAAAAGTAACGAGAAGATCGTTCCAATCGCGATCGAACAAGAATTAAAGACCTCGTTCATGGACTATTCCATGAGCGTAATTGTGAGCCGTGCGTTGCCGGACGTGCGCGACGGGTTGAAGCCGGTACACCGGCGGATACTCTACGCGATGCACGAACTGGGCCTGGTACACAACCGCGCCTACCGCAAATCGGCGTCCATCGTTGGTGAGACGATGGGTAATTACCATCCGCACGGCGACCAGGCGATCTACGACACGCTGGTCCGCATGGCGCAGGAATGGTCGATGCGGTATCCGCTAATCGACGGACAGGGTAACTTCGGCTCCGTTGACGGTGACAGCCCTGCGGCGATGCGGTACACCGAATCACGCATGTCGGCGATCACCGCGCAAATGCTCGCGGACATCGAGAAGGAAACGATCGATAAGACGGACAACTACGACTCCCGCTTGAAAGAACCGGTCGTACTGCCGTCGGCGATTCCAAACCTGCTGGTGAACGGCTCCTATGGTATTGCCGTAGGCATGGCAACGAGTTGCCCCCCGCATAATCTCGTTGAGGTGTGCGATGCAATCGTGCACTACATCGACAATCCCGAGTGCAATACGAACGACCTGATGAAATTTGTGGAAGGCCCTGACTTTCCGACGGGCGGCATTATCTACGGTCGCGAAGGATTGCCCGAGGCCTATCACACCGGTCGTGGCAAGATTAGCGTGCGCGCGAAGGTGTTGTTCGAGCACGATAAAGCTTCGGGTAAAGATCGCATTATCGTAACCGAAATTCCGTATCAGGTGAACAAATCGCGCCTGATTGAAAACATCGCTGCGCTCGTGCGTGAGAAGACCGTCGAAGGCATCACCGATCTGCGCGACGAGTCCGACCGCGACGGCATGCGCATCTTGATCGAAGTGCGTAAAGGCGACGAGCCGCAGGTCATTCTTAACCAGCTCTACAAACACACGCAGATGCAGGAAACCTTCAGCATCCTCATGCTGGCGCTGGTAAACAACCAGCCGCGCGTCTTGTCGCTGTATGAAGTAATTCATTACTACGTAAAGCATCGTGCGGAGATCGTGAAGCGCCGCACGGAGTTTGATCTGCGCAAGGCGGAGGAACGGGCGCACATCGTCGAAGGGCTGCTGAAAGCCATCGACCACATCGACGAGGTCATCCGGATTATTCGCGCGTCAGAAACGCCGGAATCCGCGCGCGACGCGTTAATCGCACGCTTCGATTTCTCGCATATTCAGGCAAATGAGATTCTGGCGATGCGCCTGCGACGCCTGACCGGTCTCGAACGCGAAGAGCTAGAAAAGGAATACGCGGAACTTCTTAAACTGATTGAGATGTACAAGCGTATTCTGTCCAGCGAACGCACCATCCTCGCGGAAGTGCGTAAAGAACTCCTTGCCGTTAAAGAAAAGTACGGCGACAAGCGGCGCACGCAGATCCTCGGCGAGCGCACCGAGTTCAGCGTCGAAGACCTCATCGCCGACGAAGAAATGGTCGTGACCGTCTCGAACATGGGCTACATCAAGCGCGTGCCGGTGGCCGCGTACCGCAAACAAAAGCGCGGCGGCAAGGGCGTCACCGGCATGGATACGAAGGACGAGGATTTCGTGCGCGACCTCTTTGTGGCGTCCGCCCACCAGTACATCCTGTTCTTCACAAACAAAGGCCGCGTCTACTGGCGTAAGGTACACGAACTGCCGAAAGCCAGCCGCACCGCGCGCGGCCGCGCGATCGTAAATGTGCTGGAGCTGTCCGGCGATGAAGTTGTCACGGCATGTCTACCCGTGCGCGATCTCGAAGAAGAGAACAAGTTCATCTTCATGGTCACCGAAATGGGTACCGTGAAAAAGACGGAGCTGAAAGCGTTCAGCAATCCGCGCGCCACGGGCATCATCGCGCTTGGACTCGAAAAAGACGACAAGCTGATCGACGTGCAGATCACCTCCGGCGAGGACAACATCCTCATCGCGACGTATCTCGGTATGTCGATCCGTTTCCCCGAAAAAGACGTGCGCCCCATGGGCCGTGCAGCCGCCGGTGTGATCGGCATACGTCTTGAGAAAGGCGACCGCGTCATCGGTGTATCCACGGCGGGCGACGACAAGACCGTTTTGAGCGTCGTCGAAAACGGCTACGGCAAACGCACGCAGGTTGGCGAGTACCGCCTGCAACACCGCGGCGGCTCCGGCATCATTAACATCAAGACGACCGAGCGTAACGGCAACGTCGTCGCGATGATGACGGTCGATGATAGCGACGACATCGTCTGCGTCAGCACGGACGGCATCGTCATGCGCTGCTCGGTGAAAGACATCCGCACGATTGGCCGCAATACGCAGGGTGTGAAAGTCATGTCGCCCGGCGCGGGCGCAAAGGTGAGTGCCGTGGCGCGCGCCATCCCTGAAGAGAAGGCCGATGAAGCAGCAGAAGCGGCGGCGCCAGAAGGCGCAACTGCGGGCGATGTCGACGCGGGCGAAGAGGAAGAGTAAGTCGAGAATTAGCCCCGGACAACGGGTATAGAAAAATTAGAACGCCCGCACTCACGATGATGAGTGCGGGCGTTCTAATTTTGTGCCGATATTTCTACGCGAGTGTTTACGGCGTGACCGTCACCTTCGCTTGCGCCGTGAGCGGCGTTTGCTGTCCGTCAGCGCCGGCAATCAACACAGGTTCGCCGTTAGCGTTATACGCGTTAATCGCGACAGCGACTTCACCCGCAGCGAGCGCAGGGGAGAGGGTCAGCTTGCGCGACCAGATTCCGTCGCCGGCGGTGGCATCGCCTTCCATTCCATTGTCGAAGAGATCAACTTTCGTTTCGCCGACGGTCGCGGCGACCGTATCGATCGCATGGCCCGCATCGGCGATTTTCGCCGTCACGAGAACTGCCTCACCCGCCTTGGCGCTCACAGGTTCGACGGCGGCGGATTCAATTGCGGGGGGCGCCGCGGCAGCCGCGCCTTCGTTGGTCATTACGCTATGAACGTTTAATTTGAGCGGATCGCCGGAGACCGTCGCGCCGCCGAGGCCGAGCTCTTGCAGCTTTTGCAGGATGGGCACGAGCTCTTCGACAGTCCCGGAAATGGTGATGGAAACGGTAACTTCCGCGCGCGCCGCCGGTATTGCCGAAAACAGCGCGATCAGTGTAACAAGAACCCAACCCCCACGACGTACCATGGCGCAATCTCCCCGGTAGTTCGCCACGCGCGATTGCATGGCCCCTTCACACCGCTACACTGTAGCGCGAACGATAGGCGAGCACAAGAATTCGCTTATGCGATTCGCTGCGCGCTGACGACTTCAGCGTACAGCGAGCGCTTGCACCTGCAGCGTTATCGCGCTCGGGTTCGGTCCAAGCTCTACACGCGGCGCATGCGGCGCGTGCAACCAAATCGAGCCAGCCAATGCGGTCACCCCATGCGCGTCGTCCATGCCATACATTTTGAGCACGGGACGATCCTGGTCGTCATGCACCACGCAATCGACGAATTCGACGCCCCCGACAATGTCCGCGGTGCTGGGGCGATTGCGCGATACGACGATGGATGCGCGTGTTGCTGCGTCTTCCGGCGTTACTGCGACCCACGGCGCGTCTAACTGGCACCGATCAAAGCGGACCGTAGCCGATTTCGACGATTTGTCGTACACCGTTACAGCCTCGCGCCCAGCGCTTTCGACCGTACAGTTTACAAACTCGACAACGCCTTGCGGTCCGTCATCTTTGATCGCGCCAACGGCAATTCCCGCGCCGCCTTTTACGCTCGCTGCGCGAAGTTCGTCCGGCGTTGCGTCCGGCGCGCCCGCACCCGCGAGACAGTTTTCAAACCGGATGGATAGCGGCTGGCTCGTTGCGTCGAGCGGCTTGAGGTAGACCTGCATGGCCGCGCCCGCATTTCCGCGGAATACACAATTACGAACGATGCAATTCACGAGGCGTTCGTCCGCGCGATTTGGTTCAAAGTCGATGCCCGCCTGCGGCGCTGTGCCGGAAGTGCCGGAAAATTCGCAATTCTCGATCAGGAGGTCCTGCGCCGAAATTACGCTGATCCCCTGGCGGTGATTGTCTAGTGCGACGCAATTGCGAATCGTGATCTTCTCGGACCAGCGGTTCTTGCTCGTGGTGCCAATATAGATGCCATCGCCACCAGTACTTTCGACGCGCACGCCTTCGATTAGCACGTTCCTGCAACCGACTATATCGATGCCCATACGCCATTCGGCTTTTTCATAAGGCGGGCTCTGGTAATCCTTCTTCCACATGCGCAGCGTCGCGCCATAACCGCGAATCGCGATGTTCTCGCAGTCCGCCGCGCTGAACAGCGAATCGCCACCAGCTTTGTATTCGCCGCGTTTCGCGAGCACGACTACACCAGGATCGAAAACAAGCTCGAGGTCCCCGCGTAATTTGATCGGCCGTACGATCCAAGACGAGCCCATGTATGGCACAACGACTGACTTCGCTTTGGAGTCTATGGCGGCTTGCAGCGTATCGGTGGCGTCTGCGGGATTGAAGCCCCACCACGACGCATTCGCGTCCGTTCGCGAGCCGGCCGTAACCTCGGCAATCGCCGCGGGGTTGGGCCCAATCGGTGCGCCTTCGGCTACTCGCACCAAGACCAAATAACCAAATGCAAATGAGATTAGTCCAATATAACGTAGTTGCATCGTCATCGTTTTGGCACCCCCCAATTGTGCGGCGATTCAGTGATAGCTGCTACGGCGAAATCACCACGCGCATGCCGTTTCTGCCTTCGGCTGCGGCGAAGGCTTCTCGCGCTTGCGCCAAGGGAAAGCGGTGCGAGATGTACTGCTTTACGTTAATCACACCCTCCGCAATCAGGTCAACCGCTTTCTGGTGATGGCGCGGCATGCAGCCGTGCGAACCGCAAACGAACAGCTCTTTGTAGTGAATAAGGTTTGTGTCGAGCGGGACAACGGAGTTGCCCTTCGGCAGGCCGCCGAAGAGGTTGATCCACGCACGGTTCTTCGCCATCTGCAGCGCGGTCTGTTGCGCCTCAGGCGACGCGTTGGCAGTGATAATCACGTCCGCGCCGAGACCATGCGTTTCTTTTTTAACCCGCGCCACCGCGTCTTCTTCCGACGAACAGATGTACACATCCGCGCCAAATCTTCGGGCGAGTTCGAGACGCGGCCGCGAACGTTGCACGACGATGACTTTTCCCGCGCCCATTTTTTTCGCGACCTCGATGATCATGCAGCCGATAGGTCCCGCGCCGATGATGACGACGGCATCGCCAAATTTTACGGGAGACAGTTCGAGCGCGTTCAGTACGCAACCAAGGGGTTCGGCGAGCGCGGCTTCTTCCAGCGAGACGTGGTCCGGCACCTTATGCACCGGACCATAGTTCACGACCATCCGGTTCAACTTCACATATTCGGCGAAACTACCGGGAAACTGATAACCCATCGCGTAGTTGATTTGGCAGTTGTTGCCGATGCCCGCTTCGCAGAACACGCACTCGCCGCAGGGCACGTCGCCGCCGAGCGCTACGCGATCGCCAACCTTAAACTTCGTGACCAGCTTGCCCACTTTCGCGACCGTGCCGGAGGCTTCATGGCCCATGATCGCGGGCGGAGAGATGCGCGGGCTGCCGTGATGAAACATGCGGATATCAGAGCCGCACACGGCGCATGCGCCGACTTGTACGAGGACTTCGTCGTCGCCGATTTCCGGCGTGGGAACGTCTTTAACATAGAGCGTATCGAGCGCTTCGAGAACTGCGGCCTTCATGGAATTCCTTTCGTGGATGGATAGGCCGCGAATGATGGCACGCGGGCGCGCGACAGCGCAACGCGGACGCCGCGGGAATGCAATCGAAAAACGCTTTACGTGCGGAAAAGGAGCACGGGCGTCTCGCCCGTGATGTATTAATTGCGCCTCATCACGGGCGAGAGGCCCGTGCCCCCTTTTAAACCTGCGCTGACGCGGTGGCCATCGCGGTGACGCGGAATGGAAACAAATCAGCCGTCATGATGCCCCGCCACACGGCTGGGTCTTTGTTCATGATGTCGCGCGCGGCGCCCTCCGATTCTGCCTGAAACGCGCACATCTCAAACGTGCGTAAGCCTTCCGCAGTGGTATGGCCGGCCATCAAGAGGACACCCCGATGCTCAAGTTCTTCGAGGTAGCGCAGGTGCTCTTCGAGGATTGCTTCATTTTCGTCCGACGGTTGGAACGTGACGAGTTCGGGCCGGGCCGGGCGAAGAATATAGAGATAGTGCATGGCTGCATTCCCCCAAATGCTACCTGCATTATACCAAGAACACATAGTACAGTGCTAAATTGCAGATACTAATCGGCAGGGGGTGAGGGAATTAGGGAAAAACGATTTTGATAGAGCGCTTCGGAGTCTGCGGGGAGCCAGTTATTCGGTCCGGGAGTCTTTGAAGTACAGCGCGCAAGAACGACCGTCAGTTGCCCATCGTCCAGTATTCCGGGCAATTGCGCTTCGCACGTAAGCGTTCCTTTCCACTTTGGATCGACTGCCCAGATGAAATGCGTCGTCGTTTGCTTTGGCGCGTTTTCCTCTGTTTGTCCGCTGCTCGTGGTGCATTGAATGCCCAGAAGTTGCTGCTGCTCGCTCGTGTTTTCCGCATCCACTTCGATGCGCACCTGCGGCGCCTCGGGGTTCGGCAGGCGCAGCCCCGCGACGCGCAAAGTATGCGCCTTGTCCACGAGGCTCAGCGATTCGTTGATAGGCGTCGGCCGCGGCAGAAAATTGCTGCGGAGAAACATTTGCCCCGCAGCAACGGCGACGATTAACACGCTGCACGTTACCCACATCAGTGGATAGCGCTTGTCTTTCGTCATGCGCCAAAGGATGTATGCGGGAAGAAAGGTCAACGCGCTGATCAATAACATGAACAGCAGCGCAAACACGATCAGGAAGATCACCAACCCTGGCGAATCCATCTCCATGTCGCGCGGCCCTCTACTTGCTCAGCGCGGCGACTTGGCCCGATTTGGCGAGTTGCGCATACGTTTCGTCGAGAAGGGCTTCGGTCTGTTCCCAGCCGATGCACGAATCCGTAATCGAGACACCATACTTCAGCGCCGAAGGATCGTCGCCAAGCGGCTGGCTTCCTTCATTCAGATTGCTCTCGATCATCAGGCCAAGAATATCGTGATTGCCTTCAAGGCGTTGCTTAACAACATCGCGCATGACCGCCGGCTGATTGCGATAATCCTTGTTCGAATTCGCGTGACTGCAATCCACGAGGATATGCGGTTCGAGATTGCGCTTTACCAGCATCGCGCGCGCTTCCGCAATATGCTCCGGGCCGTAGTTCGGGCCGGAACGCCCGCCGCGCAGAATGAGTTGGCCGTCCGGGTTGCCCGTGGTATTGACGATACATGTTTGCCCGTCGGCATCGATGCCCAGAAATGCGTGTGCGTGCCGGGCTGCTTCCATCGCGTCCAACGCGACTTGCAGGTTGCCGTCTGTACCGTTCTTGAATCCGACCGGCATCGAGAGACCACTGGCCATCTGCCGATGCGTCTGCGATTCCGTCGTGCGCGCGCCAAGCGACGCCCAGGTCACGAGGTCCGCGGTGTACTGCGGGGTGATCGGGTCGAGCATTTCCGTGGCGCAGGGCATGCCCATTTCGTTGATGCGCAGGAGGATCTCGCGCGCCTTATGAATACCCGCGCTCAGGTCGAAAGACCCATCAAGGTGCGGATCGTTAATTAAACCTTTCCAGCCAATGGTCGTGCGGGGCTTCTCGAAATATACGCGCATGACCACGAGGATGCGTTCGCTGACCCGATAGGCGACCTCTGTAATTCGCTGGGCGTACTCAATCGCGGACTGCTCGTTGTGAATCGAGCAGGGGCCAACTACGACGAGGAGGCGAGGGTCTTCACGGCGGTGAATCGCGCGAATGGCATCACGCCCGCTCACGACCGTGGCGCAGGCCTTTTCCGAAAGCGGTAGAAACTCCTTGATGTCCCGCGGGGAAACAAGCGGGGTCAGGGAGCGGACATGTATGTCTTGGGTGCGCTGCATTCCGAAGTCCTTGTAAACGCATATTGTTACATAAATCGGAGCAACGGCTCAATCCTGATGCAGGACGAGCCCGCACTGTCTTGCCAAGAGCGGCCTGGGGCATGTGCGTTGTACAGCGGTAATGGACCTATGTGGACGAACTTGGACCCCATGTACGAGCCCGTGCCTTCTCGACACGTGGGCGACTCTCTATAGTCAGCCCACGGCGTTACACTCTGGCAGGAAATACTGGAGCTCGGATTACATGGTAAGTCGGAATTGCGCAGTTGGGAAACATGGGGTATTGCCGGATGAAGAGAGGTTACGCGATGCGAACAAAGCCGTCATTGGCTGACCCTGGTGCTGATACAGCACTTGATAGTTGAATCCGCACGCGAAACGACCTCTAATTGGTTGTCAATTTTGCTAAAAATTATTGCTTTTTTGGACTCAATATAAATTGTCGTCTGGCAAGCGCTGCGCCGTCGGGGCGGACGGTATTTCCCCGGGTTGGCGCATGTTATAGTGGCGCGGGCCTGGATCTTTCTGGAGTAGTACATGCGGTGTGTTGTTGCTTGTGGCGCTTTTGCTGCCTCGCTTCTTTTTGCCTCGCCCCATGCATTCGCGGGGCTGGGCTTCAGCGATCCCATCGCCATCGAAAAAGGCGCCAACAATGATACCAATCCCGATAGCGGACCTCGGCTGGAGTGGGGGAACGGCGTCTGGATTGCGTCGTGGCACAAGGGCGACCTTGCCGTCGAAACGGATGTGGTAATCTCCCGGTCGGTGGACAATGGCGCGACTTGGTCAGAGCCGGTGGCCTTGAACGATAACGCCGACACAGATAGCGTTCCCGATTACAGCATTCGCACGGCAACCGATGGTGCTGGGAACTGGGTGGCGATCTGGGTCATCGATCTTGGTTTTGCGAGCAACATAGCGAACAGCAGTATCATGGTTTCGCATTCGTCGGACGATGGCGCAACTTGGAGCGATCCTGAAGTCCTCAGTACCAAGGCAGACATTTACTCGACATTTGCGTTGCTGTTTGCGGCCGGAACGCCATTGCCGTGGCTATCCACCGACGCGCAGGGAAATTGGCTCGCCGCGTGGCGTTGCTCTGTACCTACGGATGCATCGGGCGACATCGACATCCTCTGTTCGCATTCGGAGGATAACGGCGAGACTTGGAGTAGTCCCGCTCCCGTGAGCCCTGCCGGTGACACCGTAAACGATTCAGGTCCGCGCCTGGTATCCATCGGCACAGGCCGCTGGATGATCATGTGGAACTACGCCGATTTTCTTGTGGCAGACGGGCTCCTCGTCGCGCGTTCGAACAACAACGGCGAATCCTGGGGCCTGCCGACAACACTTCAAAATTATGGCGCAAGCGACACCGTGCGCCGCGCCATACAGCGTCTTGACAGTGATGGCGACGGAACGTGGATCGGTATCGGCGATGTGACCGATTGGGACTTATCCGGTTCCATTCCACTCCCAACAACTGACAGCGATATTTTCCTTATTCGATCGGAAGACAACGGGCGAACCTGGACGGAGCCGGTTGTTGTCAATTCGAATGCGTCCAACCCTGCATTGAACGACGGCATTGGATCGCTAACGACGGATAAACAGGGCAATTGGATGCTGGCGTGGACGACCGGCAACACACAGATTCCCGATCCGGACACGGACCTCAGTGCGTGTTTCTCTACCGACAATGGTGTCACGTGGACTTCGAGAGTAACGATCAATTCAAATGCACGGAAAGACGGTGGCGACGACGCATTTACCGGCGTGAAGACTGATGGTCTGGGCAATTGGGTGGTGACCTGGTCGTCTAACAATATCCTCCCCGGCAATACCGATAACGAAGATACCGATATTCATGCCACGACAAGCACACTCACAACTGGTGACAACCTCTTTGTCTTATCCCCGGACGGCGGGGAACAATGGGAGACAGGCAAGCGCCGGGCCATCGAATGGCTCTCCGTCGGCAACGTGGGGAAACGCGTAAACATCAATCTCCTGCGTAACGATCAACTTGTCGCCGAGCTAAAGGATCGCGTGTTGAACGACGGCCTCTTCAAGTGGCGCATCCCCGCGGAGACGGAGCCGGGCGCGAAATACAGTGTACAAGTAATTTCCCGCGACAACCCGGCCATCAGCGACACCAGTGACGGGCGCTTCCGTATCGTTTTGCCCTAACTGAAGATTTAACTGTCACACGGTAGGCGTATGTGTATAATTGCGCCCGAAGTGCCACGCAATCGTTTCGATTGGGGGAATTGCCGTGCGACACCTTTCTGCTTCCGCCTTGCCGCTCGTCCTGGGTTCGTGCTTACTCCTTGCGCAACCGGCTTCCGCAACACTGGGCTTTGCCGAACCCGCTGTGCTCAATTCAACCGCCGCAAGCGACGCGGCAGCCGCGGACAACACAACCGACATTGCAACAGACGGTGATGGCCACTGGGTTGCTGTGTGGAGTTCGTTCAATTCGTTGGGCAACACCATCGGCACGGATTCTGACATTCTCGTCGCAAGATCAAACGACAATGGCGCGACGTGGACCAATGCGGCCCCGCTCAACTCCAATGCGGATGTCGATGCCGGCAGCGACTCAAACCCAGTTGTCTCTACCGATGGCGCAGGAGTATGGATAGCCGCGTGGGCGACGACGGACGATCTCGAAGAAACGATCGGCACGGACGGCGACATCCTTTTTGCGCGTTCAACGGACAACGGGGTCACGTGGAGTGACGTTTCCGTTCTGCATTCAAACGCGGACACGGACAGCGGCGTGGACGCGATGCCACGACTTGTAAACGACGGCGGCTTGAATTGGATCGCGTCGTGGCAATCAACGGATACCCTTGGGGGGTCGGTCGGCACAGACAACGACGTTTTCTACGTGCTGTCCGATGACGGTGGTCTGAACTGGACAGGCGTGACCACCCTTAATTCGAACGCATCGACGGACATCGGTCTGGATACGAATGCAACGATCGCGACTGACCGCGCGGGCAACTGGGTCGCCGTGTGGGAGACGAACGATCCCTTTGGCAACACGGTTGGCACCGACTACGACATCTTCGTGGCGCGCTCGACGAACAACGGCCAATCCTGGACTACGATGGCGCCGCTCAACTCAAACGCCACGACCGACACCGGCAACGATCGTGCGCCCAGTGTCGAGTACGGTGGCGCTGGAGAGTGGGCCCTTATATGGCACTCGAACGATACACTCGGAAACACCGTCGGCACCGACAACGATATCTTTGTCGCGTCTTCTGAGGACAGCGGCGCGACATGGAGCGACGTAAAAGCGCTCGATCCCAACGCCGGTACGGACACTGTGGGCGACGTCAACGCAACGGTGCGCAGCGACACGGCGGGCAACTGGCTCGCCGTCTGGCACGGATTGCACACCGTTGCCGGCGGTGACTATGACGTTTTTGCGTCTTCATCATCAGACGGTGGCGCGACGTGGGGTCTTGTGGCTGTGCTTTATGAAGGCGCGGATTCAGATGTCGGCAACGACATCAATGCGCGCGCCGCGACAGACGGGCTTGGCAATTGGGCAGTCGCGTGGCAGTCCACCAACTCGCTTTCCGGCACGATCGGTTCCGACAACGACATTTTAATTTCGACGAGCAGTGCATTGTCTGTGAATGGTCTTACGGTAATCGCGCCGAACGGCGATGAAAAATGGAAGCACGACAGCAAACGGAAAATTCTTTGGTCTTCCACAGGAACTATTGGCGCTAAAGTACGACTCGATTTATTTCGCAACGGCAGCTTTATCACGACCATCAAAACGAAGACGAAGAACGACGGTAAACAAAGCTGGATTCTGCCAAGCAATATCCCGGCTGGTACCGGTTACGCGATCCGCGTCACGGCGAAACAAGACGCGAACATCATGGATGAAAGCGACGGGACCTTCCGAATTAAGCCGGCAAACTAACCTTTCCGCCTCTCTGTACCATTTAGTTCCATTTTTTGAAACTTTGCCGCCGGTTATCGGTATTTTGGGGAACCATCTTTTCATATCTTGTGTTACACTCCCGTCGTTGTCTCCCAAGGGGTTGGGGGGAGCGGCGCTTTGTCGTCGCAACTCTGGTGCTATTCAAAATCAGTTAGGAGTGGAATTCCATGCGTGTTCGTCTTGGTGGGATTTTGTTCGCCGTAACATTGTCCGCAATTTTTTTCGTCGGCATCGCCGCGTATGCGGACTCCTCATTTGGTGATCCGGAACCGGTAAACAACAACGCCAATTCTGATATTGAGTTGGACGGCAATCCCTCCGTTGCCAGCGATGGCTCGGGCAATCTAGTCACGGTTTGGGTGTCGGCCAATCTTCAAGACAACGGCATCGGCAATGACGGCGACATCTTCGCCGCGTACTCGTCCGATGGCGGCGCGAACTGGAGCAATCCCATCGCTATTACCACGGATGATGCCGCCGACCAAGGCCCGGCCGTCGCCACCGACGGCGCAGGAAACTGGGTCGCCGCATGGTCATCCGACAATTCGCTGGGCGACATCATCGGCAACGACTATGACATTCTTTTTTCTCGTTCGACGGATAACGGCCAGACGTGGTCCACGCCGACATTCTTAAATTCGCTCGCGCCGACGAGTAACGCCAGCGATTTCGATGTGACGGTAGTTGCAGGTGGCCCTGATCTTTTCATCGCAGCGTGGGATTCCAATGGAAACGTTGGCACCGGCAGCGATACCGAAATTCATTACGCCCGCTCCAAGAACGGCGGCGGCTCGTGGAGCGATGAGGAAGCGCTGAACCCGGACGCCGATTCGGACAATTCAAAGTTCGATCAGCAACCCCATCTCGCGTCCGACGGCCAAGGCAACTGGGTCGCTATTTGGCTCGGTGAAGGGGAAGACTCGATTTACGATGTGTTGACGGCGCGCTCGACCAACGACGGTAAATCGTGGAAGAGCCAAAAGACCGCGGGTTCCGGTTCAGGTCTACCCCGGATCGCAACGGACGGCGCGGGTAACTGGGTCGCCGTATGGTATCTCCTCGATCCGGTAAAAGGGCTTGCGGATAACGACAACGACATCATCGTAGTCCGTTCTACCAATAACGGCGGATCGTGGACCGCGCAAGAGTTTCTCAATTCCGAAGCCGATGGCGACGCGCACAACGATTACAAACCGTCGATTGCGACAGACGGCATCGGCACTTGGCTTGTCGTGTGGGCCTCAACCAATCCGCTCGATGGCGGTGCCGCGGCGGATTTCGATATTCACACCGCCCGCTCCACCGACAATGGTGCAACGTGGACCAACGCAAAGCAGCTTCACAACAATGCCGGCACGGACTTGGGCAGCGACACGAATCCGGTAGCCATTAACAAGGGCGAAGACGATTGGTTTGTGGGCTGGGAATCGTATGAACCGTTTGTCGATCTCGGCAGCGATGCCGACATTCTCTCCGTGCGCGCATTCCCGTCCACCTACACCATTACCAACCCGAACGGGGGAGAAGAGTGGAAAATCGGCAAGAAGGGCACGATACAGTGGAATTCCTCTGAAAGCCTCGGCAAGGTCAAATTAATCCTGCTTAAGGGCGGCGTCGAGATCACGACGATCAAAAACAAGACCAAAGACGACGGTGAATATAAGTGGGAAGTGCCCGTCGGCGTTGGCACGGGCAACAACTTCCGTGTCCGCATCGAAGCGAAAAACGACAGCAACAACGCTGACGAAAGCGATGCAAACTTCACCATCAAATCTGGCAAATCCGCGCGGTAACACGCCGAGCACGAGGAGTACAACTACGCTATGGGAACATACATGATTCACCTTCGTACGCACTGTGTGATGTTCGCGATTTGCGCGCTCGTCGCTCCGTGCGCGTTTGGGGCTTTCGGCTTTTCCTCGTCCGCGGCGCTGAACTCTGGCGCGGCGACGGACGGGAGCTTGGGCGATGAAGACCCTGCGGTCGCGGCAGATGGAAGCGGGACGATGATCGCCGTGTGGAGTTCCAACAATCCACTCACAATTACCGGTACAGACTCGGACATCCACTTCTCCCGTTCGACAAACAACGGCGCAGTATGGAGCACAGCTTCCCAACTCAACAGCTTTGCCGGCGTTGACAGCTTTGGCGACTTTCAGCCGTCCATCGCGGGTGACGGAAAGGGCAACTGGGTTTGCGTGTGGGAGTCGTCGCATAACCTTGCAGGCGCGGGTACGGACAAGGACATCTTTGCGGCGACGTCGACGGATGACGGCGTCTCATGGTCGGATGCGGTGCCGGTCAGCTCGAACGCAACCGAAGATGGCAATTCCACTGACGAATACTCAACCATAGTTACCGACGGTAAAGGTCACTGGGTGTGTGTTTGGCATTCCAACAACGACCTTGGCACCGAAGATACGGACGACTACGACGTGCTGGTGGCGCGGTCTTCCGACAACGGCGAAACATGGAGCAACGTACAGCCGCTCAATACCAACGCTGCTGCCGACACGGGCTACGACATGGATCCTCGCATTGAGACCGATCGCGATGGGACCTGGATCGCTGTTTGGGAATCCGACAATGAGTTGGGCGCCAAGAACGGTGGTGACGGGGATCTGCTGTACGCAAAGTCCACCGACAATGGCCAAACCTGGACCGAAAACACAACGTTGAACACCGACGCAGACACGGATACAGGCTACGAAACATTCCCCTCAATTGCCACCGACAGACAGGGGAACTGGGTCGTTACATGGGAAGGTAACGCCAAGTTTAACGATCAAACTACGACCGACTACGAAGCCATGACGGCGCACTCTACCGATAATGGCGATACCTGGTCCACACCCATTGCGATTAACAACGATGCAGAGACGGATGGCAACTACGACAGCGAACCTGTGGTCGCCACCGATGGCGTCGGAACGTGGATCGCAACGTGGCGTAAAGATGGGGATTCGCAAAGCCCCTTTGGCGAAGATGTCGATATCGTCGCTGCAAAATCTACCGACAACGGCGCGACTTGGACCAGTCTTGATGCGCTCAACACCAGCATGACCTCGGACTCGGGTGGCGACGTTTACGCCGCGCTGGATACCGACCGCGATGGCAATTGGATATGCGTGTGGCGTTCCAACGACACCCTTGGCGATACCATCGGCACCGACGTGGACATCCTGTTCGCTACGCTTCAAATCGAAGTGCCGACGCTCACCGTCACCAAGCCCAACGGTGGTGAGAAGTGGACAGTCGGGAACCAAGAGACGATTGAATGGGAAACAACCGGCGACGCAGGCAACAAGGTTGTCATTGAACTGCTCAAAGGCTCAAATGTTATCGATACCATCAAAGGCAAAACGAAGAACGACGGACAATTCAGCTGGACCGTACCCAACTCGGTGAACACTGGAAAAGGTTACAAAGTCCGCGTTTACTCTAAATCGAATGCAAATATTACGGACGACTCGGACGGTAAACTAAAGATTAAATAATCGTCCCACGCATAGAACCTAGCGCCCCGCCCGGCGATGTCTGCGGCGGGGCGTTTTGTTTAGAGCTGCATCACTTGGTCCAAATCGTTAAATACACTTAGTGTGGCTGCGATTACTTGAAACAGGTAATACACGGTGACCGCGGTATACACGAGAAGGACGGCGGTATAAACAAGCTTCAGCGTGTGATTGAGCCGCGCCGACCGCCACACGAGGGGCAATGCAAAGGGGCCGATGACGAACAACCCCAGAATCGCGAGCCACACCGGATCGTAATACCAGGCATTACCGCCCTTTTGTCCAAAGCCGCAATACGGACAAAACGCGAAATGCCGCTCAATAGGTCGACCGCATTTCCTGCAAAGGGTGATGAGTGAGCGCGGAATCTCCGGCGGAGAAGGTGAATTACCAGGCAAGGGGCTTTCTGCGGACATGCATTTACTCCAGCGAATATTATACTCGCCAAACTCTACGCGCGCGGCTGTTTCTTCGCTACGTTGCCACACCGTCCTCCTACGCAAAAATCAGCAATTGCGCCGACGTGCAACGTGATACACTAGCCCGGTCTAGCTGCAAGCTATTACTCCTAAAATAAGAGGGTACTGTCCATGTTGCGAAACACTGCGTCATGCCTGGCTCTTTTGGCTGCTGCCTCAATGCTTGCGCCTCTGGCAAGCGCCGTTTCGTTTAAAACGCCAGTACCCTTGAATTCGAATTCAGCAAGTGACAGCGGCGACGATGCCAAGCCCGTTGTGGTTACCGATAAGCTTGGTCATTGGGTCACCGTCTGGCAGTCGAACGATACGCTAGGCGACACCATTGGCAGCGACTTCGATATTCTTGTTTCTCTTTCGAATGACAATGGCGCAACCTGGTCTGCGCCGGAGGCGCTCAATTCAAATGCCGCCGCAGATGCCGGTGACGACAAGGAGCCGGTGCTGACAACGGACAGCGCCGGCCACTGGGTCTGTGTTTGGCAATCGACCACCGCGCTTGGGATGACCGACGGCGCCGACACGGATCTTTTTGTCTCCACATCAAATGACAATGGCGCGACGTGGTCGGACGTCGAAGCGCTGAATACGACCTATGAATCCGACGGCAGTGTCGTTGATACGTCACCCTCAGTCGCGACCGACGACGCAGGGGTCTGGGTCTGCGCATGGGAATCGGACAATTCGCTGGGCGATACGATTGGCGCAGACTTGGACATCCTCGTGTCGCGCTCAACCGATAACGGCGCGACATGGAGCACGCCCGCACCTGCGAAGGCTACGGCGGGCACGGACGGCGCTGCCACCGACGAGAAACCCTGCATTATTGGTTGCGCCTTCGACCGCTTCATCATTGCATGGCAAACAAATGACACCTTGGGCGGGTTCTACGACGGCGCTGGAGATATCATTCACGCCTACTCCGAGAACCACGGCGTCACATGGATTGGACCGCTTGGTCTCAGCAATAACCCTAATTTAATCAACAATGGCCCGGACGAAAACGTCTCGCTCGCCACAGACGGCAACGGCACCGTGCTCGCACTTTGGGACGGTTACCGCACCTTCAATGCCACGCAAACCGACCGCGATATTTTCGTCGCATACTCCCAAAACAACGGCATTGGTTTTTCATGGTACGCCGACCTCAGCCCGGACACCGCGGCCGGATTCAAAGACGAAAACCCGGTGGCCGTGACCGACGGCAAGAGCACCTGGCTCGCGATGTGGGAACGCACCTCGGACCAGGGCGGCAGCACGGATGTTGACTTTATGAAGAGCGAATCGTTCGCTCTATCGAGTTTTTTCGTACAGCTTTCGGTAAACGACAACACCGCGACGGACGACGGCGACGACAAAAATCTGTCCGCCGCTACCGACAGCAACGGGCACTGGGTGCTGGCTTGGGATTCGAATGAAGATCTGTCCAAGCCGCTAAGCGCCGATCGCGATATTGCATATTCCACGCGAAAGCCCGGCACCAAGGACGATCTGATCGTGATCCGGCCGGATGGCAGCAGGAGTTTCAAGATAGGCAAGAAAGTCCCGATACGCTGGAGTTCCAGCTATGACGCGGGTCCGTACGTCAAAATCGAAGTGCTCAAGGGAAACAGCGTCATAGGCGTCATCTCTGAATCGCTACGAAACCGCAATCGCAAAGGTTGGCGCATCCCCGGTTTCATAGTTCCCGACGACGACTACCGTATACGCGTTCGCGCCGCGCTGTATCCAGAAATCAAATCCACCAGCAAAAAGTTCGAAATCAAGCCCGCGAAGTAATACACCCTTAGTGCTGTTGTGTCCCTCCGCACCGCTGCGCTACACTCGCGCCGACGGGAGGGAACAACTATGAAGCAGGCACTTGCCGTACTCACGCTGGGGTTATTCATCATGCCGGGTTGTGCACGCCACGTGGGCCGCGCCCCCTATGGCGCAATCGATGTTATTGGTCATCGCGGCGCCGCCGCATACGCGCCGGAAAACACCCTGGCGTCGTTCATCAAAGCCGAAGAAGCCAACGCAGACTGGTTCGAACTGGATGTCCGCCTGTCGAAAGATGGCGAAGTCATCGTGATGCACGACGAGACGGTCGATCGCACGACGAACGGCCACGGCAACGTGCGCGACCTCACGCTCTACGAATTGAAACAACTCGACGCCGGTGCTTGGAAAGCGCCCGAGTTTGCCGGAGAGCGTATTCCTACCCTCAGCCAATGCCTCGACTACGCAAAGTACAAGTGCGGTGTTTACGTAGAAATCAAAAGTTGCGACGACGATACCGAGCTAATGGGCAAGGTCCTGCAACACGCAGAAGGCCTAAAGGAAGCCAACCCAAGTTTCTACCGCGATCTGATTGATATGGCGGAGAAAGACGAAACCCAGAACCTGGTCCTCGCCCGCAAAGTAATCGATCTCGTGCGCCGGAAAATCATGCGCCGCCACGTCACCATTCAATCATTCAACCCGCTCGTTTGCGGCTTCATCCGCGCGGAAGCGCCGGAACTGCGCGTCGAACTGCTTGCGCACGTGGACGCTGATAGCAAGATGACCTGGGAACAGTGGGAGCGATGGGCCTTCCTGATGCGTGTCCACGGCTTCAACTGCAACTACGGAGCGCTCACCGAAGGCCGCCTCGAATCGTTGCAGGAGGCGGGCCTCACCGTCAGTCCTTACACCGTCAATGAACTCGAAGATATGAAGCGCCTCGTCGCGTGGGGCGTGGACGGCATCATTTCCGACAAGCCGGATCTTGCGCTAAGCCAATCCAGAACCGTTAACCGCGCAGGCGGGCCGAAGAAGCAGTAGTGCGCCTGAGCAACACTGGTATGTTATAGTTCTATCAAGTAAGAGGTCATCGTCAAATGACAAAACTCGAACGGATTGAACAGGAAATAGCGACACTCTCTCCTTCCGAAATGGAAGAACTTCGACTTTGGATGCACAAACAGGATTATGACGAGTGGGATCGACAGATGGAAACCGACTTCCAGGCAGGTAAATTCGACAGACTCATACAAGAGGGCATAGACGATTTTAAGGCAGGAAAGACCACTCCGCTCTGATTAACCATCACGCGGCGCGAAGTTTCTGGAATTGCTTTTATGCCTTACCCATGGAAATCCAAGTGCTCGCACGTAAGAACTATGAGCTACTAAAAAAAGATTATCGGCACCCATCGCTACACTTTAAGCAAATAGGCGCCCTTTGGTCGGTTCGTGTGGGGCGCAGCTACCGCGCAGTCGGAGTAAACTCACCATCCAAGGACGGAATACTCTGGATTTGGATTGGCCCCCATGATTCATACGATTCAAAGATTTCAATTCCTTAATAATCATGTCCGACCTCGACGACATAGAGCGCTGCCTGGACGTAGGCCGCCCGGCAGTACTAAGTATCTCCGCTAAACGCGGAGGCGAAGCGACCGCGCGTGCCATTATCCGCGGATGGCAACGTGGTTCCTATGTTTTGCTGGATATTCCTGATGAGACGGGTCTCGGCGCAGGACCCCGCGTGGGTGATTCATGCCGCTTGCGATTTCTGGCGGAAGGTGATGCCTGCGGTCTCGACGCTACAGTCATCGATCTTGGCAGCGGCAGCCATTTCAGCTTTGTAAAGATCGCGTGGCCGCATAATGTCACGATGACCCGCGTGCGCAAGCACCAGCGAGTGCAAGTAAACCTGCCATGCACCGTTCATCTGGGCGCCGGTGATCCCATCCCAGGCGAAATCCAGGACATTAGCGCAGGCGGGTGCCGCCTCGCGATTGATCGTCCATTGCCGCAGCGCGTACAGATTAACGTGCACTTTACCCTGCCAGGCAAAGCGCAGGAGTTAAACCAGCCGGCAGAGACGTGTGCGAGCGGCGCGTTTGTTGGCGGCGCATGGATCGGTTGCAAATTTACGGACATCAGCGAAGAATTACGCTACGATATCGACTTCTTTGTCGCGACAACTGCTGCCAATCTGCGGATCGGATCGCAAAGCGGAAATCGCATACTGATCATTCATACCGCTTTGGCGGAAGTCGCGCCATTGCGCCAAGCGCTTTCCACGCAGGGTTACGACGTGACCGTTGCACACAATGTGCTCGACGGTTTTTTCTGGTTGCGCGCGAGCACGCCCTCGGTCGTAATGCTGCACGCGGACCTAAAGCCGTTCCGCGGGCTGGATATTCTCACCTCGCTGCGCGCGTTGCCAGCCTTTGAAACGCTACCGGTGATCATTTTCGGCGGGACTGACGCCGATCAGTCCGCCGCTCTCAAGGCGGGCGCGTCGCAGTACCTTGTCTCATCCGCGCAAGTGCAGGAACTCGTCGCGGCAGTCGTAACATCGATCAAGCCCGCCGCGTGACGATCCTTCCAATCTCCATTCCCACGATCGGCCGAATCGACGGCGACGCCGGCATGGTTCCTCTGCAACAGTGTAGTGATGGCCAATTTGTTGCGGGCAAGAACGGCGTCCAGGCAATCGTCGCCACAGGGGATCGTAAGGTGGAGTTCGTCGCCTTCGAGGACAACACGATTGCGTATGTAAAATCCGCGCTCGGCTATCCCGCGTACTATCCCGTACACACTGTACACATCGACTCGCCCGTCAGTGCCGTGCTCATGGATCTCGACGGCACCAGCGTGCACAGCGAAGCGTTCTGGATTTGGATCATCCAGCTCAGCATCGCGAGCTTAATCGATAAGCCGAATTTTGAATTGGAAGAAGCCGACCTGCCGCATGTCTCCGGTCACAGCGTGTCCGAGCACTTGCAATACTGCATTAACAAATACTGTCCCGATCGCACAGTCGAACAGGCCCGCGTATTTTATTTCCAACACACCGAGCGTGAGATGCAGGCCATTCTGGACGGCCACGGCAGGACCGGCGCATTCACACCGACGCCGGGCCTGAAAGAATTCCTGCTCGAACTTAAGGCGAGCAAAATTAAGATTGCGCTCGTTACCTCGGGCCTGTACCAAAAAGCGTGGCCCGAAATCGTCTCTGCTTTTCAGACATTGGACCTCGGCGATCCAAAAGAATTCTACGACGCGATCATCACCGCAGGTTTCGCAATCCGCAAAGGCGAAGCAGGCACCCTCGGCGAGCTCTCGCCCAAGCCGCACCCCTGGCTTTACGCCGAAGCCGCGCGCGTAGGACTCGGTATCGACTTCGCTCAGCGCCACCACGTGATCGGCATCGAGGACAGCGGCGCAGGCGTCTGCTCGATCCGCCTCGCCGGCTTCGCGCCGATCGGATTCGCGGGCGGCAACATTAATGAAAGCGGAACCCGCGCGCTTTGTACGCATTCCGTCGATCGATTCGAGCAGGTTTTGGCGCTTTTGTAATCGTTTCGCACCGCTCGTTTGCACGCATCCACGGATGTAAAGCCGAATTTCAATCGGCCCCTCTTGCTCGCTTCACCTCAACACGCTAGGATTACGCGCGACAGGGGTACTGTCGCATTGGCAATCGCGGGGAACCACGCATGCACATTCACGAATTGATGCAACAGGCGCTCGAAAGCCGCGCCTCCGACATTCACCTGAAGACCGGCAACCCGCCAGTCTTTCGCGTGGACGGCGAACTCGTGCGGCAAACGGGCGTCATTCTCAACGAAGACGACATCATGGGCATGCTGGTGAACATGGCGAAGCCCGCGGACGTCGAGAAATACAAGAAAGTGATGGAACTCGACATCTCCTATATGTTCGAGGAGAAGGTCCGATTCCGCGTAAACGTCTGTCGCGACGACGGTGACACCCGCATCGTGCTGCGCCTCATTCCGATGCAGATCAAAACAATCGATGAGTTGGCGTTGCCGCAGGTGCTTCACAAAATTTGCCTGAACATGAACGGCCTCGTGCTCGTCACTGGTGTCACCGGTAGTGGTAAGTCCACAACACTCGCGGGTATCATCAATGAGATTAACGAGAAGCGCCCCGTTCACGTCGTCACCGTGGAAGACCCTGTCGAATTCCTGCACCAGGACAAAACGGCAATCATCACGCAGCGTGAAGTGGGGCACGACACGCTGTCGTTCGCGAACGCCCTCCGCGGCGCTTTGCGCCAAGACCCGGACGTTATTCTCATCGGCGAAATGCGCGATACCGAAACCGTGCGCACCGCCATCGCATCGGCGGAAACGGGACACCTCGTGTTCTCGACGCTCCACACGGTGGATGCCATCGAAACGCTGAACCGTATCCTCGACTTCTTCGAACCGCACCAGCAACTACAAGTGCGCAAACAGCTCGCGAGCGTGTTGCGCGCCGTCATCTCGCAACGCCTATTGCCGGTGAAGGAAGGTGAAGGCCGCTGTGTCGCCGCGGAAATTCTTATCGGTAACCGCACCGTCCGCGAGTTCATCGAACAAGGAAAGAGCTTTAAGGAAATAACCAAGCTGATCGAGGAAGGCCAGGAACAGTACGGCATGCAAACTTTCGATCAGGCCCTCTTCGAACTCTGGAAATCCGGCAAAGTCGCCCCCGAAGTCGCCCTCTTCAACTCCACCAGTCCGCGCGACCTGAAACTGAAAATGCAGGGGCTGCGGTCTGGGTGATTACCCGGCAATAGACTGCGCCACTTCGGTCTCTACTAATCGGGCATGTCCGTTTCTGCGCGGCTATCGCGCACTTTCGACCCCATTTGTTATAATAGAAAGTGATTAGAAAAATGTCATGCGCTATTTGGAGTGCGGCGGCGGGTAGACGTCGCTTTGGCTGTCTCGAAACAAGGTATATCAAACAACTTTCCAGGCAACGTCTATAGGTATTAAAGTGCTACTAGCTCCTCGAAGAAAAACCATCGGCGTCATGGTCGGCGACATCCAGGTCGGCGGCGGCGCGCCCGTTGTTGTGCAGTCGATGACGAACACGGAAACGTCCGAAGCGAAATCGACCGCCGGTCAGATCATTGCGCTGGCAAACGCCGGCTCCGAACTGGTGCGCATCACCGTCAACACCGACGAAGCAGCGGCGGCTGTTCCCGAAATTCGCAAGCGCGTGCGCGATGCAGGCATCTCCGCGCCTATCATCGGCGACTTCCATTTTAACGGCCACAAGCTATTGATCGATCACCCCGACTGCGCCGTTGCGCTCGACAAGTACCGCATCAACCCCGGCAACGTAGGCCGCGGCTCGAAACGCGATATTCAATTCTCGACGATTTGCAAAGTCGCCGTCGATCACAACAAACCCGTCCGCATCGGTGTAAACGTCGGTTCGCTGAATCAAGAACTCGTGATGCGCAAGATGCAGGAAAACACCGACCGCGATCTCGGTCTCGACTCTGAGGACATCATCAACGAGTGCATGGTCATCTCTGCGCTGCAATCTACCGAACTCGCGCTAGAGAACGGGTTGCGGCAAGACCAGATCATCATCTCCTGCAAAAGCTCTACGCCGTTGCATCTTATTCAGGTCTACCGCGACCTTTCGTCAAAGACAGATCAACCGCTCCACCTCGGCCTTACCGAAGCGGGCATGGGTATCAAAGGTGTCGCGTGGTCCGCTTCAGTGCTCGGCGTGCTATTGTCCGAAGGCATCGGCGACACCATCCGCGTATCGCTCACACCGCGTCCCGGGGGCGACCGCTGTGAAGAGGTCTACGCGGCCTGCGAGATCCTTCAATCGCTCGGCCTGCGTTCCTTTGCGCCAAGCATCACTGCGTGCCCAGGCTGCGGACGCACGACCAGCACGGTCTTCCAGGAACTCGCCGAACAAACACAAGCCTACGTGCGCGACAAAATGCCTGAGTGGAAACTAAAGTATCACGGCTTCGAGGACCTCAAACTCGCGGTTATGGGCTGCGTCGTCAACGGCCCCGGCGAATCAAAAGCGGCAAACATCGGTATCTCGCTACCCGGCACGGGGGAATCCCCGAGTTGCCCGGTATACGTGGACGGTCAGAAATACAAGACCCTCACTGGGACGCCCGACCAGTTGGCGAACGAGTTTCGCCAAATCATCGATGAGTATGTGGAAACCAAGTACGCGCACGAAGAACCCGCACTCGCTGCGAAGTGAATACGCGTTGCTTCAGATCGGCATAGTGGAATTAAATAAAACAGGTAACGGCCAATGAGTCCCGTCAAAATCATCGGTATCATTCTTATTATTCTCGGCGCGCTTGGTCTTGCGTACGAGAAGTTTACCTACACGGAAGACACCCATGAAGCGAAACTAGGCCCGATTGCATTAGAAGTGAAAGAGAAGAAAACCGTAGATGTGCCCACCTGGGCAGGGATCGGCGCTGTGGTTGTTGGCGTAGGGTTGCTGGTAGTGCCATTCAAAAAATAAGAGGGGGTCTAAGCGTATTTGCCCGCGTCTTTGACGCGCTTCAATTCGTGCTGTCGCGGTAAACTACGAACATCGCGCCAATACTCTTCGCGCACATCATCATCAATTTCGACCGTACCGCTATACAAGCGATCGCCGCCGCGCTTCTTGCAACCGGAAATCCAGAATTCTTCGCCGGTCTCGACGTCATAATAATTCGCCTTGAAGCCACTTCCTTTTAGCGAAGCGAAGCTTCTGCCACCGTAATACAGAGTCCGGCCCGATCTCGAAAATGCGACCCGTCCAATGCGCGCAGGGCCATTGATCCCGCCGTCTTTGCACTCGATATACATAATTCGCGATTTCATAACCAACCCCAGATCACCAACTCCAATGTCGTGATACTTTCTGTTCGTTCCATGCGCACTTTCTGATCTTTCGCATCGGCATGGTTTTTGGCGCATACATCCGCTAGACTAATTCCCGGAGTCTTGGTGCAACGTCCTGGCGCAACGCCGGGCCAATCTCATACGGCGCGCGTGCGCCCCGGGAGATGAACGATGGCTACCGCAACCCTTCCCGCAATGCTTCCCTCTGTAAAATCCTTCGTCGCCGAAAAGCGCAAGATGCTGGTTAACGGAAAATGGATTGAAGCCGTCTCTGATCGCACTTTCGAGGTATTCAATCCTGCCACAGGCGATGTGCTTGCACACGTCGCGTCGGGAGACGTGCAGGACATCAATGCCGCAGTCAAAGCCGCGCGCGCAGCGTTTGAAACGGGGCCTTGGTCGCGCATGACGCCGTCTGATCGCGGCAAGCTAATCTGGAAACTTGCCGATCTCATCGAACAACATCTCGAAGAATTTGCACAGCTAGAATCGCTCGATAATGGCAAGCCGCTCACCGTCGCACGCGTCGCGGACGTGCCCCTTGCGATCGATCTCTTCCGCTACATGGCCGGCTGGGCGACGAAGATAGAAGGCAACACGATCCCTGTCTCCGTACCCTACGCCCCCGGCGCAAAATTTTTCGCCTACACCACGCGCGAACCTGTCGGCGTCGTCGGACAGATCATCCCTTGGAATTTTCCGCTGCTCATGGCCGCATGGAAACTCGGCCCCGCGCTTGCCGCAGGCTGTACCGTTGTTCTCAAACCAGCGGAGCAGACGCCACTTTCCGCCTTGCTCTTGGGTAAACTTATCTGCGAAGCAGGCTTCCCGGACGGCGTCGTCAACATCGTCACCGGTTTCGGAGAAACTGCGGGCGCCGCGCTTGCACAACATCCCGGTATCGATAAGATTGCATTTACTGGTTCGACGGAAGTGGGCAAGCTCATCGTCGAAGCGGCCGCGAGAGATCTGAAAAAGGTAACACTCGAACTCGGCGGCAAATCTCCTAACATCGTGTTCGGCGATGCCGACCTTAACACCGCAATTGCAGGCGCGGCGAATGCCATTTTCTTCAATCATGGACAATGCTGCTGCGCAGGTTCGCGGCTGTATGTCGAACAAGGGATTTTCGACGACGTTGTGAACGGTGTCGCTGAAGCGGCCCGCAGCATCAAAGTGGGGGAGGGCTTCGCACCCGATACGCAGATGGGACCGCTCGTTTCCGAAGAACAACTCAATCGCGTTTCCGGTTACCTCGACGCGGGATTCGCCGAAGGCGCGGAAGCAGTCTGCGGCGGCAAGCGCGGAAGTGGCACGGGCTACTTCGTCGAACCGACGGTTCTCGTGAAGACCAACGCGAAAATGAAAGTAGTACAAGAAGAAATCTTCGGCCCTGTCGTCACCGCAATGCCATTCAAAAGCGCCGAGGACATTGCCCCCATCGCAAACGACACGGTCTACGGCCTCGCCGCCGGCATCTGGACAAGCGACATCTCCAAGGCCCACCGCGCCGCAGCCCAACTCCGCGCGGGCACCGTCTGGATCAATTGCTACAACGTGTTTGATGCAGCGCTACCCTTCGGCGGCTACAAACAATCCGGCTGGGGCCGCGAAATGGGCCACGACGCATTGGAAAACTACACCGAGACAAAAGCGGTCTGTATTGCGATTTAATGTAGCGCCCGGCTTCCATGCCGGGCGATATTCTTATCTATAATCGAAGCAAACGTTTCTTTTTGGAAGAGCACGAGAAACTTTTTTCTTTCCGCAAAGAAAAAGGTTTCTCGCAAAAGAGGGTGTTTAGCAATGCCAAATTTCACACGCCGCGAATTCACCACAAGCATGATGAACTCCGTCCTCGCCTATGGACTCATCGATGCGCTTTGGACCCAAAACCTTTTCGCTGCGGAGGTCAAGCCCGTCATCGATCAATGGTTCAAGGATCTCTACGCGGTCGGCGAAGACTTGCACGGACAGAAACTCAAGGACGTCGACTTTCAAGCCAAGATGGAAGATCTCTTCCGCAAAGTCGATCTTCCTGAACTGATGAAGTTCATTGATCTATCAGGTATCAAAGAACGCGTGGACATCCCCGCGAACGGCGCATACAGCGCGTCCTTCGATCTGAGCAAAGTCGAAGGCCTGCCCAAAGAACTCAACTTCGGCCGCCAGATCTTCTGCCTCAAAAAAGACCGCGCCATCGTGCCACACGGCCACAGCAACATGTGTACCGGCTTCATCGTTCTCGAAGGCGCATTCCACGGCAAGCACTACGACAAACTAGAAACTGCCGAAGACCATTACATCATCAAACCGACGATCGATGATCAATTCGCAGTCGGCGGCGTTTCGACCATCTCCGATCACAAGGACAACGTCCACTGGTTCCGCTGCACCTCCGAAACAGGCTTCATCTTCAACGCCCACTTCGACGGCTATGCCTCAGACATCACCATCCCCACCGGCCGCCTCTACCTCGACCCCGAAGGCGAAAAACTCGCGGGCGGCCTCATCAAAGCGCCAAAGATGACCTCCGAAACCTGCCACGCAAAATATGGGTGATGACGAATGCACGCCACATGCACGGGCGAAAGATATGTGATAAACTGAATTCATGACATGGGTAACAACCATACTTGAACCAAGTCCCGACGGAACGCTGCATATTCCGGTACCGGAAGAATTGCGGGGCTACAGATTGTCCGTGCAGGCCTCGTTGCACCCTGTTGATGCCGCTGGAAAATTGTGTGCAACTCCGGAAATGGTCGCCCGTCGTATGGAAGCATTGGAGGCGCTGCGCGCGCTGGGTGGATTGTCCGATGTCATTCCGGATCCGGTCGCATGGCAACGTGAAATGCGTGAAGATCGTCCCCTCCCCGGCCGAGACTAACGGTTGATTCTCGACAGCAACATCGTCATTTACGCCGCCGAACCCAGCGATTTTCGATGTGCGCGATTTATCGAGTTCGAGAACGCCGCTATCGCAAGCGTCACGCGCATTGAAGTGCTGGGCTTCCCTGGTTATGACAGCCTAGCCATAGACCGTAAACAGCGGCTACACGAAATTGTCGCAGGGCTGCTTGAAATTAAACTCGACGACGTTATAACGGAGCGCGCCATCGATCTGCGCCGCCAGAAGCGCTTGCGGCTTGCGGATGCGATAATTGCGGCAACAGCCCTTGTGAGTAACCTGGATCTCGTCACACGAAACGTTGCAGATTTCAAGAACATTGCCGGACTTTACGTGATTAATCCATTTGACGATCGAGACTGATGCCACTCGAAAAGCCCCAAATCCTCACCGTCGCCCAACTCACGCGCCGTGTCAAAGATATGCTAGAAACGCAGATCGGCACTGTGTGGGTATCCGGCGAGATCTCCAATTGGCGCGTGTCACCTGCGGGGCATGCCTACTTCACGCTGAAAGACGCCGAGAGCCAGATCGATGCGGTGATTTTTCGTGGACGCATGATGAAGCTCCAGTTCCGTCCCGACAGCGGACTCGACGTGGTGGTGATGGGGCTAGTCACCGTTTACGAAAAACGCGGCTCGTACCAGATCGTCTGCGAAGAAATGCACCCGAAAGGTGTCGGCGCGCTACAACTCGCCTTTGAACAACTCAAGAAAAAACTCGGGGAAGAAGGCCTTTTCAGCGAAGACCACAAAAAACCTTTACCGCTATTGCCGCGCCGCATTGGTATTGTGACCTCGCCCACCGGCGCGGCAATTCGCGACATGCTCCACGTGATCAATCGACGCTTCGCGAATGTACACATCCTGATTTATCCCGCGCGCGTGCAGGGCGCTGAGGCAGCGCCCGAGATCGTCGCGGGCATCCAAGCGCTCGACGACTACGGGGTAGACGTGATGATCGTCGGACGCGGCGGCGGCTCGCTTGAAGACCTCTGGCCCTTCAACGAGGAGATCGTCGTTCGCGCAATTTACAACGCAAAAACGCCAATCATCTCCGCCGTTGGCCACGAAGTGGATTTCACGCTCGCCGATTTCGTCGCAGATCTCCGCGCGCCAACGCCGTCCGCCGCCGCAGAACTTGTCGTGCAGGAACAGCAGGCGCTCTGTGATCGCATGAATCAACTCAATGCTCGAATGGCGCGGTCGTTGAAGCGCAGCGTTGAAACCGCGAAGTCGCGCCTCGCGCTTGCGACCTCAAGCTACATTTTTCGCCGCCCTGAAGAACTCGTGCGCCAGCGCCGCCAGCGCGTAGACGAGTTGCGCATGCGCATTGAAGACCACCTAACGGATCACATCCGCCTGTTGCGCCGGCGAGTCGATCATGCGGCGCGTTCCATGGTGCTTCTGTCGCCCTGGCAACGCGTTCACGCGGCCCGCCTCAAACTCGCAGCGACACTACACCGCTTATCCAATTCAGGCGCGGTATCCGTCGCAAACGCGCGTGCAACATTCCAGCCGCTTATCGCCCAGCTCGACGCGCTTAGCCCGCTCGCCGTGCTATCGCGCGGATACGCGCTCGCATGGAAATTGCCGGATCGCGAACTCGTGCGCGACGTGACCCAGCTCGCGCCAAAAGATAGACTACAGGTCCGTTTCGGGCGCGGCAGCGCAAACGTCACGGTCGATCGCATCGCAGAGGAACCCACGAATGGCTGAGCAGAAATTCGAAAAGGATTTGGAAAAGCTGGAAGAGATCGTCGCGGCGCTTGAAGAAGGCGAACTGCCGCTCGACGATGCACTCAAGCGTTTTGAAGAAGGCATCAAACTCGCCAAGCGCTGCGAGAAAGCCCTTGCCGACGCTGAAAAGAAAATCGAAATTCTCACAAAGAACGCGGAAGGCAATCTCGAAGCGCAGCCCTTCGACGAAGAAAACCCCGAAGGGGAAACCGGACCCAAGATTCGCAAACCTAAAAAGCCGGAGACCGACGAGCAAAATGGAGGAGAGTTACCGTTTTAACCAGAAGACTCGTTGAGCACCGCACCGTCAACGCATCCCGCCGGGGTGCTCTCTTTCTACACCAGCGAACAGCGTACCACTGTAAATTTCGGGCGGAAGTCAACTCAAAGGAGCACGGGCGTCCCGCCCGTGATTGATTCGATTCACGGGCGTCCCGCCCGTGCTCCTTTAAAAACATCTCCCATGCGTTCACAGTTGCGATGGACGTCGTACTCTTTCTCGACGATTTCGCGTGCAGCATCACCGAGTTTATGGCGAAGTGCCGGGTCTTCAATAAGGCGTTGTAATGAATCGGCTAAACCTTCCCAATCCGAAGCAGGCACCAGTAGACCGTTTTCGCGATCGCGCACCAACTCCGGAATCCCCGTGATTGATGTCGTCACGCAAGGAATGCCCTTGCCCATTGCCTCCATCAGTACGACGGGCAAGCCTTCCGCGAAACTCGGCAACGCAAAAATATCTGCCTTGTCGTAGTACGTATGGATTTCGCCTTGACCTACCGGCCCAGTGAACGTGACCAAGTCTTTAATACCCAACTCGGCAGCGAGTGCTTCCAGCGATTCCCGATCGGGCCCTGCGCCTACGAGCGTGAGATGAAATGCAACACCCCGTTCTTTCAACGCATGGCACGCTTTGATCAGCAAGTGTTGGCCCTTCGCCGGGACCAAGCGCCCCACACACAAGATCTCTGCAACGGCGTTATTCGGATCGGGCCGCACCGCATACTTCGATAAATCGATCCCGCAGCGCACGATGTGAAACTTGCCCCAGTCCTTATATTCCGCCACGCGTTCAAGCTGGCTCCGGCAATAAAAACTAATGCACCGCGCGAAGACCGCTTTGCGCACCTTCTCCGGAATCAGGTCCTGGTTGATATTGTAAAACTCGTCCGGGCCGTGCACGCTCAGGCTAAATTCAATCAGCCCGCTCGCCGCGCCAATCAGCGCCACCGTCGCCGCGGGGTTCGCGAAGTGCACATGCACGTGCCGTATTTTTTCCTTGCGCATCCAATGCACCAGCACGCCCGCCTCCGCGAAATACGCCAATGCCTTGAACAACGAAACAGGCCCGTTTTGCCACAACGACAGCGCGTACGAAAACATCCGCATGTACGCGAAAAACGATGTGATCTTAAATGTCGCGTGCGCCGCGGCGAGTTTCGCCAAGCCGCAATCTTTGATATGCAAAGTGTCTTTCGCGTCCGCTTGTTCTTCCGGCGTCATCAGCGGCACATTTCCCGGCGTAAGAATTGAAGCCGTCTTCACGTCGAATCCTTGTCGGCGCAATGCTTGTACTTCCCGAAAAATAAACGTGTGCGAGATGGCGGGATACTCGCTGGACAGGTAAGCGACGCGCTGCGTGGGCATGGATGCTCCAAGTTTGGGCGATGACTTGTGGTACTAGCGCGTGGATTTTAGCGAATATGTTCCAAAGAGTCGAGTTTTTCCCGTCGCGTACCCCTTCATTTTGGGTTGGAACATTGCAAGACCACATGATATGGTATAGGGGCAACTTTCGACTTGAATGCGAAATGTGCGTTGTGGTGTTATACTTCCTGCGCAGCGTGTGTCTGCCCAAGGGTTTGGGAAGGGCAATCTTTGGATTGCGGCCGGCATGATAGTTTTTGAGTGCCCGAATTGCAGCAACTCCATCAGCGTGGAAGACGACCACGCGGGAAGGAGTGCGTGGTGCCGTAAATGCCGCCGCATCTCCACCGTCCCCCGCCCGCAACATTCCGTTCGCGCTTCAGCACCATCGCCCGCGTCCGTTGCTGTTGGCGCGCCACTTGCCGCACTGGGTTCGCGCACGCAGACGAGCTCCTCAGCAATTCCTGTCCACCAACCGATTTCTGATATTACTGGCCGACCCTCGGAATGGAATCTTCGCCAGGCCAACGAACCCATCGATCTAAAACACATCCAGCCCTCCGCCCGAGAAGAAGTCCGCATCAACATCGCGGAAGCCGCCGGCGAAGTCGAGCGGCTCACCCAACAGCGCAGCGACGCCGTCAAGCTATTGCAGGAGAGCGCCGCGGAAATATCGCGGCTCATCGGCGAACTTGCCGCCGCCCGGCAAGAAAACAATGCACTGCGCGAAGCACTGAAAGACAACGGCGCCGCAGTGGGCGTTAGCGAATCCGTAACTTCCTCCGAAGCCGAAGAAATCCTTCGTCACACACTCGCGCAGCGCGATGAAGACATTGCGCGTTTGAAAGCGGCGTTCAACGAAGCGCGCGAAGAAATTACAACGCTCAAAGGCACGCTGTCGCAGCACGATGGCAATGCCGAGCAGATCAACGAATTGCAAATGGCGATGGCGCGCGACCTCGATGCAGCCCTCACGGGGCTGGCCGAGCGCGACCACGAAGTGATTCAACTCAACAAAGAGCTTGATGAAGCGCGCCGCAAACTTGACGAAGCCCTTGCCGCGGCGCAACCGCCAGATGATAGGCATGCCGCGGAATTGTCCGAACGCGACCAGCGCATTGCCGATTTGATGCAGCAAGAAGAAACCCTTGCGCACGAACTCGATCAACTGCGCCGCACCTTGGCCGAACGCGATGCCGAGTATCAGGCGGTCTACTTTGAAACCTCAGCGCTTCGGAAAGCAGCGGAAGAGCGCGACCGAATCGCCAATGACTACGCGGACATTTCACAAACCCTGGTCGATAGCCGCACACGATTAAAGGAGCAGGAAGCCAAGCGCGCCGCCGTGGAGCAGGAACTGCACATGGTGCAGGGACAGCTCGCCGAACGCGAGGCGGAAATGCAGTCGCTCCGTTACGAGATGGCGGAGAAGCAACAGTCGATTGCTCTCCTGCAAGGCGAGCAGACGGGAATCTCCGCGCTGTCGGATATTGCGCGCGAGGAACTTGAGCAGCAGCTCGAAGCACTAAAAGCGCAAAACACGGCCGCTACGCAGCGCGCATGGTCGCTGCATCACGCGCTCGAAAAATCAACGGCCCAAGTAAAGGATCGGGACGGCGAAGTTCACCGCCTGCAAACAGAAATCGCCGCGATGCGCATCGAATACGATGCGCGCATGGTCGAGCTGCAAGACCTCGCAGTCCGGCTCGAGGAATCGTTGCAGAAACAATCGGACGTAGCGCTCGAGTTTGAGGCCGCAAAGACCGCCGCACAATCGACCGCGGCTACAAACGAGCAACTCAAAGTCGCGTTTGACGACGCCCTCTCTCTGGTCACGAAACGGGATGACGAGTTAAACCTTCTGCGCATCGAATCCGGCGAATGGCAATCGCGCTTGGACGAACGCGCCGGAGAAATACAACATCTCACCTTCGAACGCGACCTCGCGGTGAAACAACGCGAAGACGCGGAGACAGAAGCACAAGCCGAGCGGCAAAAACTGCGCGGCATTCTCGATGAACTCGCGACCGCGCAACGCGCGGTTGACGAAGCGCGCGCGGCGCTCACGGAACGCGAAGAACGGCTTGATACGCTGACCGCGGAAATCGCGCAATGGCAGGCCCGCGACGCAGAGCGCGAAGTGGAAATTCAACGCTTGAATGCGCGCGTGGACGAAGCGTCGCGCCAGGTTGAAGCCGCCGCCTTCGAGTCCGAAGCAGAGCGTTCCAAATGGCAACCGCTACTCGCGAGCCACGAAGAAACGAAAGCCGCGCTCGACGATTTGCGCACGCAACTTGCCGCGCGTGATGAACAAATCGCGGCATTGCAGACCGAAGCGGCCAACCGCGAGGGCGCGATCGGATCGTTGAAGACCGCGCTGGCAAATGCGCAGTCTTCGTACAACGAGGCGAACCAGTTCGTCGAGCAATTGCGCGCACAACTTGCCGAGCACGAAGAGTCCGCCAATGGCCTCCTGGCCAATGCCGACGCGCGTACGGAAGAGTTGGCCGCGCTTCGTAGCGAGCTTGAGCGCACACACGCATCACTCCGGGAAAAAGACGATAAGGTTGACGATCTCGATTTCCAGGTCGCCGGCCTTACCGCCACGCTGAAGGAAAAGGACACTGCGCTCGCACGCAACGCCGAAGATATCGAGGCCGCAAAACAAGCGACAGCCGCCAGCCAGCAATCGCTCGCCGAGACGCAATCCGCCTTGGAAGCCGCCCAGGCGGAACTCGCACAACTGCGCGAAAATGGCGCGGCCACGCAAGGACGCCTCGCTTCTTCCGATGCCGAACTGGGACAACTGCGCGACAACCTGGCGCGGCTCAACGCGCGCGAACGCGATCTGCGCTCTGCTCTTGATCACCGCACCTCCGAAGTCGAGCGCCTCCTTGCAGACATCAATGACTTTCGGATAAACGACAAGTCCATCTCGGAGGAACTCGAAACGCGCCGGCGCGAAGTGGACGATTTGCGCGCCGCGCTTGAATCGCGTTCTGTAGAACTTGAACAGGCGATCGCAGACAAACAGGAAGTTGAGTTCCGCCTTCAACAGACCAACGCCGCGCTTGAACAACTCAAGACCGAGGTGGCCGAACTGCAAGTCCGTCTCGGCGCGCGCGACGAAGACTTCGCCCAAGCCGTCCGCGAACGCAATAAGGTCCAGGATGAACTCGGCAAAGCTTCCGCCGAAAGCGGCCGTCTGCGCCACGAGTTGGACCAAAACAGCGGGGAATTGGCCCGGCAACGCGCGGAGAACGACACGCTTCGGGACAACGTCGAGTTATACAAGCAAAGCAGCGACGAGTTCGAGCAGCAAGTCAACGCCTTGCGCGGGGACCTCGATCTTCACAAGTCCGAAAAGCAATCGCTCCAGCTCGCGCTAAACGAAGCCGAGCGCAGTGCTTCGCGCTTCGACATCGAACTCGCTTCGTTGCGCGCCGAAATTGAAAAGCGCAACGCGGAGAAAGGCGAGTTTGAGTCGCTTGCGGTTGGTTCGCAGGAGGCCGCGGCGCGTTTCCAAAACGAATTGAACGAGCTGCGCGCACAACTCGACCGCTCCACCGAGGAGCGCGCCTCGCTCCAACGCGCCGCGGACGAATTGCAGTCGGCAAAGTGCGTGGTGGATGCGGAAGTAGTTTCGCTGCAAGCGCAATTGGAGAAGCACGTATCCGACAGGGCCGTACTCGACGCGGCTGTCGCGGCGTCAGGCGAAGCGACGAAACAGATCGAGTCGGACCTTAACGACCTTCGCGCACAGTTCGCGCAAGCTAACGAGCAGAACGCAACGCTCATGCGCGAGATCGAGTCTACCCGCGCGGAACATTCCGCAACGGAATCGCAACTCCTGGCCGCGCGCACGGAAGCCGCGCGCTTGTCTCACACCGTAGAAGAACTGCGCGCCGCGTCCGCAAATGCGGGCCGCTCCGAATCGGAAATGCTCGCCGAGATTCAGTCGCTGCGCGAAGAAGTGCAGCGGCTTCAACGCGAATCCGACAGCTACAAGGGCGAACGCGAACAGGAATCGCGCCGTCTCACGCAACAACTCGAAGAGGCCGTCTCCGAAGTTTCGCGCAGTGCGCAGGAAATCCAGCGCCTGAGCACAGAACTCGAATCCGCCCGCGCAAGAGGTGTTGAGACAGGCCCGATTCAGGAAGCCCTCCGTCTGCAGCACTCCCTCGCAGCCGCTCACGACGAACTGTGGCAACACGCGCCGTCGGTCGATAGCCCGCCGGATCCCGTCGCTGCGGAAATCGTCGAAGACAAAGACGAACAGAAAATGCTGGTGGACGCGCTCCTGCGTTTCCTCGGCAGAAGATAGGGGAGAGGGTAGTAGTACATGCGGCGGCTCGTAGTTCAATGCTCCTGCGGAGAACGCATCCAGGTGCCGCATTCCGCTCTCGGCAAAGCAGGTCTTTGTCCATCGTGCGGCACGACAATCTATATCAATAAAGACAATGCCGCCCCATACCGTGGCACCGCCGCGTCACCCTCGCGCACGGGCACGCCTCAAGAGACCAGCTGGTCGGGTGGCGTCGGGAACAATGCGCCGGAAGAAGTGCGCCGCAAATTCGCAGAAGGCGTCGATCTCTACTTTGCGAAGCGCTACTCGGAAGCGCTCGTCATCTTCAACAACCTCGCGGCCGCGATGCCCCACGATGCAGACATCCAAATGGGGCAGACCATGTGCCTCAATGCATTGCGGAAAATTTCTCCGCTGGGCCTTGCCACCGATCGCGGTTTTGGGCAATTGCCCGCGCCGGAAGAAGCGCGCGACCGGCTCGACAACATCATGAACGGCCCTACGCCAACCATCGATCTCGATTTCTTTAAACGATACCTCTACGACAAAATGCTTCACGGTCAGGGCGACGATGTGCAAATGCGCGCGGCCGAGCTTGCCGCCCAAATGCTCGGCTTTCTTGATGCACCCAAACCCGAACAGCCCACCCAAAAAACCGAATCCAGAATCGAAGAAGACGAATCACAGATTGACGACGCCGAACCGTCACCTTTCGATCTGCACCGGCCAACCCCGTTTCGCCGCGTCGCACCGGATGATGTCGATCGCTGATGGTGCGCCCTGCCGATTCCTCAATCCAAGTAGCACTCGATGTAAGTTGCGCGGCGGAATCGCCGATCACCGGTATCGGCTATGCCGCAATCTACCAACTCCGCGCACTGTTTGCGCGCGAGGATCCGGATTTCCACTTTGCGTTGTTCGCTGCGGGCGGCCGCGGTGGCGCCGCGATCCTCGATCGGGAACTTCCGGGTCGACCCGCACGCTTCATACCGTATGCGCGGCTCGCGAAATACTACGCATGGAACAATCTAAACTGGCCTCCGATCGAGTGGTTCACAGGACCCGCGCGTATCGCGCACAATTTCAGCCATCAAGTCCCCGCCACGTCGCGCGCAATTAAAGTCGTCACGGTTCACGATCTCTCGATGTTCCGCCATCCGGGAACGCACACCGCGCGCGCCGTCGAAGTGCAGCAAACTTTGCTCCGCAGCACCGCCAAGCGCGCCGGCCATATCGTTGCCGTTTCCGAAAGCTGCAAGTCCGAGCTGATCGACGTGCTGCATGTTCCGGCCGATCGCATCCACGTGATTCACAATGGCGTCAACACCGCCGAGTTCGATGCGCCATTCGATGCGCGCCGCGTGAACGAACTTCGCCAGACGCACAATATCCAAGGCGACTACATCATCCATCTCGGTACACTCGAACCCCGCAAGAATCTGGTCCGATTGTGTGAAGCCTATAAACAACTTCTCGGGCGCCGCGATGAATTGCCCAAGCTTGTTATTGTCGGCGCTGTAGGGTGGGGCGCCGATCCTATCCTCGAGGCCATCGCATCGCTCGGCGATGCCGTCGTTCGCCCCGGTTATCTGTCGCGTGCTGACGCAATTCTTCTCCTTCGCGGCGCACGCGCCTGCGTCTACCCATCCATCTACGAAGGCTTCGGTCTCCCCGTGCTCGAAGCCATGGCCGCGCGCACGCCCGTCATCACCAGCAATGTTTCCGCGCTTCCAGAAGTAGCGGGTGAAGCCGCGCTCTATATCGATCCAGTCAATTCCGATTCCATCGCGCACGCGATAGAACAAGTGCTCGATGATCCAGCCGCCGCAGCCGCACGCGTCGCGACTGGCCGCGCACGCGCAGAATCCTTTTCTTGGGAAACCTCCGCCGCAAAGCTTGCCGACCTCTACCGCGATTTGGCAAACTAACGCAATTTTTCGGATCGGCTGCACGCTGCCCAGGTACACAAAATACCCATAGCCGCCGATCCACCCAGCGCTCGCGGGGGTCGATCTTTGTAGACGGCCACCCAAAACGAGCGCGCAATCCGGAAGGCTCCACCAATGACTTGGGAAAAACTCAACCCTCCCGCAGAAGCCGCAGCGCTGCTCCGCGAATGTCGTGGCGTTACCGTTGCCAACACTGCCAGCGATCTCATCGATCTCGCGTGCGGCGGCGTCGGCAGCGATTCATACGAAGTCACCTACGATATTCCCGGCAAGGGAAGCGTGCTGGAAGCGACAGTCTTCCGCGTGCGCAACGGCATCTCCGCAAACTATCCCGAACCTTATATGCGTCGGCGCGACGGCGACAGCATGGTCCTCGGCGATGATCTCCCCACGGACAAACCGACCTACAAAGAAAAATACGGAAAAGAATTCGGTCCGCTGCGTGAAGAAACGTTTGCGTGGTTAAAGCAGCAGGAACTCATCACCTTCGCATTTCACGCTGGCTCGGCCGACATCGGTCTCGACGCGGTCGTCATCGCACCGGCGAATGCAGGCTTCTTCGCCTTCGGCCTCGCGCTGCTTCAAGGCATCCTTCATTCGGAACTCGTGCACGACGACTTCAAGCCGGTCATGGTCATCTACGTCGCGCCGCCGTTCCGTCACACCCATTTCAAAGGCAAGCAGATTGTCGTGCATAACCGCCGCGAAGGCCTTCACGAAATCTTCGCGTACAACCTTTATCCCGGCCCCAGCGCCAAGAAAGGCGTCTACGGCAGCCTGCTCGACCTCGGCGAAAAAGAAGGCTGGACCACCGCGCACTGTTCCACCGCGCAGGTCATCACGCCCTACGACAACATCGTCACCATCATGCATGAAGGCGCCAGCGGCGGCGGTAAGAGCGAAATGCTCGAACACGCACACCGCGAAAGCGACGGCCGCCTCTTACTTGGGCGCAACATCGTCACTGGTGAAAAACGCCACATATCGATCCCCCGCGGCTGCGAAATCCGTCCCGTCACCGACGACATGGCGATCTGCCATCCGTCGCTACAGCGCGGCGATGGAAAGCTCCGCCTCGTTGACGCGGAAAACGCGTGGTTTGTCCGCGTGAACCACATCCGTGAATACGCGACGGACCCCACGCTCGAACGCCTGACCGCGCAACCGCCCGAGCCGCTGCTGTTCCTAAACATCGACAGCGTTCCCAAAGGCCGCGCGATGATCTGGGAACACATCGAAGATTCACCCGGCGAGCCGTGTCCCAACCCGCGCGTCGTCATCCCGCGTCGCATCATCCCCGATATTGTCGATGGCGCAGTAACGGTGGACATTCGCAGCCTCGGCATCCGCACGCCGCCGTGCACCTATCGCAAGCCCAGCTACGGCATCGTCGGTCTGTTTCACATTTTGCCGCCCGCGCTGGCGTGGTTGTGGCGCCTCGTCGCCCCGCGCGGCCACGCAAACCCCAGCATCATCGGCGGCGGTTCTGGTATGACCAGTGAAGGCGTCGGTTCTTACTGGCCCTTCGCAACAGGACGCCAAGTCGATCATGCAAACATCCTGCTGCATCAGATCCAGGAAACGCCATCCACGCTGTTCATCCTCTGCCCAAACCAGCACATTGGCAGTTGGGAAGTCAGCTTCATGCCCCAGTGGGTCACGCGCGAATACCTCGCCCGCCGCGGCATGGCCCGGTTTCGTTCGCACCAGCTCCGACGCGCGCGCACCCCATTGCTTGGTTACGCCATGCACGAACTCACGGTGGAAGGCACCAGCATTCCGCGCTGGTTCCTGCAAGTGGAAACACAACCCGAAGTTGGCGAGGAGTCCTACGACGAAGGCGTCAAGATCCTCCGCAGCTTCTTCGAAAAGACCCTGCGCGAATACCTCGACGCCGAACTCGATCCGCTCGGGAAGCAAATCATCGAGTGTTGCCTCGATAACTCGCGCGTGGACGATTACGAAAAGTTCTTCAAGTCCGATTGGACACCGACAAAACTGATGGAATAGTAATAGCTATTTTTCTGCGTTGGCGGTGGAATTGGAGAATTCCACCGTCAGCGCCGAGTCCCCGACCGTCACAAATTGTTTGCAGCAGGTAAACATGTAATAGCAATTCTCGGTTTCGCAGCGATGTTGTCAATTAAATGACCCTTGATTCCCAAACCGGCCTCGTCACTATTACGCGGGCGTCAAATAAACAGGGGTCGTTTCGCAACGCGAATTCATAAGATGAGCGCAACACGCTGGGCTAAGACATAGAGGGCATTGTCAACCGTGCCGCGTGGCCGCGTTCGCCACGCCATGCCGCCACGAATGAAACCGGAAAAGGTAAGGTATATGGCTCAGCTTCACCCCCCCTTTGAACCGTCAAAAGCGCCTGCTACCCCCTCCTACACCCCCTCCCCCCGCAAGGGTGTAGAGCAAGAGGTGCCTATATAGAAACAGCACTTACAACGATTACGCCCCGATCACACCCCCTTGAATCGTCAAAAAAAAGTTTTACACCCCCTCCGGACTGCAACGCATTGGGCTAAGTAGTGAGGCGTATCGGGCGGGTTGCATCCCGAAGCGGGCCGCCCTACGATTTGCGCATGCGATTTGTCGGGGTCATAGGCGCGGTGCTGCTTGCCGCAGTGATTGCGGCGTGCAACACGACGGCAAAAAAAGAGGAATTGCCGCCGCCGAAGACGCCGAAGGAGGCGTTGGAGCGGCGCATCGTGGAGTTGCAACAGGCCGCCACGGCGGATGCGTCGAACCCAATGGCGCAATACACACTCGGCAATGCCTTGTTCGACGCGGCGCGGTACGTGGAAGCGAAGGACGCCTATCAGTCGGCGATTCGGCTAAAGCCGGATTATGCCGCGGCGTACTGCAATCTTGGGTTGTGCCTGCGTTTGCTTGGACAAGTGGACGAAGCCATCGCCGCGTATGAGCGCGCGCTCGAATTGCAGCCCGACGATCAGACCTCGCTCACGAATCTGATCGCGGCATTGCGCACAAAAGGCGATATCGTCGCCGCGCAAGAGCGTTTGCGCAAACTCGTAGAGCTGCGTCCCGACGATGCGCTGCTGCGTTCCGAGCTTGCGAACATTTTGTTTAAGCGTGGCGATTTCGCTGAGGCTGCGGTCGAGTTCCAGCGCGTGATCGAAATCGATCCGGGCATGTCGAGCGATTACTACAACCTCGGCGCGTGTTACGTTGAACTTGAGGATCTCGATCGGGCATTAACGACGTGGCTTACCGCCCTCGCTTATGACGAAAAGAACATGTCGGTGCGCAAGGGCCTCGCGGTGCTCTACTGGCAACGCGAAGAGTACGACCAAGCCTGGGAAGCCGTCGTCGATTGCCAGAAGCGCGGCATTCCGCTTGACGCGGATTTCATCGCGTCGTTGCAGCGCGATTCCGGCCAGGCCGGCCCCGAGACGGCGAAGTAGTGTATGCCCGCTAGAGATTCGTTTGAAGGGCTCGCGCGGTTTTACGACCCGTTGATGCTGCATGTGAATTACGACCGCTGGTATCTCGTGGCCGGCGCCGTCGCGCAGTTGTTGCCGCAACCGTTCAAGCATCTTGATGCGGCCTGCGGCACGGGCGTGTTGCTCGAAAAGTTGCGGCGCGACAAGTGGCGCAGCTTCGGCCTCGACTTGTCACCCGGCATGTTGCAAGCGTGCAAACGCCGCGACAACACCGCGCGCACCGTCTGCGCTGATCTGCGCGCGATACCTGTGCATGGTTCGCTGGATTTCGTGACTTGTTTGTTCGATAGCCTCAACTTTCTGTTGGCCGAGGACGATCTTTACCGAGGCATCGCGCAACTCGCCGGGGCCTTGCGGCCGCAAGGCATTCTCTACTTTGACGTCGTCACCGAGCGCATGGTGCTCGATCATTTCGCAGGGCAGAAATGGACGGAGAAGAACGAAGGCGTCACGTCAACATGGTCCTGCGCTTACGATCGTAACACGCAAACCGCGGCGACCAGCATCCGCGTGAACAGCGGCGAAGTGCATACGCTCTACGAACGCATGTATCCGCTGGAAACAGTGTATGACACGGTGCGGCAGGCAGGCTGCGAAATACTCGGCGTCCACGACGCGCAAACGTGGAAGAAGCCGGGACGCAAAACCATCCGCGCGGATATTGTCGCGGTGAAAGGTAGCGCGCGCGAATATGCGCGAGACTTCAAGGACGTGCAGCGGTTCGTGAAGGGAATGTTGAGCTAGCGCGCGGGATTACTTTGACACGAAGAACGGCTGCGTCCACGCCATCGCTTCACCTGCGCCAAAGCATTCAAAGCGGACATAGCTTAGTTCCAGGCCGCTCGGCACCGTATAGACCATCTCCGCGGCGTCCACCTGTGCAATGCGCCGGGCATAGTCTATAGAGGCAACAATGCGCTGCGCGTTGCGCGTCGATATAGCGATGGTATTTCCTGCGACACGGATGGACTCGATACACACGCCCGTGCTGGCGTAAAAACTACCTGCTCGTAGTGCTTGAACAATTGCGGTTGCGTCCCGCGATCCGCTTTGCACCATATTCCACGCGACGCCTTCATCGCCGGGGTGGTGTGCATCGTCATTTGCAAAACCCCACACGCGGCGGCCCTGCGAAAGCACCCGGTCCCAGCGGTCTGTTGCGACATTCGAGCCCGGATGCCAGCGCGTGATGCCGTTAACGATCTCGATGCCGGTATACCCGCGCAACGATTCAAGGGATTCTTGAGGACAATGATTGAAGTGCCGCTCCCAACTCGGATGGGCCATGAACGCGAAGCCTGCATCATTTGCAACGCCATCAAGCACGGCTTGGCGATTCGGATCTGGCGATACAACTATCGTCGCTCCGATGTGGACCGTATGCGGCCCATTGATGGTAACTTCATTCGCGGGGATCAAGGTCATGCCTCGCGCGTTGTACGCGGTTGCGTCGGTAATCATGTCGTGATCGCTGATGGCGAGAAAATCGTAACCGCGCGCGGCATATTGATCGATCAGGTCCTGCGGCGTGCGATCGCCATCGCTCATCGTGGTGTGGGCGTGCAGATTGCCGCGCAGCCACGGAACCGATGCTTCACGGTATGGATGGTGAATCGTCATGGCGCGGACTCCGCTTTTGGTGAGGCACCCGGCGCGTTGCACATAACGCGCAACTCTACATCAAGCGCGGCGTCAGTGCCGGATGCAATCAGGACTACCTCCTGCACGCGCGCCGCAGATGTTTCCCAGCCCTTCGCGGCTTCGTCAAACGATTGCAGGTCATATCCGCGCAGCATGTCCATCTCGGCGAACAATCTCAGCGCGGTAACGCCTTCGCGCACCACTTGCGGCGGATTCAGGCGCAAGTACAAATTGGCCTGTTCGGGCAATTCGGCCATTGGCGGTTTCTCACTCGCGATCTTTTCCACTGCTACGCGGCTTGTGCCGATGACGAGATCGCGTCCCGCGATCTTCGCGGCCGGCTCCAGCGAGGGCCCGCCGGCGAGCGGTATCGAAGCAAGCTGTTTGTCGGCATTGTATCGTGCAAAGCTGTCCCATGGATTAGCAGCTGCCGGAGGCGGAGGCAACGCCGCGAGACTTGGTACCGCTTCTGCCGGAATGCGCAGCGTGCCAACAAAGACGGGTACCGGAAACATCTCGTTCACGTCGAAACCCGCACAAGTCAGCCGCATGGATGGCCCGAGTGGACCGATCATACTTGTAATAGTCTGCGCCAACGTCGGCGCGCTATCGGCTGGCATGGTTTCCCACGCCTGCCACTGCGCCGCATTCAACCACGAGATCTGCAGCGCCTCGCCGAGACTCGCCCATACCTCGCGAAGTGGTTTCCCAAAGTTCGCCGAAAGTTCAATCATTCCCGGTAGAGGTTGCTCGAGCGCGTAGGGTTTTGCACCATTCAGAAGCGGGCCGAAGCGATCGCGCGCTGCGTCGTGGATAATTGCATGGCACTTCGCGTATGCGGTGTCATCGTCGATGCGAATGGCAAACGCAATAGACGAGAATGCGTCACCGAGGGGATCGCTCGCCGCAAGTTGCACTGTACCGCGCATGTCTTCAGCACCTTCGCGCTGAAGGTTGTCGATTGCTTCCTCCGTGAGCGAATCGCCGCCGCGCAAGGTCAGGGCGCGAATCAATACGTCGCGTTTCTTGCTCAGGATCAGCACGCGCCCGCGCACGGCGTAGTAGATGTCGCTCGATGGCACGTGCCGCAGATTAAGTCCGCCCGCGTGGTCTTTCTCCACGTCAGAGCCGTACGGCAGGAAGCGTTCGAGCATGGTGCCGATGCGCGACATCTGCGTGATTGCAAGCACATCGCTGAACTCGCGCACGTCGTCTCCTGCAAGATACAAGCGCTGAGTCAACAGGTTGTTCAATATCCATCGCGGCACACCCGGATCTTCGCGCAGTTTCTGCAGTACGGCCTCGCGCGACTTTACGTCCGGCCAGGCGTTCCACACATTGGACTGCGCAATCCGCTCCAAGCCGTTCACGGGGTCGGTTAACACGATGTTGTAACGCATCCCTGCAGGGATGAATTCGCCTGCGTCATGGCTGTTTCGCGTCATCCAGAGTGCTACAAGCAGGGCTGCTAAGCAGAGTAGGACCGCGCGTGGGAGACAGCCTCCGCGAACGCGGGCGCTCGGGCTGCCCTGCATGCGGCCTCCTGATCCAGTGTAGTTGCGGACGGCGTCGCTCACGGCGTGGTTTTCCGGAGTGAAATGGTCAGGGGGGTGCCGAGCTTGCCATTTTCATCGGGAAACGCCAGGTGGATGCGTTTGAATCGCGGCTCCATGACAACACTGTGACGCGTTTGCGCATTGAGTATGGTCTGCTGAGCGGCGCGCCCAGGCTCTTTATCGGACATGATTCTCGCGAGCGCGTCCGACTCGAAAGATCGTTTCGCCCGCAACAAGGTGTCGATGCGCCGGTAGCGGTAATCGGCATCGGTTACCGAGGTTGGCGGAAAGTTGGCGCCGAGTAATATTCCGCTCGACGGTACGCGTGTGACGCGCGATTCACCAAGTTCGACGACACGCGCATTTTCGGGAATCGCGTCTGCAATGAGCACGTGGTAGCCGCGCAAATGCGGAACGGTTTCCAGCCGCGTGAGAACTTCAGCAACGCTGCGGTCCCGCATCAAGGCTTCTTGCATGATCATATCGATTGGAGGGCCGTTTAATGCAGGTAACCCTGCGGATTCGACACGCTCGATCGCAACAGCGAGACCGGCTTCATTCATGCCGGTGTACGCGCCGGCAGTCCAGGAAAATCCAACCTGCACATAACGCATGCCGTTTTCCGGATCGGCATCGACGACCACCGGGTTTTCTGCATCAATCCAATCGAAGTTTCGACCTACCAGAACTTGATCGGAACCAGCGCGCTCACCGGTTATCGCGACCATCGTGCAGAACGGCGATTGATATAAAGCCTCGATGGATTCGCCCGCGGCGATCGTGGGCGCGCATTGCATCAACCAGACTGCGTCAAACGGCAACCCAGCGCCGTCCGCAATCCCTTCCAGCGTATCCAATGTCTCGTTCGATAGAGTGGCGAGCATCGGCCGAGCGCCGATGGATAGCCGCCACAATGCGACCGGTGTCAGATCAAGGAACGACGGTGCGTACGTCCACATACCCGAACTTGGAATCCAAGAGCCGTCTTCACAACGAGAAACTATTTTGTTTGCGTACGCTTCCTTTAATTGATCCGCGAGCGCCGCACCACGTTGATAGCCAATCGCGTAACGCGAACCCTGTACTTTCAGTCCCGTTCCGTTTTCGATATCTATCTTGGCTGCACTTTCTGGCGCTGGGGGCTTACTCGTGGCCGGTTTGCCTTTCGACATTAGCGCGTCAAACTCGCGATACAGCCAACGATCGATCGCTGGACCGTACATGTTCATGCCGCATTCATAGGATGGCGTCGAGTAGAGTTCGCGCGGGACGAAATAGAGGAGATGATCGTTCGCGAGACCTACCGTAAGTTGCGCCTTATAGCCACGCGCTTGCGCCATGCGCCTTAGTTCCAGTCCTATTTCAACGCAAGGCTCGCCCGGAACGAAGGTGAGCAATAGATCGTCGACCTCCAACGTTGCGAGATCGGTTGTAGCCGGCACGAAAGAAGACGCGATGGTGCGAGGCAGCTCCGGCGTAGAACGCTGCACATGAAGCTGTGCCTCTACGCCGGTAATCTTCGAGGCGACCTCCATAACTTTCGCGGCAAGTTGGTTGCCCACCCATTCGGTGTGTGCCCAACCGGAAAGTTTCTCAGGATTCGCGGGGCGTTGGTTGCCTTCCGCGCCATTGAGAAACATCGCGACACAGCCCGGCGCGGACTGCGCCTCAATGGCGTTGTAGAAAACGCCGGGATAGTCGGCGGATATCGAAAACTTGTCCGCGCCTTCAACGGTGGTCGGGTGTGCCGCCATGTTGCCGATAATCGCGATAGTGTTTCCATCGGAGTCATCCACGCGGATGACGCCGATCTGTGGATCGACCGGTCCGCCGGGTACGCGGCGATTTTCGGTGAGATTGTCCTGTGACGTTACGTCGAAGCCAATTGTCGCACGCTTGCGGCTGGCCAGCGCGCTCTGCATCGATTCAGCGATTTTTTGGGCTGTGGACTCCAACACTTCGGGCATAAAACGCCCCGACACAGTCCGGTAGACGAGCAAATGGCTCATGCCGCCCTGTGCGCTATGCGTATGCGTTGCGGTGAGGAAGATGTTTTCCTTGGGCACTTCGGCAGGAGCAAGTTTCAGTACCGCATCGCGCAGTTCCCGGTTGATGACGCACAAGTCCGTGTTCACCAGGAGAACGCTTGTCGTGCCGTCGCTAATGAACAGCGAGCGCGCCCAAACCGGGTCGTGCACCGCGATGGCGCCGCGCCCCTGCCGGTCGCCATACCCGTTCAAGGGCGTCTCCAGCGGCGGCGTGATTTCGACTTTTGCCGCGCCCGCTTCAAACGCGCGTGCACGAACCGAAGCGATTAGACATAATGCGAGGCAGCAAACGGCTATTCTATTTGAACGAAAAGACTTTTCTCGGTTTGTCATGGTTTGCCTGAATCGCACCGCAATGCCCCCGCAATACAAGCGGAGAGTTTATCACAGCGCTGCGCGCGGTGACAGTGCAACGAGTTGGGCTTTGATATGGAAGCAATTTGCAGGGAGTGGACGATGGACGACATTGTCGTACGACAACTCGCGATCGAATCAACAGCATACTACTGCGTACAGCCGCCACTAGCATCGTATGATTCTCGCCCCAAGACACTTCTCGCATTACATGGGTTTGGTCAAAAGTGCAAAGGGTTTATGCGCAATTTTGCGCGGCTGCGTGATCGGAATATTCTTGTGGTCGCGCCGCAAGGGCCACATCAATTCTATATGCAGCTTGAACCGAAAAAGGTCGGCTTCAACTGGCTCACAATCTATGAGAAAGAGAATTCGATTCGTGACTTCGCCGGTTACATGAACCGTTTACTCGATGCCCTCGCTTCCGAGTATGAACATATCTACGATAATGTCTATTTACTGGGTTTCAGCCAGGGGGTGTCGATGGCGTATCGCTTCGCCGTGTCCGGGAATGTCCCGGTGCGTGGACTTGTCGCGTGCTGTGCCGATCTACCCCCAGACGTCGCGGATCGACTTACCGGTGTCACGCGCTTTCCCGTACTGCTTGCGCATGCCGAAGACGATCCGGTAATTCCGGTGTCGAAGGCCGCCGAAGCCGAGGCGGTCTTGCATGCGAACAACTTTGCCGTGGATCGTTTGCGTTACACGGGCGGGCACGTCATTCCCGAGGATGTCGTGTTGCGAATTGGCGACTGGATCGAGGCAGCCTAGAACACACGCAGGGTGGCGCACTTTAGGTAGGCGGTCTCCGGCATGGCCATTAGCACGGGATGATCACGCGCTGCGCCGCGGACATCCACAATCCAAATGGGCCGTTGCACTGCGCGCGCTGCGCGCTTGAGCATTTCAAGAAAGTCGGCTTCGTCCACAAAGTGCGAACAAGACGACGTGACGAGATAGCCGCCAGGAGAAACCGCTTGCATCGCATCGCGGTTGAGCGACTGATAGTGCCCAAGTGCTTTTTGCGTTTGGCTGCGCGCTTTTGCCAGCGCGGGCGGGTCGATGATAACCACGTCGTAGCGTTCACCATTTTGCAGTGCGGACATAACATCGCTGTTCACAAAAATGAATTTGTCCGCGGCGTCGTTTAATTCGGCGTTTGCACGCGCCATGTCCAACGCGGGTTGCGACGTGTCAACGCATGTGACGCCTGAAGCGCCCGCGCGTGCGGCGTGAAGTCCCCATTGGCCCGCGTAACAGTAGCCGTCAAAAACGCGCGCGCCGTGCATAAACGGCGCAGCGGCCATGCAATTCTCACGTTGATCCAGGAATAGCCCCGTCTTCTGACCCTTTTCGAGATTCACGCGAAAGGTGACGCCAAAACTGGTTACGTCAACGCCCGCGGGTACCTCGCCAAAGCGCTGCACCTGATTTCCAGATTGGAAGCGCACGCCGAGAATTTGCTCGTCCGCGAGAAATACATTTGCGATGCGCTCCGCTTGCCGCACGTAGAACGCGCAGGATGTCTCGATTGCAGCAACATGGCCATATCTATCGGCGACGAGTCCGGGTAGACCGTCGCTTTCGCCGAATACCCAGCGGTACACAGATTCGTTTGGATATAGCGTTTCGCGGTAGCGACGCGCGCGCGCGATTCGGCGCGCGACGAGAGCGTCGTCCACCTGTTCATCGCTGTCCGCTAGGAGGCGAACCGCGATACCGCCTTCGGCTTGGAAGAAGCCACGGCCGACGAAACGGCCTGCATCGGAGACAGCATCGACAATGTCGCCGTCTTCCAGTTCAGGCAGCTTCGCGAATTCGTTGCGATACGCCCAGAGATGACCGCGCAGTAGTCGGCGATCTTCCTTCGATTTCAGAATCGCTTTGGGATTAGTCACGACGTAGTTTCACTTGTTAGACCGTTCCTGTCACGGTGTCGAGCCGCACGGCCCCGCCCATTTCAACAGACCGTGCAATCGCCACCATGGCGCGCATGGCCGCTGTCCCGTCGTCAATGGATGCGCCGAGTTGCGGTTTGTTGTGCATAATGGAACTAGCGAAGGCCTCGAGTTGAAGTTTGTAGGTGTACGCATCTTCACCAATCACGCGACGGAACTGCTTGTCTTTCACGGAAAAGCATTCGACGTCCCCGCTCTTGTGATACCACGGAAGCGGAATCCTGCCATATACGCTGCCTAGCTCACCGTATATTTGAAAGCCCTCCTGAAAATCGCCGCGTAGCGGCACCGTGAGATCGAGGTGGCCGACGTGGCCGCCTTTGAAATCCACAGAAATAAACCAGCAATACGAGTCATATTTCTCAACGAGCTTGGCCGCGACCGATTCGATGTCGCCGCCGAGGTAACGAGCAGAATCCACGAGATGACTGCCGTGCGTGAGCATGAAGTACTTGCGCTTGTCGGCTTTGGGATTGCCGCCGGGTTTGACGGCGCTGGCGCTAGTGATCGGTATGGGTTGCAGGTTATCGGTCATGGTATAGCGCAAAGTGGAGTCGCAATACCACGCCTTCATTGCGATCAACCCGCCGATCTCGTCGCGGACAAAGTTGTGCGCGAATTGCACGCCGGGATCGAAACGCCGGTTGTTGCCTATCTGAAAAACGCGGTGTTCGCGCGCGCGTACTGCGTGGACCTGCGTGCGTAGCGATTCGCATTCTTCGATGGAGATGCCCAGCGGTTTCTCGACGAAGACGTGTTTGCCCGCGTCCAGCGCTTGTTTACATAGTGGGACGTGAAACTGATCCGATACCGCGATAATCACCGCTTCCACTTGCGGGTCACTCAGCATGTCTTCAAAGCGCGCAAATGTTTTTTGGGGGCCGTGCATCGCGGCCATGCGCTCGAGCAGATCGGGTGCGGCATCGCAGATGGCGTAGAGTTCTGTATTGCGACCTTTGTGACACGCATCAAAATGTGCGAACTGGGCGATGGGTCCACAGCCCAGCACGCCGACGCGGAGCAGAAGGGATTCTTTCGCGATCACTGCGCGACTTTCGGGTAACGTTGCCGCAAGGCCTCGCGTAATGCTGTCAGTTTTTTCCGATCCGCCACGCCAACGAGCGCGGGTACGTGATCGTCAGCGGCGACGCCTTTTAGTTCGCCGCTCTTGTGGACATCAATGGCCTGCAGCATGGCTTCCGCGCCGAGGCGCGGGTTGGCCTTGCCGCTGAAATCCTTGATCGAGTTAATGGCCGATCCGGCCAGGAAGAGGATGTTTTCCTCGATGCCGCGCGCTTCGACGTCGGCGAGATTGATTCCGATGTTGCCCTGATCGAGCCCGCCGGCGCGAACGATCATGGTTGGATTGATTCCAGGCAGCGGCTTCGACAGCGTTGCTTCCGACGCGCGCCATTCTTCGCCATAGGGACGCAGGAACGGCATCCCTTCTTTCAACGGCGCTGTCTGGCGAAAATCGATTCCATCGAGCCTTGCGAGCAGATCGATCACTTCACGCCAGATTGCGCGCGTGCGCGTGCCGATACCGGCGTTGTGACCGTAGATTGCGGGCGGATTGGGTAAATGCTTTGTCGCCTCGCGCACCATGCGCACGGCGCCAGTTGCGAACGTTTCGCTGAACATCATTCCGCGCACACCACATTCCAGTACCGCGTGTACCGTATCGAGTAACTCGTGTGGCGAACCCGTGATGTGCGGTGCGAAGATGAGGCCAAGCCCGCCGCGTTTGTCTTTCACGCGTTCAATTGCTGCCATCGCGCGGCGCGCGCGTTCGCGCACGGGGGAATAATCCAAATTGGGATATAGATCTTCATCTTCTTTCACGAACAAGAACAACGGACACTGCGCCGCTTCTTCTACGAGATACTCGACCTCCTCCGGCGTAATGCCTGCGGTCGGTTTAAGAATTGTGCCGAATGCGGGCTGGTCCGGTGCGAAACCCGTCGCCGCACGAATACCCTTCGGCCCATAAGCAGGACCGGGAAAGGTTTTGACAATGTGATCGGGAATCTGCAAGTCGACTAAACGCGCATCCTGCCGTTCATAAAGATCGAAGATGCCGGCGCCCGCGATCGTGTGCAGCAGATCACAGGACGTCACGTGCCCATCCGGATGCTGCATCATCTTTAGTGGGATCGCAACATGTGCAAGGCCGAGTCGGCCCGTCACATCGAACGCATCCACGCCCGCCGGTTTTGCCGAACACTGATCAAGTAGCGACCCCGGCGGCGGATCGTGCACACCACTCGTCGCGAGATAGCTGATTTCCTCTGCCGCGTCGGTGAGATGCGTCGTGCGCAGTGCGAAAAAATATGTCGCGACGACGTAGTCGTCCATGCGTGGCGGGGGAGAGTTGGCCAGCCGATCGGTTACAACGCGGCGCAGGATGTCCTCGCGCGCGTCTTGGTCTTGCCACAATACGTCTGCTGTTTTGCTGTCTAGGTTTGGCATCGGGAGATTATGACGAAATCGGTTTTAAATTTTCGATTTTGGACTTTGGATTGAATATTGGCCTAGCGATCGCGCTCGATGATATATCGCGCGAGCGCGCGGAATGTGTCCGCTTCCGGGCCGAATAGTTCGAGGGCAGTTACCGCATCCGCAACAGCGTCGTCGGCGAGCTTTCGCGCTCCATCAAGTCCCACTGCCGCGGGATAGGTTGATTTGTTGTTTGACGCATCGCTCCCCACAGGTTTGCCAATTGCATTTTGATCGCCTACGACATCGAGAATGTCGTCCGCGATTTGAAAAGCGAGGCCAATTGATTCGCCATAACGCGTGAGTGCGTCGAGTTGTTCGGAGTTTGCGCTCGCTGCCATGGCGCCTACGCGCACGGCCACGCGAATCAGCGCGCCGGTTTTCTTTGCGTGCAGGTTGCGCAACTGGGGCACGCCCAGTTTCAGGTTTTCACTTTCGAGATCGATGACCTGTCCGCCGACCATACCTTCGGCGCCGGCGGCATTGGCAATTTCGCGCATTACCGCTGCATCGCCGCAATCGGCCGCTGTTTCAAATGCCAGCGTAAGCAGAGCGTCACCCGCCAGGATTGCGATGGCTTCGCCGTAGACCTTATGCGAAGTGGGCTTGCCACGGCGCAGGTCGTCGTTGTCCATGGAAGGCAGGTCATCGTGGATGAGCGAATAAGTGTGAATCATCTCAAGTGCGCATGCGGCTGGCAACGCGTCGCCGTCGTTGCCGGAGATGAGCTCCGCTGCTCCCAACGCGAGGGCAGGACGTAGGCGTTTACCGCCTGCGAAGAGGCTGTACTCCATGGCGGCGCGCAGGGTCTGCGGAATCTCAGTGCGACGCGCGAGGTATTCGCTGAGAGCGGTTTCCGTTTTCGTTGCTTTGGATGAAAGGAATTCTTCGATCAATTTAGTTCTCGGGTGGTATCGCGCCGGTGAACGCGAATTGCACTAATTCTCCTCGATCGGCAACAGCGTGATATACACGTCCTCACCCTCGACCTTCAAGCCGTAACGGCGCAGGCGGGTAGATTCATGGGTCAGGCAGTCGCCGGTGCGGACGTTGTATACCCAGTGGTGTCGAGGGCAGGTGACGATGTCGCCGTCGAACCTGCCGGTTGTCAGGTCCCAGTTCTGGTGTTTGCAACTGATCTCAGTAGCGTACATAGAGCCATCGGGATCGCGAAATATGGCGACATTTCGCGCCAGCAACTTGTATTTCCGGTACCTGACCCCATCGAAGTCGGATACCTTGGCGATTTTCACATAACGGTCTTCCATCCATAGATCATAGCAAACCGAGGGTACCGCGTTGCGCGTGCATTTCCCGCCTGCTATCATATGCAATGGTTTTCACTGCATAAGGTAGAACATGTCCGACGAAAAGCAGCATTCCGGCGACACCACGCGCCTGGTAATGGATGAAGAACTAGCGAGTCTGCGCGCCCGCATGCAGGGGCAGCGCGCCAGTCTCGTTGTCATTTCCGGCTGGCAAATCGGCAAGGAGTTCCCACTAAGCGGAACTGAATGGGTGATTGGCCGTTCGCCGGAGGTACCCATCTCGATAAACCTCCAATCCGTGTCGCGCCAGCATGCGCGTATTTCTCGCCGCACAGACAAGGACGGGGACTTCTATGAAGTCACCGATCTTGGCAGCATGAATGGCACGCACGTAAACACGTCGTTAATTAGTGGTACCGCCCGCATTAACGACGGCGATAAAATTCAGCTTGGCGACGTGGTCGTGAAGTTCATGTTGCAGGATGCGCTCGAATCGCAATTTCACCAGGAAGTGCACCAGCGTATTCATTACAATCAGCTTACCGGACTGCTTACCCTCGAAGCTTTCAAGCCGATCCTGATTACGGAAATCGAAAAGACCGCCGGAAACAAGAAATTTACGCTGGCGATGACGGATCTGGATGGTCTCAAGAAAGTGAATGACACGCACGGTCACCTTATGGGCAGCCGCGTAATTCAGGAAATGGGCGCCGTGATCCGCAGTGTGCTGCGCCCCGCGGATCGCGCCGGCCTATACGGTGGCGATGAAACGATACTGCTCTTTACCGAATCGTCGCTGGCTGAAGCGATGAAAGTGGCAGAGCAATTGCGTCAGGCAATTGCTGCGTGCACGCTTGAGCACAATGGCAAGCTCGTGAAAGTCACCATCAGCCAAGGGCTCGCGGAATACCCGACGCACGGCACCACCATGGAACAACTCATCGCCGCCGCAGACGGCGCGCTCTACGCCGCGAAAGGTGCTGGCCGCAATTGCGTGCGCGTCGCGGAATGCTGACGTGCCGCCCCTCATCACGCTGACGACCGATTTCGGCACGCGCGATCCCTATGTCGCCTCGATGAAGGGCGTAATTCACTCCCGTTGCGATAATGCGCAGATCGTTGATCTCACCCACGAAATCGGACCGCAAGACATTTTTGAGGCCGCGCTATTCATTGCGGAGGCGACGCGCTGGTTTCCACGCGGCACGGTCCATTGCGTGGTTATCGATCCGGGCGTGGGTACCGCGCGATTGCCCATCGCTGCGCAGGTGAATGATCAGTTTTTTGTATGTCCCGACAACGGACTCTTGACGTTTATTGCGAAAGAATCGCCGTTGCATGCAGTGCGCACAATTAAAAACGAAGATTTCATGCTAGACGCGATCAGCGCAACATTTCATGGACGTGACATCTTTGCCCCTGCCGCGGCACACATGGCGTCTGGCGCGCCGTTCCATAGTATGGGGGAGAGACTGCAAACCATCACCATGTTGGAAATGCCAGAGCTGCGCCGCGATATTGCAGACGTAATCGGCGGAATTGTCATGCATGTCGATCGCTTCGGAAACGCCATCACGAACATTCACCGGAGCGACGTGCCCGGTGGCGCAGTGGCAAGCGTGCATTTCAGCGGTACCGCGGTCGAGCAGATTTCCAAGACATATGGCGATGTACACGCGGGGTCTGCGTGTGCGTTGTTTGGAAGTTCCAACTATTTGGAAATTGCTGTACACCTTGGAAACGCCAGCGAGCAGTTCGATTTGCGGCGCGGAAGCCGCGTAGAGGTGCGTTTCTAAAATGGATGCAATCTCCATTAAACCGCGCAGCAATCTGAATTCGGTCGTCACGATTCCGGGGTCAAAGAGCTGCACAGCGCGTGCGTTGGTGATGGCGGGATTGACGCGCGGTGAAAGCGTGCTGCGTGAGTGCGCGGACTGTGACGACACGACTTTCATGATTGATGGCCTGCGTGGACTGGGTGTTGCCGTTTCACGCGACGTTAACACCGTTATGGCCGGCGGTGGCCCCTTCGCACAGCCCGCCGCGCCGCTTTTTCTTGGCAATTCAGGGACCGCGGTCAGGTTTTTGGCGGCGGCGTGCGCCACGCTTCAGGGCGACGCGGTGATCGATGGCGTGGCGCGCATGCGTGAGCGTCCTATCCGCGATCTAATTGATGCTTTGCGCGCGTGGGGAGTCGAGGCAATCTCCGAAACGGGGTGCCCGCCGCTGCGCTTGGTATCTTCCGGGAAATTCGGCGGTACGACCACAGTAAAAGGCGACGCCAGCAGCCAATACCTATCGGGGCTATTGATGGTCGCTCCGTACGCGACGCGCGATGTATGTATTCGCATCGACGGTGAACTCGTCTCTAAACCCTATATCGATCTTACTATTGCGATGATGAACGAGCGCGGCGTGGTCGTGGCGAATCAGAATTACAAACAGTTCGACGTGCCCAGCGGGCAGACGTACCGGCCGGGAGATTACGCGATAGAAGCAGATGCCTCCGGCGCGTCGTACTTCTTTGCAGCGGCAGCAGTGGCGGGCGGGCGCGTGCGCGTGAACAATCTTGCGCCCACTTCACATCAGGGCGATGTTCATTTTCCGCAGGTGCTCGAACAGATGGGCTGCGGCGTGAAGCAGGGCGCCGGCTGGATAGAAGTGTTTTACAAAGAGCCCTTGCGCGGCATTGACGTTGATCTCAATGCTATGCCGGACATGGCGCAGACCCTCGCGGTCACGGCGTTGTTTGCAAAAGGTCCTACGCGCATCCGCAACGTCCATAACCTGCGCATCAAAGAAACCGATCGCATTGCCGCCACTGCCACTGAACTGCGCAAACTCGGCGCGACGGTGCATGAGCACGACGATGGTCTGGAAATCATTCCCGGCGAATTACAGCCTGGCGCAGTGATCAACACCTATGACGATCACCGTATGGCGATGAGCTTTGCGCTCGCGGCACTCGCCATCCCCGGCGTGTTGATCAATGACCCGCAATGTGTCTCGAAAACCTTCCCAGACTTCTTTAGACGGTTTGATGCCTTGCAGTAAAATATGACCCAGATAGCCACGACGCTGTCTCCGCTACCCGCTCCGCCACCGCATTCCATATAGTGCCAGTTACATTCAAGGTTGGTTTGCTGCAATCGCTAACGGTTACCCCTTGCCAATCGCCCCCCTGCGAATCTTATAATGGCGTTTTCCATTGACACTACGCGGGAGGGAGAATTATGGCCAAGAAGACCGTTAATGTTGCGCTGATTGGAACAAAGTTCATGGGCAAGGCCCATAGCAATGGGCTGCGCCAGGTGGCGCGATTTTTCGACATGCCCGTCGAGCCGGTGATGAAAGTGATCTGTGGGCGCAATCCAAAAGAGACTGCGGCTGCGGCAAAGCAGTTCGGATGGGAAGAGGCGAGCACCGACTGGAAAGCGGTCATCAACCGCAAAGATATCGATGTCGTCGATATCAGTTCGTCCGGCGAGTGGCACCACCCGATGGCGATTGCCGCCGCGAAGGCGGGCAAGCACATAATCTGCGAGAAGCCGCTTGCGAACAATCTGAAGCAAGCCGAGCAGATGACTGAAGCGGTAAAGAAAGCCGGCGTGAGCAACATGTGCGGATTCTCGTACCGCTTTGCGCCGGCCGTCGCCACTATCAAGAAGATGATTCAGAAGGGCGAGCTCGGCGAGTTGTATCACTTCCGCGCGTGCTATCAACAGGACTGGATTGTCGATCCCGAATTCCCGTTGAACTGGCGCTTGCAGAAGAAGACCGCGGGCTCCGGCACGCTCGGCGACATCGGCGCGCACATCACGGACATGTGCCACAACCTCGTCGGCCCGATTGACAGCGTATGCGCGACGATGCGGACCTTCGTTACCGAGCGCCCCATCGCGGACAGCGCCGCGACCATTGCAGCGAAAACGGGCCAGAAAAGGACCGGGAAAAAGGGCAAGGTAGACGTTGATGACGCGGCGATCTTCCTCGCGACGATCAAGGGATCGCGCACGCTGGCAACATTCGAAGCAACGCGCTTCGCACCCGGCCGTCGCAACTACAACTGCATCGAAATTTACGGCAGCAAGGGGAGCGTGATCTGGAACCAGGAAGACATGAACGTCTTCCAATATTACAATTGCGCCGACCCAGGGCACGTACAAGGTTTCCGCCGTGTGCATGCAACCGACCCGGGGCATCCCTATACGCAAGCGTGGTGGCCGAGCGCGCACATCATCGGCTATGAACATCTCTTCACGCACGAGATGTACGACTTCATCACTCAGTTGGGCAAGAAGAAAGTGACGTACCCGACGTTTGAAGACGGTCTTGCGTGCCAGCGCGTCATGGACGCCGTGGAGCGCAGCACTAAATCGAAACGGTGGGAAAAGGTGTAAGAGGGAGCATTCACAGATCACACAGATTGCACAGATGGGACATCCCTTGTGATCTATGTGTTCTTTTGTGGCAATTAACAAAAGGGGATAAGAAATGAAACTCGGTTTCTTGACGGTAATGTTCAGCGATATTCCGCTGAAGAAGGTGTTGGACGTCATTCGTCCGTTGAAGTTGCAGACGGTCGAGTTGGGTACGGGCAATTATCCGGGCGATGCGCACTGCAATTTGAAGGAATTGTTGGTTTCAAAGCCGAAGCGCGACGAATTGTTGTCGATGCTCAAGGGCGAAGGGTTGGAGATCAGTGCGTTGAGCTGCCACGGCAACTGCCTGCATCCTGATGCTGCGTTCGCGAAGAAGAACATCGATGTGCAGACGAACACGATCAAGCTTGCAAATCTGTTGGGCGTGAAGGTCGTGATCGACTTCTCCGGTTGCCCCGGCTCGGATGAAAAATCGACAAAGCCGAACTGGGTGACCTGCCCGTGGCCTCCTGACTACCTCGACATTCTCAACTGGCAGTGGGAAAAGAAAGTCATCCCGTATTGGTCGAAGCAGGCGAAATTTGCTGCGGACAACGGCGTGAAAATGGCATTCGAAGCGCACCCGGGTTTTGTCGTGTACAACCCAGAGACGCTGCTGCGCCTTCGCAAAGAGTGCGGCAATAACATCGGCGCGAACTTTGACCCGAGCCACTTCTTCTGGCAGGGCATCGATCCGGTGAACGCGGTGCGCGCGATGGGCGGCAAGGCGATCTTCCACGTGCATGCGAAGGACTCGGTCGTGTACGAACAGAACGCTACGGTCAACGGCGTGCTCGACACGAAGCACTATGGCGATGAGCTGAATCGTTCGTGGATTTTCCGCACCGTGGGCTATGGCCACAGCATCGAATGGTGGAAGGATTTTGCCTCGACGCTGCGCATGGTCGGTTACGACGGCGCAATCTCGATCGAACACGAAGACTCGCTCATGTCGCGCAACGAAGGCTTGACCAAAGCAGTCGATGCATTGAAACAGTGCCTGATCTTCGATAAGAAGTCGGCCATTACCTGGGCGTAATTGAATCGGCAGGAGCTCCGGCGCGACGCCGGAGTTCCTGCCATTCTTTTTAATACGAACATGCACCGTACAAACAAAATCTTTGTAACGCTACTCTTGCCGGCGCTATTCACCTTTGTTGTCAATGCCGCTGAAAATGCGCCGGGCAACAAGGGCATGATCATGCGTAAGCCTCCCGTGCAAGAGGCTCCAAAGGAAACGCCACCGGCGCCGACTGCACCTCCGGAAGAGCGCAAACCGAAGCGCGTAGAGACGCCGCCGCAACAGATGCCACGCGAAGAGCGCGCGCCGAAGCCGATTGTGGTGCAGCCAGAACCAAAGCGTCCGGAGGCGGCGCAACCCGACACCGAACATCCCGAACCGCGCCCCGCGGCGCCCGCGAATTGGCCCGTGGCGTTCAATGATTATTTTCACGCGACGCTAGAGAGTCCGACGACGGACGCGGTGCTCGCAGCAATCATCGCGCACGTGAATCGTGGCACTGTATTGGGCCGTCAACCTGAACAGGAAGCGGAGCGGTTCAACACGTGGGCGAAGGAATGGCGCCGCAATGCGTCGCGCGGCGAATCGGATGTTCGCGTTGTCGAGGGATTCTTGAAAAATGTTACCGCGTGGGTGTCGCTGGAATCACAATTTACTGTGCAGCCGGATCGCGATTTGCTCAAACAGCTTGTCCGCGTTGTTCAGTCGCAGGCGTCGCTCGATCCGCAGTACGACGACATGCGCAAACAAAAAATCATAAATACGATCGAGCAGCAGGGGCTGTTCGTGCCGTCCGGAATTCTGTTCGGATATTCGGTTTTGCCGTATCGCGCCGTGGTGTTGCCGAAAGGATATGTGCCGTTTGAATCGCCCACAAAACCCGAGTTTGCTGATACGACGAGCCGTGCGGAGGCCACCTACGATTTCATCGAAGCGCCTGGGCCGATCTTTCGCGTGGATTTCGACACGATAGACGCGGCGAGGGTGGTGATAGAACAAAGCGCGGACGGCAACCAATACCAGCTTGTGCAGGAATGGAAGTCGACCGGCCCTGGGGGAGTACAGGGACCGGCGATCTTGGCAAAGCCGTTTCGCGCGCGCTATATGCGCGTGGCCGTCGAGTCCCAGAAAGAAACGGCGGTACTGCGCAATCCGCGCGTGTTTGCGTTAAAAGAACCTCCCGCGGCGATTTCGACGCTTGAAACAGAATCGCCCGTGCTCGACGGTTCATTTAAGGAAACGCCGTGGCCGCGCAAGGCGCAGGTAGACGGCTTCATCAATCCCGATACCGAAGAGTTTGCAGAGGCGCAGACGACCGTCCGCGTGTGCCATACGGCGGATGCGCTGTATATCGCGGTGTACGCGCGCGAACCGCGCATGAGCACGATGGCGAGTACAATGTCCGATCGCGATGCGCCATTGTGGCAAGAGGAATCTTTCGCGATTGTGCTGCGTCCCACGGGCAAGCCGGAATATCGCTTCGTGGTTAATCCGCTCGGTGCGCAGTTTGACAGCCGAGATGGAAACGAAGAGTGGAACGGCGAATGGAAAGTTTCGACGAAGACGTGGCCGGTCGGTTGGTCCGCGGAAATCGAGATACCGTTTGCGTCGCTCGGCGCTGATCCGGGCAAAGACGATTGGGAAATCGATTTTGTGCGCACGCGACGCAACGTCGAGAACGAGCGTTCGGTGTGGGTGTATTCGGGAGATGGAACGAAGGCGCGCGGTCTCTTAATTTTCTAACCTGAACGAGGGTCAGACCGATGTACAGAACAGTTTTTCCGTTTGGAATCGTACTGAGTCTCTTAAGTTTTGTTGCGCTCGTCCAGGCAGCCGACGAGAAAGGTACACCACTCTTCGATGGCAAAACATTCGACGGATGGGAAGGAAATCTTTCCGTATTCCGAATCGAAGATGGCGCGATTGTCGGCGGTTCATTAAAAGAAAAAATAGCGCGCAACGAGTTTCTCTGCACGAAAAAAGAATACGGCGACTTCGAATTGCGCGTGACCTTCAAGTTGCTCGGCGAAGGCGCAAATGCGGGGATCCAGTACCGCACCAAGCGCATTCCCAACCATCACGAAGTCTCCGGCTATCAGGCCGACATGGGTGAAGGATACTGGGGCGCGCTGTACGATGAATCACGGCGCAATAAAATCCTCGCAGCGCCGGATAAAGAGGCCGTCGCGAAGGTAGCAAAGCTGAACGATTGGAATGAATACGTCATCCGCGCCGAGGGCAAACATATTCAACAATGGCTCAACGGCACCAAAACGGTAGATTACACCGAAACCGACGATTCCGTGGCCACCACAGGCGTCATCGCCCTGCAAATCCACGGCGGCCCGCCGAGCGAGGCGTGGTATAAGAACATCACAATTCAAGAGCTTAAAAAGTAGCACCAGAGATAGCGCGATCTGGGTGTAGGCCAGCGTAGATTGACGTAAAGCGCTGGATTCGAAAAATAGGAGTTAACACGTTCAACATGATGTGTTAACTTAAGTCTTATGAGTACCCCAGCTCAGCCCGCTCGCATCCATTTGCTGCCGGCAAAAGAGTCGCCTTATGTTGCGATACTCCGACGTAAACCAAGCCACGTTTTTCACGTCATGCGTCTGAACACACTCGACAATACTATTGAGCATGGCTCGTGGTTTAGAGGAAAGCTGTTTCCCATGCGTTGCGATGTTTCGTTCGACGGAGAATGGATGGTGTACTTCGCCGCAGGTGCGGCGAGTAATACTTGGAATGGTGTGTGCCGGTTGCCTTTTCTTCGCACTTCGCTTGAAAGCGAACACCATAGTACCTATCACGGGGGCGGCTACTGGCGCGACCGCAACACATTGATGCTTAATCAGTGGTGGCGCAGCATAGAGGGAAGCGTACCATTTGAACTCGAATCCATGCCTAGTACTCATGTTGACAGCGATCCTGCTGTGCTTTATTCAAGACTTAAGCGAGACGGTTGGGAGCCATCGCCTGAGCCTGCAATTGCTCAAGACTCTGGATGGCGAATTCGTCCAACGCCGCGACATCCGTACTTGCGACTATGGAGCTTAGGATACTCCGCTCAGAAGGGCGGGTATGTATTTCGGTTCAAGATCGACGATTTTACCGACATGTTGGACGATCGTGTCACTTGGGCTTGTTGGGACAATCTGCACAATCTAATCTTTGCGCGTCTTGGAATTGTGTATAAATACTCGTTGTCCGATTTGCAGTGCGGACAGCCTGGGGCACAATTTGATCTCGAACCGCTCACGCCGCCAAAACTAGAATTAAATCCGGAGTCTATTTCACCATAATGTCATACATCTCGCGAAGGAATTTCTTAAAGCGCGGTTGCCTATCAACAGCAGCGCTCACTACATACGCACCCGCTAATGAACTAAAAAGACCCAATATCTTTCTCATGCTCGCCGACGATCTGCGGCCCGACGGCTTTGGCGCACTCGGTGGTGTCGTCGCGAAGACGCCGAATTTCGATGCGATCATTCGTCAGGGCTTCAACTTTCGCAAGGCTTACACGATGGGCTCGATGATTGGCGCGGTGTGCATGCCGAGCCGAACGATGCTGCTGACGGGAAAGTCGCTGTTCCGCGCGAAGAATGAGGCAAGTACGGACGATCCGGCGACGCATACGTTTCCGCGGGCGATGAAGGAAGCGGGCTACGCGACCATACACGCCGGAAAATTTGGAAACTCGCCCAAAAAGATTACGGAGGAATTCGACCGTTCTGTCGATCCGGGAAACGGAGAAGGTGTCGCGGACGCGGTGATCGATTTTATTCGCACGCGCCCGGTAGAAAAGCCGATGTTTATCTACATGGCCGGCCCGGAACCGCACGACCCGCAATACGCGCCCGACGAATTCTATGCGCAGTACAAACCAGAGGACATGCCGCTGTCGCACGCATTCGCGCCTTACCATCCCTTCGACAACGGCGCGATAACGATCCGCGACGAAATGACGCTGCCATTCCCCCGCACGCCGGAAGATATGCGCGGCAAGCTCGCGCGTTATTATGCGTCTGTCGCGTATCTCGACGCGCAGTTTGAACGCACGGTGCAGGCGCTCAAAGATGCAGGCGAATACGACAACACCATCTTTGTGATCGCAAGCGACAACGGACTGTCGATGGGCGAGCACGGTTTGCTTGGCAAACAAAACCTCTATGAGTTCGGCGGCATGCACGTGCCGTTGGTGTTCGCTGGTCCGGGCATTCCAAAGGGGGAGACGAACGCGCTAGCGTATCTCATGGACCTGTTTCCGACGGTCTGCGACCTCGCAGGAATCAATCTGAAATCGAATGTCGACGGGATGAGTCTCGCACCGATCATACGAAAGGAATCGTCTGACGACCGAGAGTGGCTTTACACTGCCTACGAAAAAGGCCAGCGCGCCATAACGGATGGCCGTTGGAAACTCATCAGATACCCGCACATCGACAAAACGCAATTGTTCGATTTGCGGCGGGATGCCCACGAAGAAAACGATTTAGCCCATCAACCTGAACACGCTGACCGCGTACGCGCAATGCTTGCGAAGCTGGAAGAGTTGCAGCGCGCGCACGACGATCCATTTTCCCTTACCTCCGAGACGGTGCAACCCGCCGCATGGTCTCCTGATATGCTCACTCTGGAGCAGATTCAGTTTCAAAAAGAGGAAACGGCGCGCTGCGCCAGCAACCAAGGCTGGGAATCTGTAAAGAAAAAGTAAACTTTTCTTGCGGCGGTGTTCGCACCGCATTTTATTGATTTTGCTTCACTTTCTTGGGATCATGACGATCGCTGTACATTGGTAGCTTTGGTCCCGGGATGTGACAGATGAGAATGTGTCCGCGTAGTACTGTCTTCGGTTGCGCAATGACCATGTTATTCGCCGCGCAAGCGACGTTTTCCACCTCCGCCTGTGCCGACAATTCCATTAAGTACAATCGCGATATCCAACCCATTCTCGCCGAGAATTGCTTCACCTGCCATGGCCCCGATAAAAACACCCGCAAGGCCGATCTACGCTTGGATAATCGCGATGGGGCCGTAGCGGCCCTGGGCGCGGGCGGGCGCGCGAATAGCGAGTTGTGGGAGCATATTACAACCACCGATCCCGATGACCTCATGCCGCCGCCATCGTCGGGCAAATCGCTGACCCCTGCTCAAATTGAAACTCTGGGAAAGTGGATCGACGCGGGCGCGTCATATGAAAAGCATTGGGCATTTTTGCCAATCGAACGTGTAGCGCCGCCGACCATCACCAATACCGCATGGCCGCGCAACGATATCGATCGTTTTATCCTTGCACGGCAAGAGGCAAAGGGCATCGCGCCGAACGCTGAAGCCGGAAAGCGCACCCTGATCCGCCGTTTATATTTGGACATGACCGGTCTGCCACCGACGCCGGAACGCGTCGAATCGTTTGTAAACGATGCCTCACCGAATGCGTACGATAAATTGATTGACGAGGTTTTGGCGAGTCCGCACTACGGCGAACGTTGGGCGCGGCATTGGCTCGATCTCGCGCGTTTCGCCGAAAGTCACGGTTATGAACAAGACTACGATCGGAAGTTCGCCTACTATTACCGAGACTTTGTGATACAGGCCTTCAATCAGGACCTGCCGTTCGACACCTTTGTGAAATGGCAGATCGCCGGTGACGAGCTTGCGCCGGACGATCCCCTTGCGATGATGGCCACGGGATTTCTCGCCGCGGGCACGCACGCGACGCAGATCACCAAGAGCCAGGTCGAGAAAGAGCGCTACGACGAGCTCGACGACATGGCGCGCACGATTGGCACTTCCATGCTCGGTCTCACCATTGGCTGCGCGCGGTGCCACGATCACAAGTACGATCCGATCTCGATGACGGACTACTACCGGCTCATCTCGACCTTCACGAAGACCGTGCGAAGCGACTATCCGATCAACGTAGACCCCGAGTTTTATGCGCGCGCTGCGGCGCAGTACGAGCGCGATCACGCTCCGCTCCTTGCGAGTCTAAAAGAGTATGAGAGCGGACCATTGGCGGCGAAGTTTGAAGAATGGCTGAGAACGCAACTCACCACGCCACCTTCGCCGCAGTGGATCGCTTTGGATGTCTTCAATTACACGTCCGCGGGCGGAGCGCGCATGGGGCGTTTGTCCGACGGATCGGTGCTGGTCTCCGGCACAAACCCGGAATTCGATACGTATACCTTTGAAGCGCGCACAAAATTTACCGGTATTACCAGCGTGCGCGTTGATGCGCTCGCCGACGTAACGATGACGGCGAGTGGTCCAGGCCGGGCAGAGAATGGCAACTTCGCGTTGTCGGATTTCAAGGTGTATGTGCGCCCCGACAATGGCACGGACGCCAAGACGGAAGTGAAACTGATCAATCCGCGCGCCACACTGGAGCAGGCAGGATATGGTGCTGCGAACGCGATTGATGCTGATGCGAAAACCGCCTGGGCAGTCGGCGATCAGTACGGCAAAGACCATGCCGCGATATTCGACTTTGAAGTTCCCGCCGGCATGCCGGAAGGCACGGTGTTCACATTTACGCTCGACTTCAAATCCGAGAACAAGCACGCTATCGGGCGTCCGCGCGTTTCGATCACGACCGCGCAGGGGGCCAGCTTCGATCTGGCGCTGATGCCGCAGGACCTTACCGAAATACTCGCGAAGCAACGAGCGCAGAACGCGTCACTCTCGCAGCGGGAACGTGCGCGGCTCTTTGAGTTTTTTAAGAAACAGGACGGCAAGTGGAAGGAACTGTCCAAGGCCGAGCAGGAGCATGCGAAAAATGCCCCTGCACCGGGCGCGGTCAAAGTCCTCATCAGCAGCGAGGGCGTGCCCGCTATTCGCACGCATACGCAAGGTGGCGATTATCTCGAAGAGACGCACTTCCTCACGCGGGGCGATCCGAACCAGAAGGGTGAGGTAGCCACGCAAGCGTTCCCGGCAATTCTGGTCACAGCGCCCGAAGGCGAGAAGCGTTGGCAACAAACCCCGCCACCTGGCGCGCGCACGCCGTATCAACGCACCGCGCTCGCGAAGTGGATCACGGACACCGATTACGGCGCGGGGCAGTTGCTCGCGCGCGTGATTGTGAATCGATTGTGGCAGCACCATTTTGGCCGCGGCATCGTCGCTTCGCCTAGCGATTTTGGGTTCAAAGGCGAACCGCCGACAAACCCTGAACTGTTGGATTGGCTTGCTTCCGAACTCATGTCCAACGGTTGGAGCCTCAAGCACATTCAAAAGTTAATTCTTACGAGCGCGACATACCGGCAGAGCGCCGCGTTCGACGTTGCGAAATCGAACGCGGATCCGATGAACAAGTTGGTCTGGCACTATCCGCGCCAGCGCCTCGAAGCGGAAATCATTCGCGACGCGATGCTGAGTGTCAGCGGCCAACTCGATACTGCTATGTTCGGACCGAGTACGCTGGATCCCGACATGAAGCGCCGCAGCATCTACTTCATGATCAAGCGCAGCAAGCTCATGTCTATGCTGACCGTGTTTGACGCGCCGGATGCGACCGTTGGCATCGATCAACGGCCTTGCACCACAATCGCGCCGCAGGCTTTGATGGTCATCAACAATCAAAACGTGCGCGGAAACGCGGAAGCGCTTGCTGCCCGTATGCAAAGCGGTGCGCCTGCGGACCTCGCCGCTGCCGTCAAATTCGGGTTTATGCTGACCATAAGCCGTCAGCCCAATGACAGTGAACTCGCGGAAGCGCTTGCATTTCTCGACGCGCAGACGAAGTCATATACCGTGTCCGGAAACGCGAAGCCCGCCGAAGCCGCGCTCGCGGATTTCGCGCAGGTGCTGCTTGGGCTGAATGAGTTTGTATATATCGAGTGAACGTTTGCAATTTGCAAGGATTAAACGATGATGCGCGACGTATTGCCACACTTTAGCGCCACGCCCGCGCCATGCTTCTGCACGCGCCGCGATTTTCTCCGGCGCACGGGACAGGGCTTCGGCATGCTCGCGCTTGCCGGTTTGTTGGACAAGTCGGGCCTTCTCGCTGCAAATGCGCAGGAGGCGTTGAATCCTCTTGCGCCGCATTCACCGCACTTCGAATCCAAAGCGAAATCGATCATCTGGCTTTTCATGAACGGCGGACCAAGCCAGGTGGACACCTGGGACTACAAGCCTGAACTCTTCAAACGCGATGGACAAAAGCTTGAAGGGTTCAACAACGAGACGGGCTTCTTTGTCGAAGAAGTCGGCCCGCTGATGAAGTCCCCGTTTGCATGGAATCAACACGGCCAGTCGGGCACTTGGGTGCCTGAGATTTTCCCAAATATCGCGCAGCACGTGGACGACATGGCCTTTATCCATTCATGTCACACAGAAACAAACAACCACTCACCCGCGCTGTTTCAGATCAACACCGGCATGAGCCGGATGGGTTTTCCGAGTGTGGGTGCATGGGTCACCTATGGTCTCGGCACCGAGAATCAAAACCTGCCTGGCTACGTCGTGATGTACGACACGCTCGGCCGCGGCCTGCCGAAAGGCTACTCGCAAAATTGGGGCGCAGGGTTTCTGCCCGGCATTTTTCAGGGCACCGCGCTCAAACATCAGGGACAGCCGATCGATAATCTCGATCGATTGGCGTCGATGAGCGACGAACAACAGCGGCGTCAACTCGATCTCCTTGCGTCATTTAATCGCGAGCATCAGCAACGCACCGACAACGACGCCGAGCTTGCCACGCGCATCGAAAGCTTCGAGCTTGCCTACCGTATGCAGATGGCTGCGCCCGAAGCGCTCGACGTGGAATCCGAGCCGGAACACATCAAAAAGCTCTACGGTCTCGACAACGAAAAATGTTCTCACTTCGCCAAGCAGTGCCTCGTCGCGCGGCGCATGGTCGAGCGCGGCGTGCGCTTCATCCAGATTTACAGCGGCGGGGAGGAAAACGAGAAGAGTTGGGACGGTCACCTCAACATCGAGCAGAACCACCGCGGCTTCGCGGGCGAGACCGATCAGCCAATCGCCGGTCTGCTGGCCGATTTGAAACAGCGCGGGCTGTTCGACAGTACGCTTGTCGTATGGGGTGGAGAATTCGGTCGTTTACCTCTTGCGCAGCGTCCGAAGAACGATCCCAGCCGCTCGGGCCGCGATCACAATCCGCATGCGTTTACGACGTGGTTCGCGGGCGGCGGCGTGAAAGGCGGCACGCACTACGGTGAAACGGATGAAGTGGGCCAGAAAGCCGTCGTGGACCGCGTCAGCGTGAACGATCTCCACGCGACGATCCTTCACCTCATCGGCATTGACCACCTGAAACTCACGCACCGCTACAACGGCCGGGATTTCCGCCTTACCGACGTCGCCGGAGAAGTGGTAAAAGGCATTCTCGCCTGACATTCCCGCGCTGACTTTGCGATAATCCACGCGGGTTGTCCAAAGGGGAATGTCTCATGCGGTTTCGAATATCGTTCTATGCTCTATTTGCGTTTGCATTAATTGCGGCTCGCGCGCACGACGCCAACCGCCTCGCGTACCTCGACGATCAGAATCCGTTCTATCCCTCGCGCGATTTTCCGAAACTGATCACCCCGCAGTGGATCGGTGAGCCTGGCGTTGACGCTGCGATTATCCTGTCGATCGATGACATGCGCGACCCGAAAAAATACGAGGCCTATCTACGCCCAATCATCAATAAGTTGAAAGAACTCTACGGCACCGCGTCGATGAGCATCATGGCGTGCAATGTGGATCCAAACGATCCGCAATTACAGACCTGGCTCGCAGAAGGGCTCAGCATTGAGGTACACACGGTCGCGCACCCCTGTCCGCTGTTGGGCCGCGGGCAGTTCGACGAAGCCCGCGCGACGTTTGAGTCGTGCATCTCGCTCATGTCGAACATTCCTGGCAACAAGCCTGTGGCGTTTCGTATGCCTTGCTGCGATTCGATTAACTCGACGAGCCCGCGCTTCTTTTACGAAATATTTGCCAAACCAACTCCCGGCGCGCCGCACCTTGCGATCGATTCAAGCGTGTTTAACATCACTACGGCAAACGATCCTGCATTGCCGCGGGCGTGGGTGATCCGCGAAGATGGACGCGAACGCTTCCGCAGTTATCTTCCGTTTCCATCCTTCAAGACGACAATTGAAGACTATCCGTACCCCTACATCATCGGCAACGGTATCTGGGAATTTCCCTGCGCAGTGCCCAGCGATTGGGAAGCGCAAAACATCAACAAGCCGAACAATCCGCAATCGTTGACCGACATGAAGGTTTCGCTTGATGCAGCAGTCGCGAAGAAGGGCGTTTACACGCTGGTCTTCCACCCGCACGGATGGATTGAAAGCAAGCAAATCGTCGAGTTAGTCGAGCATGCCGCGAAAACGTATGGCAATAGAGCAAAGTTCCTGAGTTTTGCGGAGGCCTATCGGCGCCTCAGAACAAATGCAGTTGGCGTCACGCCTAGAGATGACGCTCGATCCCCGATCTCAGTCCATCTGTTAGACATAAATAACGACGGCTACATGGATACGGTTTCCAAGCGCCTCATGGAGTCCGAATCGTGGAACTATGTAGACATAAACGTTGACGGCGAAGCGGAATTAATTCAAATCTTCTATAGGCCCGAAGGCAGGAACGCTTCCGCTGGACCCACTCCCATTACGGTTCACCGTGTTTGGGACTCCGGCGAGAATCGCTGGCGAGTCATTCAGGCGCCCATCTACAACGAGGTTCGCTACGGTATTGATGCGGATGGCATGATGTTCGCGGCCCACCTTTCTCGCGAACACGATAATGTTGCTTGGCGATTTGAACACGGTTCATGGACATTAGCGTCAACGCTGACCAAAGGTTTGCGCGTCGATCAAATGCGTATTCCGGACGAGTCGTCAGATCATTTCACAATTCGCTTTCGCGACATTGACGGTAACGGCGCACCCGAGTTGATCTATCGCGATGAATCGCGCGGCGCTGTGTTCACACGCACTTCGGTAAAACGGCGTTGGAAAAGACTTCCTTTCAAACTTCCGGGGGAAGATTTTACGACTGAGTCTAACGACGAGGACGATGGACTCAGACTTATAGACGTCGATGGCGATCATGATTTGGACGTTCTGCTTTCAAATCAAGACTCATACGCAGTCTATCTTTTCGACTCAATGAAGACCGGTTGGAGCACCACTGCGATTTCCGGCAAGCGCGACGGTTCCGATCCAGCCACCGCAGTTCCCCCAATTGCAATCAATGGTGAAAACAACGGTGCATGGTTTCACTCGCGTTCGCTTTGGGTTCAGAACGAGCATACGGACAAATTGCCGGACCTCGTTGATCGGCGTGCGTTTAACGATCTCACGGCGAGCGTAGAGCCTAAACCCAAATCACCGGAAGCGGGGCTTGCGTCGATCTCGGTGCGTCCCGGATTGCGAGTCGAACTGGTTGCCGCCGAACCGCTCGTGGTCGATCCTGTTTCAATTGCGTGGGGACCAGACGGCAAGTTATGGGTAGTCGAAATGCGTGACTACCCGCTTGGGATGGATGGCGAAGGGAAACCCGGCAGCCGCGTAAAGTTTCTCGAAGATCTCGATAGCGACGGTAAGTACGATAAGGCCACCGTATTTCTAGATAAGTTAAACTTTGCCACGGGGGTTATGCCGTGGCGCGATGGTGTGCTTGTTACTGCTGCGCCGCAGATCATCTTTGCAAAAGACACAAACGCTGATGGCAACGCGGACACGCAGGAAGTGCTTTACGAAGGTTTTGTGCAAGGCAATCAACAACATCGTATCAATGGTTTGCGCTGGGGACTCGACAACTGGTTTCACTGTGCGAACGGGGACAGCGGCGGCAAGATAATCAGCAACAAGACCGGTGAAGCGATGGACATCTCCGGGCGCGATTTGCGCATTCAGCCGGATACTGGCGCGATGGATGCCGAAAGTGGGATGACGCAGTTCGGCATCGCGTTCGACGACTGGGGCAGCCGATTCGGCTGCGCGAACTGGCTGCCCGTGTGGCACTACGCGCTCGATGACCGTTATATGCGACGTAACCCACACTTCTCGCCCGGCAACCCGCGCGAATATGTCGTCGAACAAGCGGCGCTCTATCCCACGAGCAAGACGCTCACACGCTTCAACGACTTCGAGCACGTGAACCGCTCCACGTCCACCTGCGGCATCGAAATCTATCGCGACTCCGTACTCGGTCCAGAATTCTACGGGAATGCATTCGTCTGCGAACCCGTTCACGATCTCGTTCTACGCACTGTGCTCGAACCCAACGGCGCGACATTCAGCGGACACCGCGCACCGGGTGAAGAACAATCGGAGTTCCTCTCTTCGCACGACAATTGGTTTCGCCCGGTCCAGGTGCGCACCGGTCCCGATGGCGCGTTGTATGTCGTTGATATGTACCGGCAGGTGATTGAGCATCCCGAATACATTTCAAAGGAAACGCAGGCGAAACTTAACCTGCGCGCGGGCGACGACAAAGGCCGCATTTACCGAGTTGTGCCAGTACGTGGCCGTCTGCACGCGGTAGAAAATCTCACCAAACTTTCGACTCAGGAGCTTGTCAATTACCTCAATACCCCGAACTGTACATTGCGCGACATGGTGCACCAAATTCTCATTGAGCGGGGCGATAGCGCAGCCATCCCGTATCTCCGCAACCTGATTCAAAAGAGGCCTGGCCTTGGCGATACAACAGACCTAGAGCAGGACTTCTATCCCGCTTCGATGGACCATAGCGACGTTGAGCAAATTCATAATCCGCCCGCGAAATTCGCGTCCCCTCAGGCATGTCTCCACGCACTGTACTTATTGGAAGGTCTCCACGCTATCACGTCCGACGACATCTTAACCTCACTTTCCGATCGCGTTGCCGGCGTTCGACGCAATGCAGTGCGCATCGCGGCGCTTTATCTAAATGAAATGCCAGACGTCGCCGCTGCGGTGGAAAAACTGAAAGATGATCCCGATGCCTTCCTTCGCATGGAGGTTGTTTGTGCGCTCGGTGAGTGGCGCGATCCGCGTTCCGCAACGGCGCTCGCACAACGTATTGAAAAAGACAACTCCGATTCGTATCTCGGGATGGCGTTGTTAAGTTCGATTAACGCTTCCAACGTGCGCGCCCTAACGCCGTCGCTTCTCAACTGGGCCGCAACGGACGATGCCGCTGCCGAGCCGCGCGAACAAGTCCTATCTACCGCCGTAGGCGTCGCAATCGCAGCGAACGATGCAGAGACGCTGGCAGTGATGGCCACGGATATTGCCGGACGTGATCAACAGACTTACGATCCGAAGAAATTCTCGTCGCTTGCCACATTTCTTGACGCGTTGAAGAGCAAGGATGCGACGCTCGACGCGCTCGGGATTGGCACAGTTGCCGACAGCGCGCGCGCGCAGATCGCCGCGATGCTGGGCGCTGCGCGCAATACGGTGGTTGATTCGGCTGCCGAAGAGTCCGTTCGCGCCGCCGCCACCCATACGCTCTGCAAAGAAGCAACGCAGCGCGAAGCGGATATCGCGTTGCTCGGCGGACTGCTGAGCGCCGATACGCCCGATAATCTTCGTGCTGCCTCGCTAGGAACTTTGCTCGATACCGATAGCGACGCGGTGCCGGCGATCGTGCTCGCGGCGTGGCCGAACATTTCTGCAGATGCTCGCCCATCGGTGCTCGATGCGATGCAACGGCGTGAAACCTGGCTCGCCGCGTTGATGACCGCGCTTGAAGCGGGCACACCCAGCTTTCGCGAGCTGGATGCCGCGCATCGTCAGGATTTGCTGACCAGCAAGAATGACGACATTCGCGCGCGCGCCGAAAAACTAATGGCGGGCGCCGCAAATCCTGATCGCCAGGCGGTTATCGAACAGTACAAAGAGGCGGCAACGATACCGGGCCAGTTTCTACGCGGACGCGGAATATTTCGTGAGCGTTGTGCGTCGTGTCATCAGCTCGGAACTGCGGGCCACGCCGTCGGCCCCGACCTAACCGCGCTAACCGATCGATCGCCGGAGGCTGTGCTGGTTTCAATTCTGGATCCGAACCGGGCCGTCGAAACGAAATTCTTCAACTACGTGGTGGAGACCAAGGACCTGTCCAGCTACAGCGGTATCCTCGCGGAAGAGTCCGGCAACAGTGTAAAGATTCGCGGCGCAAACGGAATTGAAAATACGATCCTCCGTTCCGACATTGACGCGATGACGTCGGAGTCGCGTTCGCCGATGCCGGATGGACTTGAAGACGGTTTAACGCCGGAAGACGTGGCGAACCTAATCGCGTACATTCTCGATACACGGCCTAAGGAGTAGAAAGGGGCACGGGCGTCCCGCCCGTGATTAGGTATTCATACAATTGTCTGGCTTTTAGGCAGCCGCCTTCATTGCCGGCAACCACCGGTCCAAGATGTCGCGGCAATTGATCACTTTTTCGACCAAATCCATCGGCACATAAAAATAATGGTTGGTTGCTTCGAAACCCAGCCGGGAATCTCGAATTTGGATAGCATGCAGTCGCGTCGCGAGTTTAATCTCGTCGTTTAGTAAAGACTCGATTTCCTGTAGCGCCGATGTTTTATCGGTGCCCGTTGCAGCCTGATCGCGCAGCACGATGAATCGCGCCTGGTTTGCGCAACTCGCATAGTATAGACCGCAGGCTTCCATCACATTTATCTCGCGCTGAAGTTCAATACGAAGATCCCCATCAGTCTTTTCGATAAGCGATTTCATGCTGGTCGCGCTATCCAAAAATCCTTGGGCCGCTTTTCGCATTTGCGCGACATACAGGTCTGCCGGATACGCGCCGCGCCACGCGGGCAGCGCGTCGTATGGAAAGCCGACCATCGATGCGGCATATCCCGTCGGTTTTTCATATAGCGGATTCGCGGGGCCCATGTGCTGCGGGCCGCTGTATAGACCGCTGTTGTCGTAAGGATACTCGCTGAATCCCGTGCTGCACGTCTTCCACGCATCGACAACCTGCGCGGCAACCGCATCGCCAAACCTGCGCTGCGCTACTGCCTGCATTGCATCTTCACCACTTAGATTCGCATCAGCAATCATTTTGCCGGCAACTTCGAGATTCGGCGCAGGATAACCGCCGAGCGTCCAGCCAAGCATCACGCCGCTTACTTCCGAACTCCGCAGATTCTCCATGTGCTTCGCGACGTTGGCCACAGCGGGGATATAGGGCAGCGACCCGCATTCCCACGTCGTGTTCGCTTGAATTTTTGCGAATGTTTTTAGCGGTACCGGCCTTTGCCACGCAGCTTCCCAGTGCTTTTTTGCGCGCGGGCCGGGACCGATCACGGAAATTGAGTACTCGCCGACAATGTTCGCCACGCCGCCACGCGTGAAGGGTATGCTCCATTCGCTTACGCTCATCTGCGCGACATCACTCGGCAGCCGCTTGATCGCTTTTGCGGCCCAATCGTCTTGCCAACCCCAATCCCAGGCGATTAAGTATTGTCCGCCCGAAGACATCTTGATGCCACTATCGATCAATGCGTTTACTTCGGCGATCACCGCGTCAGGCGCGCGCTCGGAGCATCGCGGGCAATTCTGTCCGGTGTGGTGGCTCCAACAGTTGGTCAAATTTTCCGATGCGGAGATCGTAAAGAAGCCGCGCAAGTCAGGCACGCGATCGCAAATCAGCGCGACAGAGCTCGCAATGTACTGCTGGACTGGGGGGGAGCTCGTGCACATCGCAGCGTAATCGCCCTCGACTACACCTTTTAGTTCGGGATACTTTTCGTAAAAGGCAAGCTGCATAGCCCGGGGCTCATTTAAATAAAGGAACACACCCATGCCGCGCGCCTTTGCCCGCGCCACAAGCGCCGCCAGATTCTTCAGTCTTTCTTCGTATCCTTCGCTGAGTGACGGGTCCCAGGGAAAGGGTGCCATCTTGTAGAGCACCGCCTGTAACCACACGGCGTTTACGCCGGACGCAGAAAGCCGTGACAAGTATCCATCTGGAAACGGATCGGGCGCGCCATCCATAAAGGCATCCCCGTAGAGCGCGAAATAGGAGAAACAATAACGGGGCGACAGCTTGCTGCTTTCGTAAGTCGATTGCGCGCCCTCCACCGGTTTGGATAGTTCCGAAATAAATCCGAACAACGGTTCCTCTTGCGCCGTCGCCCCGGCGGGGAAGCTCTCTTTTACGATCTGCGCTATCGCACTTTCCCGCGCTCTCGCCGTATCGTCCGGGTCGGACCACTTCAAGGGGTCACACTTCGGTTTCAACAGGCCCAGTTTTACGTAAAGGAAATCGTCCTCGCGCAAAGTGTAGGCAAGTTCGTCCTCCGTCCATCCGAGCAAATCGAGCAATTGTTCATATGGCAACAGATGCCAATTGCGCCGAATGATCGTAATGTAAGAGCGCTGGCGCAATTCGTTGGTAATCGCAGGCTGCTCGCCAAGGCCCATTGCCTGAGCGGTCCGCTCCACATTGTCCCTGCTCGTGCCAAGCACGCGAGCCATGTCTTCCGAGAGCACCAGCGGCCAGTTACGCCAAATGAAGGTATGGATACGATCCGGAAAGTGCGGTGCGCCGATTGGCTCCGGTGTTGGGCCAGTTGGAAGCGCCGCGATTAACATGAATCCTGCACAGATCGTGAGCATGCAATTCTCCTTGGAAGGTACGGAACATACTGCGTGCCGGCGCGGCGGAAGTCAATCGATTTGCGTAGTGGGCAGTTTTTCTCCGGCTCGCGAATCCCGTAAACTTTGACCGGCTACGGCGCGAACCTAACAGAAGTGGAGGAAGTCGTGCGGACTATCGTTTGTGTGTGTTTGTTATTTACGCTAACGCTTGCCGTATTCGGGGAAGAGACCGTTCTACTAGAAGACAGTTTTTCTTCTTACCCTGCCGGACCCTTGCTAGGCGTCGTCGGTGCGCACGCAGAATATCATTACCTGCCTGAAACGACTCCGCGCGGGCCCTGGGCGGTGTCAACTTTTCGCTCGGATTCGGAATCGCAACTGGCGTGGCGCGCAATTCGTGTCGACGGCAAGCCGGCCTTGGCGATGATGACGCCGAACAAGATGAAGCACACGCACCCAATGGTCGTCGCGGGCGATGAAGCTTGGCGCCATTACACATTCGCGGCCTCCGTGGTACCGATGGAAGGCGAGGGGCGCTGTGGGGTCGCCGTGCGCTATCAAAATGATCGTTGCTACTACTTCGCCGGTGTGGAAAACGGAAACGCATTTATTTCGCGGCTTCGTCATGAAAAAGCTTTCCGTGAACCGGACGAAGCGATCTTGGCGCAGGCGGCGTTTGTAATGGAATCAGGAAAAACACTTAGCATGCGCGTGACCGTATCAGGTTCGAAATTGTCAGCGGCACTGAACGATTCCCTGAGGCTGGAAGCGGACGATACCACGTACACCGAGGGCCGCGTCGCGCTGCTTTCCGACATACCTGCAAAGTTCTTGTCAGCACGCGTTGTTATGGCGAGCGAGGAAAAAGCACGCGTCGATGCGGAAAACGCGCAGCGCGCGACCGAAGAAAACACTTTGCAGGAGTCGAATCCTACGCCAGTGCTGTGGAAGAAAGTACAGCTCAAGGATACCGGCGTAGGGCGCAACCTGCGGTTTGGCGATCTAAACGGCGACGGTCAAATCGATTTCGCGGTTGGCCAGGTCGTGCATCACGGCCCTAAGGATTCGAATAGCGAAATCAGTTGCATTACAGCGTACACGTTTGATGGGACGAAACTGTGGCAAGTGGGCAAGCCAGACACATGGCGCAACCATCTTACGAACGATGTCGCATTTCAAATTCACGACTGGGACGGCGACGGCAAGAACGAAGTTATCTATTGCGCGAGTTTCGAGATACTTATCCTTGATGGCGCGACAGGCGAAGTGAAGAAGCGCGTGCCCACTTCCGCTACTCCACCGAACGCCAAGCCTCCGCACAACAAGTTCAATCAGATCCTGGGCGATTCTATTTTCTTTTGCGACTTGCGCGGCACCGGGCGCGATGCGGACATGATCCTTAAAGACCGTTACATGAACTATTGGGCCTACGACAATGACTTAAACATCATGTGGCGCGGGCAATGTATGACTGGCCACTATCCCTATGCCGCGGATATCGACAATGACGGTAAAGACGAAGTGATGATTGGCTATACACTCGTGGATAGCGACGGCACAAAGTTGTGGTCGATCGAGGGGGGATTAAAAGATCACGCAGATGGCATTGCGATGGCGCAATTCACGGAAGGTGGACCGTGGCGCGCGCTGTGGGTGGGCAGCGATGAAGGCACGATTATCGCCGACATTCAAGGCAATGTGTTGAAGCATCACCGCCTTGGCCACGTGCAGAATCCCGCGATCGCGGACTTTCGCCCTGACTTGCCGGGACTCGAAGCGGTCTCCATCAATTACTGGAGCAATCAAGGCATCGTCCATTTCTATAACGCCGATGGCGACCCTTATCTTGAGTTTGAACCGTTCCAGCACGGCAGCCTGTGCATGCCGATAAACTGGACCGGTGCACAGCCCGAGTTTGTCGTCTTATCGGTAAACGCGGATGAAGGCGGAATGGTGGACGGGTGGGGCCGTCGCGCGGTGCGCTTCCCGGCCGATGGGCACCCAGACTTGGCGTATAACATCATAGATGTCACAGGCGATTGTCGAGACGAAGTGATCGTGTGGGATCCCACCGAACTTTGGGTATACACCCAAAGCGATTCTCCAAAGGCGGGCAAGTTGTACAAACCACTGCGCAACCCCAACTCCAACGATTCAAATTATCGTTGCGTAGTGTCCCTGCCTGCGTGGTCTGAATAGCAATGATCGCTTTTAATCGTTGCAAGAAGTGCCTTCGCCCTGTTTCGGCCATGGCGGCGCTTACCATCGCACTGTGTTTCGCTGCAAGTGCGGAATCACTCCTAAAAGCTTTTCCCACGGCAGAGGGTTTCGGCGCCTGCACACCCGGAGGGCGCGGCGGGAGAATCCTGTTCGTGACCACAATCGATGATTACGATTCTTCAAATGAAAAACCGATCGAAGGGTCGTTCCGTGCCGCCGTGGAAACCGACGGCCCACGCATGATCATCTTCCGTGTCGCCGGCACTATTTTCTTGAAGACGGATCTCTGGATTACCAAGCCTTTTGTGACCATCGCAGGGCAATCCGCCCCTGGTGGCGGCATCTGCATCCGCGATTATCAACTCGTGCTCGCGACGAATGATGTCATCCTTCGCCACCTGCGCATCCGCTCCGGCGATGCAACCCGCAAAGAACAGATGGCGCTTGGCATATTCGGTGGGAACAATAGCATCGTCGATCATTGCTCCATGTCTTGGGCGATCGACGAAGTGATGAGCTCCTTTGGCACCGTGCACAATCTCACCGTGCAGTGGAGCATCATCGCGGAAGGATTATCGAAATCATTTCATCCAAAAGGTGAACACAGCAAAGGCTCGATTTTGCAAGGCGATGGCGGCGTGACGCTGCACCATTGCATCTACGCACACAACGCTGCGCGTAATGCGCGTGTGGACAGCATTCTCCTCGACTTTCGAAATAATGTTGTCTACGACTGGGGATATCGCTGCGGCTACACGAGCGGCGGACCTATCTTCAGCAACTACATAAATAACTACTTTAAGCCTGGCCCGTCCACCCGCAAAAGCGCCGCGCGCCGCGTTTTCGATCCGGGCGATGATATGCCACGGATGTACCTGACTGGAAACATACTCGAAGGAAATGAAAACGCGACCCAGGATAATGCCTTGCTCTTGGAATCGCCGAATGACTTCAACGCTGAAGAGATGCGCGATACGATTATTGTAGATGAGCCATTTGCCGTTCCAAATGTCAAGACCGACACCGCTAAAGAAGCGCTGGCACGCATCATTTCGGAGGCCGGCGCAACAAAACCCCAACGTGATAGCGCGGATTCACGCCTTATGGAGCAGGCGCAAAGCGGAACCGGAGTAATTATCGATACTACGGGCCAAGTGGGTGGCTGGCCTTTTCTTGAGCCGGGCGTCCCGTTACCCGATGCCGACAAGGACGGCATGCCGGACGAATGGGAAACGAAGCATGGTCTCAACGCTGTACACACTTCCGCGCCGGACGCCGATGCCGACAAGGACGGCTATACGGATATCGAGGAATACCTCAATGAAACTAATCCTCGCGCGCCCGAAATAAACTGCACCGTACCTGCGCCTGCATTTCGTTCGCTCCAATCGCAAGCCATAGATCTTGTCGCCAAGGGAGACGCGGACGAAGCGGCCCGCGCCAAGCGTGCGCAAGCAATGCAGCGCGACCAGATTGAACGGATGAAAAAGGAACTGCGCGCCACTTTCGACGCGCCGCCGGGTCCCGATGCAAAACGAGTCACGCTGGATTTGGGCAACGCCGCGCAATTGGAGTTGGTGCGCATTCCTGCAGGTAGTTTTCTGATGGGCTCGCCCGAAAGCGAGGGCGGACTTGAAAACGAGCGCCCTCAGCACAAGGTAAACATTTCCCGGCCATTTTATTTTGCTGCTGTCAAGACGACTACCGCGCAATTCTGCGCGGTGCTCGGAAAAACGGCACGCGAACTCACGGAGGAAAACCGCGATCTGCCCACCCGTGAAACAACATGGTTCGAGGCAAATGACTTTTGCGAGGTCCTCACTGCAGTAACCGAAAGAAAGTTTCGACTGCCCACCGAAGCCGAATGGGAGTACGCTTGCCGCGCGGGCACCGCAACTGCCTTCAATACCGGCGCGATGATCTCCTCGGATCAGGCAAACTTCAACGCGCTCGAAGCAACGACCTTCAACCCCGTCGGCGAATATCGCGCCAAAATCACGCCCGTGCGTATGTTTCCGCCAAACGCGTGGGGGCTTTATGACATGCACGGCAACCAGGCCGAATACTGTCAGGATATTTGTTTTCGCAAGTACACCGCCGATGAAGTAACCGATCCGTTGAACGATGGTAAAGACGGCGCGCGCGTGCTCCGCGGCGGCAAGATGGGCAGCAAGGCATTCTATGTCCGTTCGGCCTACCGCTACGGCTACACGCCTTACGTCGGCTACTGCTTTAGAGTCGTCATGGAAAGTGAATAACATGGGCTTTTTACGCAGCCGAAAGTTGCAGTACCTGTCCCGAACTTAGTATCTTTTCCGCTCAGGGTTGTGCGCGCTGCACGGTCTTTTCAGGTTCGTCCCCAAAACTGAAGCCAGTTCGGCGCGCGATTCGTATTTTCAGGGTATTTGGGCGCATTTTGCCGGTGGTGATATCGAATGACGGGGCATATGCGTGGGCGTCGTAGCTCGCTGCGTGTATCCATTTCAACATTTCGAACGGTTGAGTTGTGAAAAAAAATAACGAATTCAAGCCAATCAAGAAACTAATGGTCGCGAACCGCAGCGAAATTGCGATTCGCGTCTTTCGCTCTGCGCACGAAATGGGGGTGCGTACCGTAGCCATTTATGCGCACGAGGATCGCTATGCACTGCATCGCTTGAAGGCGGATGAATCGTACCCCGTCGGCAAACCGGGTGAACCGCTTCGCGCGTATCTCGATATCGACGGTATCGTCTCCGTCGCCAAACAATGCGGTGTTGATGCGATCCATCCGGGTTACGGTTTCCTGTCGGAAAATCCCGACTTCGCGCGCGCCTGTGCGAAAGCGGACATCGCCTTTGTAGGCCCCCCAGCCAGTATTCTCGAACGTTTAGGCGACAAGATCGAAGCGCGCGAACTCGCGAAGGCTGCGGGTGTTCAAATTCTCTCCGGTGGCATTAAGCCGATTAAGGATGTGAAAGAAGCCCGCGCGCTTGCCGCGAAACTCGGCTATCCCGTGATGTTAAAGGCCGCAAAGGGCGGTGGCGGTCGCGGGATGCGCGTGGTGCATTCCGATAAAGAGTTACCAGACACCCTCACGCAGGCGCAGCGCGAAGCGCTTACAGCATTTGGTAGCTCGGATGTATTCCTCGAAAAATTCGTCGCACGCGCCCGCCACTTGGAAGTGCAGTTGCTTGGCGACGCGCACGGAAATCTTGTACATCTCTACGAGCGCGACTGCTCACTGCAGCGCCGTCATCAGAAAGTCGTTGAGATTTCGCCGGCACCGAACCTCTCGAAGGAAGTTCGCGATAAACTGTGCAACGCCGCCCTTGCAATCGGTAAGCGTGTCGGCTACGTCAGTGCCGGCACCGTCGAATTTCTCTATGACGTTGATTCAAACGAACTCTATTTCATCGAAGTGAACCCGCGCATTCAGGTGGAGCACACCGTCACGGAAGTGACCACCGGCGTGGATATTGTGAAAAGCCAAATTCTGGTCGCCCAAGGCGCAAAGCTTTCCGATCGCGGCATAGACATACCGGATCAGGAAAGCATCTCGATCCGCGGTTACGCCATGCAGTGCCGCGTCACCACCGAAGACCCGCTCAACAATTTCGTTCCCGATTACGGCCGCGTGACACACTACCGATCCGCCGGGGGTCTCGGTATCCGGCTCGATGCGGGCACTGCATTTTCCGGCGCGACAATTACGCCGTACTACGATTCGCTGCTGGTAAAAGTGACTGCATGGGCACGCAACTTTGAAGACACCACACGCCGCATGGAACGCTGCATGCGCGAGTTCCGCATTCGTGGTGTGAAGACCAACATTCCGTTCCTGGTGAACGTAATCGAGCATCCCACGTTTATGCGCGGCGAATGCACGACGCGCTTCATCGATGAAACGCCTGAACTCTTTCAATTTCCACCCGCGCGCGATCGCGCGACCAAGCTGCTTACTTATCTCGGCACCATCGCGGTGAATGGCCATCCCTTGGTGAAGAATCGTCCCATGCCGTCGCGCCGAGATACGCCCGTGCCGCCGGTGGTAGATGAGACTGTGGCGCCGCCCGCAGGAACGCGGCAACTGCTCCAAAAGCTCGGGCCAGAGAAATTCTGTGATTGGATATTGAAGCAGAAGCGTTTGCTTCTCACGGATACGACATTCCGCGACGCACACCAGTCCTTGTTGGCGACGCGTATGCGTACCTATGACATGCGCGAAATCGCAGACGCCTACGCGCGTCTCGCGCCGGAAATGTTTTCGATCGAAATGTGGGGCGGCGCAACATTCGATACATCAATGCGCTTTCTTAACGAGTGCCCGTGGCAGCGCCTGGCCGAATTGCGCGAGCGCATCCCGAATATCTTGTTCCAGATGCTGCTACGCGCATCCAATGCCGTCGGTTACACGAGTTATCCCGACAATGTCGTGCGCGCCTTCTGCAAGGAATCCGCGTCGGCGGGCATCGATCTTTTCCGTATTTTCGACTCCTTGAACTGGGAGCCGAATCTGCGCGTCGCCATTGATGCCGTGCGCGAGTCCAACATGCTTTGCGAAGTCGCCATCTGTTATACCGGTGACATCACAAACCCCAAGCGAACGAAATACAGCCTCGACTACTTCGTAAAGCTTGCAAAGCGCCTCGAAAAAGCGGGTGCGCACATCCTCGCGATCAAAGACATGGCGGGCCTCTGCAAACCCTTCGCTGCGGAAATTCTCGTGAAGGCGCTCAAACAGGAAATCGGGATTCCGATTCATTTCCACACGCACGATGCCAGCGGAATTCAAGCCGCGTCACTGATAAAAGCGTCGGGCGCCGGTGTCGATATTGTGGACGCCGCGAGCGGCCCGATGTCGGGAATGAGTTCGCAGGCTAACCTTGATGCGCTCGTCGAAGCGATGCGTTTCACTCCGCGCGAGACGGGCCTCAACCCAGATAACCTTCGCAAGCTCGCATCCTATTGGGAACACGTTCGCGAACTCTACGCTGCATTCGAGACGGGACAAAAAGCGCCGACGTCCGAAGTTTATGTCCACGAAATGCCCGGCGGGCAGTACACGAATCTCTATGCTCAGGCGCAATCCATCGGCATTTCCGATCGCTGGACCGAAGTCTGTCAGATGTACGCAGAAGTGAATCAACTTTTCGGCGATATTGTGAAAGTCACGCCATCTTCGAAGGTTGTTGGCGACATGGCGCTTTTCATGGTCGCGAACAATCTCACGTCGAAGGACGTGCTCGATTCCAAACGCGAGCTGGCGTTTCCCGAATCGGTTGTAGACATGATGATGGGCCGCTTGGGTCAGCCCCCCGGCGGATTTCCCAAGAAACTCATGGAACGTGTGTTACGCGGTAAGAAGCCGGTCAAGGGACGCCCCGGTCAAAGCATGCCGCCTGCCGATTTCAACGCCACGAAAAACAAACTGAAGAAGTTGCTGGGCCACGAGCCGTCATTCCGCGACGTTCTTTCCTATCTCTTGTATCCGCGCGTATACGAAGATTTTGCGCGGCACCAAAAAGAGTATTCCGACACTAGCGTACTGCCGACCCCCGTGTTCTTCTATGGATTGCAGCGAGGCGAGGAAACCGCCTTCGAGATCGAGCCGGGAAAGACGCTCATTATCAAGCTTGTGGCGATCGGCGAGCCGCACCCCGACGGCAATCGCACCGTCTTCTTTGAACTGCACGGGCAGCCGCGCGACGCGACCGTTATTGATCTCTCGCTCGAATCGGAAATAGTGAAGCATCCCAAAGCCGATCCGGCAGACGCTGATCAAATTGCTGCGCCTATGCCTGGGCTCATCGTGAACGTTGCGGTTCAGCCAAACGATGAAGTCGCGGAAGGACAGAAACTCCTCACGCTCGAGGCGATGAAGATGGAAATGACGATGTACGCCCCGCGTAAGGCGCGGGTCGCGGAAGTGCTCGTTAAGCCAAAAACACAGATCGAAGCGGGCGACTTGCTCGTGCGATTGGAATGAGCGTCCTCGGCCGGCGAGTCGAGCGGGTGGTGTTTTCGCTGCCACGAATCAAGCGTGCGACATTTGTTCGCCAAGCCGAACTTCACCGCAGCATCGATTCCACCAACAACCGCGCAATGGAGATCGCTGCGAATGCGGACATTGAAACGCCATTTCTGGTAATCGCCGAAACGCAGACGGCAGGGCGGGGGAGAGGGTCCAACGTGTGGTGGTCTGCCCCCGGTGCGGTCACATTCTCGCTCGTAATGAATTTGCCGGCGCACGATACCGGCCCCGAATCTTGGCCGCGCTTTGCGCTTGCAACCGCTGTTGCGGTGTGCGAAGCGTTGGAGGCAGTTGTCTCCGGAAAATCGTTCGGGATTCGCTGGCCGAATGACGTCTTTTATCAGAATCAAAAGATCTGCGGTATACTTCCCGAGCTTTGCTTCGGTGAGCGTCCCCGCCTTGTCCTCGGTGTGGGAATCAATGCAAACAATTCGTTGGCGCTCGCGCCTGCCGAACTGCGAAACACAGCCACGTCATTAATCGATCTCGCCGGACGACGCATCAATCTCACGCAATTTGTCTCGAAGGTACTTTGCGCGATCGAAGCCCGGCTTGCGGATTTGACGGCACAGTCCGAAACGCTGCCGGAAGCGTGGGCGGAGCGCTGCTTGCTACGTGGGTCAACCGTCACTCTGAAACAAAACGGTGAATCTCACACCGGCCGCTGCGAAGGCATCGATTCTACCGGCGCTCTCCTGTTGAAAGCAGGCACCGCAACAAAACGGTTTTACGGCGGTACGATCGCGGCTATCGCGTAATCATTTCGCAAGCAGACCCGATTCAATCGTAGCGACTGCCCCATCGCTCCACACCGGCGCGAGTAAGACAGTCACGTTGAAATTTCCGGTTACGCCAACTCCCCGAATCAACACGCGTTTGACGCCCTTGTTGGGTTTCTCGGGCTCAGGGCGTTCCGCGGACTCCACAATAAATGTTGCACCCTCCGGCTCAACTGCACGCGCGATTAGTTTCTTTCCCGAAAGCACCAATTCCGCGGAGCCATCCGGTTGAATCGCAATCTCCGCGTCAGTAGTCATCGCCCACACGACGTCTTGCCGCGAAGTCAGCTCATAGTGATCGCTTACAACGACCGCTTTGCGTGAGTTTGTCAACGTGACATCGCGTACCATTTTGTTGGCGTGCTTTTGATAAGCGTCAGTCAGATCGATGGAAACGCGCGCCTCACTATCGTTTGAATCGAACCGGATCACGCTGGCCTTGGCCGTCTGGTCCTGTCCTTCGCCGCTGATAAGTGGAACACTGTGGCTTTCGCTGATGTTTCGGTAGTAGTCCCAGCGTTTGCCGCCTTTCTTCTTATCGAAATACCCCGGTAGATTGTAATCGTCCGATCCGAGGTCTCGCGCCCAGCGCACACCCAGCGCATCTAACTCGAAATTGCCCAAGTCCAGATGCCCGTGATTCACCTGGTTGTATCCGGCCTTCACACCGACAAACAGCGCATTCGGGTCATCCCATGCGCTTCGCATTACCACTATATCCACGGGGCTTTTAAACCAGCGATCGCGGTCAAGTGCTTGTGCCGCGCTGCCAGAGGGCGGTACGTACCAGACTACATGTTCTGGCGTCGCTTTGCCTTGTTTGAGCAGCGCGTGCTCCGCGTCGCTAATCGCGGTGTCGTTGTACTGACGCGCCAGCCAAAACATGCACGGCATCGGTTTATGAGCGCTGCGTTCGCCGCTATCGGCATAATTCAAGAACAGCCCTGTTGGCCCCGTCGTGTACCAGGGGAAATGACCGGTGGCGCGCAACCCCGGCATATCGCTCAATCCAAAGTCGGTGCCGAGCGCGGTCTGCAACGCACATAGTCCATACGCGGTGTATCGCGTTGCGTAATGCCAATACCCAGGTCCTTCCATCCACGCGCCATCGGGGTCATAGGCATGCAATGCCTTGGGCAGGGACTTCACTGCGCGAGGTACGATGAACGTCGCGAACTCCGGGTCCGTCTCAGCAATCGACAAAGATCCGGCGATGAGGCCGCTGTTGCATACCTGGTTCCAATTGAATTCCGATATCGTCCACCAGCCGCCTTTTTTGTATACCTCGATCCCAGGCTTTAATCCTTTCTCTATCAAGGCGGTTCGAATCGTTTTTTTCGACTCCTCACTCAACCAATAAAACAGCCAGTCATAACCCACACCGACCGCATGTGACATTTCCGCGGTGTCTAGAAAATGAGAGGGGTTCCAATCCGGAAAGGCGGACACCGTGAGTAAGTTCGCTTCCGCCGCGCGCGCATACTTCTCGTCCCCTGTCCACCGGTAGGCGAGCCCAAGCGCGTAAACCCTATCAAGACAATCTCTACTGACGGACAGCAGGCGCGGCCCAATCAGCTTGTGTTCAAGCTCAGGTTTCGCAATCGACTTGTCGGCGTCCTCGATCATTTGGGCGACGTACCCCTGAAGTACTTGGTCGGAGACACTTCTGGATTTCAGTTTTTCGAGTTCAGATTGCGTCAGCATGAGGCGCGGATGCTCTCGGAAAAGGGTGGACAATACGCTTTCTTCGCTAGGCAGTGTGAGGTCACACCAGCCTGGCATCACTAAAGCCAGCGATAGAATTACCTGCCATAACGTTGACTTCATCGAACAACTCCTTCATCTGAAATCTGGCGTCTTGAATACACTAAATCGCCGCAGGGTCCGCGGGAATAATTGCGCACCGCCTAGCGTAATTACCCGTGTTAGGAAACGTATAATACGACAAACAATTCTCGGAAAGGAGTGCCCGTGCATGTCATTATTTGCCGCCTTGGCGTTGGTTGGTACTGTCTCAGTGGCAGCCATTGAAACACCTGAATACACCGTCGTCGAAAAGCGGGACGGCTATGAGATTCGAGAGTATGCGCCACATATTGTCGCGCAAGTGACTATGACTGGAAATTTCGAAGAATCGATGAACGGCGGATTTCGCAAGTTGGCAGACTACATTTTCGGCAACAATGTCGCCAAGGGCGAAAGCGGAGAAAGTGGGTCCGAGAAAATTGAAATGACTGCGCCTGTGCTCGAGCAGGAGGTAGAGCAAAAACCAAGTGCTACAAAAGCTTCGTCAAAAGACGATAAGGCCGATGGCACCCGCATGGTCTCATTTGTGATGCCAAGAAAATACACCGCCGAGTCCCTGCCCGAACCTAAAAATAAAGAAGTATCCATCGTGCAAGTGCCGGGCAAGCGCTACGCCGCAGTACAGTCCTCCGGGTGGATGAATGCGGATAAAGCGGTGAAGCGTAAAGAAGAACTGGTCGAACTATTGAAGCGCGATAAGGTGGAAACGCTCGGTCAGCCTTTACTGGCGCAATATGATCCACCTTGGACACCGGGGCCGATGCGCAAGAATGAAATTCTCATCGAAATCAAAGCGCCGTAAATCTTGAAGTTCCAGTAGCGGGCACCGTGTCCGCATCTAGTTTTAAATACACGTAGGCAACCAGCGCCAATAGTACCGCCCCGATAAGCGTGGCGATTCCCATACCATTGAACGCGGCCAATATGGTGAAGAACAGAGTAATTGAATAACCCACAAACCAATGCACATTTGTTCGCTGGCAATCACGCCCCATCGCGGCCCCAACCGCCAGGGACACGAGAAGCCACCCGGCGAAATTTGTAACTGGAATTCCGTAATAAACTCCGGTTGCATCCCATGCCCAATACGCCAGCGGCCCTGCCGCGAGAGGGTCAATTATCAAATCGGTCGCCGTTAAGAGGCTGGCAAACAGGAATATGGAAACTGCTCGTGGCATCTGTAGCGTCGCGACAATCTGATGCACGAAACCAGCGAGCACCATCCATGCGCTCGCCATCACAATCGGAACTCCGGCCACCAGCGGTGAAAGCGCGTCCGTGTATTGATACCCTCCGAATGGAAAGCCCGTATGAACACCCGCTAACTCTGCCAAGGTTCCAATCAGACCAACAGCCAGCAGCCGAATTCGCACGGTCGCATTCGCTGCGAGAAATACGAGAAGCCCCGCGAGAAGAAGAAATAAAGGCGCGGTCCAACGCACGTGCTCCGGTGGCCCACCGAGGAATATATGGGCGACGATTCCGCCGAACCAGAAGAATACGTATGCGCCAATAAGCAACCAAGTAATCAACTTATGCGCGTTCATGCAGCTCGACCAATCCAGCGGTTATCTTTGCGGAAAGCAACACCGTCGGCGTGCCCCCGCCGGGATGTGTACTTCCTCCGACATAGTAAAGTCCGCGTACCCTTTTATCTTTGTTGGATGGGCGCAAAAACGCCTTCCGCCAGCCGTGCGAATGTGTGCCATAGATTGCACCGCCGGGCATGAGATAGCGCTTCGCAAAAGTCCGTGGCGTCGATATCTGCTCGGTGACAGTGTCCCCGTCGTTCAATATCAATCCGCCACGCCGTAATGTCCCAAGCATCCGGCTGCGCAATTCGCAGAGCTGTGAATCCCAATTGTCTTCACCCGTTGCCGGCGCATTGGCCATGACGAACAACGCTTCGCCATCCTCAGGTGCGAGCGAACGGTCGGCCAAGCTGGGTGCACTCACGTACACAGTCGGTTCTTCCGGAAAGCGCCGCCGCTCGAATAGGTCTGTAAACTCGTTGCGATAGTCGCTCGAAAAATACACCGTGTGGTGATGTAACGATTGCATCCGTCTACGCACACCGATTAGTAACACGACTCCGGACATGGATCGCTCTTGCGCGCGATCGACACCCTCGTCTTTTCCAAGCAATGTATTGGCACACGCTGCATCACCATTCATTACGACAATGTCAGCCGGTAACGCTTCGCCGTTGTCGAGGACGACACCTCTTGCAGCACCGTTCGTAACAGTGATGCGTTCGACCGCTGCGCTGGTGCGAACTTCAACGCCGGCCGCGTCACAAAGCCTCAGCAACGCTTCTACGATCTTGTAGAGCCCGCCTTTCACGTACCAACCGCCAAACGCATACTCGATATACGGGATCACAAGCAGCGTCGCAGGCGACGCGTAGGGCGACGAGCCCACATAAGTGGGGTAGCGATTGAACAATTGCTGAAGGTATGGACTTTTCAAATGCGCGCAAACCACGCGGTCATAGTTACCCCAGGCGTGACGCAACGGGAAATGGCGTAGTGCACGAAGCGAACGAACATCCGGCGGTGCGGTAGGTACATTGCGGAGAAACGTTTCCTTCGACAATTCATAGATCCGAGCTCCAAGCTGCATCAACCGGTAAAAACCATCGACGTCGCGTGGGTCCAAGTTTTTCAGGGTTGCTGTCCAATCGGGAATCGAATTCGAGTAGATAAATCGAGTTCCATCGGCAAACACGGCTTCCATGATCGGGCGCATCGAAACCAATTCGATGTGTTCATCCAGTCGCGAGTTCGCGGCTTCGAATGTCTCGTGAAAGATCCACGGCATCGTGATAAGCGAAGGGCCCGTATCGAACGTGTACCCCGCGCTCTGCCAACGGTTCATCTTCCCGCCGAGCGTGCGGCCCTGTTCAAGCACCTTTACCTTACACCCGCGCGCGGCGAGGCGTAGCGCCGTGGCCAGCCCGCCTAGGCCCGCACCTATAACAATTGCGGTACGTCCGCTGAGTGGTAATTCTGTTTTTGCGCGCATTTTTATCGTTACTGGTGCACGGCAGGTTCACTGCGGTACGAGCGCCCTTTCCACTCAACCCCTTTGCCAGTGACGCAGCGCCAACAAGACGATAGCCCCAGCGCGATCAACACAGTCTGAGCGATGGGATGGAATAGTGCTGTCCACGCCGGCTGCCGGAACCGCATTGCAAGCGCAAACCGGGCTGCAATGATTGAGATTACCGATATAGCCCAGGCGCCATACCCGCCGCCACGAACGACGCATACCGGCAGAGCGAAGAACGGGAATGTAAACACGCAGGCGTGAACCAACAGGAAAAACCAAAACATTACGCGCGAATGAAACGCCGTATAAAAGTTTTTCTGAAAACCACGCCAAATCTCGCCAAGCGACTCATACATCCGCACGCAAACCAATTCCTGCCCATCAAGGCAGATGCTTGAGTGTCCGCATTGCCGCCACGCACGCGCGAGCCGCGTATCTTCAAAGATCTCGTCCCGCACAACCTCATGCCCGCCTACGCGCATGTATGTGTCGCGGTGCGCAAGAATGCACGCCCCATGCGCGAGACCGAATGACGCGTCAGGACGCTTCAAGGCAAGCCAAGACGGGTAGGCCGTGAACACGACAAAATTCAACATCGGCATCAGAATCTTTTCCCAGAACCCGCCCACTGAGATGCGCGGCCATAAGGACACCATGGTTGCGTCGCGCTGCAATGCTTCGGACACTGCGGCCTCAACTGCGCCAGGAGAGAGACGGACATCGGCATCAATGAACAATAGCCACGGCGACCGCGCGGCATGCGCAAGCCGGAAACACGCGTAATTTTTCCCACACCAGTCTGCCGGTAGCGGCAGCGAATCAATCGTGCGCACCCGCGCATCCCGGCGGGAAAATTCGTCTACTATTCGGCCCGTAGCATCGGTTGAATGGTCGTTATACACCAAAACCTCTCCAACAACCTCCCCCTGTGTGAGGACCGTATCGAGACACTGCGCAATCCGTGACTCTTCATTCCTCGCGGGAACAAGTACAGACACGCGGATATCGCGGGAATCAAGACTGCTTTTTGCTGCGGGCCACGTCACCGTGTTGATTAGCACGACCAGCGCGCTAAGTGCGGCAATACACGCGATGAGCCAAGCAATTACACCTATGTCCATGGATCAATCACCGAAAGCATACTTGCTGGAGAGTGGCCATGTTCAGCGCCAAATAACCGCGTAATGTATGCCCGTCGAAATTCGAAAATGGCTTCCAACTCGTGTCGCACAAATGCCCAGTGAATAACACGCCCGAGTATGCCAAAGGGCAGCGCGTAAACCACCTCATCAACAATCCGCGTTCCACCTGCGGCGCGCGCAAATTCGTGTCGGTGCACCCACTTTGCGTAAGGGCCGCGAAGCTGCTCATCCACGAAACGGTGTGGCGGATCGTAGTAGGAGATAAGCGTGCGCCAACGCTGCGGTACGCCACGTATACGAATGCGATAATCGATCAATGTCCCGACCCGCATCGGGATCGGGCTTGGCGTGAGGATCGAAAAATGCAAATGCCCGGGTGTGATTTGCTCCAGATTCTCGGGCCGCGAGAAGAATGTAAATACTCGCTCCAACGGCGCGGGTACGAACTGCTCCGTTCGCAAGGTATAGCAGTGCATCGCTAATGCCCAGACTTTTTTGCGTTTGCCGATGCCAGCAATAACGAAGTGAGCACGCGTTCACTGCGCTTTCCTTCTGCAGGACCATACTCTGCGAGTACGATGCTCCCATCGATGTTCACAACAAACACGCAAGCAAGTCCTGGTTTGAATGCGAATGATTCAGTCACCGTACCCTCCCAATCCAGCATCACTGGATAGTCCACCTGCTTCTTGAATAAATACCGGATCGTGGGCCGCAGCGCAGACGGTACTCCCTTCAGCAATGCTATTCCCCGAATGTTCACACGATCCTGGAATTTGTCGTAGACTGCGCGTATCCATGCCTCTACTTGTTTGGAGCCTTCTCTGTCCGCAAGTACGAAAATGCTGGCCTTATCAGCCGGGTACTCGATGGTGTGCGACTTGCGAAACTGATCCTCCAAAGTGAACTCCGGCGCCTGCTGCGGAGCGGGATTAGCCTCGGCTTTCGCGGTCGCATCTGGTTTGGCGTTCTCGTCAGTACTAGGCGCGTGGGGTTCTTGTTCGGCGGTTGTGGAAGCCGCGAACAGCGCGACGGCCAGCGTATATCTGAAGTACCGTTTCAACATGCATCAGACCCAAATACAATGGCGCGCAACGGTTCTGTCGCTTCGCGAATCGGATCATGTCCCGCGCCGCTTAACTCGTATGCACGTGCATGCGGCCAGAGCGCCTGCCACATCTTTACGCCTCGTTTGACCGCCTTGAACGATCTTTCGCCATATACCAAATCTACTTCCAAATGCAGCGGCGCAAACACTTGGTATGACGGAAACGCTGCAAACGCCCGAATAGCATCCAGTGTGAGCTCGTGGTTCACGGCTTCAAATGACCGCGTCAGGTCGGTGTCTCCACTGCGCTTACTCTGCAACGCGGTGTTTGTGATCCGGCGTCCGCGTTTGCTCGCGAACGTGCTCATGTACGCCCGCCTGCCAAACTCGCCCCACGTAAACACGCGAAAGTACCACGGCATATACGCGAACGGGTCGATCATAACTATGCGCGATATCCGATCGGAGAGCTCCTGCACGACGAGTAATCCGAGCGCCGCGCCGCCACAATATCCAACGAGCGTCGTAGCACCGCCTGGCAACGCACGCACAATTTCGGTTAATCCGCTCGCAACCGTTTCGAGGTCCCAGTTTTGCGGCGGGGGAGAGGCGCCATAGCCAGGCAAGTCCACGCTGAAAAAGCTCACATCCTCTGGCGCATTTTCAGCAATCGGTCTAAAGGTGCGATGGTTTCCGGCCCACCCGTGTATTCCGAGATACACACGCTCACCGTCTCCCCAGCGCTCAACGTTCACGTTGAAGTATCCGTTCCGCGACGAGCTTGCCGCTGAGCACAACCATCGGCATGCCCGTTCCAGGAGTCGTGCTTGCTCCCGTGTAATAGAGGCCCGCTATTTCGCGAGAGTAATTGGCGTCGCGGAACGGTCCAACCTGAAACAAATTGTGCGCCGCGCCAAACGCCGATCCATTGTGCAGTCCAAAGCGGTCCCGCCACGTCTCTGGTGTGTAGATTTCCTCGCACACGATGCGTGTAGGGTGGATATTTACGCCATGGCGCATGAGTCTTTCGAATACACGGCGCTTCACTTCGAGAGCCTCCGCATTCCAATCGGGGACGCACGCCTCGCTGATGAGCGGCGTTGGCACCAGCACAAACATGGCTGTGTCGCCCGCCGGCGCGAGTCCGGGATCGGTCTCCGACGGCAGACTCACGTAGAACGGCAGATCGCGTGGAATGCGATTGTGTTTGTTCAGGTCATCAAAAGCGCCCTGATAGTCCAGTGGAAGGAATATGGTGTGATGCCCAAGGCCATCTATCTTCCCGCGAATTCCCAAGTAATAAGTCAACACGCTACAAGTCATGCGGGTATTGGCGGCACGCGCGGCAAATTTCCCAGTGAGCCCATTGCACCGCAACAGTTTGGTATTCGTAGTCGGCACATCGACGTTGGAAATCACTGTCTGGGAGTCGAGCCTATCGCCGGACCGTAGCGTGATTCCTTCTACGCGACCGTGCTCCGCGCGAATCTCATCGACAGGACACGAAGTCCGGATTTCTACGCCCAGTTCAACGGCGAGCTTCTCCATACCGCTCACCAGTCCATATATGCCACCCTCAGGCAGCCATAATCCGTAGGCAAGCTCACCGTATGGCAGAATCGAGAAGAAGCCCGGTAACGAATGCGGAGAACCGCCCAGGTACATCCCGTATGAGCCCAGCGCCTCGCAGATGCGCGGGCTCTTAAAGAATCGGCCCAGCTCGCTGTACAGTGAGCGCCACACGCTCAGACTCGCCATTTCGCGTGGCGATAATGCGCCAAACCATGAAAGCGCGTTGTCGACGTTGCGATTGACCAGCTTGTCAAATGCAATTCGGTATTTGACGGCCGCATCGCGCAAAAACGCAAGCACCGCTGGCCGCGAACCCGGCTCGACCCGTTCGCATTCTTCGAGCAATGCATCCAGGCGGCTGGAGAGCGTGAATGTCGTGCGGTCAGGCCAGGCAAAACCCACAGACGGATCGACTTTAAGCAACGTCACGTAGTCGGAAAGGTTTTTGCCCGCGGAGCGAAACAGCTCCTCGAATACCCAAGGATAGTTGAGAAGTGATGGACCGGTATCGAATCGAAACCCATTCTTCTCGATAACATTTGCCCGACCCCCGACGCGTTCGTTCGCCTCGAATATCGTAACGCGACGGCCCGCCGCGCGCAGGTGAATCGCGGCACTCAGGCCCCCTAGGCCGCCGCCTATGATTGCTACGGTTCCAGCACTGCCCGTATTTGCGCGGTTCACGTGGTTCACCACCCAAGGTAGGCGAGTGGAATACGCCAGTACTTGCTCGCAGGTAGTACACGGAGCTTTTGCGATAGAGGCACGGATTCCCGGTGGGTAATCGATCGCGAGCTATGCAAAATGCGCTCATTCAGTTCACCGTAAACATCGATGCACGCTCGTATCGCCGTCCGGCTGTCCGGTGAAAATGTGTCCACGGTGGACGCCGCGTACGCATAGTGGCCGGCGGCGACCATACACATCTCTTTCACGACGCGCGCGATGGCCGAATGTTGGTTTGGATTTGTTGCGTCCATCTCGTGGATGCCCTGATTCGCCAGCAAATCCAGTGGGAGGTATTGACGTCCGCGCCTTTGATCCTCTGCCACATCGCGCAGGAAGTTGGTCAACTGCAGCGCTATTCCCAAGCGGCGTGCCGACTCCAGTGTGTCCGCAAAAGTTGCTGTATGCGATGCGCCATACACGTAGGCGAGGAAGTATCCGACAACAACCGCGCTCCCATAGATATACGAATCGATCAAGTCATCCATCGTTTCAAACTTGCGCGGATGGACATCAAGCACCATCGCATTCAGAAATGCCCGGTAGTATTCCGCGGGGATTCCCGTATCGCGCATCACTTGCACAAAACCAGCGATGAAACACGGCACGCCCGCCACCACCATTGCGCGCAGCCCCTGAATCTCCAGCGCGCGCTCGTATTGAGCGCGCCAAGCGGCCAGGCGTGCCGACTTCTCGATTGCGACGATTGGAAAGGTGTCTACAATTTCGTCCGGATAACGCACTGCGGCGTAAATCGCTTCAACCTGAACGCGTTTCGCAGGCGGCAGGAACCGTGTAACCGTAAAAAAATTGGAGCTATAGGTCTTCAATACTGTCCGCGCTTCGCGCGCAATCAAGCGAAACGCTTCGGCCTCCGAACGGCTCGCAAGAACCGCGACGCGCAGCGCGCTGTCCCGGGTTTCCCATTCCGCCTCGCTCCAGCATTCGGCTCCCGGCGCGATCCGAAGGCTATTGCACAACTCATGCATACCGCTCGAGACCATCATGTAGCGACACTCCTGTTGACCGAATCAGCCCAACCGGACACCTGCGCGGATTGACGTCCAGAACCCCGTTGCCTGTAGAGAGGACGGATCTGAGTGGGTTGAGAGAGTTGGGGCGGCAACAACCGGTACTGAACAGTACTGGCCAGTTCCAGGAACACCAACCCGCGCAGGCTTTTCATGGGACAGCACCTTGTATTTGTCGCAAACAGCTCATCGCGACAACAAGATGTTAACATAATGTCTATATTTTGTCAATAAGATGTAAGTCATTGATATTACTTATTAGATAGTTTTAAATCGAAAAATGAGACGAGATTAATATAGACAAAGAATAGACGTAAGTGGTAGAATGCCGACATGACAAGTTCTACTGAACCCAAGTACCCAATGGGGGCCGTCGCACGGAAAACCTCCCTTTCCCCACACGTAATTCGGGTGTGGGAAAGGCGTTACGCCGCAGTCGTTCCAGGGCGGACGGAATCCAATCGCAGGCTTTACTCAGACTTGGATGTGCGACGCCTCAACCTCATGCGCATCGCGACTGAACAAGGACAAAGCATTGGGCTGATTGCCAATCTTTCACTGGCAAAACTTGAAGCGATGATCGGCCTTGACTCGGCACTGAGCCCAGTAACCCGCGTTAATGTAGTGCGTCAGGATTTGGCTGAGGATGCCGCCGAAATTGTTGCCGCAGGCATCGAATCTGTGAGGAACCTTGATCGGCCTCGCCTGGAGATGCTGCTTGGAAGGGCTGCCACCAATTTGCCTGTGCATGCCCTACTCGAAACGGTCGTCGGACCAATCATGGACCATATCGGGTCCCTATGGCGGACGGGTGAATTGAGGCCTACCCACGAGCATCTTGCTTCAGACACTGTCAGAGCATTTCTGTCCGCGCGCCGGACCGCCTACGGGACAAACCAGAATGCGCCGGTCATTGTGGTGACGACTCCCGCAGGACAAACCCATGAGATCGGCGCACTAATGGTTTCCCTGCTGGCCTGCGCTGACGGATGGAATGACATGTATCTGGGCCCCAATCTTCCGGCGGAGGATATCGTTGCCGCCGTGGTGAAGAGCGGTGCCCGCGCGCTCGCATTGAGCATCGTATACCCCGGAGACGATCCCCGCATCGAATCGGAATTCGGATTTTTGCGGCGACATCTGCCTGAGAACACCCGTGTTTTTACGGGGGGACGTGCCGCGGCTCACTACTTGCCTGCAATAGATCGCTTAGGTGCGGGATATTATGCAACATTGACGGAATTTCGCAACGCATTGGAGGAAGCCCGCGCGCGTCCATTGCGCGTCCATTCGTCCTGAACCCAGGTTGCCGTGGACCTTCATACGGGATGACCCGCCCCATCCCGTGTGGTATCATGAATTCGTTCCACGCAGGGGCCAGGTGTCATGCCCTTAACAAATACCACGGCGTGGAAACTGGTGACACTCGATTGGCAGTGGAAAGGGTGGGAATGGCTGCGGACAGATCGCGATCGGACATGGCGGAAGAATCCGAGCGATTGGAAGCGATCGCGATGACCGGACGCGGCATCGCGCATGACATCAATAATCTCATGGAGACTGTGCTGGGCAACGTCGCCCTATTGCGCGGCGATCTCAATTCGGACCATCCTCGCGTTGCGACGCTCGAAGCCATTGAGAAAGCCGCCGAACTTGCCGGTAACCTGACGCAACGCATCCTGGCAGTCACCCAGGGCAGCAAGCGCAAGCCTGAACCCGTCAATCTGAATTCGATCGTCTACCACCTGTTGCTCGTGGAAGAAACGCGGCTCGCGCCTAGCGTTCGCATCGTGCGGCACATCGATCCCGATCTTTGGCGCGTGCTTGCCGAGCATACCGCAATCGCCCAGGTTGCACTAAATCTCGCTACAAACGCCGTTGATGCACTCAATGGAAAGGGCCGCGTTACCGTCCGCACGCGAAACGTTGTCCTTGATCCCGAACAAATCCCCGAAGGCTCGGGCCTGAAACCGGGCCCCTTCGTCCTTCTGTCCATCGAAGACGATGGCGAAGGCATGTCACCGCACACACTCGCTAAAGTGTTCGAGCCGGGGTTCTCCACGCGAAACGGCCAAAGTGGACACGGTCTAGCCACGGCGAGAAAAATTGTCGAGCGATACCATGGCCACATCCAAATCAACAGCTTCGCAGGCAAAGGCACTGTGTGCCGGGTGTACATTCCCGCGATCGATGCGGCCAAAGCCGTCAAAGCCGGGCCATCGCAGAGCGGCGTTCCTGCCGGCGAAGAAACAATCATGGTGGTGGACGACGAGCGCATGATTCTTGAAGTTACCGCAGAAACCTTGCGCCGCCTCGGCTATCGCACGCTCACCGCGAAGAACGGTCAGGAAGCCGTCGATCTCGCGCGTTCGCACGAAGGGCCGATTCATCTCGTGCTGCTCGACCTTTCGATGCCTGTGATGGGAGGAGCCGATGCGTTCCCCCGCATCAAGGCCATTCGCCCGGAGACGCGATTCATAGTGTGCACCGGGTTTGAACAGGAACTCGTATCGAGTCATCTCCTTGAAGCCGGAGGTGTGGATTCGTTCCTGCTTAAACCTTTCCGCCTCTCTGCACTTGCCCACGAAATCCGTAAAGTCCTCGACACACGCGACGCGGCGTAGCGCAATCACGTCAAGCAAGCGCGTGAACTAGCGCTGGGCGCTGCGGCATTTTTGATAAGCACAGACCGAAACAAATACACTCTCGCGCTTATGTTCAGCCCGCAAGTTCGCATTTGCCTCGTCGCCTTCACCCTCGACTTCGCCGTCATGATCGGTATGGTAGTCACGCCGTTTTTCGTCTTGAACCAGCTCGGCGGCACGGCGCAGACGGCAGGAATCTTCGGAGCCGTTGGGTCAGCCGTATACGCTTCAAGCGCGCTGATTTCTGCCAGCTTTGTTTCGCGCACCAAGAACGGGTTGAACTGGGCCTTCGGCGGCATTCTCATCTTTGCAATTTTCTACACGATGATGGCGCTGTTTTCCGATTGGCGTATGTCGCTGGCAATTTCGTGTATCGGATCGGCGGCCTTGTCGCTGGTGTGGCCCGCATTGCACTCATGGGTCGGCGCGGAACCCAACCTCGCGCGCCGCGCGCGCACCATGAGCTGGTTCAACATTGCGTGGAGTTTCGGGTTTTCCTTGAGTCCACTTGTCGCGGGGCCTCTGTACGACGCGGATTATAGGTACGCCTTTGTGGCGTTGTTCTGCATCTCGCTCATTGCTTTGGCGCTGGTGAAATCGTTGCCGCACGAATCCGCGCATTTCGATGCGCCAACAGATGAATTACTACTCGCGCGCGCGGACGACGATCGCGCCAGCGAAACGTATTTATACACCGGCTGGTGTGCGACGTTCATGGCGAACATGCTCGCGGGCGGCTTTCGTTTTGCCTACCCGAAGCGAATAGACGATCTGGTCAGTTCGGGCGAATTGCGCTTGCTGTGGGAAGAAACGCCCGCGGCGTTCCTGCGGTCCGCTCCCGCAACAAACTTTTCCTACCTCGCCTTCGCATTTTCATTTGCGACCGCACTCACCTTCTTATATGTCGGGCGCACAAATTGGTGGAAACACCGCTTCTATCTGCTTGTCGGCACGCAGATCGCCTCCGCCGCCGCGTATCACGTCATGGGCCGCACGCACAGTCTTATAATCATGTGTCTCTGCTGCGCCGTGGCGGGCGTTTTCCTCGGACTGGCGTTCTTCAGCGCGACGTATTACAGCCTCGCCAACGCAGCTCAAAAACACAAACGCACCTCAATCAACGAAGCATCAGTCGGGTTCGGCGGGTTTTTGGGCAGTCTGGTCTGCGGGATGCTCGCAGAGCGCTACGGCGTCACGATGCCGTTTCTATACATGCCTATTTTGCTTGCGGCAGGCATCGTCACACAATGGATCTTGCTGAAGAGCAGTCCGTCGCGTGCTACGCAATAATGTCGTGTACGATGTTGCCGTACACATCTGTGAGGCGGTAATCACGCCCGGCATAGCGGTAAGTCAGTTTCGTGTGATCGATGCCCATCAAGTGCAGAATGGTCGCGTGAAGATCGTGTACATGCACGCGATTCTCAACGGAATGCCAACCGTATTCATCTGTGTTGCCGTAAGCCAATCCGCCTTTCACGCCGCCGCCTGCCATCCACATCGTGAATCCAAAAGGATGATGCTCGCGACCGTTCGTGCCTTCTGCACACGGCGTGCGGCCAAATTCGCCGCCCCACAAAATAATAGTGTCGTTTAGTAGTCCACGCGATTTAAGGTCTTTGATCAACCCTGCGACCGGCTTATCCGTAGCCGCGCAGTTTGCAGGCAATTCCTCGCGCAATCCGCCGTGCTGATCCCATAGTTGGCAGCTTTTTCGTTTTGCGGTTTGCGTGTGATAGACCTGCACACAACGCACGCCGCGTTCCACAAGCCGCCGCGCGAGCAGGCACTGCTTGCCAAAAATCTCTGTGACCGGATCGTCCAGACCATACAATGTACGCGTCGCAGGCGATTCGTTTTTGACATCAAACGCTTCCGGCGCTTCAGTCTGCATGCGATACGCAAGCTCGAACGACGCAATACGCGCGCTGAGTCGCGAGTCGTCCGCGCGCGTTGCGTCATGCAACTGATTGAGTTCTTTCAATGCGTCGAGTTGTGCGCGCTGGCGATCTGGCGCAAACGCGCCATTCGCAAGGTTTGCGATGGGATCATCGAGATTGGAAACGAGCGTTCCTTGATAGGCTGCAGGCAAGAAGCTCGAACTCCACAGCGGCGCGCCCTGCGCCGGTTGCGCTGGGCTGAGCACGACAAAGCCTGGCAGGTCCTGATTCTCACTGCCAAGACCATAGGTAAGCCACGAACCCAAGCTCGGCCGCGAGAATGACTGCTCACCCGTATTCATCTGAAGGCAAGCGCCATTGTGATTGATATTGTCCGCAACCATCGATTTGATCACGCACATATCGTCGGCACATGTGGACAGATGCGGCAACAGTTCGCTCATGTCGATGCCGCCCTGCCCATACTTCTTGAACGACCAAGGCGACCCCAACAAATTACCGGTTTTCGTACGCTCTAACTTTGGTTTTTCAAAAGGCAGCGGATTACCGCTCTCCTTCTGAAGGCGCGGCTTGGGATCAAAAAGGTCCACATGCGAGGGACCGCCCGAAAGGAAAATGAAGATGACATTCTTTGCGCGCGGTGCAAATTGCGGCGACTGCACCGCCAAGGGGTTCGAGGCCGCCGGCGCAGTAATATCCAAGGCGAAAGCGTCCCGCTGCAATAGCGAAGCAAGACCCAGCATACCAAACCCGTTCGCGCAGTGGCGAAGCATCTGGCGGCGCGATATGTCGATTCGTGGTGAATTCATACTGAGTGTCGAGTGTATCGATATGTGGAATTCTTTCCCACCGAAAATTGTCCCATACTCTACGGATGAACGCAACCGGGTGCTTCCAGCATACTGGACGGATTCCGCGTTGGGGAAAGGACAGTCCAGCCTTGTCGAATCATGGGAAAAAGAAGCAACCCTTCAAGCTTTCAAGCGCGTGGCGTGACGCCAAAGTGCTATTGCAAGGGCATTGGCGGCGGCTTGCCTTTGGCGCTGTGTTGATGGTTATAAACCGCGCTTCCGGATTTGTACTACCTGCGTCATCGAAGTTTGTAATCGACGAAATCGTGGGGAAACAGCGCGGGGAATTGCTTGTCCCGATTGCGATAGCGGCAGGCGTCGCGACGCTCATTCAGGCGTCCACGACGTTTACGCTTTCCGTCGTTGTGGGCGTGGCAGGGCAAAAGGCGATCACGGACATGCGACGCCGAGTCCACGAACACGTCACGCGCCTCCCCATCCGATTTTTTGATAAGACGCAGGCGGGCATCTTGATCTCGCGCATTATGACCGATGCAGAGGGTATTCGTAATCTGGTCGGTACCGGTATTGTGCAGCTCATCGGTGGATTTATTACCGCGGGTGTCGCGCTCGGCGTACTGTTTTGGCTCAACTGGCATCTAACCGCGCTAACACTTATCACCTTGGTTGGTTTCGGGCTATTTACCTCCACGACATTTAAGCGCCTGCGCCCCGCGTTTCGCCAGCGGGGAGAGATAAACGCCGAGGTCACCGGACGTTTGAACGAATCTCTAGGCGGCATACGCATCGTAAAAGCATACACGGCGGAAAAGCGCGAACAGATCATCTTTACGCACGGCGTCCACCGTCTCTTTCGCAACATCGCAGGCACGATGACCGGCGTATCCAGCACAACGGCCGTCGCGACAGCTGTCGTCGGCATCATCGGAGTCATCATGATCCTTGTTGGTGGAAACGCCCTGATAAATGGGACCATGACGCTCGGCGACTTTGTTATGTACATCTTCTTTACCGGTCTCGTAGCGGCGCCCGTCGTGCAGATTTCTTCCATCGTCACACAGATTAGCGAGGCCTTTGCCGGGCTTGACCGTATTCACGAAATCGTCTCCCTGCACACGGAAGACCAGGAAGACGCCCAAAAATCCCCAATCGAAAAAATTAGCGGCGATGTGCGATTCAACAACGTCTGGTTCGAATATGATCCAGATACTCCCGTGTTAAAAGGAGTTTCATTTCACGCTGAAGCCGGCACGACCACCGCGCTCGTCGGTTCAAGCGGCTCTGGTAAGAGCACGCTGATCTCGCTCGTGATGGCGTTCAATCAGCCCAAGTCAGGCAAAATCTTTATCGATGCACGTGACCTTGGCGAGTTGCGCCTGCGGGATTATCGCCATCATCTCGGCATTGTCATGCAAGACAACTTCCTCTTCGACGGCACCGTCGCCGACAACATCCGCTTTTCCAAGCCCGGTGCAACGCGCGAAGACGTAATCCGTGTCAGCAAGATTGCCCACTGCGACGAGTTCATCGAAAAGTTCGATAAGGGTTACGACACGGTTGTCGGCGAACGCGGCGTGCGCCTCTCCGGGGGCCAACGCCAACGCGTGGCAATCGCACGCGCAATCCTCGCCGACCCGAGCATCCTGATTCTCGATGAAGCAACATCCAGCCTCGACAGCGAAAGCGAAGCGATGATTCAAGACGGCCTGCGCGCGCTGCGGAAGGGCCGCACCACATTCGTCATCGCCCACCGCTTGTCCACTATTCGCAGCGCAGACCAAATTCTCGTCATGGAGCACGGAGAAATCGTCGAACATGGTACACACCGCGAACTCATCGCCCTCGACGGCCGCTACAGGCAACTTCACGACAGGCAATACGCCGCTGACGTGGACACCTTCGTCAACCCGGGTGAAGAACTCGCCCGCGACGGTGCGAAATAGCATTTGTACAAAGAGTACGAATACGCGTTATTCCTAAATGGAATGCCATGTCGGCTTCCAGGGAGATTGGGTTGAGGTTAAAAATTTTTGACGCCGGACCACAGCGGGAAATTCATTAAAGGAGCACGGGCGTCCCGCCCGTGATTGAAGACTTGCGAGATGAACTGCAAATAACGGCTCGAGTACTTGGAACAGCACTGACGCTGATGGTGGTGTGCCTAGCTTGTATTGCGGACAGTCCGCAAGGTTCGGTTCGCCAAAGTGTAGGTTCGAGTTCTGATACAACTACTTTAGAAGCCGCGCCATTAGCGCCTGATGAATCAAGCGAGAAAAGTCCCTACGGCCTGCTATTAGCATTTGTAGTCCTGGCAGTTGTGGTTGTATTCGTCATGCGCTTGGCCCTGCGGGCGCAATTCCACGGCTTTGGCGACGGCCGTGGTATTGCCAATACTGGAAGCGCGTGGCGCACCGGCGGCGGCTCCGGTCGCGGAAGCGGCAGTGGCGGCGGATTTGGCGGCGGCCAATCATCCGGCGGTGGAGCGAGTGGTGGTTGGTGAGGCAACGCTGCACTTCTACGCAATTACATACTACTTCAGAGTAACGTGCGGAATTCCGGGAAGGAACTGAATATGCCGGTTCGAGTACTTGGAACGATTTTAAAAATTGTGTGCATCGGTTTGGTGTCAAATGTCTGTGCGTATGCAGCGTATCCAAACTTTACGGACACGCGTCTGAACGATTTCGCTAACGTCGTCCGTCCGGAACACGCCGTCGCGATCCGCACAGAACTTACCCAATTGCGCGATAACACAGGCATGGAAGCCGTCGTAGTCACCATCAATTCGATTAGCGATTACGGCACCGGCGACGCCACGATAGAGTCGTTTGCTACAAATCTGTTCAATTCTTGGGGCGTGGGCAACGCCGAACGCAACGACGGGGCCATGTTGCTGGTCGCGGTGCGCGATCGCAAAGTGCGCATCGAAGTTGGATCCGGTTTCGGAAGTAGCCTGAACGCCTCAACCCAGCGCATTATCGACAACGAGATCATTCCGAATTTCAAGCGGGGTGATTACAGCCCGGGAATCCTCGCGGGAGCGCGCGCGTTGCGTGCTGAACTTGAGCAGAACAAGCCACCTGCGGAAGCGGGCGAGAATTCCGGCGCGCCGCGAACAATGGATCAAGACCAAAAGAACGTAAGCAGCGGCAGCCGGCCGCAAGCAGCAAATATACCAGTGAACAATACGCAATCGCCGACTGGGCGTGTGAAGGAATTCTTGCCCACCTCTCGTAACGCATGGGAGCTCTTCCCATTTCTTATTCCCATCGCAGTTGTCTTGTTCGTCCTGAATCTCATTTTCCGGGGACGCGGTGGCGGCGGCGGTGGATACGGCGGTTGGGGCGGTGGCGGTGGTCGTGGCTTCGGCGGATGGGGAGGTCGCGGTGGGGGATTTGGCGGCGGTGGCCGTTCTTCCGGAGGCGGTTTCGGTGGCGGACGTTCCTCCGGCGGCGGAGGCGGTTTTGGAGGCGGTGGGTCCCGCGGAGGCGGCTCCAGCGGCGGCTGGTAGTTTTTGCCGGGTTCACGCGTCCGACACACATCGCCAGAAATCGGGTAAAATAATCCGAGCGCCCTATCGTCTAATATGGGCACAGGAGACTTGCGATGAAGAAATTTGCCTTTGTTTTTGCCTTGTTCGCCGCGGTTGCCCTTGCCAGCGGACCCGTCTTAGGCGCGTCCGAATGGGATCCCATGGGCGAAGTTTACAAGCTGCGCCAGCAGGTCAAGGATCTCTCCGAAAAGGTCAGCTCCTTGGAGATGCAGCTCCGCCTCGCCAACCAGCACGGCACGGAGTCGGGCCTTCCCGTCGTCAAAGTGCAGGGCGGGGGAGGAGAGCCCCAACCGCCGATCCAGATCAAGAAGCAGTCAGAAATCGTCCGCGTGACCCAGCGCGGCATGTTCATGCCAATAAACCGCTAGGAATTAGCGCGGGAACAGCCGATCGATTTCCGCCTGTTCCTGATTGTTAAAGTGCAGGTTGTTGATTGCCGCCGCGCAATCGACAACCTGTTTAACATTTCGCGCGCCGATGATCGCACTCGTCACACGCGGGTCGCGTAGCGTCCAAGCGAGCGCGTATTGCGCCATGGTTTGCCCGCGAGTTTCCGCGCGCTTCGCAAGCACCCGCACTTTCTCGACAAGCTGCGGCGTGACTTGGTCTTCACGAAGAAACCCATCCGCATCCGCCGCGCGCGATTCCGTGGGAATTGGCGTGGCGGGATCCAGGTACTTGCTTGTGAGCATCCCTTGCGCAAGTGGACTGAAAACAATCACACCGCTTCCGTGTCCATGCGTGTGCTTCAGCAGGTCCTTTTCAATCCAACGGTTGGTCATGTTATAGACGGGCTGATGAATCGCAATCGGTGACCAGTTGTGCTGCGCCATCGTTTTCACCGCGCGCACGTAATCCGCGCCGCGGTAATTGCTGATCCCCGCGTAGAGCGCCTTGCCTTGCTTTATAATCAGGTCGAGTGCGCCCAGCGTTTCCTCCAGCGGCGTATCGGGATCGGGACGGTGGTGATAGAAAATATCTACATAATCCAGACCGAGCCGTTTCAATGATTGATCCAGACTCGAGACCAGATACTTCTTACTGCCCCATTCCCCATACGGCCCTTCCCACATGCGGTAGCCAGCTTTCGATGAAATAATCAGTTCATCGCGATGGGCCGAAAACTCGTCGCGCAGTATCTTGCCGACGCGTTCCTCCGCGGATCCCTTTGGTGGCCCGTAGTTATTGGCCAGATCGAAATGCGTAATCCCAAGATCGAATGCAGTCTTCATCATCTCGACGCACGTCTGGTGGTCCGCGTTGCCGCCAAAGTTGTGCCACATTCCCAGTGAAATGACCGGCAACATTAGTCCCGTCCGCCCGCAGCGGCGGTATTGCATGCGTTCATAACGATCGGCACGAAATGACATGAATAACTCCTTCAGCAAATATTCAGAAAGCTTACCACGCTCGCCCGCGCGTATGTAGTATCCTTTGCGACCGTAGACGAAGCCAAGACGAAGCGAATCAGGTCTGTAGTTCCACGTTTACGCGGCAGCGCCGATCGTTTCACACAATAAATATCGCTGCATTATGAGATGGAGTTGTACTTCAAATGATCTATACGCCAATCCTAGCCACACTCGGTTATGTCATGTCGCCGGTCGGCGCGCGCGTGTTGATGGTCCACCGCAACAAACGCGATGGCGACCAGCACCTCGGCAAATACAACGGCCTCGGCGGAAAATTGCACGACGATGAGGACATCATCGCCTGCATGAAACGTGAAGTGCGCGAGGAAGCGGGAATCGAATGCACGCGCATGGTCTTGCGCGGTACAATCAGTTGGCCCGGATTCGGAAAAGGCGGCGAGCATTGGTTCGGATTTGTTTTTCGCATCGACGCATTCGAAGGCGAACCATCCCACGACAACCACGAAGGCACCCTCGAATGGGTCGAAGTAGATCGCATCCTGGATCTGCCCCTATGGGAGGGTGACCGCCACTTCCTGCCCCTCGTATTCTCAAACGACCCCCGCCAGTTTCACGGCGTAATGCCCTATCAAGACGGACGCCCCCTAAGCTGGTCCTATTCGTTCGTATAGTTCTGCATGCCCACACAAATTCTCGAAGCCTATATGGAGTGCGGCGGCGGGCAGACGCCGCTTTGGCTGTCTGGGCAATAAACCTGCCGAGTCCACTTGGCCGTTGAATCCACATACCGCTCTCACGAATAATCGTCCCATGCTGCGTTCAATCCATCTATCCGTCAAACATACTCTGTTCTTCACACTTATTTTCGCGCCGCGTCTATTCGCGCAAGGTTATTCCCCCGAAGAAGCCCCCTCGAAAATGACGCTGATGCCCGGCTTCAAAGCGGACATGGTCGCCTGCGAACCCATGGTGCGCCAGCCTGTCGCGATGGAATTCGACGACCGCGGCCGGCTCTGGGTCGTACAATACATGCAATACCCCAACCCCGAAGGCCTCAAACGCGTCAAGGTGGACCGCTACTCGCGCACCTCCTACGACCGCGTCCCCGAGCCGCCACCCCATGGCCCGCGCGGCAACGACGTCATCGCCATTCTCGAAGACACAGACGGTGACGGCCGCATGGACAAGTCGCACGACTTCTTGCAGGGACTCAATCTCTGCAGCGGCATCGCCTTTGGTTACGGCGGCGTATTCGTCATTCAAGTGCCTTATTTACTCTTCTATCCCGACAAAGATCGCAACGATAAACCCGATGGCGATCCCGAAGTGCTGCTCACGGGCTTCGGCATGGAAGACGCCCACTCTGTTGCAAACTCGCTTACCTGGGGACCCGACGGTTGGCTCTACGGCAATCAAGGCAGCACGGTGACCGCAAACATCAACGGCATCGAGTTCCAACAGGGAGTGTGGCGCTATCACCCTGTAACGAAGAAATTCGAGCTGTTCTGTGAAGGCGGCGGAAACATGTGGGGCCTCGACTTCGATTGGGAAGGCAATCTCTTCTCCAGCACGAACTACGGCCCCTACATCGCGCTGCACGGCGTGCAAGGCGCCTACTACTGGAAACAGTTCGGCAAACACGGCGCGCTGCACAATCCCTACACCTATGGCTATTTCGAGCACATGACGATTCCCAACCCTGCCGGCGGACACGTATCCGTGGGCGGCACCATCTACGAAGCCGATGCATATCCCGCTGAATTCCGCGGCAAATATATCTACGCGAGCTTGCTATCACACGACGCTTACGTCGCCGAATTGAAGCCAACGGGTTCCACTTTTGAAACAGATATTTCCGGCCAGTTTCTCAACAGCAATGACACCTGGTTTGCGCCCAGCGACCTCACGCTTGGGCCCGACGGCGCGATCTATGTCGCCGATTGGTGTGACAAACGTACCGCACACCCGGACCCCGATGCCGAATGGGACCGTTCCAACGGACGAATCTACCGCATAGTGACCGAAGGCATGTCTCGCGCCCGACCCTTCGACATCCGAAAAATGCCCACACCAGAGCTCACCGCGTTGTTAAATCATCCGAACAAGTGGTTCGTGCGCCGTGCGCTCGTGGAATTCGCGGGACGCAATGACAAACGCGCAAACGATCTTCTACTGCAACGCGTCGAAAAAGCGGACGACCCAAAGATCGCACTGAATAGCTTGTTCGCATTACACGCCACCGAAGCCGTGGATGAAACGCTCGCACAACGTTTGCTCGACCATCAATTCGCACCCTTGCGCAAATGGGCCGTGCGTTTTCTCGGTGAGGACCGTGACATCTCGCAACAGGTGGCAGCCAAACTCGCAACGATCGCCGCTTCGGAAACCGATATAATGGTACGCAGCCAATTGGCCGCAACGGCGAAACGCCTTCCCGCTGAACAAGGGCTTCCGATCGTTTGGAGTCTCGCCAAGAAAAGCGATGTCGCAGACGATCCGCATATACCGCTGCTGATGTGGTGGGCGGTTGAGCACCATGCCATTGGTTCGCGGCAGTCTATTATCGAGAGCGTCGAAGCGTGGCAGGACAAGGATGCAACCTGGGTAAAGAACACCTTGCTGCCCGATTTGATCCGCCGTTACGCCTCCGAAGGTAGCTCCGACTGTGACGCGTTGTGCGTTCGACTTATTGCCGTCGGCGATTCGTGGCAAGTCACCGATAAAATGCTGACTGCGCTGAACGCTGGCCTCGTGGATCGACAGCGACCTGCCACGGGCGAAGCGCTCGGTTCACTCTTCTCGGGTTACGCCCAACAGTCTAACGATGCGAAAGCAGCGCCAGCAGCCATCGCGCCAGTGAGTGAAGAACTCCGCAATGCGGTCTTCGCGCGGTGGAAGCAGAACATGGATGATCCAGTGCTGCTGCGGCTCGCCGCACGTCTCAACAATGACGACGCGTACGCGCGCGCGAAGTCCCTCGCGGCAAATACAACGGACGCCGGAAAACAACAGGCAGGTATTGCACTGCTGGAAGAATTTGGGAAAGCCGACGCCGCCGAAATACTGCTTACGATCGTCTCCAGCAATCAACCCACCGCAACGAAACAGGCCGCATTGAACGCGCTTCGCCACATCCCCGGTGACAGCGTCGCTGCGAAACTTATGACGTTGTACCCGTCCCTTGACGATGCGATGAAAGGAAACGTCCGCGGCGTTTTGGTCACGCGTGCAGCGTGGAGCCATATGCTCGCCGATGCGGTTGGCACCGGCAAAATTCCCGCGGATGAAATTCCACTCGATCAAGTACGCCTTATGGCGAACCACGAAGACACCGAACTGCGCGCGCAAATTGAAAAAATCTGGGGCGCAGTTCGCGCGGGCACACCGGAAGAAAAACTCGCGGAAGTTCGCCGCCTCAACAACGAACTAAACGCTGCCAAAGGCGACTCGGTAAAGGGGAAAGTGGTATTCGAGCAAAACTGCGCGAAGTGCCATCAGTTATTTGGCGAGGGCTATAAAGTAGGGCCCGATCTCACGCAGGCCAACCGCATGGATCGTGAATACATGCTCGTAAGCCTTGTCGATCCCAATCTCACTATCCGAAAAGAGTACACGCAATTTGTCGCCGAGACGAATGACCTCGGCGTATTCAACGGATTGATCGCCGAGCGCACGCCAGGCAGCGTGACGTTGATCAACGCTAACGAAGCCAAGACTACGATTGCATCAAGCGACATTGCCGATTTGCGCGAAGCAGGGCTGTCGTTAATGCCAGAAGGTTTAATCACGCCAATAACCGGCGACGATCTACGGAATCTGTTCGCATACCTGCAAAGTCCCGATCCACTGCCGAAACCGTGAGGAATTGATATGATTCGTAAGACAGTCTGTGCTTTGATCGCGTGCGGCGCCGCGGCGTACGCCGCGCCAACTGCCGAGCTCCCGGCAACCTACACCTACGAAAACAAACTCACACCGATCGCCGATCCTCAACCGATTCTCAACGACCACCCCGAATGGGTGCAGCCCGTCATAGAAGCGAACCGCTACGAAGCGCCGATCCTCGTGAATGATGAGAAAGGCGATCTCGAAGTGCGCGCTTGGCGCTTCTCGTACAATGCGCGCGGCATCATCGAAATGCCGAACCTGTTGCGCAGCGATCAGACCGCGATCGTCGTCGTGCATCCCTGGGGCATCGACGACGGCCAAGGCTGGCGCACACCGGAACCCGCAGGCGTTGCGGACTTCTGCACGCCGATCAAAAACGATCTCTCGCACAAGCACATTGAAGAGATACTCAATCCTTTCTTGAAGCAATACCGCGACAAAGTGAAATGTGTTCTCTACAGCCAACCGGGAAATGAGGACGCAATCCGTCGCAAGTTGTATCGTTCCGTGCGTGCGAAGCCGACCAAAAAGCAAATGGAGCAAGGCCAAAAGGAACTAACCGAAAAGCTGAACAGTTTCAATTACAACGCGGGGGCGTTGCCGGATAAGTTGGAACTGGGCAAGCAATCGCCGGTGGTGGATTATTTCAAAGCGTTTCCGGGGATCGATTCAGGTGATCATTACAATGGCGCAGGCTTCTGGGAATTGCCAATTCCCGTCGTGAAAAGCATCGAAGTCGATCCAAATGACGTCATGATCTACGACAAGGAAGGCTACGAAGTGATGCGCGACTTCCTCAAGAAGAACGGCATCCGCCACATCCTGCTGACCGGCTACTGCACCGACATGTGCTACAAATCCACCTGCGCGGGCTACGAGAATCTATCAAAAGATTTCAATGTCTTCCTCGTTGGCGATGCAACGCTCGCAACATTCCCGTCAAATTCAACGCCTGCCTACGCTACAAACGCATCGCTTTCGTACGCGGCGTTGAACCAATTGGTCACGCAGATCTCGTGGATCAAATATACAGGCAAAGCGGGCAAGAAACCGGCCGCGAAAAAGAAGTAGTCCATAGAAATGTCGGCCTTGGACAGGAGATAAATATGCATCGTCGGAGTTTTCTCGCAATGGGTGGCGCCGCTCTGATGTCCCCGCTCGCGCTTGGGCAGATTGAATCTGTAAGCCCCCGAGTTCCGTTGCGGTGGAAAGATGGAAAGAAGTGGGTCTACTCAATCACCTACGACGAAGGCCCGCAAGAACTGCTGAACCATGCCGTTCCCATTCACCGAAAATACGGAATCCCCGGCCACGTCGCGCTAGTCTCATCGCAAATCGGCATCCCGCGCAATGTCCCCGGCAGCAGCTACCACGGCATGATGATCCTCAACAAAGAGGAGATCGCCGGACTCGCAAAAGAGGGCTGGGGCTTTTCCTGCCACTCGCTCACGCACTGCGGGGTAACCGATGAAAACGCGCAAGACGAAGTGGTGAAAGCCAAGAAAGTCCTCGAGGACGCAATCGCGCAGCCTATCTCAATTTTTACCGTGCCCGGCACAAACGATGGCCATCCGCCCGCCATGAAAGTCGCTGCTCAGGCGGGATACAAAGCAATTCTCACGATATACGATCGCGTGAACCTACAGAGCAGCGATCTCATGAGTCTCGGCAGAGTGCCTCTGCACACGCGGTATCCCGGCCCGTTCTTCTCCGAATATGACCCCTACAAACGCATTCATCAGGCAATCGAACTGGGTGGTTGGATCGTGGACTACTGCCATTGTCCCATGCCGGACAAACCGATCCATGAAGCGAAAGACTGCACGACCCAAGAGTTGGAAGAGCGTTTTCAAAAAATAAAAGAGATCGGCGGCGACGATGTGTGGCTGGCCGACCCGAATCAGGTCGTAGACTGGCTCGTGTCCAACACTGAAAACCGTAAGCCATAAGTCGGAGCGATTGACGTACTCAACTCGTTCCCAAGCTCCGGCTTGGGAACGCACTCGTGCCCGAAGCTCTGCTTCTCGTGCAGATCATTAGCGCGCGCCTTTACGTCACCGGCTGCCATTCCATACTTCTCATACTATCCCCGTCAACCGATCCCCACTCAACCACCTGCCGCCCGCCCGAACCCGCAGCGCAACAAAGTGCAATACGCTGGGCAAAGGAATAGGAGCACCTATGTTCGAGCAACGCCGCATACCAGCCCAATCGAGACCGCCCAGTACCCCCCGCACACCCCACCCTACCCGGGGGGGTGCGACAGAGAATCTGACCATGGATTCAAGACTTACAACAATTTTGCCCCCTCAACACCCCCTTGTTTCGTCAAAAAAGAAATATTACACCCCACTATTGGCGGTAATTCTATGAAGCTTTTCTGCAATTGACGATGCTACGCGATGAGCTATAGTAATGAAAGCGCCTACATCGGCCATCGAGGCTGTGTTGTCCGAAATATGCTTCGACGACAAAACGGCGAGGGGAGTTGGTTTTATGATCGAAAATTCGCTCGCGCTCCATATTGCACAAGCCATGCTCGGACAGACCGGCCCGCTACCCAATCCCTTCCCGCGCACCATCGGACCAAACGCCGGCAAGTACGTGCAAGAAGTCATCGATTCCGGCCTTACGATCGATATGATGGGCCGCTTCGAGCGCGCATTCGCCGAAGCGCTTGGCGTGAAGTATTGCGTCGGGACGCCCGGCTGCACGCCTGCACTTCATGTGCTCGCGCTCGCCTGCGATTTCAAGCCGGGCGACGAAGTCATCGTCAGCCCCATCAGCGACTACGGCACCGTGCAAGGATTGCTCTCCCAAAATGTCATCCCCGTCTTTGCCGATGCCGCGCCGGGTTCAGTTAATTTCACCGCGGATACCATCAAACCGTTGATCACCGATCGCACGCGCGCGATCCTCTGCGTCCATTTCACGGGTCTGATCAACGACATGGATCCTATCAACGAACTCGCGAAGCAACACAACTTGCTCGTGTTTGAAGACTGTTGTCAGGCAACCTTCGGCCAATACAAAGGGCGCCTCGTCGGTACGCTTGGTGATGCCGCTGCCTTCTCTTTCGATGCGGAAAAGACAATGGGCGCCGACCAAGGCGGCTGCCTCGTCACGAACAACGAAAAAATTCACGAGCGCGCCCGCTTCATGGGTCACAACCGTGCATCGGAAATGGTCCCGCATTTCGGCCGCATTCACCCCGAGATTGGTTACTCGTACCGCATGCCGCAATGCACCGCGGCAGTCTGCCTGGCGCAACTCGAAATTGTGCGCGACCAGGTCGTGCAGCGCGACAAGATGGCGCGGTTGCTCTACAAACTGTTGGCCGAAATTCCGGGCATCACGCCGCTGCCCATATCGGAATACCAAAATTTATTCTCGTGTTGGATGATTGGTTTTACGATTGATGCAAAGGCGTTCAAATGCTCAACGGAGGAATTCGGCGCCCGCGTCGCCGATGCGGGAATACCTGGCGCGGGCATGGCGGAGTATTACCTGCTCCCCGAGTCATTGCACTGCCTGCAGGAAAAAGTAAAGGCATCCGTATATCCATATTCGATGCCACCCGCATCGCGCACATATACCTACAGCGCAGAGACGTGTCCCAATGCGCAAAGCATCCTGAAAAACTTCATTCGCTGGTCGACGTTTTGCGAAAAGTATCAGCCGGAACATTGCGAACTTGCGGCGAATATAGTCCGAAAGGTTGCCGATGAAAATCGGGTATGAAGTCTATGGTCAAAGCAACTGCTTAAGAAGGGCGATAAAATGAACATTAAACGTCGTGAATTTTTGGGAGTTGCTGGCGTCGGTTTGGCAGGGGCGCTAGGTAGTGTAAAAGCAAATGCCGCAGAGTTGTCAGCAAGCGAAACTATCAACATCGGCCTCATTGGCACAGGCGGCCGCTGCGGACAACTCGTCGAGCGACTGCAGGTTATCCCCGGCGCTAAAATTGTTGCCGTAAGTGATGTGTGGGATGCCGCGCTTGAGCGTGGCAAGGGTTTTGCCCAACCCGGGGCGCAGGCCACACGCCACTACAAAGAGCTGCTCGACAACAAAGACATCGACGCCGTGCTCATCGCCACGCCCGACCACTTGCATGTTCCCATCACGATCGATGCCTGCGCAGCCGGAAAAGATGTATACGTCGAAAAGCCGTTGACGCACGACATCGCCGAAGGTCAATCGGTGATCGATGCGAAAAACAAATCGAAGCGTGTTGTTCAGGTAGGCATGCAGCAGCGCAGCATGCCGCATCTCGCAGAAGCCCGCGAGATCATCAAGTCAGGCCAACTCGGCACGATAAAAAAAGTCCATCTCACGTGGAACCGCAACGGCGGGCCATCGCAAAAAGTTATCCCCAACATCCCCGAGAGTGCCGTAGACTGGAAAGCATTTCTTGGTAACACAAAGCCGCAACCCTACGACCCCTACAAGATGCGCAATTGGCGTTTCTTTTGGGAATTCGGCGGCGGCGTGTTCACCGACTTGATGGTCCACTTCATCGACGTAACCCACTGGTTCCTCGACATGCAACACCCGGACGTCGCCGCGAGTATCGGCAATTGGTTCAACCGCAAAGACCAATGGGAAACTCCGGACAGTGTGCAGACGATCATGCAATACACCGAACCAGAAACGCAGGTCTATTTCGAAGGTACCTTCTACAACGCGCGCAACGCAGCCATGATGGAATTCATGGGATCGGAAGCGACGTTGTATTGCGATCGCGGGCGTTACGAAATCCATCCCGAATACAACAAAAAGATCGAATACAAGGAAGTAATCGTCGGCACCGGCGATCGCGGGCAAGATTTCTACGACAAACCCGATGGCGAAATGCTACACCTGACAAACTGGCTGGACTGCATCCGCTCGCGCAAGGAACCGAACGCACCGGTAGAGGCGGGCGTCGGCGCAGCGAACGCTGCGCACCTCGCAAACAAAGCGCTGCGGGAGAACGCGGTCGCCAAGTGGTCTTAATTTAGAGACAACAACACAACGGAAAGATTTTGTATTCGGTTTGTAGTTCCGCGTTTACGCAGTAAGATTGCGAGGCGGCCGCGCATGGTCATCAATACCAAACGGTCACTACAATCACCGGCTCCTGCACGCTCGACTGGTTCGCCCGTTCATAGCCAAACGACTGCTTGATGTGCTTCGGCTCAACGTTGTGCTCCGTGAGCCATTCGTTGATGTGCTCCTCCATCTGCTGCATAGACTCCGTGGATACCCGGCCGAGAAACGTCTGAACGCGCATATGGCCCCCTCGTTGGTAGTTACCCCTTCGCCTCAGTATACCAAGATCAAAAGGAGGCGCCATGCGGCGGAAGACTTCTTTGCTACAATCCGCGCATGCAAATTGAAATCCGCGAGTACCGGCCCGAAGACGAGGCGGAATGGATGCGCGTCCACGCCATCATCATGACGCTCTCGCATTCGTGGAACTACTGCATCCAGGAACGCCCCGCCTACGAAGGCTACACAAGCACCCGCCTGGTTGCCCTGCACAACGACCAGATCATCGCCCTAACCGATTGCATCTACGAAAATGAACCCGGCGAAGTCTGTCATCATCGCGACAGCCGCGGTGGCTACGTCTGCGAGTTTGGCCGCCTCCCCGAATACCGTGGCTGCAACCTCGGGAAGCGTCTCATTGACGCAACGGTTGAAGACGCCAAGGCTAAAGGTGTTCGCCGTCTTGAATACTGGAGCCAGGACCGCAAGGCGCAGCGCTACTACCAACGCCTCGGCATGCCCGAGATCGGCCGCCACTACCGCTTTCGTATGAAACCCACGCAGGCTATCAAGGATACATTGGGCGAGCAGCGCATCGGCATCGAGTACGTCTACGCTGTATGCCTGCCGGAGGAGTGGCCCCTAGTGAAAGAGCAGTACGAAATTATTCATAAGCACCCCCTAGAGCCGCACCTCTGCATAGGATATGAGGTCCGTTTTTAGCTTTTTTTTGCCACTTGTCACAGACTATAGTTTGTTGTATTCTGGTTCCCGTTACCGGACTTCACCCCAACATATTGGGTATATGCAAATGCCTCCACTCCTTCGCCAGCAAAAGAAACAGCCCAGCATCGCAAAGATCATGTTCGGTATCGTTGCCGTCTGCGCCTTGGCCTACGGCGGGTATCGCGGTGGCACCTGGATGTTCGCCAGCGGCGGCGTCATAGAGGCGGTGCAGACCTCAAAACCAACTTCGCTGGACACGGCCCGCGCGCTCCTCGAAGAGGGAAAATCTGACGAGGCCCGCGAAGCGTTGCGGCCAATTGCAGCCGACGCAAAGGACGCTCAAGTCGCAGTCCCCGCAATCATGATGCTTGCGGAGTTAGACGCCAAGGCAGGTGATCGGGCCAAGGCAATTGAAGGGTTCAAGCGCATCACAACAGAGTTCCAGCAAAGTGCGGAGCGCCCGCGCGCGATGGCGTTATATGCGAAGCTGTTGGAAGAGGACGGCAAAACCCAGGAAGCCATCGCGGTTTACAACGAAATCCGCGGAAACGCCCCCGCTGAATTCCGCGCCCCTGCGTTGACCGGCATCGCCCGCCAGGCCGAACGAGACGGCAAACTCGGTGAAGCGCGCGAGATGTACGCCGAGGCCCTGAAAGGCGCGACCTGGGATAGCCCGGAGTGGAACGAAGCGCTGGATGCAGTCGGCCGCGCCAATATCGCCATGGTGTTCTCGCAGAGTGAAACCCCCGAGAGCAAGATATACACAATCGAAAAGGGCGACAGCTTTACCTCAATTGGGATCAAGCTGAACACGACCTTGGGCCTGTTGACGCGCGCCAACGGACTGACGCCTGACGCGAAACTGAATCTCGGCCAACGCCTCAAGTGGACCCCAAAAGATTTCCGCATCGTAGTCGAACGCTCCAAATGCCGTCTGTTCCTGCTGGACGCCAACGGCATCTTCAAACGCTACAACTGCGGCCTCGGCAAGCCTGGTCACGAAACCACGCTAGGCCTTTATAAGATTGGTAACAAAGAAAAGGACCCGGTTTGGCACAAGCCCGGTGAAGGGCCCATCCCCGCCGGCGATCCGCGTAACCTCCTCGGGACCCGCTGGATGCCGATGGTGCCAGTACAGGAAGGCCTGCCGAAAGACCTGGGTATCCACGGCGCACCCGATCCGGCAACGGTTGGCTCATTCACATCAAACGGCTGCGCCCGCATGAAGATGGAGGAAGTGGAAGAGTTGTACGATCTCGTCGTGCGCTCCACGCCGGTGCAAGTGGTCGAGATCGTGGATCCCGCTACGCTCAGCACGCTTGCGACGGTACAAGCCTAGACTAAGAAATCGAGCGTTTTAACAAAACGTGAACATCTCTCGTTTCGCCATGCAAATGATTGGTGTCAAAACCAGACACGGCCTCCCAACTTTCCCGTCCCAATCGATTAAGAGCTTTTTCAATCAATTGGACATCCAGTTTTCCCCCAAGCCAACCCGTGGCGGCCAGCGATACAAATTTGTATTCCCAGCGCATGTGGTTTCCACTCCGTTTTGCTTCGTCAGTCAGGTATAATCGCGACCCGTACCAACCCGTTCAAATGCATACTTGCACGATTTGGAGATTCTTCGTGAAACGAATGTCATCGCTCGCCGTTTGCCTTGTCCTTGTTTCAGGGTGTCACACATTCATGCGCGTCGCGCCGGACTACGCCGACCTTCCTGTCGAAGACGTAAAAGCCCTTGCCGCGGAAATTGAGCAGGCGATCCACGACAAAGTGCGCGATCCAGACATCAAGAACCGCGGTTCCTTAGTGGTGGAAACCGATGCCATAAAACAAGCGATCCGCACCCGTGCCGCGCGCGCGCATTTGGTTGAAGGATTTCTGGCGACCGGCCACCTCATGGAAGCGAACAACGGCCTCGTGTCCATCATCCGCAGCAGCGACTACAAAAAATTTGGCAGCAGCCGCGACCGCGACCGCAATGCCCAACTCGTGCTTGGCGAAAATGCTGACCGTTGGGCCCTGTACGAAGGCATCCTGAACGCCAGCAACATCTCGCCCAAGTCTCTGCCCGCGATTCAGCGCATCTTCTTCGATGCCCATATCGCCCTCCTGCCTGACGGAACGAAATTTGAAGATGAGAACGGGAAAGTGGCATACAAAGGGGGCGCTCCCGCCAGTACGAGCAATTGAAATTTCTGTCGCCAATACGACTTACTCGCTCGCCCTCCAATGCCTTAGGTTGCGGAGGGCCTTCGCTCGCGGTGAGTGCCACAATGTCCACTGTGACCGCTACGTCCACAGTGTCCACTATCGAAGGACTTGAACGACCATGACTACGGGGACCACCGCCGCCACGACGCCGAATCTCGGCATCGATCTCGGCGGCTTGAAGATGAAGAACCCCGTAACCGTCGCGTCCGGCACCTTCGGTTATGGCGCGGAATACAGCCAGTACTTCGACATTGGCCGCTTGGGCGCCGTGACCACGAAAAGCCTTTCACTGAAACCCCGCGCGGGGAACAAGCCGCCGCGCCTTGTCGAAACGCCGGCGGGCATGCTGAACGCCATCGGCCTGCAAAACGTCGGTATCGAGACCTATCTATCCGAAAAACTGCCCTTCCTGCGCGCCAAGTGCGCAACGATTATCGCCAACATCTACGGGCATTCCGCGGACGAATATGTCGAACTTGCACGCCGAATCGATTCGGAGGGTGCAGGAGACGCCATCGAAGCCAACCTCTCCTGCCCGAATGTACACGACGCGCGCAAGGCAAAAGGCGCGGTGCTTGTGTCGCAGGATCCGCGTTGCGTGGAAGAGTACACCCGCGCAATTCGTGCAGTGACCAAATTGCCGCTGATCGTGAAACTGACGCCAAACGTCATGGATATTACCGAGCCGGCCCTCGCTGCGGAAGCGGCTGGCGCCGATGCGCTCTGCCTCATTAACACCCTGCTTGGTTTGGCAATCGACGCCGAAACACGCCGCCCGAGATTGTCCAATATCGTCGGCGGGTTGAGCGGTCCCGCGATTCGCCCCGTCGCCGTAAAGATGGTTTGGGATGCACGCCGCGCGGTGAAAATTCCCATTATTGGCACGGGCGGCATCTGCCAAGCAGACGATGCGATCGAGTTCCTTCTCGCAGGCGCTACCGCTGTGTCGGTCGGTTCGATGAACTTCCGCCAGCCCGATGCGGCGATACGGGTCTTGGAAGGGATTGAAGACTATCTCCTGCGCCATGAGATCGAAAATGTGTCGGAACTTGTCGGCGCAATGAAAGCATAAGATGGCCACCGAACTGATTATCGCTTTAGATGTGGATACCCTCGACGCGGCAACGCACGCCGTCGACACCTGCGGCGGGTGCATTTGGTACAAAGCCGGACTCCAGCTTTTCTCGCGTACCGGCCCGGCGATCATCGAACAGCTCAAAGCCGCGAACAAAAAGGTATTTCTCGATCTCAAACTGCACGACATTCCAAACACCGTGAAACATGCGGCGCAAGCCGCGGCCGGCATGGGCGCAGACCTGATCACAATCCACGCCTGCGGCGGGGCGAAAATGATTGCGGCCGCGCGCGAAGCAGTCGAAGGATCACAAACACGCGTGCTCGCGGTTACCGTGCTGACAAGCATCAACGACGCGGTCTTGCAGAATGAAGTCGGCATTCCCGCAAGCGCGGAAGAAACGGTGACGCGTTTCGCAAAGCTTGCGGTCAACAACGGCGCGCACGGTGTCGTGGCGTCGCCGCATGAGATCGCTGCGATTCGCAGCGCTGTGGGGCATGGGCCTCTAATTGTCACGCCGGGCATACGGCCAGCGTGGGCGTCCACCGACGACCAGGCCCGCTTCATGACGCCACGCGAAGCCGCGCTGGCTGGCGCAAACTTCGTGGTCGTGGGCCGGCCGATTCTGAAACATGCAAACCCAACCGAAGCGGTCGCGCTCGTGACAAAGGAACTCGCTGTATGACCTCCGGACAAGTCCTCGATATATTTCGCGCAACCGGCGCACTCCTCGAAGGACACTTCCTCTACACCAGCGGACGCCATGGGGCGCACTTTGTACAGGCATCCCGCGTGCTGCAATTCCCTAACTACACCGAACGCCTCTGCAAAGCGATCGCAGACAAGTGGGCAAACGATAAGATCGAACTCGTATGCGGACCCGCAACCGGCGGCATTATCTTGTCCTATGAAACCGCCCGCCACCTCGAATGTAGATCCGTGTTCACGGAAAAGGACGATGAAGGTGGTGGCATGTCGATGAAACGTGGCTTCAAACTCGATCCCGGCACAAACTTGTTGGTCGTCGAAGACATCGTCACCACAGGCGGCTCGGTGAAAAAAACAATCGAACACCTTCGCGCACGCGGCGCGCGTATCGCGGGCGTGTCCGTGCTCGTCGATCGCAGTGGGGGAGAGGCCAACTTCGATTGTCCCTACAAACCGCTCTCGTATCTTCAACTGAAAAGCTACGACCCGAAAGAATGTCCCGGCTGCCAAGACAAACTGCCCTTGAGCGACCCGGACGACTTGGTCATTCAATGATCCGTGAGTCAGTACTTGTAGCACTCGCTTCCGCGTTTTTTGCACTCTATGCAATTGCCGACGATTCACTTCTTTCTCATCCTCGCGCGGACATGAGTCTTGGCGCAATCGCGAAGCAACTCAACGCACCCGGCATTACTATCCTCAAGCCGGACAAAGACGAACCCGAATGGTGGGCGGGAGCGCCTTCCGTTGCACGCGATAAGGATGGCGTTTTTTGGATGGCCTGCCGCATGCGCGCCGGCGAAGGCGAGCGCGGTCTGCGCGGTTACGAGATTCGTATACTCCGCAGCAGCGAAGGCGAGCATTTCGAAAAAGTACTCACCATAAAACGCGAGGATGTGCCAATTCCGGGATTCGAACGCCCCGCACTGTTGATCGATCCCGCGACGAACAAATTTAAACTGTACGCCTGCGGGCCGTGGAAGGAAGGTCCGTGGTCCATCATTAAATTCGACGATGCAGCAACCCCCGCGGAATTTCTTGCGTCCACAGCCAAACCGGTAATCGTGCCGCGCGAAAAAAACTATGAACGCGATCAACAACCGATTGAATACAAAGATCCCGTGATCGTCTGCGCAGAGAACAAATACCATTGCTACGTGATCGGCTACGTGCGTCGAAACGAACGCATATTTCACTTCGTAAGCGACGATGGCGAAAAATGGCAACCCGTGGGAAATCCTTACGAACCGATTATGGATTTGAGCGGCTGGCACGATTTCTTCGTGCGTCCTGCCTCGGTTGTTTTCACCGGCGCGGGCCATCTCTACGTGTACGAAGGGTCCAAGACGTCCTGGTACGATCCCGTCTACAACGTCGCGACCGGCCTGGCATACACCTTCGATCTCCATCGCGTTATTGATCTCACGCCGAACGCGCCACTCGCCGTGAGTGTGACGCCGAGCGAACATTTCGCGACGTTCCGCTATTCGAGTTGGTTGCGCGTCGAAAACGCGTTTTGGGTCTACGCGGAGGTTACTGCGCCAAACGACACCAAAGAGATTCGTCTCTTCAAGCCGGTTCTCTAATCCGGCAACCCAATGCCAACATTGCGCGCCACAATTCGTTACGTCGGCACTCCCTTCGCGGGGTGGCAGGTGCAGCCCGACCGAACCACCGTGCAAGGCGAAATCCAGCGCGTCCTTTCGCAAATCGCAAACAAACCGGTCCGCATTTATGGCGCAGGCCGCACGGATGCGGGCGTTCACGCATTCGGACAAGTCTGCTCCTTTCCTTGGGTTGGCGAACAGGATCTCGAGAAACTGCGTCGCTCTCTCACGCGGATGTTGGGTCCATATATACAGGTCACCGCATTGCACTCCGCGCCCGGTGGATTTCATGCGGGCGATTCGGCGAAAGGCAAGCGCTATTGGTTTTGCGTCTCCAATGCGGAAGAGCCCGATCCATTCAATGCAGCGTATTGCTGGCAACTCCCGCGCGGTGTGAATCTCGACCGCTTACAGTCGCTGACCACGCAATTCACCGGCACGCGCGATTTCGCCGGCTTTCAAAGCAGCGGATCGGAACGTGAAAGCACCGTGCGCCGACTGCATTCGATCGAATTGCACGAAGGCGGGATCGTTGCGCCCTTTGATGCGAAGGGTCTATTCACTATTCGCTTCCACGGCGACGGCTTCCTCTACAAAATGGTGCGCAATATCACCGGCACTCTGGTTGATGTTGCGCGCGGCGCTGTTCCGGAAACGCGCATTGCGGAATTGTTCGAATCTGGTGGACCTTACCATGGCAATACAGCGCCCGCGCACGGGCTAACACTCGTCGAAGTGCTGTATGCCTAAGAACGGACTGCCCACGCAGGAACAATATAGCCACGAAAGTCTCACCCGCTACGAATGGATTTTCGGTAAGGACTTTCTCAGTTCAGGCGCGCCCGAAGTTGCGAGTCACGCCGCGAAAGCGCTTGATCTTAGACCGGGCGCGCGCGTGCTGGACATCGGGTCGGGTCTCGGCGGTGCCGCATTTTTTTTCGCGGAAGCGTATTCCGCGCAGGTGACCGGACTTGACGTGCTACCGCAGATGCACGCGGAAGCGCAACGTCGCGGTAACGAGCGGAACATCGTCAATGTCGCGTTTATCCTTGGGGACGTATTGTCGGTACCACTGCCTGCCGCGCAATTCGATGCGGTATACAGCAAGGATTCGTTTCTTCACATCCAAGACAAACAAAAGCTGATGCAGACATTGTTCAGGTTGGTCGCACCAGGAGGACGCATATTCTTCACCGACTACCTGCGCGGGCGAGCGTTCGGAAGCCAAGAGTTTGAGACCTACGCTGCGGATTCCCAATACAGCCTGGCAACCGTTGAGCAATATGTCGAGCAATTACGGGTGGCAGGATTTCAGAATATTGTAACGGGTGATTGGAGCGAGCGATTAACTGAAATACTACGTGAGGATATCGCCAAGCTGCGTGCTTGCGATTCAGTGCTAGCGACAGCCGATGTTGACTATCTGATTGATCGATGGGAACTCAAATTGCGCTGTCTCCATTCCGGCGACATGAAGTGGGGAAGTTTCGAAGCACGCCGCGTAAAATAAAAGATGCGCTATGCCTTGGGAGCCATAGCGCACTCGTCAGAGGGTAAGACCTGGGGCTTGCCAATTCCAACGGCAGTGGGATTAGTCTGCCGGTTTAATTCTGGATGACTTGCCTTGGCCTTTTAATAAGGTTGACATCCGTGTCACTCGCCGCGACCTCCGTGTCTTGGCTTACATCTAATTTATCGACAAAAGCTGGAAAATCTTTAGCGAATTGTGAGGAGTTTATCGCGCGCTAAATTGCTGTGGGACTTCACATTAATACAAAAAAAGAAAGCGCGCGCTCACGCCAATAGGACGGTGAGCGCGCGCAAAGGGCGTGAGTGATTAGCCCTGCATATTCAGCACGGCAGCGCCGTGCACGTTTGCCGGTTTCGATTCTTCCGCGCTTTGCGTTGCAGCTTTCGCGAAGGCTTCCTGCCAGGTGTTGCGCATTGCCGTGAGGTGCGTAATCACTTCATCGAGCGGCGAGCTGTCCTTGCGAATATTTGCTTTGATCAATAGGTGCTGGAAGTATTCGTAAATGCGGTCGAGTTGTTTAGCGATCGCGACTTTCATGTCCAGCGAATTGCGGAGTTCGGCGACGATGTCCTGCGCGCGCAGCAAGTTGTTGTGAACGCCTTCGGTGCGGCCCTTCGAGAGTTGCCGTTTCGCTTCTTCCGCGCGCTGGATCGCGCCGTTGAACAACATCACGATGAGTTTGCCCTGCGACGATGTCTCGACATCGACGCGTTTATAGGCGTTGTACTGTGCGGCTGCTGACATTCTGGTCCTCCTGCATCAATTAAATCGACAAAAATGAACTTTGTATTCCCGACAATGACGCCCCCTGCTGCTGGAACTGCGAGGCCATCGTCTCTAGTCTTGTGAACTGCGCGCGCAATCGCCGTTCCTTCGCGGCGATACGGTCTTCCATACGGTCGATGCGATCGTTCAAGTCCTGGATCTGCGTATCGATAGAACCATTGCTTTTTACGCGTTGGTTCAGATAGCCAGTCGTGGAAGTCGCTTCATCGAGAAAGTCAAAGAAAAGGTTGGCGATACCCGTTTCACTCGAATTTGAAAACAAATCGCGCACATTGGCGCGGTCGTCGCGCAACGCTTCGCGGAAGGCGTCCTCATCCATCTGAAGCGGGGATACCACGCCCGAATCGAAGCTGTCACCGGTATCGATGCCAATATCTACAAGACTCTCGAATGTTCCGCTAAGGCCGGGGATCTGATTGAAGATGTTGCCGCGCAAATAATCCTCGATTTGACGCAGCGAAGCATCGCCCGAAAGCGCGCCTGAGCCGGTGATCTGATCGCGTAACCCGGAGATCGCGTCGTTGTACGCGGTAATAAATTCTTGCACGTCCTCAACAATCGCATCGTCATCGACGGAGACCGTGGCTGTACTTGTGCCCGTACTCAACAAACGGAGGGTCACGCCGCCGATGGCGTCCGCAATTTCGTTGCTATTGCGCGTCAGCACCGGTCCACCGTTGATGGTGAACTGTGAGTCTGCGCCCGCGGTCTGCGTGGCCGCGGTGAGATTGGTGACATTGAGGAAATTGCTCGTGCCGGCTTGGAACGAAATCGTGCGGCTGCCCAACGTATCGCTAACCATGCGAATTGTGTCGGTCGAACTGTCGTAACTCGCCGTTACCCCTGCATCGCTATCATTGATTCGACCAAGCACATCCGACAAGGTATCCGACGTGGGATCGACGGTAATGGTCACACCATTAATCTTAAAGCTGCCCGCGGTAATAGCGCCGCCGCCAAACGAAACAGTATTAAGCACTTCGGTCGCACTGATGGCGCCCAGATTGCGCGTGCTCGAGACCTCGGTCGATCCATTTACGTTTGTAGATTGCGTCGCCCCGGACACATTCAGCACGTCGAGCAGGTTGCTTGTATCACCAGTCGCACCAAAATTGATGATGCTCGTATTGCCCGCCGTCGTGTTCGCAATCGTAAGCTTGTCGGTTGTTGCGTTGTAGCTGGCTGTGACGCCTGCGCCATTGGCGTTGATGGTGTTAATGACAGAGGTAAGAGAATCCGTGGCGGGGTCCACGTTCATTTGAACCCCGTTTATCGTAAATGTACCCCCGGTAATTTCTGCAGAAATGCCGCTCGAACTCAATGCCGCCCCAGTATTAATGGCCGCGCCAAGCTTTGCGCTGCTGTTTGCGGAGGTGGCGCTCGCAAGTGCGATGACACTTATTGCATAGGCGCCAGACACGGGCGACTCTCCCGAAACGGTCGCGGTGAGGACTGATTCCTCGCTCGACGTTGCCTGGAATTGGCTGAATAGGTTCGTAAGGCGGAAGTCCTGCGCGCGGTTGCGCAAGGTTTGGAGCGTACTGCGAATGGCGCTGACGGCGCTCTTGGCCGACTCCAGCTCATCAATGCGGTCTTCCAAACGTGCGATGGGCGCGCGCTCAAGCTGGATGAGCTGGCTGATAATCTGGTTCGAGTTCAGCCCTGTGATGAGGCCGCCGATGTTGAAGCCGCCGCTCATACGTTAAGCCCGCCGTGGCGCGCCCGCTGCCCAAGTGCTTGCCACATAAGTACTGCCCTCCAAAGAAATCCCCAGCGCAATGTGCGCCACGGGATTTATCGGCATAGCAGCGAATCGACTTTAGGATATACCGCGGTCAATTTGTTTCCCCACAAGCCATCTCCGCACTTCAAGTCGCTACGCAGGGAGTTCGCGGATGTGTAGAAAATGGTGATAAATAATTGCTTTTAGTAATATATGCCGATTTCAATGAGTATTATCGTTGCTTTTAGACTATTAATTGTAATCAAAACATGCCTTTATTTGTGTTTTATATAGACTAAACATTATAGATTTATATCTATTACATCGGCATTTTAAAAGTGCGAATCGGAAGCGCAACGATTCGACGCACGGTCACTGCTTGGGTATAGAGGTAGGAACTCTGCGGTTGTCGCCGGCTTTTTCCACGCAACAGACGATAAATCGGTCCATGTTGTTTTGGCATGACGGGCGGAAGGTAACCGGGATGGAACGCAGCGGCCCTTCTACGCTCAAACGCCCGTCTGCACGAAATCCAAGCAAAAAAACGGGCGGGCAAGTCTTGCGACTTACCCGCCCGGAGACATTCTTCGTATAGCTAACGAAAAACCCAGTAACGTGCGAGATTACGGGATCATCGACCAAGCATACGACGAGTTGGCGCCAGCGGCACCACCAACGAAGATACGGACCGCGCCGCTAGGAGCGACAGCGTCCGAGTACAGGATCGACGCCGTACCAGCACCGGCGGTACCGGTGGCGTTCGGGATAAGCGATCCTACACCTTCGTTCGGGTCAGTCTGCACCGGGCGCCAGCCACGAGCAGCGTTACCCGCGATCGAGAACGTGTTGGCAACAGGTGTACGGTTCGAGCCATCCAGACCGAAGTACAGGACGGTGTACTCGTTGGCCGTTGCTTCGTTGTTCTTGAGCGCGAGGAACGTGGCCGCCAACGACGGCGGGAACAACTGCGAGTCCACGTTGCCACCACCGTCACTGAACGACGCAACACCGAGTGTACCGGCGCTAGCCGTAAGAACACCCAACATCAACACGGATGCGAACAAAGCGAGCTTCTTCATTCTTTCACCTCCTTACTCTGTAGAAAACTGCATACCAGGCGTTAAGGACAAGGTTATTTACATGTGGCGACACGCGAGGAAATACTACACCCCTTTTCCCCGAAGAACTCCAAGATCCGTGCAGCCCGCTCACGCAGCCAACCACGACGTTTCTAAACCCTCTCCCAAGCGACCCATAAAGCCCCGCACAAACGGGACCGAATGCAGCTGGTTCTCTCCTGTATGACTCTATCATACAGCGAGCAGTGTGTCAACCGATTTTCAGACGGCTAACACTTATTTAACACGAGTCCTACGTATGAGTTCCGTCATTTGCAAAGTATTTCCAGTAGGATATCTGTCGTTCCCTTTTGGAACGTATTTGCTCTCGCTACTTGAGATATCCAATACTCCGAATATTTTCTTGCTGCTCAGGAGTCAGGGCACTCGTCGTTGACGACTCTTGACGAAGCGGATGCGATGCGTTCGCAGAATGGAAGTCTTGCAACATCTTCCGAAGCGGCGCAGCAGCAGTATGAGATGGCTCAAGAATGGTACCGTTACGCTCACCTGGATCATTTTTAAGATTGATAAAGGTTTCGTTGGACGCAATCTTATCTACGATGAGCTTCTCCTCACCCAGAACTATTGCATCAAGGTCGCGATTCGAACCCTTGATTGACATCATTGCGGCAGAGTAAGAGGGGCGATCCACGGGCAGCGCGCCTGATAGAGTCGCGATGTCCCGCCCTTGCCATTCAGGACGGGGGTGTAGGCCTAGTAAGGCCGCGCAAGCCGGAAGGATGTCGACCAGCTCGACCGGGGCATCCACGGTGCGTGGCGATTTTCCACGAACATACACAATTAGAGGTACCCGCGTAAGTTCTTCGTAGACTGTCTTACCATGTCCGATCGAGCCGTGCTCCCAGAGTTCCTCACCGTGGTCAGAGGTCACGACGATGATGGCGTTGGGGTCGGATTCTCTCACGCGGTCAATGAGTCGACCTAGTTGAACGTCCAAGTAATGCACGGACGAATCGTACTTGGCGCGTAAGTATTCCTCGCCTTCTTTTGACAGATTTCCATATTTGCGCTGGTTAGTGATGCCAACTTCGAACATGATGCGATCACGGTAGCAGTCACTATAGTTTTCGACTAGCTTCCGGTCCTCTTTGGAAATGGACGGCAAGTTCGCATCTGCGTCCACGAAGTCGGCTGGCGTTTCGTAAGGGGCGTGGGCGTCCATGTAATGAACATATAGAAATCGTGGCGATGGCAACTTCGAGAGTTCTTCAAGTGCGGCGTCAGTCACGGCATTGCCGTGAAACTTGGGGTACTTTAGGTACTCGTAGGAATCAAAGCCTTGATCGAAACCGAAGTGGGACACAATATTCGCGTTGCTCTGTATTCCGGCATTCGCATAGCCCTGCGATTTCAAAAATTCAGCAAAAGTCTCGAAGGACGGCGGTAGTACGTCAGTCTCCGGAAGGGCGTCTTCACTGAGATCGCCATCAATACCGTAGTAAACCTTGTGCACTTCGGGGTACAACGAGGTGAAGAGTGTAGCCATCGACGGCTTGGTCCAAGTCGCCTGTACGCGGCAGTTGCGGTAATCCAACGATTCCGAAGCCAGTTTGGCGAGGTTCGGCATAAGGGGTTTGCCGTTACGCTGCATGTGGACGCGGTCCGCGCGCAAGGTATCGGCGACAATCAGCACAAGATTAGGTTTCGCTACCTCGACAGTCTCAACGCTTCCGGGTTGCGAACAGGAAGCGCAGAGGACGGCGCCCATCAGACAAGATGCCGGGGCAAAAAACAGCCCCCAAAATAAGCGAAAGCGCGCTTTCACTGGACACACAGGCTCCGTAGTTGGGAGTTGGTTTGATCGCAACGTATAATGCCGCTCCCATTGCGGGAATGGCAAACGCTCCTACACCGAATCGGACATCGCTACATGGCAACACGCACCTGGCCCAGTTGGGTTACACGCTTCGAGGAAACCTATCTCGCAGGCGGCTCGAGTATGTTTGTATTGCATGGCAACGTGGGCGACATGGTTGCGAGCGCGGAGAACGGCGCGGCCGCATTCGAGCCGCTGCCGGATTTTCTTGCTACGCGGCTCTTCGGCAAGTATGACCTTGTTTTGCACTACGACTTGGGGCGCGGCTTGCGCGCTTACGCGGGTGGCGACGGCCAACGCCTGACGCGGATGAACGCCCTGTTGTTGCGCATACTCGGCGGAAGCCTCGAAACCGTCACAGAACCGGGACAGGCATTTCGCGTTCTGGATCGCCTGATTTCACTATTGCTCGTTGCGGACGACGCGGCATCGCGTAAAGTCGCCGTTTTAATTGATTACGTCGATTTCATCTGCGCCGCGGAAGACCGGCCTACACCTCATCTCGCGACATTGCTAAATTGGGCGCGCAGCCCGGTTGTGCGCAGTGTGAATCTCGTGTTTGTGCTGATGACCGAAAGTCTCGCGCGGTTGAACCAGTCGCTGGTCCAGAGCCCATACACGGAAGAGATTGGCGTCGAGTTACCGACCGTCGAAGAGCGTAAACTGTTCGTCACAAGCCAGTATCCCGCATTGGCAAACGATGGCGAGCGGCTTGCAAAAATGAGCGCAGGTCTTACGCTGACAAATTTCGACGCGATGCTGCGCCTCGCAACGCGCGCGGACGCCGGTAAGGTGGTCGCTGACCCGGTGAAAGACGAAGGCGCCAAAAAATCCGCATCCGATATTTCCACGGAGAAGTTGGCGGCGATCAAGAAGAACCTGATGGAAGCGCAGTTACCAGGGCTTATCGAGTTTGTGCAACCAAAGTACGATCTCACGATGGTTGCTGGACATAGCGCGGCAAAAAATCGATTGATCAATGACGCGAAGCTGGTACGCGAGGGTAAGTACGATGCAGTGCCGATGGGCTACTTGATCTGCGGGCCGGTGGGAGTAGGCAAGACATTTCTGGCCCAGTGCTATGCGGGCGCGGTCGGGATACCGTGCATCACCATTCTCAATTTCCGCAGCAAATACGTCGGCGAAACAGAAGCGAATCTCGAACGCATTCTCTTCGTCGTGCGTGAACTTGGGCCCGTCGCGGTAATTGTCGATGAAGCGGACGCCGCGGTCGGCGATCGCACCGCCAGTGGCGATTCAGGCACGAGCGCGCGCGTGTTCGCGCAGCTCGCCTCGCAAATGGGCAACACGCAGTATCGCGGCAAAATCATTTGGTTTTTGCTGACGTGCCGGCCCGATTTGCTTCCAATCGACCTAAAAAGGCAGGGGCGCTGCGAGGAACATATCCCGCTTTTCTATCCGGAAACAATAGACGATCGGAAGGAAATGTTTCTTGCGATGGCGAAGAAGCTGAAACTTCCCCTCGACGAGAAGTCGTTACCCGATTTGAGCAAGACGCCACCGTTGAGCGGCGCGGACATCGAAAGCGTGCTCACGCGCGTGCGCCGGGAGTCGTTGATTCAGGAACGGCCGATTGATGCACAGCTTGTGCAGGAAGTCGTCGAGAATTTTAGGAGCTTGCGAAGCCAGGCGCACGAACTGCAGTTGATTGCGGCGATCCTTGAGTCTTCCGATCAGCGATACCTGCCGGATAACGTGCGCAATCAAATCAACTCGCCGGAACAGTACTCGGTACTTGCGCGAAAGTTGCGTGAGTTGCAGACAATCGAGGATGGTAACGCGTAGACGCATTGATCCTCGCCTCGCGATTAAGAAACGGAACAACACCTACGCCAAATCGAGTACACATAACCGGCCTTGGTTCGCATTCACCCGAACGGGACGACCTGCGTATCCTGCGGGCACTGCGCAGGATTATCCGCGCGGTCGATATTCACTCGCGTAAATTGGCGACGACACACAAGCTAACTGTGCCCCAGTTGCTCGCCTTGATGTGTATCGTAGAGGATGGACCCGTCAGCGCCACGCACATCAGCCAGCAAATCCATCTCAGCGGAAGTACGGTTGTCGGTCTCGTCGATCGGCTCGAAGCGAAAGGTCTGGTACAGCGTCGTCGCAGTACCGAAGATCGACGGCTCGTTCATATTGCGGTGACGCCACTCGGCATAGAAGCCGCCAGAGCTGCCCCTTCTCCCTTGCAGGATCAGCTTGTTAAGCGACTCGCCGATTTAAACGCAGCGGAGCGCGAACAGCTTGCCCAATCGCTGGAACGTGTAGTCGAGCTGATGCAAGCCCGCGAGATTGACGCATCGCCGATTTTGGATGTAGGCGACATGAAGCGCGCAACTGATCCATCGTCGTAACCTCCTTTATTGCAGCAATTTATCGCAATTAATCATTTAAGTTGCACATCCTATTAATTCTTGTTAGAATCATTTCTGTAATGATTATTTCAAGTCATAAAATAATGCTACCATCACAACATAGGACTATCCGGTTCAGGATTCCCACGGTAGATGATGCAAGCGACGTATGCGGGCTGGTGCGCAACTGCCCTCCGCTTGAATTCAATCCGCCCTACGCCTACCTGCTGCTGTGTTCGCATTTCGCGGATACAAGTGTTGTCTGCGACTCTGACGATCGGCTTGGCGGGTTCACCGGAGCATACCGTTTACCGCGCCGGCCAGACACCTTGTTCGTCTGGCAGATCGCGGTTTCGGGCGACCTTCGCGGGAGCGGGATTGGCCAACTTATGTTGAGCAGCATCCTTGCGCGAGAGGCGCTGCGCGACGTCCGCTACCTCGAAGCAACCGTGACACCATCGAATTCCGCATCACGCCGGCTATTTACGTCATTTGCCGAACGACGTGGGTGTCCCATTGTTCTTAGCGCGGGATTTCGCGCAGATGATTTTCCGGGTGGAAACCACGAAGCGGAGCAACTGTTTCGCATCGGGCCGTTATAAACCTTTTTTCCACGTTGCAACGAAAAAAAGGGGAGTTTGCATGGATTCTAAAACCGGTACGACAAAGGTGTGCGACACGAGCGCTTTCGAGAGCTTGGAGTCCAACGTTCGCGGCTATTGCCGCGCATATCCGACCGTGTTCGATCGCGCCCAGAACGCGGTCCTCTACGACGAACGCGGGCGCGAATACATCGATTTTCTCGCCGGCGCGGGCACTTTGAATTACGGCCATAACAATCCGATTCTGCGCCGGGCGTTGCTGGATTACATTTGGAACGACGGTATCGTTCACGGACTCGATATGTACAGCGGCGCGAAACGCCGTTTTATCGAGGCGCTCGACGAAATCATTTTGCGTCCCCGCGAGATGGATTACCGTGTGCAATTCACGGGGCCGACCGGGACCAATGCGGTGGAAGCGGCGCTGAAACTTGCGCGTAATTACACGGGGCGCACCAACGTCATCGCGTTTACCAACGGGTTTCACGGCGTCACGCTCGGTTCCGTGGCCGCCACGGGGAACGCACATTTTCGGTCCGCTGCGGGCGTTGGTCTGCACGATACGACGTTCATGCCCTACGACGGATACTTTGGCGAGCATGTCGATACGATCGCGTATCTCGAACGGATGCTCACGGACAACAGCAGCGGTCTCGATTTTCCCGCCGCGGTGATCGTCGAGTGCATTCAGGGCGAAGGCGGCGTCAACGAAGCGAGCTACGATTGGCTGCGCAGGCTCGAGCGCCTTTGCAACGCGCACGGGATTATTTTCATCGTTGACGACATTCAGGCCGGTTCCGGCCGCACCGGCACATTCTTCAGTTTCGAAGAGGCAAACATTGTGCCGGACATCATCACCTTGTCGAAATCGCTCAGCGGTTACGGACTTCCGCTGTCGGTCGTGCTGATGAAACGCAAGCTGGACATCTGGAAGCCGGGCCAGCACAACGGGACATTCCGCGGCAACAACCTTGCATTCGTCACGGCAGCGGAAATGCTTTCGACGTATTGGCGCGACCGCGAGTTCTCGCGCCAAGTGCAAAAAAAATCGTGGTACCTCGGGAAGCGCTTGCACCAACTGCGCGAAATGCATCCGTGCATCGTGGGCGTGCGCGGGCGCGGATTGATTTTTGGGATAGAAATTGCTTCCGGCGAGTTGGCCATCGAAATACGGGACGCGGCATTTCGGAACGGCTTGATCATCGAAACCTGCGGTTCGCGCGATCACGTCATCAAGCTTCTACCCCCACTTACAATTGAAGACACCGTGTTGGCCGATGGGTTGCGCGCGCTCGAGCGCTCCATAAATGAAGTGACACAAGCGGCGGACAATGACGGAGCAGTCCATAACACGGAGGCCTTGGCGTGATTGTACGAACATTGGAATCGATTCGAGATAGCGATCGCGAGGTGCATGCGCCGACCTGGGTCAGCCGACGATTGCTACTAAAAAAAGACGGCATGGGGTTCTCCTTTCACGAGACGACCATTTACGCGGGCACCACGACGAACATGTGGTACCGCAATCATCTTGAGGCCGTGTATTGCATCGCCGGCGAAGGCGAATTGGAGGAAGTGGAAACGGAAGTGATTCATGAAATCAAACCCGGAACGATGTATGCGCTTGAGCAACACGACCGGCATGTGTTGCGGGCAAAAACGGAATTGAAATTAGTGTGCGTATTCAATCCGCCCTGCACTGGCCAGGAAAACCACGACGAGTACGGCGGATATGCGCTTCTTAACGACGACGCGATTCCGGCGGTGACCGCATAATCGCGTCCACGATAAGGGGTATCTCATGGAGACAATGATCGACAAATATCCCAGCCGGGTTGATGGCGAAGCGTGCTTGTTGCCACGCCTGGATCCCGTTGTTCACGGGAATAAGCCAGGGCAACTTTCGCGCGCGGAACTCAGTGCGTTCGAAAGCAACGGGTATATCGTCATTCGCGACCTGCTCAATGAACGAGAAATCAATATGCTTCAGCACGAGTGCGAACGTCTGCGGCGCAGCGAACGCATTCGGCAGTCCGAGCTTGCAGTCACTGAGCCGACCAGCGGCGAAACGCGATCAATTTTCGCCGTGCAGACCGTGAGCGACGTGTTTGCCGGTCTTGTGCGCCATAAAAATATTCTCAGCGCGGTCCGGCAATTATTGGGCGGCGACGTTTACTTGCATCAAACGCGCGCCAACCTGAAGCCAGGATTTCGCGGCAAAGAGTTCTACTGGCATTCGGACTTTGAAACGTGGCACGCAGAGGACGGCATGCCGTCGATGCGTGCCGTGAGCTGTTCGATAGCACTCACCGACAACTACGAGTTCAACGGCCCGCTAATGTTGGTCCCCGGATCGCACATGTACTTCGCGCAATGCCTGGGCCGCACCCCCGACGGGCATTATCTGAAGTCGCTTAAGAAACAAGAGTACGGCGTTCCCTCCGACGCGCAATTGGAGTGGATGGTGAAGGAACACGGAATCGACGTGCCGAAATTGCAGGCGGGCTCGATGGTCATTTTCGACTGCAACACGATGCACGGATCGAACAGCAACATCACGCCGTATCCGCGCACGAATATTTTCGCGGTGTACAACAGCATCGAGAACACGCTGCAAGAACCGTTTGCAGCGGAAGCGGCGCGCCCCTGGTTCCTTGGAAACCGTGAGCCGGAGATTCTGGAGCCGGCCGATTTCTCCGAGATAGGGAATGCAATGCCGGCCCTGCCGGCCTAGCGCGTCTCGCATGGTATATCGTGTCTGTATAAGTTTCGCGTGTCTTGCCGTCCTGACGATTTCGGCGGGCTGCGGGAATGCGGCGGAACACAAAAATCGCGAAGGTGAGACGACACTCGATCGCATCAAACGGACCGGCGTTATTCGTGTGGGTTATGCGAATGAAGCTCCTTATGCGTACCTCGATTCGCGCACCGATTCGCTGACCGGCGAAGCGCCTGAAGTGCTCCGCGCGGTCATGAAATCGATGGGCGTGAACAAAGTCGAAGGCGTGCTCACCGAATTCGGGGCGCTGATCCCCGGTTTGCGGGCAAAGCGTTTCGACATAATCGCGGCCGGCATGTACATCACGCCGGAACGTTGCCAACAGATCGCGTTCTCCAATCCGAGTTATTCGATCGGTGAAGCGTTCATCGTGCAAACAGGAAACCCGAAAGCCCTCCACAGTTACGCCGACGTTGCGAAACACGAATCGGCGACGATTGGCGTCATGGCGGGCGCCGTCGAACGCGGATACGCAACGGGGTCTGGAATTCCGGATGCGCGCATCGTCCTGTTTCCCGACGCGCCGAGCGGCCTCGAAGCCGTGCAGATCGGCCGGGTCGATGCGTTTGCCGGCACAAGCCTGACGATACGAAGCCTGCTCTCGAAAACGACAAGTTCAAAAATAGAAGTCGCCACGCCATTCACCGATCCGGTGATTGATGGAAAAGAGATCCGCGGGTATGGCGCGTTTGGGTTCCGTAACGAGGATTCATTTCTGCTGGACGGCTTCAACGGCGAACTAGCCAAATTCATTGGGTCTCCGGAACATCTTGCGCTGGTGGCGCCTTTTGGATTTACGGAAAACGAGCTGCCGGGAAACGTTACAGCGGCGGAACTCTGCGGCACCACAAGCGCCGCTGCCGAACCGAATTAATGCGGTGGCTGTTTTACGATGAGTCTATTCGAGTTCATACCGTCTCTTTTGAGCGGGCTTGGCGTCACGCTAACCTTGACGGGCGGTGGGGCGTTAGTTGCCGTAGTGCTGGCGTGGCTCGCGGGGCTCGCGCGCCTTTCCCATTTTGGCCCGCTGCGTCTTGCCGCAGCCACCTATGTCGAAACATTTCGCGGGACCTCCGCGCTCGTGCAACTCTATTGGTTTTTCTACGCGCTGCCGCTCTTTGGAATCGAGCTGTCGGCAACGGCCACGGGCATCATCGTGCTCGGGCTGAACATTGGCGCGTACGGCGCGGAAGTCGTGCGCGGCGCGGTCTTATCGATTGACCGTGGTCAGTCCGAAGCCGCGGCAGCCCTTAATCTCAGCAACCTGAAGCGCCTGTGGATCGTTATCGCACCGCAAGCATTGCTGCGCATGTTGCCTCCCGCCGGCAATCTGCTCATCGAGTTATTGAAGAGCACCGCGCTTGTGTCGCTGATTACGCTCAACGACCTCACCTTTCGCGGCATGCTCTTGCGCGCAGAAACGCTGCGCACGGTGGAAGTATTCGGTCTATTGCTGATCATCTATTTTTGCGTAGCCCAAGTATTGACCCTGGGACTTCATGCCGCCGAGCGCCGGCTTTCAAAGGCGTGGCACCTGGAGGGCGCGCGATGACGTTTGAATGGCAATTCGCGCTGGAAGTATTACCGCAGTTGCTTCTCGCGCTGCGCGTAACGGTCCTGGCAACAGTATTTGGGATTCTGCTGGCTGCGATACTGGGGCTCGTGTGGACCCTTGCGCGGCGGATTGGTGCGGCCCCCGTTGCATTTGTTGCGCGCTACTCGGTCGAGTTCGTGCGCTCGACGCCGTTACTCGTGCAGATTTACTTCCTGTTCTATGTTGCGCCGGAATTCGGTATTACGCTGTCGCCGTTCCTGGCAGGCGTTATCGCGCTCGGTATTCACTACAGCGCATATCTCTCCGAAGTTTATCGCGCGGGAATCGACGCGGTCCCCAAGGGCCAGTGGGAAGCGGCAAAGGCGCTTAATCTTGGCCCCGCCGACACGTGGCGTCGCGTCATCATTCCGCAAGCCTTGCCGCCCGTGTTGCCGGCGATGGGCAACTACCTGATCGCGATGTTCAAAGATACGCCGATGCTGTCCGCGATCACCGTGATGGAATTACTGCAGACCGCGAAAGTTGTCGGTGCGGAACATTTCCGGTATCTGGAGCCGCTCACGCTTGTGGGTGTGCTGTTCTTGCTCTTGAGTCTCGGGTCCGCCGCGTTGGTCCGGTGGGGCGAACGTCGGTTTAACGTTGCGGCGCTGCGGTAGAACGATGGCCCCATACATCGCCATACGCAACCTCACAAAGTCGTTCGGGAAACTCGACGTACTACGCGGCATCGACCTAGATGTGCCGCAAGGCGAAAAGCTCTCGATTATTGGGCCGAGCGGCTCGGGCAAGTCCACAATTCTACGCATACTGATGACCTTGGAGCGGCCCACGTCCGGCGAAATCGCGATCGACGGCGAACCCCTCTGGCACATGCGAAACAACGGGACCTTGCGCCCCGCAAACAAGCGGCATCTCCGCGCCATGCGCGCCAAAGTGGGGATGGTGTTCCAGCATTTCAATCTGTTTCCGCACATGACGGTGTTGAAAAACGTGACAGTGGCCCCGCGCCATGTGCTGCGTCTGTCGCGCGAGGAGTCGGAGTTTCGCGCGATACAGTTACTCGAAAAAGTCGGCCTCAGCGAAAAACTGACTGCGCATCCCGCGCAGCTCTCGGGCGGGCAAAAACAGCGCGTGGCAATCGCGCGGGCGCTCGCACTTTATCCGAAGATCATGCTGTTCGACGAAGTCACTTCCGCATTGGACCCGGAGCTTGTCGGCGAAGTGCTCAACGTGCTCCGCGATCTTGCGCAAGAGACCGACATGACCATGCTCCTCGTCACGCACGAAATGCGCTTTGCGCGCGAAATATCCGATCGCGTCGTGTTTATCGATCAAGGCCTAATCATCGAGCAGGGTCCGCCGGAGGCGATTTTCTCAGAGCCCGCTGAGATGCGGACGCGAGAATTCTTGCGTGCAATACTCGGCGAACAGAGTTAGACCTGCATGCAATCAAATAAAAAACGCGGCGATCGCATTGCAATCGCCGCGCATATACTTAGATCATGATCGTTACTTGTTCAGGACTTTTTCCACTTTGGGTGCGGAGAAACGCGCTTGCGTGGGCATCGGGCCTACCAATGGTTTCACGTACTTTACAAACTCATCGGTTACGCCGTTGGCGTCCGCGTTGATGAACTTGTCCGGCATGTGGACGGACTCGCGGGCCACGTCTTTTAGCGCGGACAGTTTGTACTCTACCGCATAATCGCCAACGCGCATGATGCTAACCGAGCCGCTCATGCCGTGGCCGATGGCGTAGTGCGCCGCCTTTTCGCCGACTTCGCGCGCCTCGCGCTGGTCCACTTCACTCACGCAACCGAGGAAACTGCGCTGCAGGTAGCCGAGGGTATCCGCACGAACGCGCTTGATCGTCGTGCCGCTCTTCACCCACTCGCTGAGTAAATCGCCGAGCGCGCCCGTGCCGCTGAGTTGTACGTTGCCGTGGGCGTCTTTTTCGTTGGTAAATTCTGCCGCGATCGCCTTGCCGCTCGGACCAACGATACCTTCGGACACCGCGACGATGCAGCGGCCATACTTGTCGAACGCGGCCTGAACGTCCGCCAGAAACTTCTCTTTGGTGAGCGGGCGTTCGGGCAGGTAGATGAGGTGCGGACCGTCGTCGGGATATTGTTTCGCGAGGATGGATGCCGCTGTCAGGAAGCCTGCGTGACGGCCCATCACGACGCCAAGATATACGCCCGGCAACGCGCGGTTGTCGAGGTTCACGCCCGCGAAGGCTTGCGCGACGAATTTAGCCGCGCTGCCAAAACCGGGGCAGTGATCGGTGACTTTGAGATCGTTGTCGATCGTTTTCGGCACATGGATGACCTGCATCTCGTAGCCCGCGGCCTTCGCTTCTTCGTAGACAATGCGGCAGGAATCGGCGCTGTCATTTCCACCGCAGTAGAAGAAGTAACGCACATCATGTGCGCGGCAGGTTTCGAAAATCTTCTTGCAATACTCGGCGTCCGGTTTGTCGCGTGTGGAGAGCAATCCTGACGACGGCGTGCCCGCGACGTCGAGCAGATTCTGCGTAGTGCATTCCGTGAGGTCGATGAAATCTTCATTGACGACGCCGCGCACGCCGTGCAGCGCGCCGTACACTCGGGTTACTTCGGTAAATTTGCGCGATTCGAGCACCGCGCCGACAACGCTCTGGTTAATGACGGCCGTAGGACCGCCGCCTTGTGCGACAAGCACTTTGCCTTTTAATGCCATGGTCTATCTCCTTCAGCCGGGCGTCCCGGCGGCTATGGCAAGTTCTCGTGAAATGCGTCGCAATTCCCCAAGCGGACGCAGAGAGGGAGAGTATACAACGCTACGGATTCGGGCGTCGAATTTGCGGAATACGCCTAGGTGGTGGCAGTCGCTGGCAACAGGCCGACTGCGAAGGGCACAGGCGAATCGCCTCGATAGCGCGGCACGATGATTTCCGTTTCGCCAATTATCTGACGCGACACGAAGAGCGCCGATGCCGGATGGGTGTAGGCGATTTCTTTCAGGTACTGCCACCACTCTCCGTTTTCGATCGTGCGTCCCAGCAGAGTCGCGGGTATTTTGTGCGGGTCTTCGCCTGCCATTTCTTCGATCTCCCGCGCGAGCGATACGCGCGCACCGCCGCGTTCGGCGATGGCGTGTTGAATGCGCGCTTCGAAGTCGCGCATCAATCCGCATGCTTCGCGATAGCGGTGCACGAAGTCGCGCCAGTTCGGATCGCGCTGCTTTATCAGTTCGGCGAGAAACGCCAGGCGCGTTTGGATTGAGCGCGACTCAAGACGCGCCGCGGCATTCGGGTCGAGAAGGAGGTAAGTGAGCGCGGTGCGCAAGAACTGCTCCGGCTGCTGCAGCGGGATGCAATCCTCCGCAGACTGCGGATATACGCCATGCAGCATCAGCGCTTTCGTTTGCCAATCGGCTACGAGCGGCAGCGGCTCCGGGAACGCGGCGTAGTTATATTCCAAGCCCGTCGCCACGAGATAACCGTGCACCGCGCGGCGCACGTTGTCGTCATCGAGCGCTTTTTCCGCCTGCGCAAAAAACTCGTCCTGCATGCGCCGGCGAATGCGCAGCAACTCATAGGCCTGCGATGCGATCGTGTACTTGCCCAGGCGCACGGCGTTGTCCGCCACGGCGATCACCAGCTCCGCAGGCAACTGAGCTGGACGGTTTGCGTCGAGCTCGCGCTGGATGTGTTGCCAAGTCGCATCGGCACGGACTTGCGTTAACGCGGTGCGGAACTCCGGTTTCGACTCGAGATCGGCATCTGGCAGCAGATAACTGTATTTGGAATCTTCAAAGCGTTCCGAAGAATTTGGCCGTGCAGGCGAAAATGCCTGGAACAACAAACGAAAGTTGACAAAATCCCCTTCGGCCACGGTTTTCGCGAGTGATTTTGTGGTCAATTCCTGATTGACAATCTTAGGCGCAGCGGCCGTATTTTTCTTTCCAAAGAACACGATTAATTTGCTCCCTGCGCAAGCACACTGCCGGCAAACTTCTGGCGTTCGGTCCAATCAATATTGGGTTTTGTCACGTCCGCATAGGGCAGCCGCTCGAGTATTTGCTGGTAAAGGCCGTTGCGATAATGCCGCAAGATGCGGGAGGCATGGCGTTCGTGGGCCGCGTCCCAATGACTGGTCTCGACGCATTCCTTATCGCGCCCGCCGGCAAGCATCGCATCTTCGACATACCGAGACAAGAACGAGCGCACATGTGCATCGTAGCTCTTGCGCAGCTCGTTGGTGTCCCCGCCCGCCTCCGCGGCGCGGCACCACTCCAACTCCAAGTCAATCAACTCTTTCCGATCGCGCCAATACGTATCGCGCAGTTCGGTCTCGCGAAGCAGAAACAGCCCCGCATTGAGCTTGGCCATCTCCAGCAGATACTTCGCGCGCCGCTCCTCAGTAATTTCGACGGCGGCGATCTCCGCCACGAGGTTCTTCATCTTGGTCCGGTAGGATTTTCTCACCTCTCCGGGCTTCGCGTCTGGTTCAAGTTCCAATATCTCGAAATAATTGACGTATCCGCCGTCATTGGGTGTAGGCACTTGCCGAGGTCCTTATATTTCTAGCGTATCGCGCTTGACCGTGGAAACCAGTAGTTTAGCGCGTGGCGGCGGCGTGTGACAAACCCTATGGCCGGACTGTTGCCAACGCGGGAGAAACACCGGCAATCGGCGCACGAACTGTACTGTCGCGTTTTTCTTGAAGACAAGATGGCGCGGTGCTTTGCTTACACGGTCGTTCACAATCCCAAACATGGCGAATGGCTCCGGGACGCGCCGCGCTCGGCGAGCGAGGCGCTACCTGATATCGCGGCCTTGTGGGTGCTACCAGGCGCATCTCATTTGCGTGCGTGATGGGATGGTCACGCGCACGGGCCTTAGCGGTGCTCGGCTCTACTTGGTAGCCCACGGCGTTGCACTCTCGCGACCACGGATAACTCGGCTCGCACGGATCGGGAGTTTGGGGAACAAGGGGTCGGATCGTGCGGCTTGCACTTGGCGGTTGAATCCGCACGCGAAACGACCTCTGTTTGGTTGACGGTTTGGGGTATGAACTGCGCTTATTGGTGCGGTCGCGCGAAGATGAATTTTGGGAAACAAGGATTTTTGATGGAAATTAATATTGTGATTAGAGTTGTTCGTTTATTGAGATACTGCAGTGACGGTCCATTCGGATCTGCGCGATCCGATTTGGCCTGGCGTGGAGCCCGGGCACTACAAGTTTTGGGAGTGGGCGTCGCTGAATAGATTGTGTTGTCTTGTGTGGGGCAAGATAGAAGTATGAACCTACACCTCAGCTTAACGTCACGCGCGATCATACCTCTCGTCATGATCCAAGCGGCATTCTCGATCGAATACACAGGCAGACCGGCCACTAGTGCGGACATTTACGCTGACACTTGGGTCGCTACAGACGACGCCGGACGGAAGTTGCCAGAAAACGATACGGCTGGGACTTTGCACTCCGAAAAGCTCATTGGAATTTTTTATTGGACCTGGCATGTGCCGAATGCCGGTGGGCCGAATGACAATACGAAGATCATTGCGGCGGCGGGGGATTCCAAGTCTATTGAGTGGCCGGTGAATGGTGCGCCGCATCATTGGGGGGAGCCGGAGTTGGGGTATTACTGCATGCGGGATCCCTTTGTGATTCGGAAGCATGCGAGCATGTTGTCGGATGCGGGGATTGATGTGATTTTCTTTGATACGACGAACCCGCCGCACACGTGGAAGGAGGAGTACGAGGCATTGTGCCGCACGTATACGGAAATGCGGGCGGAGGGGAACGTGACGCCGGCGATCGCGTTTATCGCGCCGTTTGGCGATCCGATGCCGGTGGTGGATCGTGTTTGGAATGATTTGTATAAGCCGGGGTTGTGGAGCGATCTGTGGTTTAAGTGGGACGGCAAACCGTTGATTCTTGCGAATGTGGCGTTCTGCAAGGACGAGGCGATGCGAGACTTCTTCACGTGGCGGCGTCCAATGCCGGACTATTGGCTTGGGCCGAGCGGGCCGGACCAGTGGAGTTGGCTGGAGGTGTATCCGCAGCACGCGTTCAAAAACAGCAAGGGCGAGGTGGAGCAGGTGAGCGTGGGCGTGGCGCAGAATGCGTTGCCGAACACGCCGGGTCCCGCGCCGATGAGCGACGTGCGCGGGGCGATGGGGAGGAGCTGGCACAACGGGGCGAAGGATACGCGTCCTGATGCGGTGAACCTGGGGTTGAATTTTGATGAGCAGTGGAAGCGGGCGATTGAATTGGACCCACAATTTATTTTTGTGACGGGGTGGAACGAGTGGACGGCAGGGCGTTATTCGGAGTGGAGCAAGTACACGGACGAGACGAGTTATTACAAGGGCGGGTTGTTCGTCGATCAGTATACGCACGAGTACAGCCGGGATTGCGAGCCGATGCGCGGCGGGCACACGGATAATTACTACTACCAATTGGCGAGTTGGGTGCGGAAGTTTAAGGGCGTGCGGGAACGTCCGAAGGCGGCGGGGCCGAGCGCAATTACGATCAACGGCGCGTTTGAGGATTGGGCGAAGGTCACGCCGGAGTATCGCGATACGATTGGCGATGTGACCCATCGTGATTTCTTGGGCTATGGCAACGTGCGGTATGTGAACGATACTGGGCGGAATGATTTTGTTGTTGCGAAGGCCGGGTATGACGATGAGAATTTGTATTTCTACGCGCAGACGCACAAGGCGATCACGCCGCATACGGATAAGCATTGGATGTTGTTGTTGATCGACGCGGACCAGAATGCGGGGACGGGTTGGTTGGGGTATGACTTTGTAATCAATTTGGAAACGCCGAGTGAATCAGAGACGACCGTGAAAGCGTGGAAGGATGGCGCTTGGGTAGGTGCTGGCGCGGGGACCTATCGCGTGAATGGGAATGCGATGGAGGTTGGTGTGCCGCGCACAATCGCGAACAAAGCGGGTGCGACTCCCGCATTCGATTTTCATTGGGCGGACAATATTCAGAGTTTCGGCGATGTATCGGAGTTGGGGGTGAATGGGGACAGTGCGCCGAATCGTCGGTGGAATTATCGGTTTGAGGTGGCAGAGTGAACGCGGTTTGGGATGGGAATGATGGGAAGTGTGGGATGAATGGGAAGTATGGGAGGAAACATTAAGCGTACGTTGCTGCCAGATTGGTTAGCGTATCGCTGCGTTGCTCCAGGGTTGAGTAGAAGCTTTGCGAGCGTTTTTTAGTTCATAACGGAGCGCGCTGATCCACACGATGGCACTCGTAGCGATCATGCACGCTCCGAGTATCCAGCAGCCGAAGCGGTATTCTGCGCTCATTGTCCCACCAATGGATATGTTGTGAAAACCTTCGGGTGACATTAATTGCATCGCAAAGTAGTTGCGCGCCAAGTCCGATATTGCTGGTAACGAGACGATGACTGTCCCGAATACAATGAGGCATACACCTATTGCGCTTCGCATTACTTAATCCTTCGAGGTTGTATATCCAAATATTACACGACTACGACAGGAGTGCTCAAGGTCTTTTTGCGCCGTTGGCTTCCATGAATGCGAGGATTTCTTTTGTTGTGGCGTCTTTCTTCTCGCCGATGTCGCTGTTGAGGGTGATGTGGTTTTTGTCGGGGGCATCGAACTGGCGCGCGGTGATGCCTGCTTTTGTTAATGCTGCGGCGAGGCCGTCGGCTTGTTCTCGCGAAGCGATGCGTTCGCCAGCGTGGACGAGAAGGAATGGGGGGATTTTTTTACCCTTTGCCACGTGTGTGATAGGTGAGGCGTTGAGCCACGTTTCTTTGTTCTTGCCGAACGCTTTTTCGTAGCGGCCTTTCGCGAACAACTCGCCGCTGGTGACCATCGTGGGTATGTTGTACCCGCCGCCGTCGAGCACGATGGTGCCGCGGATTGCGCTGAGGTCGCAGCCGCCTTCCTTTAGGTACGTTTCATCGGTGGAGATCAGCGCGGCGAGATGCGCGCCCGCGGAGTGTCCCATGACGTAGATGCGTTTTGGGTCGCCGCCGTATTGCGCGATGTTTTTGTAAACCCAGGCGACGGCTTTGCCGCAGTCTTGCGCGTGGGCGGGGTGTTGCACGGCGGGGGAGAGGCGGTAGTTGATGCTGACGAACACATAGCCAGCGGTGGTGAAGGCCTCAGGTTTATCGCCCACCATGCGCTTGTCACCGAAGCGCCACGAGCCGCCGTGGATAAAGACGAGAACCGCGTGCGGGCCGGGCGTGCTTGGCGCGTAGATGTCGAGTTGGTTTAATCGCGCGCGCGAATCGGGGTTTGTGGCGTATTGGATGTCTTTGGTGACGGTGAAAGCGCTATCTTCCGCATGCGACATAGATGAAAGCACAACAAGTAAACCCACGAGGAGATTCGTCTTGTATTGCAGACACATGGAATCCAATCCTTTTTTATTGTCAGGTGCAACACGTAGTGTTTGGGGAATGTTCCTGAAATTGCAAGTTGGATGGATCGAAAAAGGAATACGATTACAATTACGATTACGAGTAGGAAGTACGGACTTAGTGTGAGGGAGCGATGCGAAATTCACAACCATCGAAAGAGATAATGGCGCAGTTGCGTGCGGGATGCGTGATTCCTGCGCATCCTTTGGCGTTGACGGCGGGGGGGAAGTTTGACGAGCGGCACCAGGCCGCGTTGACGCGGTACTACTGCCATGCGGGCGCTGGGGGCGTTGCGGTCGGGGTGCACACCACGCAGTTCGCGATTCGCGAGCCGAGGCATGGGTTGTTTCGGCCGGTGATCGAATTGGCGAGCCGGGTGGTGGACGATTATGTGGACGCAAGCGGGCGGCCAATTATCAAGGTCGGGGGCATCTGCGGGCGGACGCCACAGGCGGTGAAGGAAGCGCGAGCCCTGCGTGACGCCGGGTATCACGTTGGGTTGTTGAGTCTTTCCGCGCTGGGGAAGGAGCCGATCGCAAAAGTCATCCTGCATTGCAAGGTGATTGCGCAGCAGATTCCTTTGATGGGGTTTTATTTGCAGCCCGCAGTTGGGGGGCGCTTGTTACCAGTGGAATTCTGGCGGAAGTTTGCTGCGATTGAGAACGTGGTGGGGATCAAGATTGCGCCGTTTAACCGGTATCAGACTTTTGACGTGTTGCGCGGGGTGGCGGAGTCTGGGCGCGCAGATGAGATCGCGCTGTACACCGGCAATGATGACAACATTGTGATGGACCTGCTGACGAGCTACCGGATCGCAGTAAACAAGAAGCTTGTGCGGCTGCGGTTTGTGGGTGGACTGCTAGGACATTGGGCGTGCTGGACGCGCCAGGCGGTGAAGCTGCACCACGAATGTCAGCGGATTGTCGAGCACGGGGGAGATGCGCCTGCGGAGATGTTGACGCGCGCGAACGAGGTGACCGACTCGAACGCGGCGTTCTTCGATTCAGCGAACGCCTTCAAGGGATGCATCGCGGGAATTCATTATGTCCTGAAGCGTCAAGGGCTGATGCGTAGCCGTAGATGCCTCGACCCGACGGAGTTGCTGTCGCCAGGGCAGCGCGCGGAGATTGAGCGCGTGTATGCCGCCTACCCGCATCTCAACGATGACGCATTCGTGGCGAAGCATATCGACGAATGGCTGAACGCTTGAGACGCGCCTAATGTTGCGCGTCATTGCGGGGGAGGCAAAGGGGCACCGACTGGAGACGCCGGAGGGTAGCGTGCGTCCGACATCGGACCGTGCGCGCGAGGCATTGTTTAGTATTCTTCACACGCGGCTCATTGGTGTGCGCTTCGCGGATTTGTATGCGGGATCGGGCGCGAACGGCATTGAGGCGCTGAGCCGGGGGGCGGAGCACTGTGCGTTTGTCGATAGCGATTCCCGTGCAATCAACAGTATCGGTAAAAATCTGTTTCACACGAAACTGGGACACAAGTCTCGAAGTTATCAGTTGACACTGCCCGAGTCTCTTGGGGTGCTTGCCGGCAAAGAGTCCGCCTTCGATATTGTGTTCTGCGACCCTCCTTACGCAGGTACGGACTATACACGGCTATTGTCAGAAATCTATGAACACAAACTAGTTGCAGCGGGCGGTCTGGTGATTGTTGAGCACGAGTCCAAGCTCGCATTACCGCAATCTGTGGGCGGGTTGGAGAAGCAGCGCGATGCCCATTATGGGCGGGTTGGAATGACCTTTTTCGCTTGACGCTGTATGTGGTATCTGCTAGCATTTGCCTGACACCATATATAGGTGTATGAGTACACGCGTCGAGAATCAGCTTGTGGTTGTCGACACGACTAGAAACGAGGTCACATGCGCTGCCCGTTTTGTGCGTTCTTAGAAAGTAAAGTTGTTGACTCGCGTTCGTCGAAAGAAGGCGATTCGATACGGCGTCGTCGTGAGTGTTTGAAATGTACGCGACGCTATACCACGTATGAACGCATAGAAGAAGTGGCACAGATGGTGATCAAGAAGGACGGCCGCCGCGAGCCGTTCGACCGCTGGAAGATTAAGAGCGGTATCCTGAAGGCGGTGGAGAAGCGGCCGGTCAGTTTGGAGCAGGTCGAGTCGTTAATAGATGACGTGGAACGCGCGCTGTTTAATTCAAGCGAGCACGAAGTCTCGACGGACAACATCGGCCTTGCCGTAATGGAACGCCTGAAGTCGCTGGACGAGGTGGCCTATGTCCGCTTCGCGAGCGTCTACCGTCAGTTCAAGGATTTGAACGAGTTCATGAACGAGTTGAAGACGCTGCTGACGTAGGGACGCGTCCGAATTGCATCCTCCCCGTTCTTTTTGCTAAAGTATTGCCTTTCCGAGCTAATTCCTAGGGAGTTTTTTTGTCATGCCGAATACCAAGACGGCCAAGGCGCGCGACATTACGAACGAGCGCAACCGCAAGCGCAACGTCGCGATCCGGTCGAAAATGAAGACGCACGTGAAGGACGCGGCCACCGCGCTCGACGCGAAAGACAAGGATAGCGTAAAGAAGACGCTGACCAAGGCGCTGGCGGAAATCGACCGCGCTGCCGCCAAAGGCGTCCTGCACAAGAACGCCGCAGCGCGCAAGAAGTCCACGCTGCAGCGCCGCGCCGCCGCACTCGCGTAACGCCGCATCACCAGTATATTTTCCGCAGGCCGGTTTCACCGTAAACCGGCCTGCGGTTGTTTTTTTGTGGAATTGCACTTGGGAGCGCCATTGCGGCTAGAATTGGGCGGCGCTAAATCCGGGGTGGTATACAAGGGAGCACGATCCATGCGGGCAGTTGTGAAAGGTCTCATTACACTGATGGCGTTTATGGTGTGTGGCGTTACGGAGTCGGGCGCGGCGGAAGCGAAGCCGCCGCTGCGGGCGCTGCTCATACTAGGTGGATGTTGCCACGATTATGCTGTGCAGAAGGATATCCTCAAGGCGGGTCTCGAAGAACGCGCGAATATTGAAGTTGATGTGGTGTATTCAGAGGATAAATCCACCGCGCCGCCGCTGCCGATTTATGGCAATGCAAAGTATGCAGACGGGTACGACGTGGTGATTCATGACGAGTGCTCGGCTGACATTAAAGATAAGGCCGTCGTGGAAGGCGTGCTTGCCCCGCACCGCGCCGGGATTCCGGGTGTAAACCTGCATTGTGCGATGCACAGCTACCGCACCGCACCAGATGTGAAGGTGCCGGTGCAGGCGGGGACGGGCGAGTCGTTGTGGTTTGATTATCTTGGTGTGCAATCGTCGGGGCATGGTCCGCAGAAGCCGGTTGCGATTACGTTTGTGGACAAGGCGCATCCGGTGACAAAGAACCTTGCCGATTGGACCACGATCAAGGAAGAGCTTTACAACAACATCGTAGTACGCGATGCGACCAAGGTGCTGGCGCGCGGGATGCAGGAGCCGAACGACAAACCGAACTTCACCGAGTCGGCGGTGGTGTGGACGAATGAGTACGGCGATAAGAAGGCGCGCGTGTTTTCCACGACGATTGGTCACAACAACGAGACAGTTGCCGATGAGCGGTATCTGGACTTGGTGACGCGCGGGGTGTTGTGGGCCTGCGGGAAGTTGGATGATGCCGGCAAGCCGTTTGATGGGTATGGGCCTTTGCCGCGATAAGACAGGCTGTTGTTGTTTGTGAGGAAATGCGCTAGTGTGGATACATGAGCATTGCTGAAATAAAGAACGCAATTGAGGCCCTATCTTTTAAAGAGCGGTGCGAATTGACCGCATGGCTTCAAGACTTTCCGGCGGACGATTGGGACCGGGAGATGGAGGCCGATGCACGCGCTGGCCGGTTCGATGCCTTGGTTCGCGAAGCCGAAGCGGAATATGAGCGGGGAGAATGTCGCCCGTTTCCGTGAAAAGCGTCGTTCACCGGCGATTTTGGATCTTATACCGACAGTTGCCTGAACCCGTCCAATTCCTTGCGGTCAAAAATTTTCAACTATGGCTGGCAAATCCCGGCCATCCCTCACTGCAGTTCAAGCCGATTTCAGGTGACCTTTGGTCTGTACGAATAGGCGCTCACTATAGGGCTGTGGGTAAGTTTCGCGATCCTAATACGTTTCTTTGGCTTTGGATCGGCACTCATGGGGATTACGACAAGATCTAGCGGTCATTCGATTGTTATTGACTATGCAATAATAATTTGATATTTTTAGAATTATGAAAATAAAAGATGCATTGGACGCCTTGGGAAGTCTATCGCAGGAGACGCGGTTGCGTGTGTTCCGGTTGTTGGTGCGGCGCGGGCCGGACGGGTTGACGGCGGGGGAGATTGCGGACGCGCTCGGGGTGCCCGCGCCGACTTTGTCGTTTCACCTCGCGCATCTGACGCGGGCCGGCCTTTTGCAGTTCCGGCGCGATGGACGCAGTTTGACGTATTCGGTAAACCAGGACGGCATGCGTGGTTTGTTGCAGTTTTTGACGGAGGACTGTTGCGGCGGGAATCCCGCTTTGTGCGGCGAGCTTGTGCAAAAGGCTGCGTGCGGGAATTTGCCTGCGGCAAAGAAGAAGCGCGCGAACGCAGCGAATGGGTGATTCGGTAGACAAATTAAAGGTGCTGTTTCTCTGCACGGGCAACTCATGCCGCAGCCAAATGGCGGAAGGCTGGGCGCGGCATTTGAAGTCCAATGTCATCGATGCATATTCGGCGGGCACCGTCACGCACGGATTGAATCCAAACGCAGTGAAGGTGATGTCTGAAGCGGGAGTAGATATTTCGCAACATGTTTCCAAGACGCTGGCCTCGCTGAAAGATGTGACGTTTGACTGGGTTATTTCTGTTTGCGACAACGCGCGCGAGGCGTGCCCGGTGTTTCCGGGCCGCACAAGGCAGTTTCATATTTCGTTTGACGATCCGCCGCGGCTTGCGGCAACTGCGGCGAACGACGAAGAAGCGCTTGCGCACTACCGACGCGTGCGCGATGAAATTCGGGAATTCGTAGAAACGCTGCCGGGCGCGCTCACGAACGACGCAGCACGGTAATCATATTTGGGGGGATTCATGAGCGGAGGTGTGACAAAACAGCTTTCCTTTCTGGATCGCTATTTAACGTTGTGGATTTTTGCGGCAATGGCGCTGGGTGTGGGGCTCGGTTATTTCATTCCGGGTGTTGAAGTATTTATCAACCGGTTTCAAGCGGGCACGACCAATATCCCCATCGCGGTGGGGCTGATTCTCATGATGTACGCGCCACTCGCGAAAGTGCGCTATGAGGAATTGGGCGATGTGTTTCGCAATGTGCGGGTGCTTGGGTTATCGCTGCTTCAGAATTGGGTGATTGGACCCATCCTCATGTTCGCGCTTGCGATAGTGTTTCTGCGCGATTATCCGGAGTACATGGCCGGCTTGATCATGATTGGTCTTGCAAGGTGTATCGCGATGGTAATTGTGTGGAACGAACTGGCGCAGGGCGACACCGAATATTGCGCGGGGCTACTGGCGTTTAACAGCGTGTTTCAGGTGCTTTTTTACAGCGTGTACGCGTGGTTCTTTGTCACGGTGCTGCCGCCACTATTCGGTCTGCAAGGCAGTGTCGTCCAGATCACAATCGGGCAGATCGCAAAGAGCGTGTTCATCTATCTTGGCATTCCATTTCTTGCGGGCATGCTGACGCGGCTTGTATTGGTCAGCGCGAAAGGCAAGGAATGGTATCACCGCGAATTCATTCCACGAATTAGCCCGCTCACGCTTATTGCACTGTTATTCACGATCGTCGTCATGTTCAGCCTGAAGGGGAGCCTGATTGTTCGCATTCCCCTGGATGTCGTGCGTATTGCCGTGCCGTTGCTAATTTATTTCGTGGTGATGTTTCTGGTGAGTTTTTGGATGGGGAAGAAGGTGGGCGCGGACTATTCGAAAACCGCGACGTTGTCTTTCACCGCGGCGTCGAACAATTTCGAATTGGCGATTGCGGTGGCAGTGGCGGTGTTTGGCATCAATTCTGGAGCGGCGTTCGCCGCGGTTATCGGGCCGTTGGTTGAAGTACCCGTACTGATTGGTTTGGTAAACGTCGCGCTGTGGTTTCAGCGGCGCTACTTCGCAGGGGGCGAGGTCGCGCCGGTGGCAGCCCAAGCGCGTTAAATTGCGCGAGCGACTTATCCGCGCATTTTTTGGGGGGAACGGCGATGAGTACAGAAGGCGGATGCCAGGCGAAATCGGGGGACAAACTGATCTTTTCATGTTCCGGAGCGGCGGATGTAGGGGCTGTTGCCGATCTCGCTGCCCGGCGGCTGACGAAGGAAGGTCATGGCAAGATGTTTTGTCTTGCGGGCGTGGGCGGACGCGTGCCGGCGATTATCGAGCGCACGTCAAATGCGGAGAAGATACTCGCGATTGACGGGTGTGAACTGGACTGCGTGAAGAATTGCTTGGAACATGCTGGGTTCACTGAAATCGCCCATGTTCGTCTTGCGGACCTCGGGATGCAGAAGGGCAAGACCGCAGTGACGGACGAAGTAGTTGTACAAGTTGTTGCTGCGGGCGCGGAAAAACTGAAATGAACTGGTCAGGATCTCCGAACATTCGGACGTCTGACTGATAACAGCCAAAGCGGTGTCTGCCCGCCACCGCACTCCAAATAGTCATTCACCGGAAATTTAAGCGATGAGCGGTTCGCGGGCGGGGTTAGCGCGGCGCAGTTTTTTCCAGCCGGATTCCCAGAGGCGTTCGAAGGGGCGTTGCAGATAGCGGCATTCGAGCCGGGGGCCGATACCGAGCATATGCGGAATGTGGACCTCTTCGAAACCGTATATGGTCGTACCATTTGGCGCGGGCGAGAAGTTCACGTCGCCTTCGCCGCGCCAGATGCCGCCGAATATCCAGTGGACGCGCTCGTTGGGGACAACGATATCTACCCGTAAAACCAGGGATATCGGGAATTTTTTGAGGCCTACCGTGTACCAGCCGTTGCCACGATCAATGATGCGATCATCGAACGCGAAGATGCGGACCCAATCGTGAGGCGTGGGAAAGTAGGAGAAAGCCTGCTCAAGCGGGACAGGAAACGTTTCGTTGAAGTCTACGCGCATGGTGAGGACCTCCTCGCTTCGCGTCACAAGATTAGCATGACATCGCCGAAGGAGTAGAAGCGAAATTTTTCTGCGATGGCGCGATGGTACGCTTCGCGCATGAGTTCGATGCCGCCGAAGGCGTAAACGAGGGCCAATAGACTGCTGCGGGGTAGGTGGAAGTTTGTTTGAAGCGCGTCTACCGCCCGGAATGTATAGGGCGGGTAGATGTAGTGCGCGGTTTCGCCGCCGCCGGGTTGAATTATTCCATCAATACATTGCGATTCGAGTACGCGTGTTGATGTAGTGCCCACTGCAATTATCTGGCCGCCCGCATCGCTCGTTGCGTTTATGGTGTCCGCCGTTTTTTGTGAGAGTTCGAAGTGTTCCGCTTCGAGTTTGTGATCCTCGATGTTTTCGGTACGCACCGGGCTGAAGGTGCCGTAACCGACGTGCAGGGTTAGTGTTGTGCGTTTCACTCCTTTGGTGTCGAGCGATGCGAATACTTCGTCTGTGAAGTGCAGGCCGGCAGTGGGCGCAGCGACGGAGCCCGGTTCCTGTGCGTAGATGGTTTGGTAGCGCGCGGTGTCGGACGGTTCGGAATGTCCTCGGCGAATGTATGGGGGAAGGGGCACATCGCCGGATTGCTCGAGTATTGGCAGGACATCCGGCGTATCGAAGACCACGCGGCGGCGTCCATCGCCACGGCGTTCCTCGATGGTCGCAGAGATGGGGCCGACGGCCACGCGCGTGCCAGGCGCAATTTTTGCGGAAGGTTTCACGAGCGCTTCCCACTCGCCCGGCGCTGTCTCGTGCAATAGAAATATTTCAGCCTTGCCGCCCGAGGGACGAGTCGCGTAGAGGCGCGCGCGGATCACGCGCGTTTGGTTAAGCACCATGCAATCCCCGGCGCGCAGATAGTTTGCGACGTTGCGGTATACGTCTACTCGCATGTCTCCGGTTGCGCGATTGATCACGAGCAGGCGCGACGCGTCGCGCCTGTCTGCGGGGTGTTGTGCGATTAATTCTTCGGGGAGGTCGTAGTCGAGTTCGGAAATATGCATTCGGTTATAATCGCATGCGTGCACACTTGGGTAAAAGCTACTCGCTCACTCATTTGATATTTCACACGCGTTTTCTAAAGGAGAAGTAGAATGAAATTAATCCTTGCCTCTGCTCTTGCGCTTACCCTCGCGTTTTCCGCATTTGCGGCGGATACGCGGTGTTACGAATTGCGCATTTACCACGTCGCACCCGGCAAGTTGGACGCGCTGAATGCGCGGTTCAAGGAGCATAGCTGTGCGCTGTTGGAAAAGCATGGTTTCACCAATGTTGGTTATTGGGTACCGGTGGACAACAAGGACAATTTGCTGATTTACGTTATCTCCAGCCCAAGCCGTGAGGCGCACGATAAAGCGTGGAAAGAGTTTGCTGCGGATCCTGCGTGGAAGGAAGTGGTGAAAACGACTGAGGCGAACGGCAAGCTCGTGACGAAAGTGGACAGCATTTATTTGACGTCTACAGATTTCTCGCCGGAGCTGAAGATAGCGGTGAACGAACCTGCGCGCGCGTTCGAACTGCGAACCTACACGCCCGCGGAAGGGAAGATGGAATCGTTGCTGTCGCGTTTTCGCGATCACACGGTGAAGTTGTTTGAGAAACATGGCATGACGAATGTTGCGTATTGGACTTCGACCGGCGTGGAAAAGCCGCAGCTTATTTATATTTTGGCCCACAAGAGCAAGGAAGATGGGCTGAAATCGTTTGGTACGTTTCGTGTCGATCCGGCATGGGTGGAAGCTAAAAAGGCGTCGGAATCAAATGGAAGTCTGACGGAGAAGGTGGAATCGGTATACATGACACCGGTGGATTATTCGCAGATGAAGTAGAAGGGCAAACTGTTGCGCCGTGCTCTGCGAGCGCTGCGCTACTTGAGCGCATCTTCGATTAGTGCGATTACGCGCGGGGCGTCGGGTGGTGTTGGCGGTTCGATACGCGCGATGACATGTCCATCGCGCGCGACGAGAAACTTGGTGAAGTTCCATTTGATTGCGCCGGCCAAAGTGCCGTTTGGTTCGGATGTAAGCGTTTTAAAGAGCGGTGCCGCGTCGTTGCCGGAAACGCGTACTTTGTCGAATATTTCAAAGTCAGTCTTGAAGTTGATGCGGCAAAACTCGCGAATGTCTTCGTTTGTGCCCGGCTCTTGGCCGCCGAATTCGTTGCAGGGGAATGCGAGTACTTCGAAACCACGATCTTTGTAACGCGCGTGTAGAGATTGCAGTGCTTCGTATTGCGGAGTGAAGCCGCACTTGGATGCGACGTTTACGATCATCAACACCTGATTGTTATATCGTTCGCCGATTTTAATTGGCGAACCGTCTGCCTTTTGCACTTCGCAGGAGGAGATATCTGCCCCTTTTCCATTTTTGGGAGGGAGCACGCTGCCCGCGCCACGGATAACGCGCCGGACGATTTTTCTGAGGATGCTCATTCCGCCACTCTATCTTCGGCGGTTTTCTGTGCGTCGTGGTCTTGCTGCACGTCGACTTTGGACGCGGACTCCGCGGCTTCTTTGCTGGTGGCGAGAATCACGTTCATGCGCTCTTCCGCTTCTTCTCCTCCCACCTTCGCGGTGATCTTGAGTGTGGCCTGCAACGATTTTGTTTTGCCCTTGGGCGACGGCAACGCGGTGACTTTTACGCGCACGGTATTCTCCGGCGCGCCGGTTTCGATCTCCGCTTTGAAGCGTTTCTCCCGCGAGATGAATGTGGCTACATCGGTTATGGGTGCGCCGTAGGGGGACATGAAGTCCACGGTTCCCGAGACGGGCTCTTTATCGTTTTCTTGCAAGAGCACGAGTTGCCGTGTCGCAGCCTGCAACGGTTTCTTCACGTGTGCGCGCAACAGGATGGTTTTCTCCGGAGTTTCAGTGTCATTTGTGTTGATGACCAACTGATCGTTGACCGAGCCGAAAGCGATCGACACCGACGGTTTTACCGTGATGTCGATAGTCCCTTCTTTTGAACCCGGCTTGGAGGCGACCTCGAACTTGGCAGGATCAAACTTCATGTCCGTGATTGCCAGGGGCGGCTGGCCTGCAAAAGTAGCGAGCGTGATGGTCTGTTCTGGTTGCTCGCCGCGTTTAATTTCGGGGATTTCCAGAGTAATGGGATATTCTTCGGCGGCGGTGCCTTTCAAGATCAATTCGTCTGGCGGAACATTGCCGGCGTAGTTGACAATAACTTTGGATTCGATAGGGTTGTGTTTGCCGCGGGTCTTTAGCTGCACCGGCACATCAAGCGATTTTCCGGGCTCGATAACGGTGTTCTTTTCAACATCGGCGACTGTGCAACCGCAGGTGGATTGCACGCGCGTTACGGTGACGGGTTCCTTACCGGTGTTTGTGACTTGGAAAGTGTGTTTAACAATGGCGGCCTGCCGCACACTGCCGAACTCGAAGACGGTTGTGCGACGTTCACCGCGCGCGGGCTTCGCGGCGGCAGGCGATTTTGAAGTTTCCTCGGCCGGCCTTGATCCGCAGGACTGCGCGAATGCAGCGAGCAAAACGAAAACGAAAATTCTGATACTCACAACATAACTCCGATTTTCCGGACTTGCATAGCGGGCAATAATACATCATTGCTTGGCGCTGTGGATCACCGGCGATTTGCCGTGTACAGCATCGCCGCGTATAATCTCGAAGCGTGTGCCAACATTCCAGTCTGAGGGCGGATCTCACAAATTGACACGTCCTGCCTCTCGTATGCCTAGGAGTCGCCCATGGAAAAAGTGATCATCATCGGTTCAGGTCCCGCCGGGTATACCGCGGCGCTGTACTCCGCGCGCGCGAACCTCTCGCCGCTATTGTTTGAAGGCGAACTGAGCAAGGACATTCTGCCGGGCGGGCAGTTGATGACGACGACGGAGGTCGAGAATTATCCCGGCTTTCCGGAGGGTGTCACCGGGCCGGAGATGATGGAGCTTTTCAAGAAGCAGGCGGAGCGTTTTGGCGCTCGTATCGAGTCGAAGACGATTACTTCTGTCGATTTTTCCAAGCGGCCTTTCACGCTTGTGTCAGGTAAAGAGACTTTTCAAGCGAAGTCGATCATCATCGCGACGGGCGCGACCGCGAAGTATTTGGGTCTTCCTTCAGAAGAAACGTATATGAACCGGGGTGTTTCCGCTTGCGCGACCTGCGATGGCGCGTTGCCGCGTTTTCGTAACAAGCCGCTGGTCGTGGTGGGAGGTGGCGATACCGCGATGGAAGAGGCCATCTTCCTCACGAACTATGCGAGCAAAGTGCACATCGTGCATCGTCGCGATAAGTTTCGTGCGTCGAAGATCATGGCGGACCGCGCGATTGCGAACCCAAAGATTGTTTGTGAATGGAATTCCACTGTGGATGAAGTGTTGGGTGACGAGAAACTGGGCGTAACGGGCGTGCGCCTTAAAGATGTGAATACCGGCGTGACGCGCGACATTGAATGCACGGGATACTTTTCGGCGATTGGGCACAAGCCGAACACGGATTTGTTCAAAGGCGTGCTCGATATGGATGAAACGGGATACCTTGTCACGAAGCCAGGCTCGACCTATACGAATATCGATGGGGTGTTTGCGGCTGGCGACGTGCAGGACCGTGTGTATCGACAGGCAATCACTGCGGCAGGGTCGGGCTGCATGGCTGCGATTGACTGCACGCGCTGGCTTGAAGCCAATGAACACGAGTAGCAATACCGACCCGCGGAATCTCGTAGTTCTATAATGGATGCGGCGTACGATCGTATTCCCGTCGTCGCCCTCGAAGTCGCGCCAACCTCCACGCGCATGCTCTCTCTCGATGCATTGCGCGGGTTCGACATGTTTTGGATCATCGGCGTCGATCAGCTCATCTTTTCGATCAAGAAGACTTTCCCTTCACGTTTTACCGAAGTGCTTGCGGGCCAGTTCGAACACGCGACGTGGGAGGGGTTTCGATTCTACGATCTGATTTTTCCGTTGTTTGTTTTTCTAGTAGGAATTACCACTGTGTTTTCGCTGAGCAAAGTACCGGAAACCGGTAGCAAGGCCGCGGTATACAAAAGGATTGCGCGACGCTTCTTGTTGCTCTACTTGTTGGCGTTTGTGCATGACGGCGTATTGTGGGGCGAAAACATCAGAATGCTGGGTGTACTGCAGCGCATCGCGTGGTGTTATCTCTTCACCTCGCTGATTTACCTGCACCTGCGGTTACGCGGTCTTATTATCGTGTTTGCGGCGATATTGATTGGATATTGGGCTTTGATGACATTTGTGCCGCCGCCTGGCGAAGCCACACCCACTTTTGCCATGCACAAAAACTGGTCGAATCGAATTGACAGCAAGCTTCTGCTCCCCGGGGATTGGGAGCCGCGCGGCTGGCGCAATGAAGGATACCTCAGCACCTTGCCCGCAATTGCGACATGTATCCTCGGCACTTTCACCGGCGTTATGCTCCGGGCGAAACACTTAAGCGATGTGCAGAAGTTTCGGTATATGGCGATGGGTGGGGCGGTGCTTTTGATCGTTGGTTACTCGTGGGGATTGCAGTTTCCCGTAATCAAGCGGATTTGGACGTCCACTTACGTGTTGGTTGCCGGCGGGTACAGCCTCCTGTTGCTCGCGTCGTTTTACTACATCATTGATATGCGGCGCTGGCGCAAATGGGCAACGCCCTTCCTCTGGATTGGCGCGAACGCAATCGTCGCTTATGTGCTTGCGAGCATCGCGCCGTGGAGTTGGTTCACGGGTCCTTTTGCCAGTTGGCTTGCGGCGTATTGCGGGGGTGCGTCTAACGTAGTGGCGGCCGCCGTCATTCCCTGCCTTGTAATTCTTCTTATGTACGTGATGTACCGGAAACATTGGTATTTGCGCGTTTAGCCTGCTTATTTCACCACGCCCAAGTACTCGCGATTGACGCGTTTGCCGATGCCCGTGAGGATTTCGTAGGGGATGGTGCCGGCGCGTTCGGCGAGTTCGGCGACAGTGATTGATTCGCTGCCGTCGCTCCCGATGAGAGTAACGGTGTCGCCGACGGCTGCGTTTGGCACGTCGTTTATTTCAACGATGATTTGGTCCATGGAGACGCGGCCGCGGATTGGGCAGCGCCTGCCCCGAATCAGAACTGACGCGCGGTTGGAAAGGCTGAGGGGATAGCCATCCGCGTATCCCACGGGCACAATGCAGGTGCGCAGTGGGCCATTCGCAGTATAGGTGCGGCCATAGCCGATGTTTGCGCCGCGCTCAAGATCCTTGATGAGTACGATCTTCGATTCCCAGCGCAATACTGGCGAAAGTGTGGGCACCATGGGCGGCGTGTCCGAGGGCCACACGCCGTAGGTCATGAGACCTACGCGCACCATGTCGAAAGTTGCGCCTTCGTGATTCACGACGCCGGCGCTGTTTGCGGCGTGGGTCATTTCGTAGGGGATGCCTTCTTTTTCGATTTGGCGCAACACCTGGCGAAAAACGCGTAGCTGGGTCGCGGTAAAGGAATCGCGCGTGGAATCGGCGACGGCGAAATGTGTCGCGATCCCTTCGACATCGACGTGCGAGATTTTTGTGACGGATAGCAGTTCTTTCACGGCGGTTTCGGCGGCGAAGCCTTGGCGGCCCATGCCGGTATCGATTTTGCAATGCACCGGCACAACTTTGTTGGCCCTGCGCGCGAGATCACCGAGGCGCTCGGCGGTATCGAGATCAGAGATCATGAGGCGCAGGTCCGCTTCGATTGCGGCGGAGAGCGCTTCGGGTTCGGGTTGGACCAAGAGCAGTATCGGTGTGGTGATACCCGCTTCGCGCAGTTCAATCGCTTCAGACACTGCTGCGACCGCGACCATACGCACGCCCTCTGCAATGGCCTTGCGCGCAATGGGGATGGCGCCGTGGCCGTATGCGTCCGCCTTGATAACGGCGATAATTCCGCATTCGCGCGGGATGCGCGCACGCACCGCGCCAAAGTTTTTGCCGTATGCGTTGAGATCGATAATGGCGCGGGATGAGTAGGGAGCGCTCATGTGGAACTGCCCATACGAAGGCTGCGCCAGTTGGCCTGCATGAATCTCAGGCCGGAGTACACGGTATAGCCGGCGACGAAAACCATTGCCCACATGGACGAATACTCGAGCGCGGTGCGATAGCCTTTGGTGTAATTGGGCGCGTAATCAACGACGAAGTGCTCGGCGCCTGCGAGAAACAGGAACACAAAGATATACACGAGTTGGAGGACCGTCTTTGTTTTTCCATATACGTCGGCGGCGATCACAATTCCGTCGCTTGCGGCGAGCAGGCGCACGCCCGTCACCAAGAATTCGCGCGCGAGAATTGCAACAATGGTCCAGCCAGGAATGATAAGGCATTTCGCGGCGGGATTGGGGAAGACGCCTTGAGCGGGCGCGCTGGAAAGCGTCATCATCATGATAAAGGCCGCCATCACGAGGACCTTATCGGCGACGGGATCGAGCAGCTTGCCAAAGTTAGTGATCAGATTTCGCTCGCGCGCGATCTTGCCGTCGTAATAGTCCGTGATCGTCGCGATGGTGAATACGAAGTAGCCGAGCCAATAGCACCACCACCAGTCGAAAGAAAGCAACGCAACGAAGATGGGCACCATGATTACGCGCGCAAGGGTAAGTTTGTTTGGAAGATTCATTGCGAACGCACTCGTGCCCGGTAAGTGACACGTATGCTAACAAATCGGGGGAGCGGATTGCATGAAACACAACACCGCCGCGCAGTGCATCGCGGCGCGCTGCGATGAATAGTAGTAGCGGCTAGCGCCGGGGCTTCGGCGTTTCGGGTACGCGGATGTCGTCGGCCGTTGCCGCATGCGCACGCGACTCCGTCGGCTGCGCGTTTGGCCGCACTACGACGGTATACGTGAACCAGCTCAACGCGATCACCGCGCAGACCGCCGCCCACGCCATGGCATCGCCAACCCAGCGTGGGGGAGGCGCAACCTTGCGGGTGTCGTTCGGCGTGCTGCGACGAAGGAACCCGGTGCTCGGGCGGATACACGCTTGGTACGTGTCCACAAAGCGGTTGGGCTCTACGTCGAGCAACTGGCAATACGTTTTCAAAAAACCGACGGAGTAGCACGCGGCGGGCAGGTTATGCACGGCGCCTGCTTCGATGGATTCTACGAACTGTGCTGGCACACGAATGCGGCGATAGATATCTTCCGAGCTGAACCCCAGTTCTTCCCGTCTCGCGCGCAGTTCATGGCCAGGGAAAGTTAAATGGCTCATGCAACCTCGTTGTTCGGTGGCATACTCACCAGGATCTCACGGGCCTTACTGCCGATATGAGGTCCCACTATCCCCCTCATTTCCATCATGTCAATGAGCCTGGCCGCGCGAGTATATCCTACACGGAGGCGTCTTTGCACCATAGAAATTGAGGCTTGTCCCGTTTCTAACACAACCTGTACGGCTTCATCGAATTTTTCGTCGTCTTCGTCCTCCATGATTTCAAGCTGATCCTTGGACTTCCCGAAATTCTGGATTTCGTCGCGGTATTGCGGCGGGGCCTGCGTCTTCAGGTAAGCGATAAGGCCATTCATTTCCTGGTCGCTTACGAACGCACCCTGGATACGGGTGGGCTTGGACTGCCCAGCCGGCAGGTACAGCATGTCGCCTTTGCCGATGAGGCGCTCGGCACCAATCTCGTCGAGGATGCAGCGCGAGTCCACGCGCGAAGATACCTGGAACGAGATACGGCAGGGGAAGTTGGCTTTGATGACGCCGGTCAATACGTCCACGGAGGGTCGCTGGGTGGCGATCACGAGATGGATACCGACGGCGCGCGCGAGTTGCGCGAGGCGCGCGATGGCGTCTTCCACCTCGGCGCGCGCCAGCATCATAAGGTCCGCCAATTCGTCGATCACGCAGACGATGTAAGGGAGCTTGCGGATCGATTGGACCGCTTCGCTGTTCTGCTCGGTCTGGTCGTCGCCGCCTTCGGAAACGAGTTCGATTTCGCCGTTGTCTACGCTTTGGTTATAGACCTCGATGTTGCGCACGCGGAGGTGCGCGAAGAGGCGGTAGCGCTCTTCCATTTCCGTGATAAGCCATTGCAACGCGGACGCGGCCTTTTTCGCATCAGTGACCACGGGCGTGATTAAGTGTGGAATATCGTCGAAGATCGAAAGTTCAACCATCTTCGGGTCGATGAGCATCAACTGCAATTCATCGGGTGTGCGCGCGACAAGCAGACTCGCGAGCAACGTTTTTACGCATACCGTTTTACCGGCGCCTGTTGCGCCAGCGACGAGCACGTGCGGCATGCCAGTGAGATCGGCGACGCTGACTTCGCCTGCGATGTCCTTGCCGAGCGTGAGGGGCAACGGGCCTTTGCTGCGGCTGAAGGGACGCGACTCGAGCAGCTCGCGGATCACGACGGGCTCGCGGAATTTGTTGGGCACCTCGATACCCACGCGACCTTTTCCGGGGATCGGCGCTTCTACGCGTACGCGGTGTGCCTTGAGAGCAAGCGCGATGTCGTCGGCGAGGGAGAGGAAGCGGCTGACCTTGATGCCGGGCGCGGGCTCCAGTTCGAAGCGGGTGATGGTAGGCCCACGCGTCACGTCTGTCACGCGCGCTTCGATGCTGAAAGTCTGCAACGTTTCTTCGAGTATCTGGCTGGTCTTAAGTAATTCGTCGCTCCAGTCCTCGACGGGGGGCGGCGTGGGCATATCGAACAATTCGAGCGACGGCTTAGTGTAGCGTTTGGGGTACACGTAGTCGGCCGGAAGTTCGGCGTCGATGGCAGTTTTGCGGCGCGGCATCGGCGCGCGTTTCTTCAGTGCAGTGAATTCGATGGGCGCGCGCACAGGCTGCGTAATAGTGGGCTTCGCTTCATCGGCTATCCCAATGATTGCTGCATCGCTCTCTTCCGTTTCGTCTTCTGTAGCTTCGTCGAGGTCAGCTTCGGCTTCTTCTTCGCCGTCGTCTTCGCCGTAGATTAGATCCTCGTCATCATCGTCATCTAGATCCGGTGTGCTTTGCGAGGTCCAGATGCGAATGCGTTTTTCTTCGGCTTGCTCCGTTGTGGTCGTGTCTTCTTGTTCTTCGGATTCAACAATTGCGGCCTGTTTCGCCGGAAGTTTCTTGCCCGTTTTTGCCGCGAGGGGCTCATCGCGTTTTTCATTGTCGTTGTTCGCGAAACGCGCGAGGACGATTGGCGCAGGTGATTCGACGCGCGGCTGCGACGGAATCTTTTCTGCTTTAGACTTCGTGGCTTTTGACTTGTCGTCCTTGTTTAACGCGCGGCGGTTGGCCCATGCCGATTTCGCACCGCCGGTGACCGCATTCACAAACGCCGCGATCGTTGCCGTCGCAAACTTCGCAACGGCCATGACTACGATTCGAATCGCGTCGAACGCGTGAACGAAGAGAAACTCGGTGGCAAGCAGAAGGCCAATTACAAACAACGCTGCGGCGATGATGTTCGAGCCAATGTCACCGAAGGCGTTCAGCAAGAACGATCCCAAGAACCCGCCAATCACACCACCTGCGTGGTCGCCGCTTGGTGTGGGCGTGACGTCGATGTGAAGAAGCGCGGAGACAGAGAACAGCATTACTACCGCGCCGCCCGCGCGCCACAATAAGCGATCGAGACCTTGATGACGCAGCAGCATACTGCCCCAGACGAGTGTCAGGAAGTAGAGCAGGTGAACCGCGCCGCCAAACGCGATGCTTCCGATTCCGGCAACGATTGCACCCGGCTTGCCAAGCAGGTTTGAAACTTGCGCCATGCCTTCGAGCGGGCGTCGGACATCGGATTTGTAGCCGTCGGTGATGAGCGCCAGGAAAAGGAGAATAGTGAGAGCGATCATGGCGATGCCAACAATTTCATTTGTGCGCTCGCGCGAGCTATATGGCATGCCGCTCATACTACTCCTGCTTGTGTTGTTGGGCAGGTACCCCAAGCCGTAGGGAGTTTAACAAATGACCGTATTTCTTGCAACAAAATATTGTGGTCAATATTGGCAGAAATCTATGTATTGTACCAACTTGTCATGAACTTTTTGATGAATTTAGTGTATTAAGCTGAACATATTTTTAGTAATAGACTGACAAGCAAATTCTGGACTATGGTTGCGGTGTTGCATGCCAATGAAATCATGGTGTCACTAAAGGAGACGAATGATGACGAAATGGATGGCAATCGTGGCGGTCGCGTTCATGTTGCTGGTGGGAGTGATAGCAGTGTCGGCCCAGCAAGACAGTGCTCAGACGATTGGGGCATACCCGCATGTGGGAAAAGCGTGCGAGGTCCATTTCGAGGCCACTGGGATCGATACACTAAGCGGCACGATTCTCCAACAAAATGCTGAATACCTGACTTTAACCGTGAACGAAAATAAAGACGTAGTTTGGGTAAATGTGGGTCAAATTGCCTACGTCAAAGTGGTGGGCATGGGCCCGGCTGCGCCGGTGCGTTAGGAAGGTTTTTGGCCTTGTACTTCTTGCAGTCGTGCGACCTGCTGCATGACCTGTTCCAAGTGGGTCATTTTGCCGCGGTCGCCGAGTTCCTGCTGAATCTTGATGAATTTTTCTTCGCGGTTCAGAAATGCTTGCACGACTTCGGGGTCGAAGTGTTCGCCGGCGGCGTCGAGAATGATTTCGCGTGTCTTTTCGTGCGGGAAGGGATCTTTGTAGGGGCGTTTTGTGGTCATGGCGTCGTAGGCGTCACCGAGCGCGACGATGCGTGCTGGGAGCGGAATGTCGGGCCCGAGCAGCCCGTGCGGGTAGCCGCTGCCGTTGAATTTCTCGTGATGGTAGTATGCGATGTCGCGGCCCATTTCGAGAAACGAATTGCCGCCGGCCTCAGCATCGGCCGCTTTTAACGTATCGCCGCCGATGAGCGCGTGCGTCTTCATTATGTCGAATTCTTCGTTCGAAAGTTTACCCGGCTTGAGAAGTATGGCATCGGGAATGCCGACTTTGCCGATGTCGTGCAGCGGGCTCGAGTAGTAGAGCGTTTCCACGAAGCCGCTGTCGATGATGCCGTCGTATTTCGACCAGGTGGCCATCTCAATTGCAATCTCGCGCACATAGCGTCGCATGCGTTCGAGATGTTCGCCGGTCTCAGGGTCGCGCGATTCGGCCAGGCGCGCGAGGCTGAACACGGTGGCTTGCTGGGTTCGCTCAACTTCAACGGTGCGTTCACGCACGCGTTCTTCCAGGATTTGCTTGTCGTCTTCGAGGCGTTTTTGGTAGCGCAGAATTTGGTCTTGCATCGCTTTTGATTTGACGCAACTGCGGATGCGCGCTTCAAGGAGGACGGGATCGATGGGTCGGGTGAGGAAATCGTCCACACCGCTCTCAAGTGCGCGGAGGTTTGCGTCATGGTCCGCGACTCCGGTGATCATAATGATGGGAATGTGGCGCGTGGTGAAGTTGCGTTTGAGGCGTTCGCACACCTCGAAACCATCCATGCCGGGCATCATCAAATCAAGCAGAATTACATCGGGAGGCGTGGCGGCAATAATTTCGAGTGCTACCTCGCCGCCATTTGCGGGTACGACCGTGTAGCCTTTGGGTGCGAGCATGCGCCGGTACAACTCGAGGTTCTCCGGCATATCGTCCACAACCAAGATTGTGGGCAGGGTCCTGGTGTATTCGACGACTTCGGTGCCAGCTGCGTTCATGCAAACCTCAAAAAAGCAAAACGCGATGGCGTCCGATCAGGCCCCGCGCTCCGCTCCAACTCCATGCGCATCGTAGCACGGTATTGAAGATCGCGCAAGGAATATCGCCACGTTGACCGCGCGCGAGCGCTTGCGCATACTTTCGCGATGCACATCAAAGGAAAGCAGGCGCATCATGCCGGGACGTGACACCGCTGTCATATCGGGGAAAGATCTGCAAGATCAGGTTGCAGCGTTGGGCCGCGAGCTTAGTCTTTCGGTAGACACGGAAGTGGAAGTGGGACGGCGCGTGTGGGGTGCGCGGCGGAGGATCGATGTTGTACTCAAGCACAAAGAAACGCGCGTGAGTCTCGGCATCGAGTGCAAATATCAAAGCGGGCCCGGCAGCGCGGAAGAGAAAATCCCCGCGACGATCCAAGACATTCGCGCGTGGCCGATTCGCGGTATCGTAGTGTATTGCGGCGCGGGTTTTTCTACGAACATGGAATCCTATCTTTTATCTACAGGCATGGCGGTTGAACTGTGCGATCTGAAGCCGTGGTTGGAGTTGTACTTCGGCTTATGACTAAACAAATGCCGCGGCGCATGTCGATGCCGCGCCCATTCTTGAAGTGGGTCGGTGGGAAGGGGCAGCTTCTAAACGAATTGCTGGCACAGGTGGATCGCGCCGGTAAATTCCATCGCTATCACGAGCCCTTCGTAGGCGGCGGCGCGTTGTTTTTCGAGCTGGTACGCACGGGGCGCATGCCCGCGGCGAAGGCATATCTTTCGGATAACAATGCAAACCTGATTGCCGTGTATCGCGGCGTGCGTGAAGATGTGGACCGGGTGATAGCGTTGTTGCTCGAACACAAACGCAAGCATTCGGAGAAACACTATTACGAAGTGCGCGCCCGGGCGCCGAAGGACGACATCGATCAGGCGGCGCGGATTATCTACCTGAACAAAACAGGCTATAACGGACTGTATCGGGAGAACAGCCAGGGAAAGTATAACGTGCCGTTTGGACGGTATAAGAACCCGGGCATCTGCGATGAAGAAAATCTGCGTGCCGTTGCGAAAGCGCTGCAAAAGGCCAAGTTGGAAGTCAGGCATTTCGCCAAAGTGTTGGATTGTGTGGACAAGGGAGATTTTGTGTATTTCGATCCTCCTTATCATCCCGTCTCAAAGACCGCGTCGTTCACCGGCTACGACAAAGGCGGATTTAGCGAGGACTTTCAGCGGCTGCTGGCGAAAATCGCCGAAGACCTCGACGCGCGCGGCGTGCGTGTGCTGTTATCGAATTCGATGACGCCACTGGTGAAAGAACTGTATGCGAAATTTACAATCGATGAAGTATTTGCTAACCGCAATGTAAACAGCCGCGGAGACCGGCGCGGGAAAATTAGCGAAGCGTTAATTCGGAATTTTTAGCGGAATACCTCAGCCTCTGGCTTCGGGTGATGTTGAATGGGGGCACGGGCGTCCCGCCCGTGATTTTTGGATTAAAATTCAATCACGGGCGGGACGCCCGTGCTCCTGTTACGGTATCCTCGCGACGGTTTCTTCTAGCGATAGATTCGGTATGGGATTGCGCTCGTAGACTTCTCGGGCGATTGCTTTCAATGTGCGTTCGCGTTTGCGCGCTACAATAATTGCCGCAGGATCGTGCGCGGACGCCGCTTCGCGCAGTTCCATGCGCAACACCACGTAGCCGAGCGATTCGATTGCCGCCCACACACTGGCCGGATCGTGTGACGGACTTAGGCGCTTCATGTCCTCTGCGGTAAGCCCAACGACTAAAGTTCCCCCGCAGCGGAGCAGGCCACGGATATTGTTCAGGACTTCCTCCGAAATGTTTAGTGTTTCACTCGGCAGGGCCAGGACGGTATCGAATGGTGCACTATCGGGCACTTCATTGGCGGCCATTAAACCGTCGTAGGACCCGCGGCGAATGTTTGCGCGTTCGGCGTCATTCGCTACCCCGGTCAACTGTTGGACGCCTCGTCCGCGCAATGAATACTTCGTTACGCCTGCGTTCATCCCGTAGTCTGCGACGTGGCCGGGGACAGTGGGCAGGTAATCAAGAATTGCCCCGTGGCCGCGCAGGAGGGGCCATGCACGGGCTTGCACCCAATCGACCTTCTCTCCGACGATGGCCAGAAGCTGCTGAACGCGGTGCGCATAGGTGTGGTTTGCGAGCACTTCGGAGCGCGCGCTTGCGGCGACCTTTTCGCGCGCGGCATCATCATTTGCGTACTTGCGCGCAAGATCGATTAGATCGTCGTCGTCATATGCAATCAGATGTTCGCGATCACGGAATAGTTCGAAGAGGCCGTTCACATCGGCGTTGCGATTGGTCAGTAAGGGCACACCAATCGCCATCGATTCGAACACGCGCATGTTTATGTCCTGCGCGACGGAGCTATTGAATGCAAGTCTGGCGGTCGAATAGGCGCGGGACATTGAAGTTGTGTCGAGTGCGGTATCGGCCAGCACGGAGAAGTGTTCCGCTAGACGCGAAATGCGGTTTGCGCGTTCCGCATGCAGGGATCGTTCAATGCTCCCGACAAACGCGAGATCATGAATTTTTTCCACCGGCATCGGGCGATGTACATCCGGATCGCAGGCCAGGGGCAGCCAATGTGCATGCGCACAACCGGCGGCCGCGAAGTGCGCGGCAAATTCGCGTTGCGCGGCAAACACAAAATCGTAGGGCCGCGCGTGAATCATTTCGGCGAAGTCGTGCCAGGTGTCGATACTGAGGTGTGCCGTGGGGCAGGTGAGCCAATCGATATTTTCTATCTGCGGCACGCCGGACTGGAGGGCTACGACAAGGTCCGGGCGCCAGCCATCCGGCAATGCTTCGACAAGTTCGTTGACAGAAGACACGTCGCGATCCACGTCGTTAGATGTGACTAAATGTGCGAGATGCGTGCGGCCGGTAGCTTCGAGGTCGGCGGCTGTCAGCGACGAGCCAATTGTCACGACATCGCAGAAACTGCGAAAGGCTTTGACGTAGTGGTGGACCCAGATAAAGGGTGTAGCTTTGCAGACGATGCAGACGCGCAGGCGGGACGAGGTATCAGGCAAGCTCGCCATGCTCGATGACGTGGACGAGTGCGTCCGATGCGTCCACATCGAATTGGATGCCGCGTTGTTTCCTGATTTCGCCAACGATATCCCCGGCGGGCAACGCGTCGCGATATGCGCGCGGACTCGACATGGCGACGTATGCGTCGGCGACGCTCATGATTCGGGCGAGAATCGGAATCTGATCACCATGAAGGCCGTCGGGATAGCCGCTGCCATCAAGGCGTTCGTGGTGGTGGCGGATGATTTCCAGGTGCGCCTTCGGTAGAAACTGCGCGTTGCGCGCGAGATCATAGCCGATGATCGGATGCCTGCGAATTGCCTCCCATTCATCTTTGGTGAGTTCGCCGGTTTTTGTTAGCAGGGAAACATCGAGCGAGATTTTTCCAAGGTCATAAAGCGCAGCGCCGATTTCGATTGCCGCGAAGTCAGAGGCGCCGAGGCCGAGCCTTTTGGCGATGGCTTGCGCCGCGCGGGTAACGCGGGAGGCTCGGCCCTTGCCGTTCGACTCGCGCAGTTCCTGCAACTCCGCCAGTTGGCGCAGCGTGGCGATGTGGCCGGATTCACAGAGGCGCACGAGACGAATATTTTCGATTGCGGCGGCGGCGTGCTTGGCCATAACGTCGAGCACTTTGAGATCGGCTTCGCTGAAGTTCGCGCCATTGTGTTTGCCGCATACATTCAGCACCGCGAGTACTTGCGAGGGCCCTTTGCCGGCCGAAGCGAAGGAAATATGCTCCATCGCGCCTGCCAGCGGAACAGAAACGAAGGACGAATGCGGCAAGCGCCGGCTGAGCGATTCCGTTTCGTGGCTGCGAATGTTTGTGACGAGCAGCGGCTGCTGCGTCTGCATCACGCGGCCGCTGATGCTTTCGGCAACATTGACGCGGGCGGATGACGCTTCGCGGGGAAGACCACGGCTGGCGACAACTTCGAGCGCCTGTCCATCAGGCGTGGCCAACATGAGCGAGCCGCGTTGCGCGCCGACTTGGCGCAATGCGGACTCCAACACAAACTCGTGCAGTTCGAATTCGTCGCGGATGTTTGCCATGGATTGGCTGATCGAAAAAATCTCGGTTAACTCATTTAGACGCGCGTTCTCTGACTGGAGCCTCGCGCGGTCTAAAGCGTTGGACACAGCAAGTTTTACTTCGCTGAGACTGAAGGGCTTCAGCACGTAGTCGTATGCGCCTTCTTTCACGGCGGCGCGCGCGGTCTCGAGCGTGGCGAAACCAGTCATCACAATGGGAATTAGCGAAGGACGAACCTTTCGCGCGCGACGGATCAGTTCGATGCCGTCCATATCGGGCATCATGATATCCGTGAAGAGCAGTGCGAATTCGTCGCGCTGTACGATTACCTCAAGCGCGGCGGGCGCGCTGGCAACCGATTCTACGGAATAGCCGTCATCGGTGAGAATATCGCTGAGTAGTTCGCGAATGACCGACTCGTCGTCAACGATCAGAATACGGTTCGCTGCGTTCATGAACGGGCCGGTACCCCCTTTACGTCCCTATATGATACCACATGCGCAGGGAGATTAGCCTAGCGTCTTAAGGATTTGACGTGCGCGTTTGATTGCTGCCTTGACTTGTCGCGGAGCGGTGCCGCCGACGTGATCGCGGCGGCGCAAAATATTCTGAGGATCTAGGCAGCGATATACATCACGTTCGACTCGCGGCGAGAATTTCTTGAATTCATCGAGGGTAAGTTCAGGAAGACGTTTTCCGGTTTTGGTGCAGTGGAGCACTATGCGGCCCACGATGCCGTGGGCTTCGCGGAAAGGGACCCCTTTTTCAGCGAGGTAGTCCGCGATGTCGGTCGCTTCGAGAAATCCTTCGCGCGTAGCTTCGCGCATAGTTTCGATGTTGAAACGAATGGAAGGCAGCATCGCGGTAACAACGCGGATGCAGAGCTGCACGGTGTCGGATGCATCGAAGACGGGCTCCTTGTCTTCCTGCATATCGCGGTTGTAGGTGAGTGGAAGCCCCTTCATCAGCGTAAGAAGTGCGGCGAGATCGCCATAGACGCGGCCGGTCTTTCCGCGCACGAGTTCGGCGACGTCCGGGTTTTTCTTTTGCGGCATGATGCTTGAGCCAGTGGTGTAGGCGTCGCCGATTTCGATGAACCCGTAAGCAGGTGTGGACCACAGGATTAGTTCCTCGCAGAGACGCGAGAGGTGCATCATCGTGATTGCGGCGTTTGCGCAAAACTCGATCAGGTAGTCGCGATCCGACACGGCGTCCATACTGTTGCCGCATACCGCGTCAAAGCCAAGTTCTTCGGCAACGGTGAAACGATCGATGGCGTGCGGCGTTCCGGCGAGCGCGGCTGAACCAAGTGGCAAAATGTTCACCCGCGTGCGCAGTTCGATGAAGCGGATACGGTCGCGGTGGAACATTTCGAAATACGCGAGCATGTGATGCGCGAGAGAGACGGGTTGCGCGTGCTGTAGGTGTGTGCAACCGGGCAGAATCGTTTCGACGTGCGATTCGGCGATACGAACAAATGCATCCTGAAGATGCGCGAGCTGGTGATCGATGGCGTCGATCTGGTCGCGCGCCCAAAGGCGCACATCGGTCGCGATTTGATCGTTGCGGCTGCGTGCTGTGTGCAGGCGTTTTCCCGCATCGCCGATTCTTTTGACGAGCGCGGTTTCGATATTGGTGTGAACGTCCTCGAGAGCGGGATCGAAAACAAACTTGCCCACTTCGATATCTTTGGCGATGGCGCCAAGGCCGGTAATGATTTTCTTGCTGTCAGCCTTGGAGATGATTCCCTGCGCGCCGAGCATGCGCGCATGAGCGATGCTGGCGCGGATGTCCCACTTCGCAAGGCGCGCGTCGAACGAAACGGACTCCCCAAGTTTTTCGACGAGCGAATCGGTTTTGCCTTCGAAACGCCCGCCCCATTGCTTTGCCATGCTTTGATTAGTTCCTATCCAAATTGAACGTTGACAAACCCTGCGCTATTTGGAGTGCGCCGGCGGTTAGACGGCGCTTTGGCTATGCACGCGCAGGACGGCCAAACAGCCAAAGCGGTGATTGCCCGCCACCGCACTCAATATAGTCCACTTCCTTGACTATGTTGTGCGCCATAACAAGTACGCGATCCAAACAAATAGCGCCACGCAAAAAGTGAAGCGCACTACTTTCCACAGCGGCGTTGTCCTTGACAACTCGGCGTAACACGAATCGCACCATGCACCGGTGACCGGCGCATCGGGGTGTGCGCGCGTGTGGCCCATCTCGCCACAGATTCCACAGGTGCCGCAGTAGCCGCGCGGGATGCCCTGTTGCTCAAAGAACTCCGGTTTCGTCTCCCACAAGTGGCAGTAGCAGGTGTGCGATTGCTCGGCAGTCGTGCTTTCCACTTCAAAAGGCAAACGTTTACTCCAGTCCAGCTTTCTTGCGCACACGCAGGCGCAATGCATTCAAGCGTATGAACGCGCCCGCGTCCGCTTGGGTGTATGCGCCTTCGTCTTCTTCGAAGGTCGAGATCTTCGGATCGTAAAGCGTCTTGTCTGCCTTGCGGCCGACCACGATGCAGTTGCCTTTGTACAGTTTCACGCGCGCGGTGCCGGTTACGTCTTCCTGCGACTGCTTCACGAACTCCATCATCAACTTCATTTCCGGCGAATACCAGAAGCCGTTGTAGATCAACTGCGCGATCTTCGGCGACATCTGATCGCGGATCAACATGACTTCACGGTCCATCGTAAGCGATTCCACTGCGCGGTGCGCGGCATAGAGAATCGTGCCGCCGGGGGTCTCGTATACACCGCGCGACTTCATGCCTACGAAACGGTTCTCGACCATATCAACGCGCCCAATCCCGTTTGCGCCGCCGAGTTTGTTCAGCTTTGCCATCAGGGTGGCGGGGGAGAGGCGTTCACCATCCACCGCGACGGGGATGCCCTGTTCAAAATCGATTTCGACGTAGGTGGGCGTATCCGGCGCTTTCGTCGGATCGACTGAAAGTAAGAACATGTCCGCTGGAGGCTCAGACCACGGGTCCTCGAGGATGCCGCCCTCGAAGGATATGTGCAGCAGATTGCGATCGGAAGAATAGGGCTTCGCGGCTGTCACCGGAACGGCGATGCCGTATTGTTTCGCATAGTCGATCATTTTGGTGCGGCTGATGAGGTCCCATTTCGGTTCGCGCCACGGTGCAATGATCGTCACATTGGGTTCCAGCGCATAGTAGGTGAGCTCGAAGCGCACCTGATCGTTGCCTTTGCCCGTCGCGCCGTGGGCGACGGCATCGGCCTTTTCCTTGCGCAACACATCGATCTGGCCCTTGGCGATCAAAGGACGCGCCACGCTGGTCCCCATGAGGTACCAGCCTTCGTACATGGCGTTGGCCTGCATCATGGGGAACACAAAATCGCGCGCGAACTCTTCGCGCATGTCTTCGCAGTAGACGGCGCATGCGCCGGTCTTCACAGCTTTTGTCTTCGCTTCTTCGGTCTCTTCCATCTGGCCAATGTCGGCGATGAATGCGACGACGTCGGCCTTGTAAGTCTCCTGCAGCCATTTCAGAATGACCGAGGTATCAAGTCCGCCCGAATAGGCGAGTACGATTTTGTTAATCTTCGATGCCATCTCTATCTTCCTTTCTAGGAACGCAACAGGCGTTAATTTAAAACGTGCGATACTTCAATCGCGCGATGGAACGACGCAAAGAAAAGCGCCACTGTCACGGCGCACTCCAAGGCGCTTAGCGCGGCCAAATGACGTGGAAAGCGCGCGCGGAGCGCTTTGGAGTGCGGCGAGGTATCGCCGCTTTTCCTTATGTGCTAGCTCATGCACTGACAGATTACCAACCCTTCCGCTCGCGCAGGTGCGTGATGTGCGCGAGGTGATGTTTGCTATGCCATGCGTAGAGTGCGGCGGTTTCGTCGAGCGGCACGGTGCCGCGCTCGGGATGATTGAACGTGCGCTGCCATTGTTCGATGGTCATCGATCGCAGGCACTGGACCCAGCGCTTGTGTAGGCAATCGATCAAGCACAGCGAAGTTTCCACGTCGCCGTCCTTCGCGTCTTCGAGCTCCGCCCAACGATCTTCAGCATACGGTTTTATTGTGGGGCGGTCCTCCGTAAGCGCCAGCTTGAATCGTATGTAGCTGTTCATATGGCTGTCGGCGACGTGATGGATCACTTGGCGAATCGTCCAGCCGCCTTCTCGATACGGCGTATCCAGTTGTGTGTCATTTAATCCAGCAACCGCTTCCCGAAACTCTGCGGGTGCTTGCGCGATGATCTCGACAAACCCGTGCAAGGTGTCCGGCGTCATGTCCCCTTCGAGCGAGAAAGGGCCGATGGGAAAACGTGGATCGCTCATGACTTCGCCTCCGCGTTGTTCTTGATCAACTGCACGAGAATCGCCTTCTGCGCGTGCAGGCGGTTTTCCGCTTCGTCAAACACGATAGACTGCGGGCTGTCCATCACATCATCGGTTACTTCGAGACCACGCTTCGCGGGCAGGCAGTGAAGGAACAGCGCGTCTTTGTTCGCAATAGACATCAGCTTCGCATTGACTTGGAACGGCGCAAAGATTTTTTTGCGCTTTCCGCTTTCGTCTTCCTGGCCCATGCTCGCCCACACGTCGGTGTAGACGGCGTCTGAATCCCTCAGACCCGCTTCGATATCTTGCGTGACGACGATTTCGCCCTTCGCCTCGCGTTTGGCGAAAGCGAGAATATCAGGATCTGGCTCATAGCCTTTCGGGCACACGACGGTTACGTTCAAAGGCACGCGCGCGGCGAAATTAAGCCACGACGCACAGACATTGTTTCCATCGCCAATATAGGCCAATTTCAAATTGCCCAGATCGCCGCGGTGCTCGCGCAGCGTCTGTGCATCCGCCACGATTTGGCAGGGATGCAACTTGTCGGTCAACGCATTCACGACGGGTACGGACGCGTGTTCCGCGAGCGCAACGACCGCTTCATGACTGAAGGTGCGCGCGATGATGCCGTCCACCCAGCGCTCAAGGTTGCGCGCAACATCCGGCACGGACTCCCGTTCGCCCAGACGGATCTGCCCTGACTCGAGTACGATGCCGTGTCCGCCGAGTTGGAAGATACCGGTTTCAAAAGTCACGCGCGTGCGCAGGCTGGGCTTCTCGAAGATGAGCGCGAAAGTCTTCCCTTTAAGCGGATGCGTTACATTGCCTTCGCGCAGATCCTTTTTAAGAGTATCCGCCAAGTCCATCAACCCGACGATCTCGTCGCCCGTCAGGTCCGCGAGTGAAATGAAATCCAGAAACATTACGAAGCTCCAAGTACCTTGTCGAGCGTCGCGACGACGTGATCGACTTGTCCGTTGGTGATGATTAGGGGCGGCGCAAAGCGCAGCACGTTTGGCCCTGCGGGCCCGCAGACGATTCGCGCTTCCAGCATTTTTGCGATGACCGGCGCGACGGGTTCTTTCATTTCGACACCGATCAGCAAGCCATTGCCGCGCACTTCGACGATGTTCGCGTGCCTTGATTTTAACCCGTTCAACTTCTCAATGAAGTACGCGCCAACTTTTTTTACATTGTCGAGGAAGCCCGGTTCGAGCATGGCCTCGACGGTCGCCTTCGCCGCTGCTGTACACACTGGGTTGCCACCGAACGTGGATGCATGCGAGCCGACGCTGAAGCCGGATGCGACTTTCTCGGTACAACCCATCGCGCCGATTGGCATGCCGTTCGCCAGCGCTTTCGCAAGCGTAATGATGTCCGGCGTCACGCCAAATTGTTCGTGGGCAAACAGCGTGCCCGTGCGCCCCATACCGCATTGGATTTCGTCGAAAATCAGCAGGATGTTCCGCGCATCGCACAATGCCCGCACGCTCTTGATGTATTCGGTGTCCACCACGCGGATGCCGCCTTCGCCTTGGATCGGCTCCAACAAAACGGCCCCGACATCGTCTGTCAGGGCTTTCATGAGTGCGGCGTGATCGTTGAACGGTACGTGTACGATTCCCGGAAGCATAGGCGCGAAACCTTCGTGATACTTCGGCTGGCCAGTGGCCGTAATCGCGGCCATCGTCCGGCCGTGAAACGACTGTTGCATTGAGATAATCGTCGGCTTCAGTGTGCCTTGCTGTGACCAATACCGCCGCGCAAGTTTAATCGATGCTTCGATTGCGGTCGCGCCGCAATTGCTGAAGAACCAGCGGTCGGCGAAGGAATGTTTCGAGAGGAGGTCAGCGAGTTCGGCGCAGGGTTGGGTGAGGTAGAGATTCGAGACGTGTACGAGGGTTGCGGCTTGCTTGGTAATCGCGTCGGTCACTTTCGGATGACAGTGCCCGAGTGCCGTTACGGCGATGCCCCCAAAGAAATCGAGGTACTCATTGCCTTCCGCGTCCCAGAGTGACGTGCCCTTGCCCCGCACAAACGCGATGTTCCGCGCGCCGTACGTGTTGATAATGTGCGCTTCCGTAAGCGATTTGATCTCGTCCGTCTTCATAACGACCCTCCCGGCGGATACCCCGCGTTGGCAATTCTATATGCCAACTGCGCGGCCTATGCGCACCCCCGCCGGCTCCTTGCCCCTAAAACAATTCGAGCGCGTTCCGCGTGAACGCGCCCGACACCGCGCCGCAGCGTGCCTTAGTCTTTCTTTTTGGCCTTAGACTTCTCGGTGGGCTTTGCCGCCTTCGATTCAGACTTTGACTCTGACTTGGTTTCAGACTTGGATTCCGACGATCCCTCGCTCTTGCCTTCGGCCTTCGCGCCGGAATCGCCCTTGTCCTTGCCTTCACCGCCGGTCTTGCTCTTATAGTCCGTTTCGTAGAAACCGGACCCCTTGAAAATGATTCCTGCGCCTGTGCCGATCAGCTTCTGCATTTTCCCGCTGCCGCAGGAGGAACACTTCACCCGCGGTTTGGCCGACATCGCGTGGAAGACGTCGGTCGGCACATGGCACACCTGGCACTGATACGTGTACGTAGGCATGGCTAACTTCGTCCTTGTTTTAGGTAAAAGTCCATTCAGTCCTGAAACGGGAAAATATAGCAAGGCAAGGGAAAAATTGCAAAAAAGCATGGGCGGATGGCGGCGGTGATTTCAGAGAAATCGTGTCAAAAAACCTTGTCATTGGGCTGATTGGGACTATAATGAGCCGGGTTGTCTGGCGCTGGATAGATCGAACAGGAGGCAAAAATCATCATGAAGAAGTCATGGAACAAGTGGGTATGGTATGCCGTGCTAGTTGCAGTCGTGTGTGGTCTGTTCGGGCCAACGATGGTGGCGAATGCGCTGTCTGAAGTAGATCGCGCGCGTTGCCCTGGACCGGCTACCGGCGACGTCCAGTAAAAGAGGTGCGTGTTGCGTAGATTTCTAATTGCGGCATCAATTGCCGCCGTCATGGCTGCATGCCTTGCAAAGGCCGAAGCGACGCTTGATTGGAGCGTGACGGCGTATAGCGACGGCGCGCACAACGCCTTCACAGACCTCGCTTCGTTCAAAGGTATGTACTATCTGGGATTTCGTCACGGCGAGACTCATGCATCGTTGGATGGCGAAATCCGCGTGATGCGCAGCGCGGACATGAAGACGTGGGAATCGTGCGGGACCATCGATACAGCGGGCGATGATCGGGATGCAAAGCTGATTGCCGTAGGCGACACGTTGTATCTGTATTTCGGTACGTGGGACATCGTTCATCGATCGGGGCACGACACGCCGGATCGTGGCGCGGTTCGTACCTACTTCGCGACGACAAATGATGGGACGACATGGTCGAAAGTGCAGGGTATTTATGAACCCGGCTTCTGGCTATGGCGTGTTCGGCACCATGACGGCGCGTTCTACAGCGCGGCGTATACCGCCGTGCGGCCCACACCCGATTCGCGCGAAACCCGGTTGTTACGATCCATAGACGGATTGAAGTGGGACCTCGTTTCCGTTGTCACGAAAGATCGCCTTGCCGGCGAGGCAGACATGTTATGGCGGCCGGACGGCGCGGTGTGGGTGTTGACGCGCACGGGCGATGACAAAGGCGATGCGGAATGGCTGGTTTCCGATTCCACCATGCAACAATGGATCGGCAAAGGCACCGGTACGCCGGTCCACTCACCGGTCTTTGCGACGTGGAAAGACCGCGTGTTTGTGGCAGGACGGGATTACCGCAAGGGGGGAAGCACTACCAAGCTCTGGGAATTCAAGGACGGCGCATGTACCGAGTTAATTACGTTACCCAGCAAGGGAGACACGTCGTACCCCGGCCTGCTCGTAGACCCCGCCACGGTAGATGCGCCCGCGCCCGCGTTTTTTATCACATGGTACTCGCAGCACGATGCGCGACCTGGAGAAAAACACAGGGCCGACATTTTCGCAGGCAGGATTGTCGTTGAATAAGAACACGCCCCTCAATCTAGTGCAGGATTGTAATATTTGTGTTTCAGTGCGTATAGTATAGAAACCGATTCTTTTGCGACGCCTACCACGAGGAGCGTTTTGTATGACTCACCGGGCAAGTTTGATTGGTTGGGGCTGTGCTGTCGTTTTGTCAATTTTTTGTTTGCACGCGAATGCGATCGTGTACGTGTCCCTGGATGGCGATGGCTCAACCGGTGAAACCTGGGACACGGCATTCTTAAGTATTGAAGATGCACTAGACCAAAGGGCCACCGGCGAAGCGATATACGTCGCGAAGGGCACCTATATCATAGGTAGCGTATTGGCCTTGCCTTCGGATATTGAGATTGTCGGCGGGTTTTCGGGGGAAGAGAAGGGCGGTCCCGGCGAGAGCGATCCGGAAGAATTTCCGACTTTGCTCGACGGTTCCGAGACCGCAGGCAGTATTTTTTTGTGCAGCAGCACAGCGGACGTCGTTATCGAAGGGTTTACGCTAACGGGCTGCATCGGCGGCGGTAGCGGATATTACAGGGGTGGCGCGATCAGGGTCGATTCGGGCGCGGATGTCGAAATCCATGACTGCCGTTTTGTCAATAACGATATCGATGGCTACGGTGGCGGCGTTAACGTCGTTGGCGCAAACGCTGAAATCGAAGACTGCGTCTTTGACAACAACTCTGCCCAGGAAGGCGGCGGTGTTAAGGTGCACTCCGGATCTGCGTCGTTGCGCCGCTGCGTTTTCGTGAAGAACAAAGCAAATCTCATTGGCGGAGCCTTCTCCGGTTACGACTCCGATACGGAAGCGATTGGCTGCATTTTTCTGCGAAACGACGGACCCTACGGTGGTGCCGCGGAGTGTCATGAAGGTACGCGCGCGGCTTTTGTAAATTGCCTGTTTGCACGAAATACCGCGGAACAAGAAGGCGGGGCAATCACACTTACCTTTCAAAGCGGTTGTTCCATAGTGAACTGCACGATCGCAGGTAACTCAACGGAAGATACCGGCGGCGGTGTTTTCATGCACGATTCCGAAGGCTCCATCACCAACTGCGTTTTCTCGAAGAACAATTCCCACGCGATTTTTGAAAACAGCACAAGTACAGATCCCATCGTGACGAATTGTTTGTTCGATGCCAATCCCGATGGCGCTTATTTCAATGAGGGTTCGCAGTCGATTGCCAACGCGTCCGGCGCAAACAGCATGAACACCATCCTCGCGGAGGCGGATGGAAATCTCGACGGCAATCCAAAATTCGCGAACCCGAAAGTGGATGACTATCACCTCACGGGAAAGTCACCGGCGATCGACGCGGGCGTGGCAACCGATGCGCCCGATGACGATATCGATGGCGACGACAGACCCATAGCGTTTGTAAAGGGCCCGTCAACTTTTGATATCGGCTACGACGAATACAACCTGGATGCGACTATCACGGTGAAAAAGCCGCGCGATGGCGACAAATGGAAGCGCGGTGACACAGTCCGAATCCTGTGGGATTCTGATGGCTATACGGGTTCGTCCGTACGTATCGAATTGCTTCGAAATGGCGAAGTAGCGCTGCTCATAACCAAGAGCGAACCAAACACGGGTGTATTTGAGTGGACAATTCCTGACGACGTACCCACGAAGAAGGGTTATTCGATCCGTATCACTAACGCGGACGACAAACGCTTCAAGGATGAGTCGGAAGGCACATTCAGAATTGCCGCGCCGTGACTACTCGCGTCGCGAAGTGGAGCGTTATCCGGGTTTGACCACAACCTCGCGCTTTGCCCGGTTCGTGGCAAATTGTGCGAGCGTGCCGGCGATGGCCAGTGTAAGCCAACACGCAGCGACGTACATGCGGTCGCGGCCAAGTTCGAGCGGTTCCTGCATGATGTCGAGGAAACTGGGGCCGACCAAGAAATAACCCAACCCGCAGACCGTGAACCACGCACCGATCGTGGATGTCGCTAGGATGATGATTACTTTTTCGAGGGCCACTGCGAGTAACCCCCCGACTACCCCCGCGCCTAGTACGGCAAATACGATCCAAGATTCAGGGCGCCCGAGCAGGACCATGTGCGCGGCCAGTGCCGTTGCCAACATACCGAGCATGAAGAGTCCAAGTTTATAGACGAATATCAGGGCGGCCGCGCCGCACAGCCCGCCCAACGCGCCTGCGATCATCATGATCCACGGGTTGCCTTGGCCGAAGTACCCGCCCAGTGCCGCTGCCATCCCGCCGGCGAGAATAAAGCCTGTCATGCATATGATGAACTTCAGTGTGCGGTAGCCCAGAAAGCAGTAGAGCGTACCGACGAAGATGGCGATCGCCACCATGCCGTTTTCGGTAAGCGGAGGCAGGTCGGCAAGTTGTTGTGATGTGTCCACGGCGAAATATTGGCGCGAAGCCGGTTCGCTGTCAACATTTTAACCACTGCGAAATAATCGTTTCGTTGGTCTTCGTTGAAAAACGCATTTCAATTTGGGTGGATTCTCCTATTGACTCCGGCCCAGAAAAATTTTATACCCAACATGGTGCAAGCATAACTAGGTAATTCGACATCCGTATGTGAATCGATTTTTTGGAGTTCTTGTAATGGAGATTTTCTCGCCGGAGTTTTATTCGTGGATGCGTGAGGGGTCCTTGCGATCCGCACGCGAAATTGTGCCGCTGGTCCGCCGCTTTGTTCGTACAGATCGCGTTGTAGATATCGCATGCGGCACCGGCGAGTGGCTGAAAGTTTTTCGCGATCACGGCTCCAGTGGTGTCCTGGGTGTGGATGCCGATTGGGTATTACGAAACAAACTCGTAATAGAGCGCGAAGAGTTTATCGTCGCGGACATTACCCGAACTTTTGCAGTCCCAGGCAAATTCGATCTGGCATTGATGTTGGAGGCGATTCAGCATGTGCCCGCGGGGCGCGCGCGTGAAACGGTGCGAACCCTCACCGATTTGGCCCCTGCGGTGCTGCTGTCAGCGCCGATTCCATATCAAGGTGGTTCCGGTGACGACGTCCACGAACAGTGGCCGGAGTACTGGGCGAAGCTTTTTTCGGAAGTTAATTATGTGTGTATTGACGCCATACGTCCGCAGATTTGGATGAACGAACGGGTGGAGTGGTGGTATTCGCAAAATATGATTCTGTATGTGAGAAAAGATCAACTAGATCTAAACTCTGCGCTGCGCGCGGCATACGAATCGACGCCAAACCCGCCCCAAAGGCTTGTTCACCCGAAACTCTACGAATCACGTTCGATTCCGTGGGAGCAGCCGGAGGGCCGCGTCGAGCGAATCGCGCGCGGCGCATATCGTCGCGTCCGCACAGCGTTTGCGGCATACAAAACGCTCTGGTTATGCGCCTATACGACCCCGACCGCGACGATTCTCAATGCGTTTTGCGAAATGACGCGCGGTGTATCTCAGATAGAAATGGCGATCGGCGTGTTGTAGTGGCGCTTCGCCCCTAGGGGCGTGCCTGGGCTTCGGTCAGGGCGAGGAAGCTGACGAGCAATACGCGAATCATTACCAGGACGAGCACAAGAATACTTCTCCTGCGTGTGCTTTGATCAGATGACTTCCCACTCGGCTTCGCGTTGTGGGGGTTGGAAAATTTTCCGTCGGTCGGCTTCCAACACGCTGGGCCGGCGCTTAAACGCGGTGCCGAGGTTTGGAAAATTGCGAAAACGCGTGGAAGACTGGGCAAATTTATCAATCAGATGCAGGTGTATGATCAGCCGTGCGGTGCGGAACTGGCGAGGCGATGAGCAAAAGATGGTCACGCAGTGTTCTGCGGCGTGGTTAATGGTATCCGTAAAGGCAAGTGGCACAAGGGAGTCGCGCTCGGACCAACCAAACAAGTCCATGTCGTCGGATTGCTGCGGCGCTTTGGTGCCAACGGTCTCGTATTCGATATGCAGCCGCTGGAACGTCCGGATGAGTTCGTCGAACCAGTGCGTGATCGTGCGGTAGCCTTCATCGGCAACGTCCAGTTCGATGTGTGTGGCGTCCACGTTTGCCGTTGTGCGTTGCGCAAGATACATCTGGCGGTCTTCGTTCACTTCGGGGATCATGCGGACGCGGGCTTTTTCCGCGGCATCGCCGTAGTTGAAGCTTTCGAGAATGGTGGGGATGGTGAATTTGGTTTTGGAAAGCAGCGCGAGTTCGCGCAGTAGCGGGCCAGCAAGGCCGTCTTGTTCGAAAGTTACTTCCAGCGGAGGTTGTGGTGCGAACAAATCGGCGCTCCATGCCCGGTTCATTTCCCCAAATAGGCTGGTAAGCTGACGGCCAATGCCCTCCGATCGGCCATTCACGGCAAGTGTCAAGAGGCGGGCAAAATCTTGCGCGGGCTGCCAGCCGGGCTTCTTGGCAAGGTCACGTTCGACAACGTAGCGGAGCGCGACGAGTCGATCGAGCGCGAGCCACGCGGTCTCCTCGGGTGCACGCCAATCCACGCACAAGGTTTCCGACCAGCGCTGAATCCATTCACGCAATTGACGCGCGGTATAGCTGCGCGGCTGCCGGCGGACCTCGTCGAGCGAGTTCGCCTCGACGCGGTCCTTGCGCAATACATCGCCGAATTCCTGGGTGAACTGTGCGGGTGCATCCGCATAGAGAAGCAGCTCGTCGGTGCGCGCGTCATACAAATACGAGCGGAACAAGTCGGTGACGAAAGCGTAGCCTGCGCCAAAAAAACGATTGGTGTCCACCAGTGTGCGGGTCGTTTCGCAGAAATCGAGTCCACGCTTCACTACCGCGGCGGGTGGTTCCAGCATGCCCGGCAATGTGAAGTAGGTGACCAGTGGCGCGTGCGTTTTCAGCCGTATGACGTATGCCGTCGTGCTCGGCAAGCCGGGCACTGCTGCCGGCTCGACTTGGTCCGGATCGTCCCATCCGAGCAGCGATAAGAACTTCTCCGCAAAACGATGTTGATCGTCGCGGGTCGAATCGGCGATCCGTTCCCACCACGATTCGCAGAGGCGCTGGATGTCAATCGCACTTCTCATGCTATGCCACACCTTTAGCTTTTGGGACGTCGTAACCCGCGGCTTCGATACGCCGCCAGATCACGTCTTCCCGTCTTCCGAGGAGATCCACCCCGTTACGTAGAAAATCATCGACGCGAGGATCTTGTCCGGCCAAACCCAACATGAATTCATCGCGTGTTAATGCATCAATCGGCACCACATCCTTGGAACTGAACTCTGGCGCTCGTCGTCCTGAATAGACGAGCAAATGACGGTTCTCTTTTTCATTGTGAATTAAAAGCACCACCGAAGGTTCCACTGCAGCTTCTCCACGAATGCGATCCTGTGGTGTTCCAGCGCGCAGGAACAGGCTGCGCAGATCGTGGAAGAGGGGAAACTGCGTATCGACCTGATAATAGGTCCGATTACCTTCGCTGCGGCGATAAAGGAGCTTTATTTTTGCAAGCCGTTCTAGCTCGCGCTGTACTGCGCGGATAGGAAGTCCTGTGGCGGACTCGATTTGACGCTGGTAGTAGTCACGCATCGGATCGGTAAGAAACAAACGCAGGACTTCAGCGCGTGCTCCGGAGCCGAGCAAAGCGCTTAGCGTTTCATTTCCCCGGGGCGTTTTTGGAGTTCTTCCCACCGTCAGTAGGTCCCAACACTGTAACGAAAAGTTTGTGATAAACGGCAACGCTCATCACTTTCAACGGGCGAAGAATACATAAAGTAGTCGTCAATGTCAACTCGCAAATCATACAGAACAAGATTACATATGAAGTTCAGTTAGCCGAAGAGTGCCCAACGAAGCCCAATGGCTACGGGCGCGTCGTACACCTCTATCGATCCTACCGAAGCGTAGCCTTTTGGTCCGCCGCATACGCGCGCGTCGCCCTGCATGCAAGGGGCTACGCGATGGTTGTGAAAAATATGAACGGGCGTCAAATCCGCGTTAGTCCGGTACTTAGGCGGACACGAAATAAATAGTTTCAACATATCGCGAGGGGCCTTGGCACAACCGTTGCTCTAACCGCCCGCAAACATGTCGTGCACGACATTCCGGGCGTTTCCACACGGGACGTTTCTCGGGCAAACCCGCAACAAACCAGGTGGAGAGAGTTGCTGTGAGAAAGGTAGAGGCGATCATCAAACCGTTTAAGTTGGACGAAGTGAAGGAGGCCTTGGGCGGCATTGGCGTCCAGGGACTAACAGTCACCGAAGTAAAGGGCTTCGGCCGTCAAAAGGGACACAAGGAACTGTACCGCGGGGCAGAGTACGTGGTCGAGTTCCTGCCGAAAGTGAAATTGGAAATTGTCATTCCGGACGAGAAGGCGAAGGCGGTAGTAGACGCAATCGCAAAGGCCGCGACGACAGGGAAAATCGGCGACGGAAAAATATTTGTATCGACGGTCGACGATGCGGTCCGTATCCGGACCGGCGAATCGGGCGAAGTGGCGGTGAGTTAAGTTCTATCGGGTGCGTAGCGAACTGAAGTGAAGTGTGGCGGGGGCCTGAGGTGACACGGGCACGCCAGTAACGGGAGCCCTGAACGCGGGTGGCGCGATCAGCGGGCACGCTAAGGAGACACGAAATGCGATTGTTTGGGTTGAAACTGGGGACTACATTGACGGGAGGCCTGTTCGTTGCAGCCCTCCTGATGATGACTATGACGGCGTTGCCGGCATTCGCGGACGACGCGCCGGCTGACGCGACCGCGACCGATGCCGCGCCTACTGACGCGCCGACTGAGGAAGCCGCAGCGCCCGCGCCCGCACCGGAGCTGAATTCCGGTGACACCGCGTGGATGCTTACTTCGATGGCATTGGTATTGTTTATGACGATCCCGGGCTTGTCGCTTTTCTACGGCGGCCTGGTGCGGTCGAAGAACGTGCTGTCTATATTGATGCAATGCTTCGCGATCACCGCCGCGATCACCGTTATCTGGGTGGTGATTGGTTATTCAATTGCATTCGATACGTCCGGTTCGATGAACAAGTACGTTGGCGGATTCGGCAGGGTCTTCCTGAAGGGACTCGCGGTTGATTCGCTGACGCTTACGATCCCGGAATCGGTGTTCATTGCGTTCCAGAGCA
>JADLHJ010000060.1 GCA_020848835.1 Candidatus Hydrogenedentota bacterium
ATATTTTTCCTATTGCGTATATATAGTCAAATTGATATAATCACCACGATATGTTGGGTGTTCCAGGGCCAAGGATGACCCTCGCCGACGGTCAATTGTGGTATCTGGCGCTCGCACGCGGTAGCATCTAGGGGTTTCGGCCCGCGGCAGGGGAGCCATATGAAGACTCGTAGTGTCCTTCTCTATTATCCCGGCTTTCCTTTCGACCCTGATGTTTTAACCCCTAGCCGTCCGCTCGCGGCAACCGCCGCCGTCCTTCTCGAACAAGGCCATGAAACCCGTATCCTCGATTTTGGTACCGCTGAGACGGTAGCGAGGCTTGTGCGAGGGAAGGCAAGCGCCCGCCTGGAGCGCATTGCCGATCAGGATCTCGCGCAGCCATCTCTCAACCCTCTCCAGACCTTGCACACCCTTTGGCATATGCGTGGGGCGGACCGCTCATTCCGCGAGCAGCGCAGCGCGTACGCCCGTGAGATTGCTGCCCAAGTAACGTCCATTCGTGGCCTTCATTTTGCAGCGTTCATGATGGAGTCTATTGACGACGTCATCAGCACCTTGGCCATCGTGCGCCCTTTGCGCGAATATTGCCCGCGCCTTCGTATTGTTGGGTTTGGCGCGATAACTGCGCTCTTTCCAGAAAGTCTGTTGAATGAACGAAATGCATTCGACTGTCTGTGCATAGAAGATTCCGAAACGGCGCTGGCCGCGCTTGCGGAACGTATCGATACACCGCAGCTTTGGGCCGCGATTCCCAATCTTGCGTTTATGCGGTCGGGCGGGATTTATCTTTCGCCTCGCGACACAGGGGGGAGCCTCTCGGCGCTTTCGTCGCCGGCATACGAGCCGGACGCCTATCCCGCGCTGCGCACGGAACAGAAAATCCGCGTGTTCAGCATAGACGAATGCCGTCCTTCGGCCGCTTACAGCCATGCTTGTGCCCAGACCGCGGCAGAAACACCGCGTGTCCGATCTGTCGCGTCGGTATGCAACGAGATGTGGCGCATCGGCACCTTGTTTGGCGCGCGCGCCTTCCACTTCACGGGAGAGGCAGCGCCCGCATCGCACGTGAGCGCAGTGGCACACGAATTGATGCGCCGCGGAATGTCGACAATTTATACGCGATCCGTGAGCATTTCACACGCCGTTCCCGCCACGTTTCCCGGGCTGGCTACTTCCGGCTGTGTCGCATTGTCGTTCCCCATCGACACGGGCAGCCAGCGTTTACTGGACACGTATTACGGGCGAGAATTCACCATCACCGATGTCGAGCGCGTATTGCGCTGCGCAAAATCCATCGGATTGCACGCCATAGCAAGGTTCACCTACCCGACCCCCGAGGACGATTACCACACGCGAGCGGAAACTTTGCGGATTATCGAGCGCAATAAGCCATACGCCGCCCCAATCAGTTTTCCATCGCTTCGTCCCGGTTCGCGTTGGTTCTCTGATACAGGCATGGGATACAATGTGGAGCCGGAACGGTACTATTACCAGAGCATGACGACGGCGCGGAAGTTTCCCGTTTTTGCCCATGCAGGTCATGAACGCTACCGCGGCGCCAACCTCAGCGAATGCGAGGCGGCGGCCTTGCGGCAAGCGCTGGTAACTGATGTCGAACGGCTTGGGGTAAACGCGTCTACGCCCGACGAGATCGTCCGTCTATCCTGCGTTATGGGAAGCACCGGGCGAGAGCATGAATTTGCCGCGCGTGTCCAGCGTGATTTCGCGCGCGGCGACGCGATGGGGATCGCCACGCTGGTGGATTTGGTAAACGAGGTGGCTTGTGTGTCCGCGAAGCGCATGGCGTTGCGCGCGCACGATACCGAACGCCTCGCCGTAGGGAACTAACTTGTGCCGGTTGATAGAATCGTTATCACAGGTGCCGGGATCCTTGCATGCAATGGAATCGGCTTGCCCGCGTTTTGGGATGCGCTCCGCAACGGCCGCTCCGGCGTAGGGCACATCACCCGTTTTGACACGTCACCGTTTCCTTGCCATATCGGCGGGCAGTTGTGGGATTTCAACCCCGAAGACTTTCTGTCCAAAGCAGACGTTAAACGCTGGCACAGCCATGTTCATCAATCCGTGGCCTGCGCGAAACTAGCCTACGACGATTCCGAATTCGCGAAAGCGCGCTATGCGCCCGAGCGCGTTGCCGTCGGCTTCGGCACCAGCGTCGGCGCGCCGGACGAACATTATCTGCGCTACCGCGAGACCTTTGAATCACATGGTTGGGACAAGATCGACAAGTTTGCGTCGTCTGCCTCTTCAGGTCATGCAGCGACTGCAAACGTCAGTACCACCTTCAAGTTCCGTGGTCCTGCTACAACGATTGCCAGCGGATGCGCGACGGGTCTTGATGTGTTGCAGTGGGGTGTTGAGCAAATTCGGTATGGGCATGCGGACGCAGCAATTGTCGGCGCTTCTGAATCTCCCTTAACGCCGCTCACGATGGCAGTGAGCTGCTCCTTGAACATCGTCTCGAAGCGCAATGACGATCCAACGAAGGCGATGCGTCCTTTCGACAAACACAGCGACGGCATCGTGCTCGCCGAAGGCGCCGGCGCATTAATTCTGGAGCGGGAATCGAATGCGCGCGCGCGTGGCGCGAAGTTATACGGTGAATTCGCCGGCTATGCCGCTGCCGCCGAAGGCAACAATCCACTCGTCATCGATAAAGAAGGCAAGGCCCTTGCGCGCGCGATCGAAAATGCGCTGCGCGGAGCTGGCATGAACGCGCAGGAACTCGACGCGGCTGTTTGCCACGGTGTTTCGCTACCGATGTACGATCGCAGCGAATCCAACGCGTACAAACGGGCACTCGGCGATCACGCCTATCACATTCCCATTACGGCGCCGAAATCCATGACAGGCCAGCCCTATGCCGCCGGCGGTCTGATCGGGCTTGGCGCCGCGCTAATGTGTCTCGATCATGGAATCATATCGCCCACAATCAATCTCAGTGAACCCGATCCCGACTGCGATCTTGATTATGTGCCAAACCATTCGCGCATGAACGATGTCCGCTCGATAATTGTGACTGCGATGAGCTTTGGCGGCACGCACAGTGGCGTTGTGCTTAGGAAGTGCGCCTGATGGAATTGATGATCACGTCGGGGTTTCTCGCGGCCTCGGCGATCTCCTGTGTAATCCTCGCGATTATCGTCCTCGTTCGCTCACGCCGCACGGCAATGCACTGGGCCTTTATTACACTTTGCGCTGACTTATTCGGTTGGACGACGGCAATTTTCTTTGTCATCCAATCCACCACGCCGGAAATGGCGCGATTTCGTGTGGATGTTTCGTTTTGGTTTGCATGCTTTCTGCCCGTAACTTATTACACCTTTATTGCGCTGTTTCCACGCGGTAAGTTCGACGGGTCGCAGATTCTTTTTGCGATTCTGGCAGCAGGCGGAACAACCCTGCTTATCTTGTCGCTGGTAACGGAAGGCAACTACATCCAGGAGATTGTAATTCCGCCGGGATCGGCGCCAAAGGTTAAATATGGCCCACTGCTCTTGGGTTTCTCTGCGCTGAGCGGTCTGGTTTTTTTCTCAATGCATGCGAATCTCTATCGCAAACTGCGGCGATCCGCCGGTATCGAGAAGCGACAGATTCAGCACGTGTTCTTCGGAATCTTTCTTGCCACGGCGACCGGCGCGCTGACCAATATCGTCGGGCCGATGGTCGGCGTAAACGACATGGAGCCGTATGGCCCCGTGTTTATCGTTGCGATGATGGGCTTCTTTACGTATGCGATGGTGCGCTACCACCTGCTCGATATCCTGGTCATTATATCGCGTACCGTGGTGTTTGCTGTGTCGAGCAGCACGGTGGCGCTGGTGTTCCTCGGGTCCGTCACACTCGTTCATTGGACGTTCCGCGATCTTCCTGTGCGAGAAGACTTACGCAATGTCCTGCCGACCGTAATCGCGGCGCTGGTAATTGTATTGTTGCTTGAGCCGATCCGCGAGCGGGTGCAATTGGTATTGAACCGTGTGATCATGCGGCGCCGTTATGATTTGAACCAGTTCCTCGCGCGCGTGGGCAAGACGGCCGCCGAATGCGTAAAGCTGGATGAATTGCTCGATCGCGTGACGCGCGAAATTCAAACGACTATTGGTGCATCGATCGTGCGCGTGCTGCTGGTTGACGAAAAAGATCCAAACACGCTCATTACGGAGCTTTCTACGAAGCCCGACGAAAAGGGCGCGCAGACCCATGAGTACGCCGAATTACTAAATCATATTCGTGTAACAAACGAACCGCTGTTGCTGGAGAAACTTGTTCATGATCGCGTTTCTCCGGCCAACGTAAGAACCGCTGAAATGCTGGCAGAACTCGATGCGTACCTCTGTGTGCCGCTGTTCCGCACGACCGGGCTGGTTGGCATCATCAACTGCGGGCAGAAATATTCGCGGGACATGTATACCAACGAAGATGTCATGGCATTCACGGCCCTAAGCAGCCCGCTTGCCACCGCTGTGGAAAACGCGCGCCTGTATCGCCAGCTCGAAGAAGCGAACCAGCATCGTGCGCGAATTCTCAGCAATATGCGCGGCGGCGTCATTGCCGTAGATACGAATCGAATCGTAACAACCATCAACTACGGCGTCTCAGATATTCTCGGGCAGGTCGAATTGGGTTCCCATATTTCGCAACTGAATGCGCCGGTTGCTCACATTCTCGAAGAAACGCTAAAGAACCGCCGTCCCGTCCTCGACTATGAAACTGTTGTCGTGCGCCCGGACGAGGAGCGGGTGCCGGTCGTGATGTCTACATCGACGCTGACCGCAGGCGAGGAAGACGAACTCATCGGGGCGATGGTTGTTATCTATGATCTCACGCAGGTCAAGCGCCTGGAACAAAATGTGCAGCGTGCACATCGCCTATCTTCCGTGGGCACGCTCGCGGCGGGTATGGCGCACGAAATCAAGAATCCTCTCGTTTCCATAAAAACGTTTTCCCAACTGCTGCCGCTGCGTTACGACGACCCTGATTTTCGGGCTACATTCACCGACATTGTTCCCCATGAAGTTGAACGCATCGATTCCATTGTCACGCGGCTCCTGCATTTTGCGCGTCCCAAACCCGCCACTTTCGCGCCGCAAGACCTTCGTGCTATTATCGAAGAGGTCCTGGTGCTGGTGGAAAACCAGTTGCGTAAAGGGAACATCACGGTAGAGACCGACTTCCCTGGGCCGCGCGTGGATATCTATGGCGATGAGCAGCAATTGCATCAGGTGTTCTTGAATCTTGTGCTCAATGCCATCGAAGCCATGCGCGAGAAAAGGCGCGGCGTGCTTCGAGTGCGGGTGGACTACGAACGCATGCAGGGACGGCGTGGCGCCAGAGGTACGGCTTCTGAACTGGATTGCGTGCGCATTTGCCTCTCCGATACTGGTTGCGGCATGAGCAGCGAAAGCCTTGAGCGTATCTTCACGCCGTTCTACACGACGAAGGACGAAGGGACTGGGCTGGGTTTGTCGGTCGTCCATGGGATCGTGACGGAGCACGGCGGGAACGTTTACGTGGAAAGTTCTCCCGGACAAGAGACAACGTTTATCCTCACGCTGCCCATTGCACACCGTCAGGCCGAACGAAAAGGCGCCTAGCATGCGTGTTGTGGTAGTGGTGGCAGAAGACCTCGGTGTGCGCGAGGCCTTGGCAGCATCGTTGCGCGAATCATCCGTCGTCTTTGCGGAGCACACTGTTGAAGACGCGTTGCGTCGCATGATTACCATACCCGCGGACCTCATTCTCGTTGACGATACACCGAAACTTGGGGTTGACGCGCTTGCAAAATTCAAAGAACACGCGCCCGATCTTCCCGTTGTAGCGGTGCTCAGCCGTGGTGATACGGAAACGCATGCAAGTTATATCGTTGCCGGTGCGCGTGCCTGCATCACCAAACCATTTTCGTTCGATGATTTGAATCGCGCGGTGAACGATGCGCTCGCCGTTCCCACTGAATTGATTCAGCCGCGACACGTCGTCGAATCAGCCAGCCTGCATAACCCCGCAACAATCGACCGTCACCAAACGGCCTTGCGCTGGATCAGCCGGGCAAACGCGATGCTCGACGATCCCGAGCGCCTCGCATACCTTTTTGTCGATGCAATGGCAGACGTATTTGGAGTCGCGCGTTGCGCGGTTTTGCTGGAAGACAGCGGCAACGTGCGCGTGGCCGCGTCGAGTGGTCTGTCCCACGTCGTCACCGATTCACTCCGTTTGTCGTTCACAGCCGGCCTAATGCGATCCCTCGAAGCCGCGCCAGTGCTAATCGATCGCGCGACTATTGCAGATTCCGGGGCGATCCGGGAGATGGCGCTGCTGGGTGCGCGACTTGCAGCGCCGTTGATGTGGGGCGGGAATGTTGCCGGCGCGCTGGTGCTCAGCGAATCCCCGTCGGGACGCGGCTACTCGGCCGAAGACCGGGAGTTGCTCGCGCTGCTCGCGCGTTCCGCGGGCGTCGCGCTCGAAAATGCGAACCGTTACCGTCACATGTCGCATCGCCAGGATCAATTGCAGTCCATTCTCGGGCGCCTTATTTCCGGCGTCGTTGTTGTGGGCCGTGACCGCACGGTGACGATGATGAACGAGAGCGCTGAAAAGATTCTTGTATTGCGTAGTGAGGACATTGTTGGCCAAAGCGTTCAGCGGCTCGGTTCGGCTTTCGCCGATGTGGCGCTGCGCGCGATGACCGAAAACCGCGCGCTTGTTCGACAGGAAGTGCGCGACGTCGCGACCGGCTCGACAGTGGGCATTAGCGCCGCGCCCGTCGCGGAACACGGCGTTGCGCTTATTTTTGCGCGCCTGCCCCAACGCGACGCGCCCCAACCTTCCGAAGACATGCTCGGCAGTCCTTACTGGGAATTTCTCTCGGCGCGTGTGGCCCAGGAAGTAAAGAATCCGCTCGTGGCGATTAATACGTTTGCCCAATTGCTTCCGCGCAAGTACGAGTCGCCGGATTTCCGGACGCAGTTCAGCGAAGTGGTCCAGAAAGAAGTCGCGCGCATCAATCGCGTTGTCGAAACCTTGTACGACTTCGCGCGGCCGCCGCGTTTGACCCGTCAACGTTCGCGTGTGAACGAGATCGTCACAAATGTGTTGAGTACGTTTGAAGAAAAATTTCGCGAGACCAACATCGTGTTGATGACCGACTTCGATATGTCCAATCCCACCGCCGAGCTTGATCCGCTGTATTTTGCGCAGGCGCTGCATAATGTACTGCAGAATGCCTACGAAGTGATGCCGGGCGGCGGTAAACTGAAAGTCGCCACGCGCGCACAGGGCACCAATTGCGAAGTGACGGTGTCTGACACGGGGCCGGGTATCGACTCGGATAACGCGCCGCTCGTTTTTCTGCCGTTTTTCAGTACGCGCGAAACCGGCATGGGTCTGGGCCTGAGCGTCGCCCAGCGCATCATGCGGCAACACGAAGGAGACCTGCGACTCGTTTCATCGCAGGCCGGTTCAACCTTCGTCTTTACTGTCCCCCTGGGTGGTCCAACCAAGACGACTGAACTTCACGCGATCGATCATGCAACCGCAGGAATTGTGAATGAAGACCGTTTTAGCCGTTGACGACGAACTTAGCGTCCGCGAGGCATACCGCCTCATCCTTTCGGACAAATACCGCGTGCTGCAGGCGGAGGACGGACCCGCCGCGCTCAAAGTTCTCGGTGAAACGCACATTGATCTCGTATTGCTCGACATGGTCATGCCGTCAATGTCCGGTTTGGAAGTGCTCGATGAAATCGCGAAGATTGATCGCGACATCCCCGTCATAATGGTGACGGCGGTAAAATCCGTTTCTTCCGCGGTTGACGCAATCAAACGCGGCGCACGCGAGTATGTCATCAAACCGTTTGACGTGGATGAACTCGCGCATAAGGTCGATCAGACCCTCGCCGATCACCAGAAGGATTGCGAACTGACCCTGCTGCGTGAAGCGGAGCTACAGGGGTTCGAGTCGATTGTGGGCAACAGCCCGGCGCTCATGCAGGCCCTTTCGATGGCCAAGCGCGCAATGCAAGTCGATTCAACCGTCCTGATTACTGGAGAAAGCGGTACTGGAAAGGACCTCATCGCACGCGCGATCCACACTGGCGGCGCGCGCGCAAACAAGGCCTTTGTCGCGGTCGCGTGCTGCGCTATTCCTCAACAACTTGTTGAGAGCGAACTCTTCGGTCACGAGAAAGGTTCGTTCACCGGCGCGACGGAAAAGCGCATTGGCAAGATGCAGGTTGCCGATCGCGGCACCTTGTTTCTAGACGAAATAGGGGAGATGCCGCTCGAAGCGCAATCAAAACTGTTGCGTGTGCTGCAGGACGGCCGCTTCTATCCTGTAGGCAGCACTAAGGTCATTGAAGTGGATGTGCGGTTTGTCTGCGCCACGAACCGCAATCTTCGCGAGGCGATCACGCAGAATATTTTTCGCGAAGACCTTTATTACCGAGTGAACGTGCTTAACATCGAGACACCTCCGCTGCGCAGACGGAAAGATGACATTCCCAGCCTCGTAAACTTTTTCATCGCAAAACAGCGCCTTCGGGTCAACGCGAAAGTGAAACGTTTTGCTCCCGACGCGATGAATGTGATGTCACGCTATGACTGGCCCGGCAACGTCCGCGAGCTTCAAAATATCGTGGAGCGTATCCTCGTCATGAATATGACGGTGGAAGAAATACGCGCGGAGCATCTCAACGGAATTGTGATGCCGTTCCAGGCGACGGAAGAAGCGGCCGCTTCAACTCCGGCCGCGTCCTTGAACGAATTTGAAGGGCTCACCCTCGAAGAAGCCACCCGCCGCGTCGAACGCCACATGATCACCCGCGCGCTCGAAGACGCCAACTACGTCCAGTCGCGCGCCGCCGAAGCCCTCGGCACCACCAGGCGCATCCTCAAATACAAAATGGATCAACTCGGTTTGGATCAGGAGCCGAATGCGGCGAAGGAAGCAAGTTAGCGTCTAGCGCAGCGGCTATAAACATCTAACGCAAAGCTGCCATTGACGTCTCTTGAAGCGACCGCCAAGGAAATTCGTCGATCCGTTCCCGTCAACTATCGCTTCTTCGATCTTGAGCTAATATTTTTCTCATACGTAGCAATCCACTCTTCAACGCTTATCTTTTTCATAAGTTGAGCTATGAGTTTGTAGGGAATCTGATCCATCTTCTTAAATCGCACACAGCTCTTGCCCATATCCAATTTCTGTTTGCTATGCATGGGATATTCGCTCACAAACCATTTCAGTAACTTTGGGTCTGCATAGATTCCCATGTGATAAAAGTTAATGGATTGCTTTTGTGAGGCAATGCCGGCAAAGGGTAGCGGCTCTTCGGGCTTGCAATGGTAGCCTGCAGGATAAAGTCTGTGGGGGACCACGTAACCCAGACCGCCATAACTCATGGCGGGTTCAAATCCTTTGGGCAGATTCTCTACAATTACCGTGTGCAGCTTGTTAAATGGTCCGCGCCGATCCTCGGGCAAGTTGGATAAGATTTCCGCAACCGTTTTGCCTTGTGCTTTCATGTACCTATCGCCTCAGCTAAAACAAGCTATCCCTGGGGGGCAGCTTGGCACATGCGCCATCAGTTCGAGTCGTAAATCTGCACCTTGGTCCAGTATCCTGAGAAGGTATCCACAAAAGCTTTATGGATAGGGTGTTCCTGATATGCGTCGTGCCCGACGAGATCGTCGAACATGACGACCAGTGCGAAGGTATAGCTGCGATCAATCACCGGCCGGCTGGTCGCTGCGGGCACGCCGATAAACATCTCGCGCACCGATTCGCAGCCCCGCAACGATTCCAATCCGCCGCGAAAGCGGGCGGTGTCCTCCAGCGTCATACCGTCTTTCAGCCAAAAGTACACGGCGTGTACAAACATGTGTCCCGTACCTCCACAAACCCCGCGAGACTATAGGGAATGACGCGATTCGTGTGCAAACTGGAGGGTGTATAATGTTCCGGGGGAATGAGCATGGGGATGCTCATGCCAAGTACAGGGGGGATTTGCAATGTCACACCCAATCAATCGGCGCGTTTTTCTGGGCTCAACACTCGCAGGTTATGTCGGTGCAACCTGCATCCCCGCAAGTTGGGCGTCCACCCCCGGTATTCAAATCGTAAGCCCCGGCGCAGTCCGTTCGCGCGTAAAAATAGGACTGGTCTTTCTGGGCAAGCCGCAAGCCCACTGGCCTACGCCTACGATGAATTTGGAAACCGAAGTCGAATCCTACCGCCGATACCTCAAGACTGATCAAGCATTCGCCGACGTCGAGTTCGTAGGTGATATCGTCGCCGCAACGCCACAGGAACTGAGCGGAATACTTCCCGCGCTTAACGACGTGGACGGACTGCTCGTGATCCACGTTTCGATGGGCATTCGAGATACGTTGGCCGAGTTGCTCAAATTAGGCAAGCCGACCATATTGTTTGCGCAACCGTATTCTGGTCATGAATGGAGCGGGTTTGGGCACCTCATGGACCAACCGGAAGGCGCAATGCTGGATTGCATCTTGTCCAGCGATCGCACGCGCATCGCCGAGGCGGTCCGCCCGTTTCGCGCGATACACCATATGCGCGAAGCGCGAATTTTAGACGTAACCACAAAAGAAATATCAGCCGACTTCAAGGCCGGCGTCGCGCTGAAGTTCGGTACCGAGATCGTTCGCGTTTCTCGCGAAGAGGTCATGGCTGCATACGAATCCATCGACAATGCGCGCGCAAAGGCGGAGGCGCGGCGTCTGATCGCGCGGGCGGCAAAAGTCGTCGAGCCGGTGCGCGACGAGATCGAGCGTTCTTGCAAGTTAGCGCTGGCCTTCGAGAAGTTGGTTGCGGATCATCAAGCCACGGCGATCACCGTGGACTGCTACGGTACGATGTACCGCCAGTTGCCTGCGTTCCCCTGCATCGGCTTTACGCGCTTGAATGACATGGGCCTCGCCGGGATTTGCGAGTCCGATCTGGGGGCGGGCTTGACCTTCATGCTGCTGCAATCGCTCACCGGTAAGCCGGGCTTCATCAGCGATCCAACGATTGACGAATCCAGCAACAGCATCATCCTCGCGCACTGCCTGGGCTCCACGCGCATGGACGGACCAGAAGGGCATGCGTGTCCATTCAAATTGCGCTCGATCATGGAGCGGCAGGAAGGCGCGGTCATGCAAGTGAAGATGGACAGGGGACAAAAAGTTACGCAAGCAGAACTGGTGGGTACCGATAAGCTCCTATACTTCACGGGCACGATTATCGAAACGCCAGAAACGGAGCGTGGCTGCCGCACCAAGGTCACTGTCGAAGTCGACGGTAGTGCTCAGACGCTGTGGCACAACTGGTCCGCCGGACTGCATCGCGTTACCTGCTATGGCGATCACGCCGAAGACCTTCGTCGGCTCTGCAGGTTCAAATCGATTGTATTGGTGAATGAGGCGGTGCCGGTCGTGGCATAGCAGCGGCACATTTGATCATAGTTCTCTTGCGCTTTATTCTCCGCCTGCGTTGGGTACCAAGTGGGAGGGAGCCAATCCATGCCGAAGATCGAACGATACCGCGCAGCGGTGATAGGCGCAGGTGCAATCGCGCAGGCTTGTCACATACCGGGTTACATTCGCAACAAACATAGCGAATTGGTCGCCTTTGTGGATCCCGCGCTCGCGCGCCACAAAGAGATTGAAGAAAACTTTCCCGGCGTGCGCGGCTACACATCGCTCGATGAGATGCTCGCGAAAGAGAAGCCGAACGTCGTTAGCGTGTGCACGCCGAACAAGTACCACGCGGCCTGCACCATTGCGGCGCTGAACGCCGGGTGCCACGTTCTTTGCGAAAAACCTATCGCCGCGTCGCTGCAGGAAGCGGATCTGATGATTGCCGCCGCGAAGCAAGCGCGCAAAAAGCTCATGATCGGTTTTACCAACCGTCTGTATCGCGGCCCGCAAAAATGCAAAGCGCTGCTGCAGAAGAAGACGATTGGAAAGCCCTTTATGATCCGCGTGCGATTCGCGCACGGCGGCCCCTATCCCGGCTGGGCGAAAGACAAATGGTTCTATGAACCCGATATCGCCGCAGGTGGTGTGATGCTCGACATGGGCATTCACGCGATCGATCTTGCGCTATGGTTGTTTGGTCCGATTGCCGCCGTGTCCGCGAAGGCAGCCACGCTGATCAAACGCATTCCAGTCGATGACAACGCGCTGTTGTTGCTCGAATTCAAAAACGGCGCGCTCGGTTATATCGAAGTTGGGTGGACCAGCAAACCTGGATTCACCGGCTTTGAACTCTACGGCACCGAAGGCTCGCTCATCTGCGATTACGTACACGGCCTGAAGCTGTGCAGCGGCAAGGCTTCCGCCGGCGCCGACAGCGTAAACGAGTGGGAGATGCTCGACGACAAACCCGCAACAGGCGGCTGGCCCATCGAGATCGATCACTGGATGGACATCGTGATGGGGAAGGAAAAGCTCACGATGGACGGTGCCGCGGGCCGCGCCGCGCTTGAAGTCGCGCTGGCCGCTTACAAATCCAGTCGCGCGGGCAAACGTGTCGCCATCGGCTAGCACCTTTTTGAGAGTACTCCGGGAACTTATTTGCTTGTAAGCGGATAAAAGAGAGGGGTGATCTATGTTTGGCCCGCTCGATGCTGTGTTGACCGCAAGCCAATCATTTGAGTGCGGTGGCGGAGCGAGTAGCTCAGACACCGCTTGGGCTGTCTAAACCCAAAGACAGCCAAAGCGGCGTCTACCCGCCGCCGCACTCCAAATAGCGCACGGTAACAAGCAGCGTTTAACCGTTATCGTGGGGGATGCTGACCTATGAAGACATCATGCGCGCTTTGTTCCCGGTGCGATTCCTTGGTTTTGATTTGCATTCTTCTCGCGTTTGTTTCCTCCGCTTCCGCGCAACTTTTCCCCCGCGCGAAAGAAGCCCGTAGCACCAGCGCCGCGTCCTATGAAGTCATCTTGCTCAAGAACGGACAGGTAAACGTACAGAACAATCCAAGCCAGCCCGTTTTTGAAAATGCACGTCCGATGATTTGGATCGATGGCGAAGAGAAGCCACGCGCCCTCCCTGTAAACGATACCGCGAGCCGCCGCAACGAGGTGAGCGACTCGCTCGGCAAAGGGCAAGGCCTCACGATCGAGCGCGGCGAATGCACGTGGTCCTTGCGCATCTATCCTGCCGAACCGTTTTTCTGCGCGCAGGTCGCATACACGAACCCAAAGAAAGAACCCGTGAAAGTGCGCATGCTCTCGCCGTGGACTGCCGGTGACGGCAAACGCGGCGGTCTTACACTCGGCCACGGCACGGCAACCTGCAGCGTGCTTGATGGCGGAAAAATATTTCCGGGCGATGTTGGTGGCGTAGGCATACGCAAAGGCGCAGGCGAATGTCTGTGGAACTTTGCTGCGCTTAATAATGATCGTTCGCTGGTTGCGGGTTTCTTGAACTACACGTCGAGCTATGGGCGTTTTCGCATGGCGTCGCCAAGTGAAAGTGGAAACTCGTTCACCGATTTCGCCGCTGAATGCATTTACGATCCGCCTATCACGCTTCAACCGGGACAACAACTCGTTTCCGAACCGGTCTATTTCTCTGTGTCCGAGAACAGTGTATTCGAAGGTCTAGAACGCTACGGTTGGGCCTATGCTGCAGCAAACAACATCAGCCGCGAGAATGAAAAACTTCTGCCGCACGGGTGGGACTCTTGGAGCACTGCCTACCGAAGCGATATCAATGAAGCGAAAATATTGGAGAATGTCGAATTCCTTTCCAGCAATCTCGCGCGCTACGGCTGGAACCACATGGCCATCGACGACGGCTGGCAACTTGCCCTCGGCGATTGGGAGCCAAACCCGGAACGTTTTCCCAAGGGCATGAAAGCGGTCGCCGATGCGATCCACGCGAAGAACATGACTGCGGGCTTGTGGATCGCGCCCTTCAAAGTAAACATCGATAGCGCGCTCGCTAAGGCGCATCCCGAATGGTTGCGCATGCCAAACGAGCTCGGCAAACAGGTGGTGGGGGAGAAGGACCGCATTCTCGATGTCACCGCGCCTGGCGCTTATGAGTGGGTGCGCGACCTCGGCAAAAAGATCACGCAAGATTGGGGCTTCGATGCGATCATGGAAGCAGACTACGTTTACTACTTGCCTCTCGCGGAGTCGTATACAGATACCGCGCTCACGCGCGTCGAAGTGCATCGCAAAGGCATGCAGGCCTTGCGCGAAGGCATGGGCAACGACAAGTTTCTCATGAGCTTTGCACCGCAACCCATCACCGCGCTCTACGCGCAGGGCATACGCATCGGCGATGATTGCGCGCCCGTCTGGAAGAAAGCACCGGACAAATGGCCCTGGGGCGCTGTTGAAACGATGACCAACGCGGCGCGCAAGTATTACTACGCGCCGTGGGTGTGGCGCGCGGATCAGGATTGCGTCTTCTTCGCGCACGACGAGACGCGTACCCGTTGGGACATGATGGAGCAGCCCGCGTTGAAGTATGAAGAATCGATCGCGTGGCTCACGGCCGCTGCGCTCACGGGTGGCGTTGTGAAGATCGGCGATCGGTTCTCCGCCCTCGCGCCAAACGAAGTGACCGCGCTGCAAAAAGTACTGCCGGTGCTTGATCGCCCTGCGCGTCCCGTCGACCTCTTTCGCAACGAACACCCGCGCATCTGGGTATTACCGATCAAAACCGCCTTTGAAGAGTGGACCGTTGTGGGCGTTTTCAACTGGGACGATGCCGAGCAAGTCAACACGCTCGACTTTCGCGAACTTGGCCTCGCGTCAAACGCGTTCTACACCGTCTATGGTTTCTGGGAAGAGAAGTATTACGGCACCGCCGAAAAACAAGTGCAGGTTGCCGTTCCGCCGCGCAGCGTGCGCCTCTTGTCCTTCCGCGAATACAAAGCGCGCCCGATGTTGCTCAGCACCAGCCGCCACTTCTCCGGAGGCGCCACCGATTTCACCACGCTCCACTGGCACGACGACGGTCGGCACCTCGACGGCGTTTTCAACGGCGTCGCAAACACCAACTACAAACTCCGCGTACTCGTGCCCGAGCCTTTCGGCACTGCGACCGTTAACGTCTCGTGTGGCCCGGCAACGTTATCTAATGAAGCGCGCGTACTCACTATGGAATTTACTTGCCCTCAAGACGGTCCGGTCGAATGGAGCGCCGCGTTTCCGTAGCGAAGAATCGACCCTTGCGTTAAGTTTGTAGTTCCGCGTTTACGCGGTATTACACTCCTTCCCAAGCCGCCGTTTGGGAACACACGCTGGTAGTGCGCATCGTCCCTGCTAAGATAAGCGGCAATCGGAGAGTTCACACATGCGTCTATCCGGCTGGAAGATTACGGGGTTCACATTTCTCGCGGTTATTGCGATGTGCGTCACCGTGTTCCTGCGGATGGGTTTCAATGAACTCGCAGTTCGCCTGCTCGTCCGCGACACAGCCCGTGTTTCCGTGACGCTCTTTATTCTCGCGTTTACCGCGTCCAGCCTTTACGCGCTGGTCCGCAGCGCACCCACCCGTTGGCTCCTGCAGAACCGCCGCTACATCGGCGTTGCTTTCGCAGTGGCGCACGGCGTCCACTTCGCCATGCTTGGTATTCTGTTCTACGCCTTCCCGCACCCCTTTCGGGAATATTTGGGGGCGGTGACCTTAATCGGCGGAGGCACTGCGTACCTATTCATCCTCTTGATGACCGCCACGTCGTTTGATCGCACTGCCGCGCTTATTGGTCCTCGTGCCTGGGGCGTCCTCCACAAGGTCGGCGCGTACTACATTTGGGTCCTTTTCGCCCAAAGTTATATTCCCCGTGCCGTCAGAGACCCATGGTATATCCCTTTTGCGGGTCTCGTTGTGGCAGGATTACTGGTGCGTATTGCGGCGTGGATGACGGTGCGGACGAAGCAGCGGAGTCGAGTTGTACCGGAAGGTGCGTAAGTGTTCTTTGTGTGTTCTTTTAACGTTTTTTGTTATTGAGCCGAAGCCGTTTTAGTCCCCGGCATCCACACGTAAACGTCTCGCTTCACCCGCCCCCACTGAAGCGCGTCCTTGTGACTCTTGAAGAACACGTCAATGTGATTGCCTTTGATTGCCCCGCCCCGATCCTGGACGGTACCGTAACCGTATCCCGGCACGTACATCTGCGTACCGAAGGGATAGCACGCCGTGTCTGCTGCAATGGTCCCGGGCTTAGCCTTCGCTCCACTCGCCGTTACACCGACCTTCTTTGGATACCCGCCCTTGGTGATCGCCTTACCCCGCCAGTTTCGATGCCAGCCGCAGCATTTCTTGCAGGGGCAGTACGCGGTCACCTCCATCGTTTTCATCATGTCCGCCGGAGGCATCTGGGCCGACTGGTTTGTTACGCATCCGGTCAGAAGTGCCAAGAGAATACAAACCAGCGATGCAGGACTTGACTGTAATTTATTTATTACTTTTCGCATTGAGAGTTTCCCACATTAACGCTTGACGATAGAAATGTGCGTTCAATTCAGAAAGTTGCATAAACCATTTTATGGTCTCACATCTCACTGAATATTTTGAGTTGCCATCCTCATTTTGTCAATAGAATATCCCTTGTTTCCGAAAATCGAACTCCGATTTAACCCTTGTTCCAATTGCCAATCTATGCTAAACACTTCAGAGCAGAATCATCAGATTAAATACAAGAGCGACGGCGTCGTCTATAAAGGTTAGAAAGAGGAGTCTATCTCCATGAGCGCAGCCTTAGACCTCGCCCTGTTTTACGAGGACATAACCGGACCCACGATGGAACCGGCAAAGGCAGAGGAATCGACCGATGTAGACGCCCGGCTGGTGGCCCAGGCCCAGACGGGGGACTTCGCCGCGTTTGAGCAGTTGGTTAGGACCTACCGGAATGACGTCTATGGGCTGGCCTACCATTTCCTTCGGAACAGGGAGGAGGCCTGGGACATATCGCAGGAGGTCTTCATCAAGACCCACCGTTCTCTCGCGCGTTTCCGGGGAGACTCGAGTTTCAAGACCTGGCTCATGCGGATCACCGCGAACCAGTGCAAGGATTATTTGAAGAAGCGCCGCCTCGATGCAGTCCCTTTCAATGAGGAAGTTGAAACGCACGACGCGCCCACGGGCGTGCTTGGGCCGGACGCTTCTGTCGAGGCGCACGAACTCGGCGACGCGATCAAGCAAGCGCTAGACGCGCTGCCGTTCAAGCACCGCACGGCCTTTGTGCTCCGCGAATTTGACGGTTTGTCATACGAAGAAATGGCGCAGGTCATGGAGTGCAATATCGGCACGGTCATGAGCCGCTTGCATCACGCCCGCAAAAAGTTGCAGAACAGTCTGAAGCGAATGGGCTTCTCAAGAGGATAGGTACACTATGAACGCCAACGAAAAGAAAATCGCCGCGCACTTCGATGGGCAAGTCCCCGAAGGCTTGCAGGCCCCGTCCTCGCCTGAAGCGCAGGCGTATATCGCCGACCTCAATTATCTCCGCGAAGGCGCACGCGCTGCTTCTGCAACGCCGCAGATTTCCGATGCGCAGTTTAGTTCGTTCATGGAAGGCATCCGCGAGGGTATCAGCACATCGCCTGTTCGAGGCGGCGGGCACTGGCTGTGGGCGAAGCTGTCGCTCGTGGGCGCCGCGCTGGTAGTTGCGATTTCGGTCTTTGTAATCTTGGAATCGAAAAACGTTGTGCAGCCTCCAGTAATTAAAGCCGATGAACGGGTAGATGTCGAATCCGTCTCCACCGATATTCGCGATGTCACGGTAAAGTCTGAAGAAACGGAAGACGGCAACGCGGTGGTATGGATGACCCCAAGCCAGGCGGGGGAAGTGTGGTAAATACGCTCAGCGCGATAGCACTTGTCATAGCGCTTGCCGCCCCGGGTACACCGGGCGACGCGCAGCAGGTGACCGTGTCTGTCATCGCTGTCCAGGCGACCAACGAGGGACGCGCCGCACAGCGCGAAGAACCTGCGCCAACCGAAGCCAAGCCGAAGCGGAGCGGTACATCGCAATTCTTGCAACAAGGCTTTGCGCCGGGGCTGCGCAATAAGCCGAAACCGAAAAACGAAAACAACGGCGATTATCGATACTTTGAAGCCGGACTCGAAGGTATCCGGGAAGCCGCGTCTACCTTGCCCTATGACACGTTTAAGAAGATAAAGTCAGAGTCCGCCACGGTAGCTTTCGGCAAGGAAGCGAAATTCGAAATCAACGAGCGCTATAAGCTGCGCCTCGGGCCTATCGATCGCGATGAGCAAGGCCGTGTGCGCGCAAAAGTTTCGATCGATGAACAGGTCGATCGGGGTGGCGACAAACAGACAATCACCGCGCTCGAGACCACTTCGGCGATTGCTCCCAGCAAGTACCTCGTACTCGGCGGCCGTCTACCGCTGGACGAAGGCCAGCTTGTCCTCTTCGTGAGCGCCAAGTAGGGCGAATCGTTTTCGCCTTATTTTTCCTCCTTAATCGCGGGCGCGGCGCTTGCCTGATCGGTCAGTTCAATCCATTCCAGTGCAATCGTCTCACCTATTATAATGAGCGCGTACTAAACGCGTAGCGCACCTGCGGTATCGCATCTCTGGCAAACGATTGGGGAGGTTTAGCTATGAGTCGAGCGAATGCACGTGTCATTTTATTACTGGCATTAATCTGCCAAGTGGGATGGCTTGCTGAGGCAGAATCGAAAAAGACTACGTCACTCGACACAAACTGGGCGCCCTATTCGACCAAACCCGCGCTGCAAGTCAAATCCGTATCCACCGCTCACTTCTACTTGACGATGCGCGACGGCGTGAAAATCGCCGTCACGCAGTACCTTCCAAAGCAGCAAAAGCCAGGGGAGAAACTCTCCGCAATTCTTCAATCCACCCGCTACATGCGTGCATATGACCTGCGTTGGCCTTTTGAATCGAAAGAAGCCCCAAGCGAATCGATACGCACCTTCCTCGCGAACGGCTATGCGTATATCTCCGTGGATGCGCGCGGGTCTGGCGCGTCGTTTGGCCGTTGGCCTTGCCCTTGGGCGCCGGATGAAGTGAAGGACTATGGCGAGGTCTGCACCTGGATCGTGCAACAGCCTTGGTCTGATGGCGCTATCGGCTGCCGCGGTATTTCCTACGATGGCACCACCGCGGAAATGACCGTGACCACGCTTCACCCCGCAATCAAAGCAGTGGCGCCGGAGTTTTCTCTATTCGATTCCTATACCGATGTCGGGTTTCCAGGGGGTATTCATCTTTCCGAGTTTACGAAGATTTGGTCCGAGGGCAACGCGGCCATCGACAAAGACGAAGTGCGAAAAAAACTGCACGGCATGGAACGTCTCGTGCTGGTCGGCGTTAAACCGGTGGATGACGACAAGAACAAATTGACCCTGAAAGCCGCCATAGCATCGCACGTGTGGAACGGCGACGTCTTCACCGCATGTTCGGGCATGACGTTCAAAGATGACGCTTGGATGTATGAACCATCGCTGCACTTCGCAGACATTAGCCCCAGCGGAAAGATTGACGAGCTGCGTAAAGCGGGCATCCCCATCTACAACTACAGCGGCTGGTTCGATGGCGGGTACCAATACGCTGCCATCAAGCGATTCCTCACAGTAAAAAACCAGGGATCCAAATTGGTCATCGGACCCTGGTCCCACGCGGGCCGCTTTAACTCCGGCCCGCTCGTGCAAGATGTGACCGCATTCGATCACACCGCGGAATTGCTGCGCTTCTTCGATCGCTACGTAAAGGGAAAGCAATCCGGTATCGATTCGGAGCCGGCGATTCACTACTACACGCTCATCGAAGAGAAATGGAAGACATCGGACGCCTGGCCACCTGCGGCAGAGAGGACGATTTTTTACTTAGGTGAGGGCAACCGCCTGAGTGCACGAGAGCCGGAAGCAGCCTCTGCCGCTGACACCTACACGCCGGACTATACGGCTGGCACCGGCAAGAGCGCGCGTTGGAACACGCTGATGGGCGGGGTGAAAGTGACGTACCCGGATCGCGCAACGGAAGACCAAAAACTGCTTACATATACCACGCCGCCGCTGGCTGCCGATACCGAAGTCACGGGACATCCGCTCGTCACGCTATTCATCCAATCGGCCGCCGTCGACGGGCAATTCTTTGTTTACCTTGAAGACATTGACGAGAAAGGCGTGGTGCACTACGTAACAGAAGGCGAACTGCGCGCGCTATGCCGCAAGGTGAGCAATGAAACGCAGCCGTATGTGAATGTCGGACCGTACCATTCGTTCTTGCGCAAAGATGCGGAATTGCTCAAACCGGGTGAAACGACGGAACTCGATTTCGATTTGTTGCCGACTTCGTACTTATTCAAGAAAGGCCATTCAATCCGCATCGCGATCGCCGGTGCGGACAAAGACCATTTCCATCCAACACTCTTTCCGCCCGCAGAAGTGCGTTTCCTGCGCGACATCGGCCACGCCTCGCATATTGTATTGCCCTTCGTGGCCCACTGAACACGAGAGCAACTTTTGCTCGCACGTAGGTATCAACGTAGGCAGCAGGTAGCTTTCTACAGCGAACAACGTGAGGGTGGCGCCATGAGCAGGAAAACTTCGGTGGCAGTAGTCCTAATTGGAATTCTATTTGTTGGCTGCAAAACGAAAAACGCAGCGCCCGTGCAAAGTCCGGTAATTCAACCCGTCCTGTCTGAGCCAGTCCCCGCAACGCCACCGGCCCCTTCAAGAACAGTGGCTGGTGCGGTAATCGACTCGTCGACTTCCACTCAGCTCAACGCGCGACCGCGCATGAACGTGCCGACATTCAGTTCCTCACGAGTTCCAAATACCGAAACCTATGACCGTATCGAAGAGAGTGGTTTTCAGCCCGCCGAGTCGCGTCCGCTTTCTACGTTTGCCATCGACGTTGACAGCGCATCGTATGCCAACGTGCGCCGCTTCCTGACGGACGGTGTTCTTCCCCCTGCGGACGCAGTTCGAGTCGAGGAACTGATCAACTATTTCACTTACGCTTTGCCGAACATAAACAATGGCGACCCGATAGGCGCAACAGTGGAAGTTGCCGATTGCCCCTGGCAATCGCGGCACCGCCTCGCGATGGTGGCGCTGCATGCGCGCGACATCGATATGCGCGAGCGCAAACCCGCGAACCTGGTCTTCCTGCTCGATTGCTCCGGCTCGATGTCGGATCCGGACAAACTTCCCTTGTTGAAAGAAGCGATGAAACTGCTCGTGCGTAATCTGGATGCGCGCGACAGCGTTTCGATTGTCACGTATGCGGACCGCGCGAACCGGCATCTTCGTGCAACCCGCTGTGACGAAAAAGGCTCAATTCTTTCCGCTATCGATGAACTGTCGGCGGCGGGCTCTACCAATGGCGCGGACGGCCTGCGACTCGCCTACGACGAAGCGCGCAGACACTTCAATGAGAATCAGCTTAATCGCGTCATACTCGCGTCGGATGGCGACTTCAACGTCGGCGATACCGAGCGCAGCGAACTGGTAAAGTTGATTCAAAGCGAAGCGAAAAGCGGTGTATTCCTGACCGTGTTGGGCATGGGCACGGGCAACTTAAAAGACAGTAGCCTCGAAGCCCTCGCGGACAAGGGCAACGGCGTATACGCTTACATCGATTCATTCAACGAAGCCCACCGCGTGTTGGTCTCGCAAATGAGCGGCGCGCTGATGACCGTCGCGAAAGACGTCAAAATTCAGGTGGAATTTAACCCTGCGAAGGCCAGCGCGTACCGCCTCATTGGATACGAGAACCGCGCGCTCGCGGCGCAAGATTTCAACAACGATAAAAAAGACGCGGGGGAGATGGGCCCCGGGCACACCGTCGTTGCGCTCTATGAGATCGTGCCTAGCGGCGAGAAAGCGCCGGAGGGCAGCATCGATCCGCTGAAATACCAAACTGTAGAACCATCCGAGCCCAGGGCGGTTCATCCCTCAAACGATCTGATGACGGTGAAGTGGCGCTTCAAATTGCCGGATGCGAATGAGAGTGTGAAGCGCGAGTTGGCAGTCGTTGATCAAGGCAACTCCGTGGACCGTGCAACAAGCGAGTTTAAGTTTGCGTCTGCCATTGCCGGGTTTGGCATGTTGCTGCGCGATTCGCAATACATCGATCGCTTTTCGTTTCGCGACGTCGAGCGACTCGCACAACAGGGCATCGGCGAAGATCGGGACGGTTACCGGGGCGAGTTCATCACACTTGTGGCGAAGGCCGACCGCTTGAAATAACGCGCTGGCGTTGTGCGTTCCGCTCAATCATAATCGCACGAGACAACCACGGAGGGAGCTCTTGTGCGAAAAGGGACGCGAAGAGAATTTCTGGGCCAAAGCGCGATGCTATTCGGCGCGCTGGCAGCGGCACAACGAGGAGCTGCGCAAGCCGATGCAACGCGTCCGCCAAACTTTGTCGTTATCTTCACTGACGATCAGGGCTACGCAGACCTCGGTTGTTATGGCGCGGTTCGCATCAAAACCCCGCGCATCGACCAAATGGCTGCGGAAGGCGTTCGTCTAACCGATTTCTACGCGCAACCCGTCTGCACACCGTCGCGCGCGGCGTTGCTCACAGGGTGTTACCCGCAACGCGTCGGCCTGGCGCGCACTCCGCGCGGAGAGAGCGGCGAGAGCTTCGGCAGTGTGTTGTTCCCCGATTCAAAATGCGGCATTCACAAAGATGAGATTACGCTCGCAGAGCTCTTAAAGAATCAGGGGTATGCGACGGCGTGTATCGGTAAATGGCATCTTGGGCATTTGCCGCCGTTTCTGCCCACACGCCACGGCTTCGACTATTACTACGGCATTCCCTACAGCAATGACATGAAGCCCACGCCGCTCATGCGCAATGAAGAAGTGATCGAAGAACCGGCGGTGCAGGAGACGCTCACCGAACGCTATACGGACGAAGCGGTAAAGTTCATACACGCAAACAAAGAGAAACCGTTCTTTCTCTATCTGCCGCACAACATGCCACACGTGCCGCTCCATGTCTCTGAGAAGTGGCGTGGTAAATCCGCGGGCGGACTTTATGGCGATGTGATCGAATGCATCGACTGGAGCGTGGGGCAGGTGCTTGACGCGCTCAAGGATGCAGGCGTTGATGACAACACGCTCGTGATTTTCACGACGGACAACGGACCTTGGCTGACGCGCGGCGAAGATGGGGGATACGCAACACCCTTGCGTAACGGGAAAGGCACCACCTACGAAGGAGGTATGCGCGTGCCGTGTATTGCACGCTGGCCCGAGAAGATCCCCGCCGGTAGCGCGTGCCACGAGATGGCCGCGAACTTCGATCTCTACGCGACGTTTGCAGGCCTCGCGGGCGCAAAACTGCCGGACGATCGGATTATTGATAGCAAAGACATCTGGCCGTTGTTGTCGGGCCAACCTGGTGCAACGACGCCGCACGAGTGCCTCTATTACTACAACCAGACTGAGTTGCAAGCCGTCCGCAGCGGACCGTGGAAATTACGTATCGATACCGCGCCGAACCAAGGACCTGATCGTGGAAAAGACGCGACGTTTAACGAATATCTTTTCGATCTTTCCATAGACATAGGCGAACAAAAGGATGTGTTGCGTAGTCATCCAGATGTGGAGGGGCGGCTGCGTGCGTTCATGGAACAGGCGAGACAAGACCTGGGCGACTCACGAAACGAGATTGTGGGGAAAAACGTACGGCCTTACGGAGTCGCCTAATTGTCCGATATATGGGTGGGCTCTCTCACGTCGTCAAAGTAAGCGATATCTACAATAAGCGGCCGGTGATCACTACCCATCTCCGGGCCAGCTCGGCAATCTTGGACGACTACGTTCCCCCGAGTAAGGATGTGGTCGATCGGAACCATGGGAATGCCCCTGAACTTGTAGGTTGGCACAACGCCATGTCCCTTGCGCGCGTTTTGTAAACCGGCGGCGTGAACAAAGTCACGATATGATGGCGTCCACATCGTAGCGTTCAAGTCTCCCACCACAAGGCGATTCCCCGGGATGCCAATCAACTCTTTTTGAAGTGTGGTGAGCTGCGCGTCCCGCTCCTTCACCCAATCGCTGCTGAACGGCGGCACGGTATGCGTAATCGCGATATGGAGCGGCGTTCCGTTGATATCCAGTGTTGCGATGACGGTTGGGTAAACGCCTTTGGTTATCCATCGGCGTTTCTCTTCGGTAATTGGAAATTTGCTAAGCAACGCAACGCCCAGAACGCTGGCTTCTGCGTAGTGCGTCCAATAGGGATAATTATCACGCAAGCGCTCTAGTTCGGGAAGCCTCGAAGGTGTGACTTCTTGGAGTGCAAGAATATCGGGCGCTTCCTGATTAATGATTTTGTAAACGCGCTCTGGATCTTTGCTGTCCCATTGCAGGTTCGCGGACATCACGCGAAATCCCTTTAACCTTTTGATTGCATCTGGCGGGGAGCCAATATAAAAGGGAGCGACAAGCATCGCGTGGTAGATTGCGAGCACGCCGGCGATGGCGCCAGTAATCCGCATGCGACGAATAGCGGCGACGATAACCAAAGGCAGGGAAACGAGAAAAAAGACAAACTCGAATCCGGTGGCATTATCGAGCACCCAATGAAGCCGGGCGAGTAGTAGCGTCAGGGTGAACCCACCAAACCCAATGACTGTCAAAAAAAGGGCAGCGTCAAATAGACGAAGGAGAAAACGCATTGGTCCTTGTTTTCTCGCTGGTGACTCTACGCTGCCCATGGTCTATTTTTCCGGAGCGCTTATGTATCCGTGATAGCGCCCGAACCAATAGGGCATTAGCCAATACGTGCCGCTTTGCTCGTTGTCGCCGCCGGAACCGTTTGCGGCCATCCAGGGATTCTTGTCCCACCGCATGACGGCGCGCTCGCTGGCGGGTAGCATGCGATCGGTTTGCATGGGTTCGATTTCCGGCGCGCGCACGAGGTTAATGTCTTCGCGTGCCGAGTTGTCTATGCGCCAATCGATGAGGTCAAGTGACGCATCGCGGAGAAACGCCACGCCCTGGTCGGCGTGAAACTCTTTACCGCCGTATGCGCCGTAGAGGAAATTGAAGTAAGGGTTTTCGTCCTTCGACAACCCTTTGTACCACCAGTCGAAGCTTTCGCGATAGATCGCCAGCAATTCGGGATCATTCTCGCAGGACAATATCGCGGGATACGCGAACGACAGCAGCTCATCGTCGATATGCGTGCGCTCCGACGGATGGTAGGTCTTCGCGTGCCGCGCGTTTTCCGCGTAGCCATATTCTTTGATCAACTTCTCGTAATGCTCTTGATACTTCTTGTCGCCGGTAATAAAATAGGACGTTTTCAGGAAGGTCAGCATTTCGAGCGAATTGATGCCGCGCTCCGCGCGCCAATCCGGATCGCCCAACAACTTCTCCGGCGCCCAGACGGCCCAGTGCGTGTGCGTGCCGTCGGTATCATTCAGGTTATAGCCGCCTTCGATGATGTAATCCATGATGCGGCGGGTCAAACTGCGCACGCGTTCTTTTTCGGCTTCATCGTCCATAAACGTGTAATACACGTAGAAGCCGTTGAAGTGGCCAATGATCTCATCTGAACTCGTATCGCCTTTCCAGTACCATTTGCCGTCAGCGGACGGGCGCCAGCGCTGTTCAACGGGTTTCCAGCGCGGATCGTTCACGCGCGATTCGGCGCGGCGCTCCGGCGTCACAACTTCGTTGCCATCATGCATCATGTCCCAATCGGAAGGGACGACCGTGCGCGCGATGAAGCCTTTCGTTCCTGTCACGGTTTGAAGAAAATCGATAAGATCGAATGCTTTCTTTGCGTGTTCTTTCGCTTCGGGGTCTTTGGTGACAGCGTAACGGTATAGTTCCTGGATCATGTAAAACGCGGTGTAGGAACCATCATTGTCGTCGTCTTCGGGAGCAAAGGTCGAAAGATCGCCGGGCGTGCGCAGTTTGCATCGTTCGACGATCCACGGCGCGCGCACGTGGCGTTTGTGCTGCACATCCAGGAAGTAGGCAGCCTTTTCCTCCAGCGTCATTGTCTTGCGCTTGATTGCGCTTACGCCTGCTTTCGTGGCGATCCACGCCGTGCCATCCGCGGCGAAGGCAATGTCGCGTACATCGTCGTCCAAAAGCCATCGGCGCGAGTGACGCAGCGACCATTGTTTCGTCGATTCATCGAAACGCGCTACACCGAGCGCAGTGCCCGCCCAGACGCGGCCGTCCGGTCCGAGTGCAACGCAGTGGACATCATAATTGGGGAGTCCTTCCGCGGGACCGTAACCTGCGCTGCGCGCGCCATTGCTGATAACCGTAAGTCCGCCCAGACTTCCTGCCCAGGTGCGCCCGTCGTTCGCTATGGCCACGCCGCGCACGGCACCGGATACAAGTTCGTCCGGTTGTTTGTAGTAGAGGTGTTCACCTTTGTCGGATTTGTTGTATAGACCGAGACCGGTGGCAATCCACAGGCCGGTTGTTGAGTCGAATGCGACGTCGTTAACCGAGCGTGGCCATTTGGTTTCTTCTTTTTTCCATGCGCCGCTGGTGTTTGTCCAGAGTCCTTCGGGGCCGACGGCGGTGATGCCATCCTTCACCTCGCAAATTGCGCTGATGGGTTCATTGATCTCTTTAATTTTCGCTGCACCATTGTCTGTGAATGTGTACAGCCCGTCCCAGGTGCCGGCCCAAATCGCGCCTTTACTGTCGCAATACACGGCCAGGCTGAGCCCCGTGCCGGCGCCGTTTGGCGTGGTCCATTTGCCTTCATCCAGCACGCGCACGCCATCCCGTGTCGCCGCCCATACGCGGCCTTTTGGGTCTACGGCGAGGCGGCGGACGTCGTTTTCCTTTTCGGAAGCGAGCGGGTATGCCTCGTGGTATTCTTGGATAAAGGGCGTGTCTTCGATGGGTTCTCCCGGTGCCTGCAACGGCAGTGCCCATACAAATAGAAACAATACGGACAGAAGTCGGCTGGTGGTCATTACTACCTCACGGTGCGGGTTAGATGATAGAATTGCCAGATAGAAACGCCCACTTTAGCGTGGGATTGGCGAGGAGTCAAAGGAACCTATGGTCGCTGGAAATCCGGGTGAGCGCACCATCCGCCTGCTGTCGTACGGGATTCTGGTGGTCATGTTGCTTCTGGCGATAGGTGGGAGTGTTTTCGTACGCTCGCTTATCCCGCTGATACTGCTGGTATGCCTCTTGGCGGCCGGCGTCTTCTCGGCGGGGCTTGTGATGTTTCCGCTGATCGCCGTGGTCAGGGGTGCTGGCAAGAAGACTCCGCGAAACCTTCCTCACGGCTAGAGACGCAGCCTTCGACCACCGGGGTAACGCGTCTACACGCCTTCCTGTTGAAGAAAGATGCCTTTGTCCACTTGGGAAAAGAATGTCTGGTAGAATTTTGCGTCCGTGATCGGGCTTGCCTGCATCGTAGCACCGTTCGCGTCTAGCACGCGTTGCTGAAAGTTCACGCGCACACGGCTCTGCTTTTTTCCGAATTCGCTGATATTCGCCGTGCAATCAAGCACAATGCTTTTGGATAGTGCAGACTCTTTCTTCTTCGCCTCCTTAATTTCTTTCTTCGTGTGCTCGACGTTTGTCCATTTGCTCGCCGTGAGTAACCCAATGTTCGGGTCCGCGGTATTCACGATAAATCCCATGTCCTGCAGCGTGTTCAAGACGGCCTTAATCACAAGCTTCGTATCGTTCGTGTCGTACTCGCGCGTCTGGAAACTGCGCATTTCCATCTGCGAAGGCTGAGGCGGGGGAGGCGCATCCGAAAAACAACCGGCAAGTACCGGAGCGAAAGACAGAATCGGCACACACCAAAGTGCAACGCCACGGGATTTCATTTTTAGAACGTGCTCGTGTGGTAGGAAAAGGATTCGACCTTGTCGCTCGGGTCGAACTTGATGATCACGGTCAGGGTCTTTTGTGTGGTTGCAGACGAACCTTTCGATCCTGAACGGCTGGCGCCGACATTGCCGAGGAGCAGCACGTCACCCGGCACGCCCGCACCGCTTACGCTGCCGGCTACGTTTGAGTTGCTGTTTTTGTACGAAGCCTCGGTCGCGATCTTGTCGTATACCCACGTTTCACCGACGCTGTCCGCGCCTTTTCTTACCATATTGGGCGACCCGAGCGCGGCGAGCACTTCTGGGGAGGGCATTCCTACGCGGATTTCTTTTTGTACAACGCCGACGGTCATGTTGCGTTCCTGTTCTGAATGCAGAGAGCCGCGCGCGCACGATGGTATCAAAGTGAGAACGAATACTAATAGGGCGAGAAAACATGAACGCATTGGCGAAAGATTTTCCTCAAGTTAGCGTACGCTGGCCGCGCGCACGAAGAAGATTACGATAAGCACGGGTACCAGCATCCACAGCCATTGCTGGTTGTCTTTTACCCATACAAAAATATCCGCGATACCAATCATGCCTTTGCCCCGCTAGCGCTGATACTTTTGAAGCGCTTTGTCGCGCCATTCCTGCAATTGTTCCTGACTCTCGCCGCCGGTGCGCTGCGGAACGTTTTTCAGCATCGGGCGTGCTTCCACCACGGGGGCGCTCGATATCGTGACGTAAGCGAGGATTACACAGACGACCGAACCGGCGATCCCAAAGAAACATTTCACCCGATCACGGTAGAACTCTTCGTTGCGGAGGCCGACCCATGACCAGAAAATAGAGAAAAGAATAAACACGAACAACAGTAGACCCGTGGCGAAGGATTTCGCGCCAATGGGAGATGCGACGTGCCTCAGTGAGGGGAAGAACAATAAAAGCAAGCCAAGACCAATACCCGCGAGTGAAATATAGAGACTCATCTTCCACGGCTCGACAACCCGGCGCGCGCTGGCGACAAGTGCTTCGTTGCTGATTTCTTCGCCTTCTGCACCAGGCGCCGTTTCGAGGGTTTGAAAACTCGTATCGACTGCGGCGCGGTGTTCGTGGGTGTGCCGGTGGACGACTTCTGCCTTAACCGCTTCTTTCTTGGCGCGGCGTTCCGCGTAGCACCCCACACATAGCGCTTTACCACTCTTCGTTTCGTGGATGTGCGTCGGGCAGGACATTTTTCCGCACTGATCGCAGGGCATGCCGCAGGTTTCACAGAGCAATTCATGGCATTCAACGCAATAGCCGACGCTGCTACGCACTTCGCAAATATGACATTCCACGGGAAGTCCCCCTTACACACCTCGCACGATTGAATCTAGCACGCGCACACGCACGCAGACAATTCGGAACTAAAGCCCCAAGTCGTCCATGGCTTTCTGTTGTTGCGCATCGTGCGCCTGGCCAATACCGCGTGCGCCTTGCCGCATTGAGGTGCCCGCCGCGGATGAACCAGCGGTACTCATATTATCGAGCTGGTTGCTGATCCCTATGCCGGTCATCGTCTCCCCTAGAACGGGACTGCCGCCACCGACGCCAGCCTGGCGCTGGGGCTGCTGGAATCCGCCCGATTGCTGTGGTGGTGTTTGCGCGAATGCATCACCCGCTGCGCCGGCGACGGGTATGTCCGCCGCAGTACCGGTTGGGTCGTAGACCTTGCCAGTCGTTGGATCGTAAATGAAGCGAGCATTTTTCGCTGTGAGCGGAAGTGTCGAAAGATAGGTTGGCACCAGCACATCGAGTGAAGTTGGGTAGTATCCCGTTGCGGCGGCGTAATTGTTTATACCTGCGGTAATCTGGGCCATCTTCTGCTCGTTGGTGAGGGATGGTGCATACGTCGCGGTGCTAGCGGCAGGCGCGTCGGTAAGTTTTCCCATGTTCGGGTCATAACCGTAGGGCGAGCCGTCCGGCTTTACAGGAACGCCGGGTAAGTAATCCGGTACTAATTCCTCCAAGGACGCCGGATAACGCCCTTTTTCTGCAAGGAAAGTCTGTATCGCCTGGTTCACTTCGATATCGGATTTGGTCTGCTTGGCGAAGTCGAGGGCTTTGGTTGCGCTCTGCAATTGCTTTGCCTGTAGCTCGCCCTGGATTGCAGTGGACACCAGCACATCGGCGAGGCAGCCGGACATTACCAAAGACAGCGCCGGGATAATGAGAAGAATAAAGGGGGTACGCATGGCTATGCCTCCAGCTTCTTTAGAAAGTATAGCACACGCGCATCGATAGCGATGGAGAATGTTGATTCAAGCGCGCCGCGCTGGGAGCAACGACAACCGATCAGTTCGAAAGCTGGCCCCATCGCTGCGGCTTATTTCTGTTACGCAATAAGGTCGCGCATGACGATTCCGGATACGTCCGTAAGCCGGAATCGGCGCCCTTGGTACGGATAGGTCAGCCGTTCGTGGTCCAAGCCCAGTTGATTCAGGATGGTCGCCTGGAGGTCGTGGACGCTCACCGGGTCTTTGACGATGTTGTAGGAAAAGTCGTCGGTCTCGCCGTAAGTCATGCCGGGTCGAATTCCTCCACCGGCCATAAATATGGCGAAGTTTTTCGGATGGTGATCGCGGCCATAGTCAGTCGCGGTAAGTGACCCCTGGCTGTAAATGGTGCGGCCGAATTCACCACCCCAAATGACGAGAGTGTCTTCGAGGAGCCCGCGCTGTTGCAGGTCTTTGATGAGCGCTGCCGACGGCTGGTCTGTATCTTTGCATTGACCCGGCAATTCCTTTGGGAGCGATGAATGCTGGTCCCAGCCCATGTGATAAAGCTGTATGAAACGGACGCCTCGCTCGGCCAGTCGGCGGGCCAACAGGCAGTTTGCCGCGTAGGTGCCACGGGTGCGCGAGTCGGGTCCGTACATCTCGAAGGTGCTTTCCGGTTCGTCAGAGAGATCGGTTAGCTCGGGCACAGATGTCTGCATGCGGTAAGCGAGTTCGTATTGTTCTATGCGCGTAACGATTTCCGGATCCTGGTATTCGGCGTACGAGTCGGCATTCAGGGCCGCGACATCATCGAGCATTTTACGCCGGAGCGATTTGTCCACGCCGGAGGGATCGGAGAGGTACAACACCGGATCGCCGGTACCGCGAAACTTCACACCTTGGTAAACGGAGGGGAGGAATCCGCTGCCCCAGAGGCGATCATAAAGCGGCTGGCAACTCGGACGACCGCTGCCGCGCGAGCTGAGTGCGACGAAAGTGGGCAGATCGCGGTTCATTGAGCCGAGACCATAGCTGACCCATGCACCCATGCTGGGGCGTCCAGCGATTTGGAAGCCGGTCTGGAAAAATGTCATCGCCGGATCGTGGTTGATCGCTTCGGTATGTATGGTTTTCACGATGCAAATTTCATCGGCAATACTGGCGACGTGAGGGAGCAATTCTGAAATCCACTGCCCGCTCTTTCCGTGTTGTGCGAACTTGAAAATGGAGGGAGCCACAGGGAATCGCGCCTGGCCCGAGGTCATTCCGGTAAGGCGTTGACCCATGCGGATCGAATCTGGCAAGTCTTTATCGAACTGCTCTTTCATTTGCGGTTTGTAGTCGAAGAGGTCCAGCTGCGATGGTGCGCCGGACTGGTGTAGATAGATCACGCGCTTTGCCGTGGGCGCAAAGTGCGGCATCTTGGGCGCCATGGGATCGTCCGCAGTCATGGCTAATAACTCGGGATTCACCAACGTCGCGAGCGCGGCAGTGCCGATGCCCGTGGCGCAGCGCCCAAAGAATTGCCTGCGGTTGATGTGCAGTTTGCTCTCAAGGACCGGTTCCATGTTGCTATTCCCGTGTTATCGCTTCGTCCATGTTCAACAACACGGACGCAAGCATGGTGTATGCAGCCAATTCTGGTGCGGCAAGGGATTCACTGGATCGTGAATCGCCTACGGCAAGCAGTTTTGTAGCATCTTCCTGTTTGCCAATGAAGTGCGATTGGTAGTCATTCAGCGCGGCGAGGAGCACTTGCTCTTTGCGCGCGTTGGGTTCATGCGCGAGCACGAGACGAAAGCCGTAACGTACGCGGTCGATTGCGCGTTCGCCGCCTTCAAGAATCATGCGCTGTCCGAGGAAACGCGCGGCCTCGACAAAGGTTGGTTCGTTCAAAATCGCCAGGGCCTGCATCGGCGTGTTCGTGTTCTCCTGGCGCATTGAACACATTTCCCGGCCTGCCGCGTTGAAGATTTGCATGTGCGGCGGAAGGATGGTGCGCTTCCAATAGGTATATAGCCCGCGGCGGTAAAGCTTATCGCCTTTGTCTTGCACATAGAAATTGGTGTCGAACTCGTCCATATTCTGGAAGGTCAACGCTGACCACAAATCTTCAGGCTGATAAGGCTTCACGGAGGGCCCCCCGATAGTGGGACTAAGAAGGCCGCTTGCGGACAACGCCTGGTCGCGAACAATCTCCGCGGCGAGCCGCACGCGCGGCAGATGGCTCAACAACAGGTTAGCCGGGTCTTTGTCCATTTGCTCCTTGGTCGTATGCGATCGTTGGCGGTAGGTCGCACTCATCACGATGAGTTTCTGCATCGCTTTCACATCCCAGCCAGTCTCGATGAAATGCGTCGCGAGCCAGTCGAGCAGTTCCGGGTGCGTGGGGGCACTTCCTTGCGTGCCGAAATCTTCGCTGGTCTTCACCAGTCCACGACCAAAATACATCTGCCAGTAATGGTTCACGCGCACGCGCGCTGTAAGCGGATGCTGCGGAGAGACCAGCCACTCTGCAAAACCAAGGCGGTTTTTCGGGAGTGATTCGTTCATTTCGCCGAGCGAGGCCGGCGTACTGGGCGACAGCTTTTCGGTTGTGTCCGGCTTGTCGTAAGCGCCGCGCAACAGTTTGTAGGTATCGCGCGGCGTTGGCATCTCTTCCATCACCATGGTGGTGACGATGCTTTTGCGCAGCTCGGCAAGTTCGCTGCGCGTGTTGCCGACGTCTATTTTTTTAGCACGCCATTCAGCATCGCGCTCGCGGAACAAGGTCGTCAGACGCTGCTGATTTTCCGCGCTACGTTCGGCGGTGGGTGTCCCGAGCAGGGCCATCATGGAGAGAACGCCTTGGCCTTCGTCATCTACTGTGCGGAAGTAATAGCCTGTTTCGCCACCGTAGTTGGCGATCTTGATTAGCAAATCGTGCTTGCCTTCTTCGAGGAAGACCGATACTTTGTCCTGATTTGGCGCCACCGTGCGGCCGATGTTATTCGCGAAACGTTCCTGGCCGTCTACCCAGACTTTAATCGCGTCGTTGCTGCCAAGCGACAAGGTGACGGCTGTGGATACAGCGACGTTGATTGTGCGGTGCAGGTAGCTGACGGACTGGTCTCTTGTTTCAAACCGAATTACCTGGTCGTCAGCCCAGTCTGGTTTATCAGTCCATTTCAAAGAACCGTCGCCATACGTGCGCGCGGGGTCGTAGCCTTCTTCGGGCGGCAACACCATGTCGAGATAAGAGTTCGACTTGCCCTGTTCGAGTTTGATGGGACCAAGGTAGTGCCAGGTCCCGAGTTCTGGCTTTGTCCATTTCGTAATGTCGCGCGAAGGCGATTGCGATAAACGGAACTTTCCGATGCTGTGGGCGGCGTGCTCGGATTCGTGACGCAATTTTACGGTTACGCGGTCACCGGGTTGAATGTTCGCAGATCCGTCGAGTACGAACATCGCGGTGCGGTTCTCTCGTTTCTCGGACGAGCCGGTCGCCCAACCCGTCGCGGGGTCTGCGTCGATTGCGTTCCGAATCGAATAGTTGCCGTTAGACTGTGCGTAGTCCGCCAAGGCATCGGAAATGTTCAGCGGTTCCGCGTTTTCGGGTGCGTTGCTTGGCGCACGTTCGACTTCGAATCCCGTAAGTACGATGTTTCCGTTTGCGGCGCGACCCGGTCCAGATTCGGGGAAGCTTGGGTCGGTTAGAACTTCCAGCTTCAACGCGCCAATCGCTCGCGGCGCGGTAAAGGTGACGGAGTAAACATCCCGATCTGGAGTAGTGCCGCCGACCAAGAATGAGTTGTCGCCCTGTTTCGTGACAGTCGCACCGTTCGCGGAGACAGCATTGGCGATGTCAACGGGGCGCCAGTCCAACGCGGCAAATTTTTCTATCTGTTCCTTTTCCCACGCCACTTGTAGCGCATCGAGACGTTCGTCGGGACCGGAAAGTTGTTGTTCCAGCGATGCAAGTTTGGCGGTAAGTTCGTCACGCTTTACCGCTTGTTCAGGGGTGGGGACTTCCGCGATCGGAACATCATTGCCGACCTCGCGGCCCTTGCCTTCTTCGGGTACGTTATTGAAAAAGGCGTAAAGTTCGTAGAATTCCTTTTGCGTAACCGGATCGTATTTATGATCGTGGCACCGCGCACAGCCGATACTGAGCCCCATGAATGCCGTGCCGGTAGTACTTACACGATCGGCGACATATTCAACAGCATACTCTTCGGGGATGATTCCGCCTTCGCCGTTGATGCGATGATTTCGGTTGAAGCCTGTAGCGATGCGCTGCGAAAGCGTAGCGTTGGGAAGCAGGTCGCCTGCAAGCTGCTCAATCGTGAACTTGTCGTAGGGCAAGTTCTCATTGAATGCATTAATCACCCAATCTCGCCACGGCCACATGATGCGCACGGTATCGCGCTGGTAGCCATTCGTGTCGGCATAGCGTGCGGCGTCGAGCCAAATGAAGGACATGCGTTCGCCATAGTGCGGTGAGGCCAGCAATCGGTCCACCACTTTTTCGTAAGCGGCATCGCTTGTGTCGGCTAGAAACGCGTCAATCTCCGCAGGTGCAGGGGGAAGGCCGGTAAGGTCGAGCGACACCCGCCGAATCAAAGTCTTCTTGTCCGCTTCGGCTGACGGCTTGAGACCTGCGCGATCGAGTCGCTGTAGAACAAAATGGTCGATTTCATTTTTGGGCCAAGCCAAATCAGATGCTTGCGGTACGGCCGGCTTAATGGGTGGAATGAACGCCCAGTGTCCTTGCCAGACTGCGCCTTCTTCGATCCATTTGCGAAGAGTCGCGATTTCGTGGTCTGACATTTGCAGCTTGGAATCAGTGGGGGGCATCTTCTCGGAAACGTCAGGGTGAACGATTCGCTTGAAGAGTTCGCTTTCGTCGGGTTTGCCGGGAACAAGGAGGCTTGCTCCGTCGAGCGTCTTGCCAAAAAGGCCGTCCTTGGTATCGAATCGAATCTCACGTTTGCGTGTGGCAGCGTCCGGACCATGACATGGAAAGCAATTCAATGAGAGGACAGGCAAAATATCCCTGTTGAACTGCGTCGTTCCGTCCGCAAAAGCGGACCCGGAGAAAACGGCGGCCGCACATACGGCGCTAACCTTCGCCCAAAACTTGCCCTTACCGGTTCGCACGTGGCAAAACTCCTGCTCCCCCCGGGACCGTAGCCTAAGACCAACGAATTAGACTACAACGAAGTGCCCTCGGGATCAAAACAATGGTTTAATGCGGTATGATGGATGAAAAGGCGGACAATGCAACAGACAGTCGAGGTTTATACGGATGGGGGGTGCCAGCCAAACCCCGGAACAGGCGGTTGGGCTGCTATTTTGATTTATGGCGGCAAGGAAAAAGAGCTGTCCGGCGCGGAGCCGAATACGACGAATAACCGGATGGAATTGACTGCGGCGGTTCGGGCGCTTGAAGCGCTTACGCGACCTTGTCACGTGGTTCTCCATACCGATTCCGAGTACCTGAAAAACGGCGTTTCGACCTGGATTCACGGTTGGAAGAAGAATGGATGGAAACGAAAAGAAGGTGCACTCAAGAATGTTGACCTGTGGCAGCGCCTTGATGAGCTGACATCCAAGCACAAGATCGAATGGCGTTGGGTGCGCGGCCACGCAGGGCATGACCTTAACGAACGCTGTGACGTGCTTGCAGGTCAGGCGATCGCCGCCTTAAAACAACCGGCAGTGGGATGAATAAACGCAGCCGTATAGGGCTCCCAATCTACCTTGCCCCGATTATCTTCGGGTTGATGGGGATCCTCGTCGCGACGCAGTTAGGACAGAACACCGTCACCAGCTACGTCGTGCTGCTGACTTCGTTGAGTGTGTCTTTGTTGGCGATCGGCATGCTGATTTCTCAACTTAACGTGTCGACGTCGCAGCGCGCGATTTTGATAGCCGGCGTACTGCTGCTTACATTGGGCGCTTTCGTGCCGATTTCTCGCCTATTCGATGACTTTCGCATATCGGCGGACACGTCGTTAATTTCGGCGTCAACCCTGTTGGTATTTCGCTGGTTGGGCGTAGCGAGTGTCATCATGGGATTGTTCGCTGTCATTTATATCCTGATGCGCCGAGAGGAACAAATCGAAGCTGTTGGCGAACGGTTTCGATACCTCGCGGACCACATGAGCGAGGGGTTTATTCTCACCGCTTCTGACGGGACGATCGCGGTTGTAAACGATGCTTTGCTGAAAATGACAGGCTTAAAGGCTAGCGATCTCGTGGGCAAGAGCGGCGCCGAGTTGTCGGAACATTACAACCTCGAACCCATGGTGTCGCACATCGCTCAGCGACCACAGAACGCTCCGATGGAGTACCGCTTCGCGTGGCAGCGCGACGGTAAGGAACTCGAACTGTGGGTGAGCGGCACCCCCTTGTTCGACTCGCGCGGGCATTTCACCGGAACTTTGGCGACCATACGCGATGTGACCGAGCAACACCAGATGTCTAAACGGCTCGAACGCTACGCGCAAGGTTTGCAGGAATTGGTCGAAGACCGGACAGAAAAGTTGTATCAGTCCCAACAGCGACTTCGTGATTTGTTGTTTCACATGAATGAAGCCTTTGTGACTTTGAATCGTGAATACCGGATTACGTTTGCAAACGAACGTTTTTGTGAGTTACTCGAACTTAGCGTTGAAGCGGTCACCGGCAAGGAGCTCCTTGAATTCGTCGCTTCGTCGGATCGCGGCCGATTGTTGGAATTGCTGGCCCCTCCAGGCAAGCAGGCGCCAGCGCACCCGCAGCAGGAATTGGCACTACAGCCACCTAGGGGAGATACCCTGCATGTAGTTGCCTCGGTCGCGGCCATTGAGCCCGCCCCGGGCGCCGAAGACCGCTATTCGCTGGTGATGACGGATGTGCGTGAACTTAAGCGCATGCAGCAGCAAGTTGAGGCGCGCGCAGCTGAATTGGAAGAAGCGAATACGGAACTTCGCATGCTCGATCGCGCGAAGGACAACTTCCTTAGCACCGTTAGCCACGAGTTACGTACGCCGCTGGCCACCGTGCGCGGCTACACAGAAATGCTGGATTCCGGGACACTCGGCGAATTGCAGACTCAACAGGGCAATGCGCTAAAAGTCATGTCACGCAACCTCGAACGGCTCGGCACACTGATTGACGAAATCATCGAGTTCAGCCGAATGGAAGTGCGCGGGTTGCTGTTGCACCAAACTTTGTTTTCCGGCGAAAAATTTCTCAACGAATGCGCAGCGGCGCTCGCGCCGCAAGCGCAAGCTCGCGATTTGCACATCCGGGTGATGTCATCGCCGGACGCGGCAATATTGTGGGGCGACCGGCGGCGTTTGGTGCAGGCCGTGACCATCCTGCTTTCCAACTCGGTGAAATTCTGCAGCCCCGGTGACATCATTACAGTAAGTACCGAACGGCGCGCCGGGGGAATTATCGCAATCGGCGTCTCCGACACGGGTATCGGGATTGACCCGGCCATACAACGTCGCGTATTCGACAAGTTTTACCAGGCGGACAGTTCCTTGGCACGGCGCTATGAAGGCGCAGGGATTGGTCTCGCAATCGCAAAGACTATCTCCGAGGCGCACGGAGGTCATATCGACCTGCAAAGTGAACCCGGTAAGGGCAGTACCTTTACAATTATCCTAAACATGGCGAGCTTCATTCCGAATGAGCCGGAAACGTTGCCAAAGTTGACCGTGACACGGCCGGTGCTGCTCGCGGTAGCGGAACCCGAATTTGCGGCAGCCTTGAGCGAGAGGCTGCAAAGCAGCGGCATAATCACGACCACAGTGTCGTCCGGGCTGGCGTGTATCCGAGCGTTAAAGGATTCGGAGCCGTGCCTGATCCTGGTAGATGATGTCCTTCCAGACTTGGGTGGCGCGTCAACCGTGGAAAGGCTGCAACAAGAAGCCGAAGCCAAAGACTCACGCATCCTCTTGATGGCCGGTAATGACCAGACGCGCACGAAGGACGACCACGAATTACATGGGAGCGCGCAGGCAATCTCGAAGCCTTTCACGGCGGAGGAGCTTATCGCCGCCATCGCTTCGGCGCTCGATCTACCGGCATTGCCAGGAACTCACAAACGGCGCACCTTGCGGAAGCCTTCATCACCGGCGATTTTGGTGCTGAGTCAGGACCGGGAGCTACTGGACTGGGTGGGCTCGGCATTGCGCGCACGCCAGATCCGCTGCATCGGCGTAAATAACATTGAGGACGCACGCAGCGCCGCGGACCGGTACAATATCAGCACGGTCGCTGTCGAAGCGGACACAGCAGGACGCGATGCAGAGACCTTTCTAAATCAGGCGCAACAAATCGCATCGGACCAGGGCGCCCAATTCGCAGAATTGAAAGCGGGAGGTGCCGGCTCGGCCGGTCCTAATGGCCATCGTATTGTGGCTGTTCCTTGTACTTCGCTGGAATTGTTGCAGGCCCTTTCATTTTCGAAGACGGATGTGGCATAATTCGGAGCACTGACCACAACCTATAGAGGCTAGACCAAAATGAGAGTACTATGCGTTGGGGCATTGTCAATCGTTTACTGTGCGGCGGCCTTTTGCCAGATACCCGATCTTTCCTGCACAAATTACATCACAGTCATTGCGGAAAATGGCCTCGTCGTTGATGAACTCAACGCCGATGAAAAACGCGCCCCCGCTAGTATGGTAAAGCTCAACCTCGTCCTCCTTGTGGCAGAGGGCCTCGATAGCGGCAAGTGGACCTTGGACAGCCAAATCACGGTCAGCAAGACTGCGCAGTCCATGGGCGGCACCCAAGTTCAAATCAAGGCCGGTGATGTCTTTTCGCTCGATACGCTCATGCAGGCGGTATGCGTTGCATCAGCCAATGACGGAGCGTACGCGGTGGCCGAGGGGCTATGGGGCGACGAAGCGACCTATTTAGCCGCTGCAAATGTACGTGCAAAAGAACTAGGCATGACGAATACGACCATCCGCAGCGTACACGGACTGCCGCCCTCTGCAGGTGAACTCGCTGATGAAACCACGGCGCGCGACATGGCGATCCTCTCCTCAGCCTGCGTCATGAATGCGCAAGTCATGAAATGGGTGGGAATGAAAGAACTCGTGTTTCGCCCCGGTGAAGATCCGAAACAGAACACAAACAAACTGCTCGCGCGCATGGATGGCTGCGACGGGCTCAAGACAGGCTACACGCGCGCGGCTGGCTTCTGTTTGACCGCCACAGCGATTCGCAACGACGTGCGGCTGATAACCGTTGTAATGGGTTGCCCTCGGCTGAAGGATCGCTTCGATACGGCAGACGTCTTAATGGAAGACGCGTTCACCAAAGTGCGGCGCGTGCGCCTGCTTGCCGCGGACACTTTGGTGGATCCCGCGATTACGTTGCGAAACGCGACGCAATCGGCCCTGCGCCTCGCGCCCGAGCACGATGTGTGGGTAACGGCGAAGGAAGCTGATTTCAAGCAAATGACCTTCGAGACGACGACACCGAAATTGCTCCAGGCGCCATTGACGATGGGGCAGCAAGCGGGTTCTGTAACGGTGAAGCTCGCGGGTCGCGTGATTGGTGAGACGCCACTGCGTGTGCCGATAGCGGTGGAGGAGCCATCCGTGTTTTGGAAGCTGACACATCGTGTGCGCGAGAAAGCGGAGGAGGCCCAGCCTGCATACGGCGGGTAGATTTTTCCTTAGCCTGCTTTGCGCAACAAATCGATGGCGGCCATATAGGACGGATTGTTGTAAACGTACGAACCCGCGACCAGTACGTTGGCGCCAGCATCGATAACCGTCTTGGCCGTTTTGTCGTCAATACCGCCATCTACTTCCAAATCGCGATCGCCGAGCATGGCGCGGATGTATTGAATTTTGCGGACCATCTCCGGAATAAACCTCTGCCCACCAAAGCCTGGGTTGACAGTCATGACCAGCACCATGTCTACGTCATTCACGACGAACTCGATATCATCGTGCGGCGTACCTGGGTTCAAAACGATTCCCGCTTTGCACCCGGCCTCTTTAATTTGTGTGATGATCCGATGTGGATGATTCGCTGCTTCAATGTGAAACGAGATGATATCCGCGCCGGCATCGGCAAATGCGGGCACGTATTCTTCCGGATTCGAAATCATCAGGTGCACGTCCATTGGCACGGAACAGTGTGCGCGCAGCTTCGCCACGACAGGCGGGCCGATTGTGATGTTTGGCGTGAAGTGACCATCCATCACGTCTACGTGAATCATGTCTGCGCCGCCAGCGATAACGGCTTTTATCTCGTCGCCGAGGCGGCTGAAATCTGACGCGAGAATTGACGGTGCTATTTTGATTTGCGGTTGCAGAGGGATTGACCTTTCTAGAACTCAGTTACACGCGGTTCTTTGCCTTCTTCAAATATGATTCTGCGAGTCAGTTGGCCGTCGAGAAGGATTTCAGCGGTCATCGTGTTCGTATACTTGCAGGGTTGGGTAACGCGGTAGCCAGGCTTCATGCGCTGTTGAAACACGGTCCTTGCGTTGCCAAAAACATCCATAATCTTGATTGTCACTTCGCGCTCGCCGAAGCCTTGCGGAAGCGTATAGGCAACATCAACTGGTACCCCGGCGCTTGAAGTGTCTTCCTTCATGCGCACATTTACGGTCACCGTGCCACCTTTAGCGATTTCCTTTCCTTCTTCCGGGAACTGTCGAAGGACCACATCGAACTCCGCTTCGGGGTTTGTATCCATCGCTTTGGTCACGCTGAGGCCTAGCGATTCTAATTTGTCCTCCGCTTCTTCAATCGTCAGGCCAACAAGGTTCGGCACCAAAAGTCGCGGCACTTCGTTGCTCTGGCCTTCACTAACGAGTAGCGAGATCTGCACGCTTCGTGATACTACCTGACCGGGCATTGGATATTGGCTTAGCACGGTGCCTGGAGCCGATGCCGTGGTGGTATACCGTGATACCGTCGGGTTGGCGGACAATTCTGTTTTGTCGATTATCGATCGGGCTTCCGCTTCAGTCTTACCGCGGACGTCGGGCACTGCAATGGAATCCTGCCCAAGACTCAGCGTGACGTATACGCGACGGCCTGCGCGGACGACGCTGCCGGGCTCGGGACGCTGCAGCATTACATAATCCCGTTGAATCTTCGCGCTGTTCATGGCGATAGACTCGCTATAGGAAAGGCCAGACTTTTCGAGTTCCAATCGCGCCGTGTCTTTATGAAATCCCTGCACGTCAGGCACGACCAGGTCTTTACCAACCGGCACGCCAATGCGATTTGCGGCATCGACCGCGACGGCTTCGTTAAAAACGTAGTAGCCCGCGACCGCCATCACCGCAAGGAAAATGACTACGGCAACGCTCCAACGCATGCCCCACCAGACGAAGCCGAAGCCGAAGGTGGACAGTCTTAGGATGACTTCCGCAATCGCATCAAGAAGAACCCGTCCATACTGCCGCTTGCGGGGTTTGTCCGATACGTTCCGGGGTTTATCTTCCATTCGTTCAGCCATGGGGCTCCATCTTCAAACGTAAATCCGTCCAGCGATTCCGCGAACGAGCGCATATCGAGTGTTTCTTCGCGCGTGAGCGTACACACGGAATATACGATGCGTCCGCCATTTTCGCAGAGTTGGGCCGCGGCCCGCAATAACCCGCGTTGTTGTTGCGCGAGACGCTTCGCATCGTCGGCCTTCGCGCGCCACTTTAAGTCTGGATGCCGCCGCAAGGTTCCGAGACCAGTGCAGGGGGCATCCAGCAAAATGGCATTAAACTTTTTTCTGTAACACGGCTGTGCGCCATCTGCGCAAAGCATGCTGATGCTGCGCAATTCCAAGCGTTCGATATTCTCGGCAACCTGCACAAGGCGGCTCGGCTGCAAGTCGCTTGCGACTATGACCGCTTTGTCGTCCGCAAGCTGGGCGGTATGCGTCGTCTTGCCGCCCGGTGCCGCGCACATGTCCAATACCCAATCGCCAGGCTTTGGTTCCAAGAGGTGCGCGGCAAGCATGGACGCGGGATCTTGGAGCATGAATAGACCTTGTTGAAAAAGCTTGGAGCGCAGGGCCGGGCCTTCGACGACGGTCAGTTCTTCGGGAATGGAAGTAGTTTTATCGAGGATACACTTGGACTGTTCAAGGCGCGCGCGTAAATCGTCTGTGCCTATCTTCAGCGTGTTCGCGCGGATTGTGGTTGGGGCCTGGTTGTTAGACGCTGCGCACAATGCCGCGGTCTGTTCTTCCCCAAATAATTCTATCCATTGTTGGACAAGCCAATCCGGCAGCGAGAAGCGCACGCCTAGATAGCGAGCGACATTCTCTGGCGGTGGTAACGGGACTTCATCGATGCGCTGCGGCACGCGCTTGAGCACCGCATTGGTCAGGCGCGCCGTGCCGGGATGACCGCGTTTTTTCGCGAGGTCTACGCTCGTGTGCACCATCGCGGGAAAAGTGACTTGGTTACAGAACAGCGCCTGAAAAACACCCATGCGCAGAATGAGATGAATAGGGCGCGGCAATTCGATGATCGGCTGTTGCAGGAGGCGGCCGAGAATGTGGTCGGCCAGGCGTTGGTGGCGCACGGTGCCGTAGACGAGTTGCGTCAGAAAACGATTGCCGCGATCGCCGAGCGACTTGCGCCGGAGGGTCTTGTCGAGCGCGTCGCTGAGAAAAGCGTTCTTCTCGGAGACGCGCAGCAGCACTTCAATCGCGGCGTCTCGGACGGGATCGACGCTCACGAAAAACTCTCGAAGCGTTGGCCTGCTTTTATCGGAAAGCCGCGCAGAAAATCGCCAACGGGCATCGCGCGTTTGCCCGGGGCTTGCACGGTGAGAAGTGCAAGCGAATCCTCACCTGCGCGAACGACAATACGATCCTTCAATACGTCCTCAATTGCCCCAGGCTGTGCGGCAAAATCCTTGTTTGCATGTGCGATGATTTCCGAGCGAAGAATCTTGAAAACCTGTCCTTCGAAGATTGTCTGGGCAGTGGGCCAAGGCTGCGCGCCACGCACCAAGTTGTGAATTGTTTGCGCGGACTTCGTCCAATCGATCTGCCCGTCGCGTTTTTCGATTAAGCTGCAATACGTCGCGCGCGAATGATCTTGCGTCTTAAATTGCGCAGGCCCCGCCGCGATTCGATCCACGGCTTCGCATAGCTTTTGTCCACCCAACGTGGCAAGCCGATTGGTTAAGGTCTCGCCGGTTTCTTCCGGATCGATTGCGGTGTGCTCTTGGATCAAAATATCGCCTGCGTCCATGTCGAGCGACAGGCGCATGATCGTCACGCCGGTTTCGGTCTCGCCGTTGATCAGTGCGGACTGAATGGGGGAGGGGCCACGATATAACGGCAACAGGCTTGGGTGCATGTTCAGAATGCCATGTGGCGCGACATCGAGTATGGGCTGTTTCAGAATGCGTCCGTAGGCCGTGAGCGCGCAGACCTCCGGGTGCTGATCGCGCAGCCAGGTTTCGAAGGTCCCGTCGTTGAGTTTGGCCGGTTGCGTAACGGGAATGCCGTGCGCAAGCGCCCAGATTTTTGTTGGCGGGGGCGTCAGGCTTTTGCCGCGCCCGGATGGACGATCCGGCTGGCATACCACCGCGGCCACTTCGTGCTTTTCGGCCAATGCCGCCAATGACGGCACGGCCATTTCCGGTGTACCGAAGAATACGATGCGCACGTGAACTCCGATACGTCGTTTCGACTAGGACGTGAGACCGGGGATGTCGATGCCGTTGGTGAGTTCCGACATCTTCTGGCGGATGAGGTCCTGAACGCGATCGACGCCTTCGTTCACTGCGGCGCGGATCAGCGTCTCCAGCATCTCCGCTTCTTCGCGGTTCACGATTTCAGGATCGATGGTAATAGACTCGACCTTGCACTTACCGTTCACGACGACCTTTACCATGCCGCCGCCGGCAGATGCCTCGACGGTCTCATTGGCAAGCGAATCTTTCATCGCCTCCATCTTGCCCTTCATTTCCATGGCCTGCTTCATCATGCCGGCCAGATTTCCAAGGTTGCCCAGTCCTTTGGGAAGCATATGTGTAAACTCCGAATAGTTGAGACAGAATGTTTAAGAGGATCATATAGCATTACGCACAACCTCGCAATTTGGGCGGTGCGCGGCTCAATCGAGCGGCGCGTTATCCTGGGTCCAAACCGTGAGATTGGTGAGGTTGCGTTCTCGCGCGGGAATAACGAAGGCAAGACCGTAACCCACGACGAACATGACGATATTGCCGAGCATGCCGGTGTAATAACCTTCAAAATGGGCATCGAGCCATGTAGACATACTCTGCGGCAGCCAGCCCAGCCCGTGCAGCGAAATAATCGCGGAGAACGCGACGGCAAATGCTATTCCGAAACCGACGGCACGGCCATCGCCACGAGTGGTAAAGAATCCAAGCATATAAAGGCCGAGCAGTCCACCTGCCGCAATCGACTGTAGTTCAGTCCACACGTCCTGCAGGGTCTTCTGCTCCGATGCGAGCAACCAGAACGCGCCGGCAATCATCATGAAGGAGCTTGCAAGCGTGACCAGTTTCGCGGCGAGCACGTAGTGTTTATCGTCGCGGTTTCGCACCCAGTGACGCTTGTAGAAGTCGGTGATTGTGACTGCGGAAATGGAATTCATCGCGCTGGACATGCTGGACATCGCCGCGGCGAGCACGGCTGCGACGACGATTCCGGAGAGGCCAGCCGGTAATTGTGTCGTGATGAAATAGGGGAGAATCTCTTCGGTTTTCCGCGCGCCGGTCAGCATATCCGTCGCGGGCGTTTCGGGATGAATCTGATAAAACGCGAAGAGGCCCGTGCCGACAAACATGAAGTAGAGCCAAGTAGGTACGCACATCCAGCAGCAAACCCACATCGCGTGCCGCGCGTCCTTCGCCGTCTTTGACGCACAATATTTCTGGATGCTCTCCTGATTCGTACTGTATTCCGCGAGCCATTGGAACAAACCGACGATCAAAATCATGATGACTGTCTTGTGACTTAGCGAGAATCCCCAATCGATCGGGTGCAGCGTCCGCGTGTCCGCGTGATATTCGCTGAGCCCGAACTTGCCGTTCTCCATTCCTATGGAGAAAAGCTGGCTGATTCCCTCCGGCAACTTCCAGACGATGGTTGCGAGTATCAGCAATCCACCGATCGTGAGAATTACGGACTGCACAAAATCGGTCCAAATAACGGCCTCAATCCCGCCGACAACCGTGTAGTAGGCCGTAATGGCGCTGCCGAGGAGAATGCAGACCCACGGCTCCCACCCGGTGACTTTGTTCATTAGCAGCGCGGTGAGATATTGGATCATTGCCAGGCGGATGCACTGCGAGACAATAAAAACAAACGCGCCATAGTCGCGCGTGCGCGGGCCGAAGCGGCCTTCGAGATATTCGAACACAGAAGTGATCTTGCCGCGGCGGAAGAAAGGTACGAACCACCGCGTCGCGATAAACACACCGAGCGGCAGCATAATGCAGATTAGGTATCGAAGATACGCAGTTTTATAAGCGTCGGCGGGATACGCAACAAAGGTAATTGAACTGATCGTCGCACCAAAAAGCGAAATGCCAATCAGCCAACCGGGATACGATCTGCCTCCGACGAAGTAATTCTCCGTTGTCTTCGCGCGTCGCGAAAACCAGGCCCCGATTAGTGCCATGGAGGCGAAGTACGCGGCGATGACGGCAGTATCGATGGCGTTCATCTAGTGAGATACCGCCAACGATTCAAGAATTCTTGCGCGGCTTAGCGGCTTCACTTCGCGCACTATCCACTCGCGCGTGGCCTTGCCTTGATCCGTTTGCTGCGGGTACGACATAAATTGAAGATCGATCTTCAACCGCTCCGCAACGCGCTGCGCAATGAGCGGCCAGGCCACGCCGAGGTCGGAGATAATCGCCGTACTTCCTTCGTGGCGCGCGAAGCCGGACATTTCCATACGGAACGGCACCTTGAACATTTTTGTCTTGGGCAGACCATCCGCAATGGCGCTTTGCACCGCGCCGCCTTCCTTTTCGATACGGCAAATCTCATCGAGCGCGGGATCGAGATCAATGCGGATGAGTTTCTTGCCTTCGAGGGAATACGCGAAGTGGCCTTGCCAGGCGGACCAGAGACCGTGACCAGTGTAAAGTTCGAATGGCCCGTCGTGGATTTCCTGGGTCAGCGCAACTGCGGATTCGATGATTACATCTGCGGAATCGAGCATGTGCGCGAGGCGCGTCGCGCGTTGCAGCAACGGAATGCTGTCGCCGATACACAAACCTGTAAGGCCGCCGCCAACGAGCTGGGGAATAGTGACCATTACCGGCAACCCTTTGCGCGCGCCAATGCCGATCATGGTGCGTTCGTCCGCCCCAAGGCCAGCGACTTCCTCAAAAGTTTTTCCGTGCGCGCGCGCTAGCGCCATGATCTCCAGCGAGAGTTTTTCCATCCACAAGCCCATCGGGTAGCCAAGATTTCCCGCGGCCTTGATGATGGTCTTGCCGGCCGCATCCTCCAACTTCGCCATCAATTCCGTATCGAGCGGCATGTTCTCGATGATTTCCGCGAAGACTTCAGGGCGCATCTCTGTCAATTCAAATTCACCGCCGCGCGGCAACCACTCTGGGTTCACGCCAAGCGGCGCGCCAGCGCAACGTTTCACCTTGTCGAGGGTGCCGCCCATCTCGTGCGCGATGACGGCGCTACTGGTCGATACGCCATCTATAATTCCCACACGCATGAGCTCCGCTATCAACGTCGTCACGCCTTCATGAATATTGGGGCCGCTTCCCGTGACAACGGCGACCTTCCCGCCGCGTTCTTTGGCGGCGATAATGGCTTCCGCGCTCTCGTGAATTCGGCGCAACACTTCGGGCGCGACAGACTGCTCGATTGCGCGCAAGGCCTCGACTTCAACTGGCATGCTTACTCCAACCCCCGTTCACGCAGCATCACTTCCGCGCGCACCAAATCGTCTTCCGTGTCGACGCTGAATCCGCTAAACGCGTTGTCATGCACTTTCGTTTCAATCACGCGGAGGGTGTAGCCGTGTTCGAGCACGCGCAACTGTTCGAGCGATTCAATTTGCTCGAGGAGCGTGGGAGAGAGGCTGGCAAGTTTCAGCAGAAATTCTTTCCGGTACACATAGAGGCCCACGTGCTCGTAGACTTTGTGTTCAATTGCCTGGCGTGGATAGGGAATCAAGGAACGCGAGAAATACAGCGCGTTGCCTTGCAGATTCGTCACCACTTTTACCACGGACGGATCTTTTAAGTCTTCCTCGCGCGCAATCGGGTGCATGAGCGTGGACATCTGCAATGCTGGATCGTCGAGCAACGGCTGTACGGCTTCATCGATCATCAGCGGATCGAGAAAAGGCTGGTCACCCTGCACGTTCACGATGATTTCGGCGTCGATGTTCAATACGGCCTCCGCCAGACGGTCGGTGCCACTCGGATGGTCCGGCGACGTCATTACAGATTCGCCCCCGAAAGCCGCGACGACACGCTCGATGCGTTCATCGTCGGTCGCCACGACCACGGCGGCGAGATGCCGTGCGAGGCGTGCGCGCTCATACACGCGTTGGATCATGGGTTTGCCGCCGATGGGTTTGAGCGCCTTGCCCGGCAGGCGCGTCGAGCCGTAGCGAGACGGGATTATCGCGGCAACTTTGGGTACGGTCATGAATACTTCCTTCGCTCAGGGTGCGCGATGTGGCAATGAGAAATTCGAACGGAATGATTGCCCCGCCACATCGACTTCACAATCGTATATCGAATTCACATGCCGAATCGAATGCCTGTATACTGCGCGGCACCGTCTTTTCGACCTAGAGGAAGGAAATCATTCTCATGGCTCGCCGCGTTCTGTCATTTCTGGCTGTATTTGCAATGGCAACAATTGTTTTTGCCGCGCGCGCGCAGGAAACGTATCAGCGCGCAAAGCCTGATGTCGTCATTTTTGAAGGCAAATATCCGGGGTGGCCGTGGATTACCGCGGGAGCGAGCGGAACGCTCTACTGCGTCTGGCGCGAGGGTACAATCCATGACTACTCCGCGGACGGACGCATCATGCTCGCGCAGAGTTCTGACAAGGGACGCAAGTGGACTGAACCGAAAGTCATTATCGATGAGCCTGAAATCGATGACCGCAACGTGGCGATCGTCGAGCTGCCGAATGGCGAATTGCTCGTCACATACAACACCTATACCGCGGCGAAAGAATCGCTGGCGGTGATGTCGCGCTCAAGCGATAGTGGAGCAACTTGGTCGAAATCGGAGTCGTTGGGAATTCCCAACTCCCGAACGCGCGCTGCGGCCGTCGTCTTGTCGAATGGCGATTTGCTCCTGCCGCTCTACATAGCGCCCGGCAACGGCGCAATTGCAGCGCTGTCGTACAACAACGGACGCAATTGGGAATCCGTGAGGGTCCCCGATACGGATGGATTTGTCGGCGACGAATGGACCGCGCTTGAGGTCGAGAAAAAACACATCGTCGGAATTTCACGTAACAGCGCGCCCAATTCAGACGGTTTTTTTTGGGTCACCGAGAGCATGGATCGAGGGAAGACCTGGTCCACGCCGAAGAAGACGAACGTACAGAGCGAGCGCTATCCGTCGCCGGCCCAGCTTTGTCTGCACGGTGCGACGCCCACGTTGATTTATAGTGACCGGCGCATGGTATCCGTGGCAGCCGCGAAAACGGGCGATCCTACGTTCGTAACGTGGAACGTCGATAAGCGGCTCAAAGCCTACCAGTACAACCCCGAAGGGAAAGAGATCCCCGACGGAAGCTATCCCTGCTCGGTTCAGGTGACGAGCAAAATCCGGCTCATTGTGGACTACGAAATTACCCCCACGGGCAACCGGATTTCGGGGTACTACTGTACATTTCCGGAAGATTGGTAGTTTTCGCATAACGCGAAGCGCGTCCGGCATTTACAGAACTCGGTTACTATTTTTTAATGTAATGCACGCCGGGCTATCGGGTAAAATTACTGACGCGATGCATTTGTCCGCATCAAATTCTGCGCGCGGATGTCTCGCGGCGTCAAACCGGGAAGCGCCCGCGTGAATACCATCCGCGGTCGGGAGTATTGAAGTAATGCGACTTTTCCTTTCTGTCATGGCGGTCTTGTTTGCCGTAAACACCCATGCGGTGGAACCCTGCGAAACATGCTCCGGCGAACCGCAGTATCCCGAGGCGGAGACCTTTCTCCAGGCACACGGATACGCCAAGTCGAATCATACAGTCCTCTTGTCCTGGAGTGAGCAAACGCACGACGGTTCGAACCGGTTTGTGACTGGCTTCCACGTTAAGAGCGCGGACGGCTCGGTCTTTGATATTTACAGCGATGGCGCCGACAAGGTTCTGTCCGCGAAAGAACTCAAGCAACTCGGAATCAAACCGAAGAACTGGAATCTGAAACCCGTCGAGAAGCTCGGCGAAACACCGCCTGCATTGGCGCGTGTCCTGCCCGAGAAGCCCGTGCCTACGGGTGTCACCAAGTCGATTGTTCCCCGCGGCGGCGCAGTGTTGCCGGAGATCGATTGGGCGCGAGTGACACAAGAAGACGCCCAACGGAGTGAACAGGGGAAAGGCCCGAAGCGGATTGGTGTTTTGCTTGATCTCGCTGAGCCTGCTGTTGTGCATGGGGACGCAGTATCTGGTGGCGAATGGACGCCTGTAGATGGCGGCGGTTCCTTATGGTCCTTTGCAATGTTGTCGCCGGACGCGCTCGGTATGCGCGTGCATTTTTCGGAGATTGAACTGCCCCTTGGCGCGCGCGTCGTCGTGTATAACGGAGACGACTCGACCGAAGCCTATGGTCCCTACTTTGGCCCGGCCCCTGGCGCGGCTGATCTGTGGAGCGCGACCGTATTCGGCGAAACAGTCGTCGTGGAATGCTATGTGCCGGAAGGCGCAGACCGTTCTACGGTGCGCCTCACGATCGATCAGGCGACGCATCAGTATGTGCCGTTTGGAAAACTGTCGATGGCGAAAGGCGCGGGCGCCTGCGAACTGGATGTGACCTGCTACTCCGCGTGGGCAACAACGGCCAAAGGAGTCGCGGGAATCGGTAGCGTTGGCCAGTCGGGCGTGCTGTGGTGTACGGGAAGTCTGCTGGCGGATACCGACAATTCGACGACAATTCCGTACTTCTTAACCGCAAATCATTGCGTCGGATCGCAGTCGAGCGCGAACAACATCGAAGTGTACTGGCTTTATCAAACGAGTTCCTGCAACGGAAATCCACCCAGTCCCACCAGCGTGCCGCGCACAACGGGCGGCGCTCAGTTACTCGCATCGGCCAACGTGAACTCGGGGACCGATTTTGCCCTCCTGCGTCTCAATAACAGCGCTTCCGCCAGCGCGAGCTATCTGGGTTGGGCGAGTGCGGAGGCGGGTCTTGGTACGGCTACGGTATGCGTTCACCATCCCAGCGGCGATTTTAAGCGCATTTCCTTTAGCGATATCACCAACGTGCCGGAAAACTTGCTATCGACTCATCCACGCGATCGTTTTCACCAAAATACGTGGCGGGTAGGACTGGGTGTAACTGAGCCCGGCTCTTCCGGAAGTCCTCTGTTTATTGAAAGCACACAGCAGGTAATCGGCCAACTGTGGGGCGGGCCCTCCTATTGCGGCGTCGCGGCCTCTGGCCGTCTGGACTATTACGGCCGCTTCGACAAAAGCTTTCCGTTGATCGAGCAATATCTCGACCCTGAAGTGATACTGGATGGCACGATAGAAGTGATCAAGCCAACCAGCGCGAATTCATGGGCAAAAGGCCGTGAGCGCCGCATCAAATGGGAGACAACGGGAAACACTGGCGCAATGGTCAAAATTGACCTCTACCAAGGCGGCGTCTTTTCAATGACGTTAAAGGCATCGACGCCGAACGACGGTAAGTGGAAATGGAAAATTCCGTTATCTTTATCGGCCGCGAGCAATTACTTTGTGCGCGTTTCCTCGATTGACGATAGCGGTATTTTCGACAACAGCGACAACTTCACAATTCACAATTAAATGGCGGAACGTCAGTTGACTGCACGCGCCTTAACTTCTGCTGAACCGTGTACCTTTGCGCACGAACTGGCGTTCCGGTCTAGAGGTGCTGTTTTGCGCTGCCTTCGCTTCGGCACCTATCGTCAGCGCCGCAAAAACGGGATAGTGGTCTGAGGGATAGCGGCCTTCCTTGTTAAAGGTTACCGTTTCACATTTCGATGCCGCGATTGGGCCGCGCGTAAGAATCCAATCTATCCTGCGATTAGCACTCTCGTTCGGCGCAGCAAATGCGCTCCATGTGCAATTCGGCCCCACACATTCCGACGCTATTTTCCAGGCATCCAAAAGGCCTGCCCCGGTTAGAATCGAATAGGCATCGCTGTTTTCCGCAACGGCATTGAAATCGCCGGTAACAATCACAGGCGCGCCTTCCGGAAGTTTCGCAATGCGATCGCGCAACACCTTTGCGCCGCCCTGGCGCGCGGGTTCGCTCTTGTGATCCAAGTGGGTGTTGAAATAATAGAAGGACTCTTTTGTCTCCAAATCCAGGAAGCGCGCCCAGGTCACCATTCGCCGGCACGCGGAGAACCACGAAATGCTGCCAGCAATATCGGGCGTTTCGGACAACCAAAAGTTCCCCGTATCGATGGGGGCCAACTTCTTGTACTTGTAAAGAACGGCGACATGCTCGCCATCGCAAGCGATCTCTCGACCCACGCCAAACCAACGGTAATCGTTCAGCTTTTCGACTACATAGTCCGCCTGAAAATCCAGGCACTCCTGCGTGCCGACAACGTCGGGATCGTACTGCTTAATCGTATCGACCAGAATGTCCTTTCGCTTGTCCCAATGGTTCGGGCCATCGTCTGCCGTGCCGTAGCGCACGTTAAAGCTCATGATCTTCACGTTTGTCTCGGCCGTGGCAATACAACAAAGCAGCGCCGAAAAAATAATGCAGTGCCTCATTCGTTCACCTCTATGCTTTTTTGATGTCTGATTTTGGATTACGGCGAATGCAGCATTGCTGTTGCTGTTTCGCGAATACTTTTTGTGCGGCAGATTGACCGGATTTGTCGAACATCGTTGGAGCCAGCTCTACAAACTTCCCCAGGTCGGTTTGCGCGCGCGTATGACATGCCTCTTCGAGCGGGGCGAATTCCGCCAGCTTGCGTTTTTCATCTTCCGCGCATCGCATCACGTAGTCGCGCAAGACGCGCATGTCGTTCCAATCGCCAAGGACCTCCTGGGCCGCCTTGACCTGCTCGATGAATTCTTCCATCCGATGTCCGTAAAGGGGCTTTGCTATCTCGCAACTGTAGCGGAGTTTTTTGAACGCCACGCGCACGGCATGCAGGGATTCGTCGGACGGCGATTTCACCCAATCGTGATAGGCGTCGCTCAGCGCCCGGTATCGACGCCGAAGTGTCGCGCGCGTGTCTTTCCGGTGGCACTTGGACGAACCCTTGTCTGCGTCCAACAGGATCTGCAGTTCTTCACCGAAACCTTTGGCGCGCACCCGGGCGCAACTCTCATCGACCTGTTTCGACTCCGCGTCACGAAGTTTACGGAGATAGCGCGCCGTTCTTGCGATGGCGGCATGCGCTTCTTTATGGGTAGATTTTTTGATCTCGTCGAGCAGTCCGATCGACACGTCCAACTCTCGCGCCTTGCCAAGTCCTCGCGTAATGGCCCGCACGCGTTTGCGAAACGCCTTGACCGCGCGCTTGCGAAAGCGCCCGGACGCGTCCCCAACAATCGCGCGCAAACGGCGAGACGCAACACGCAGGTCATGAATCCCGTCCACATCGTGGGCGGCGGCGGCTTTCACATGGCTGCGCAGCACTTCGACGCGCTCGATCAATGCTTCGCGCGCGGACCGTTGTGCGAGAACACAGGGACCTTTCATGGGGCAGCTCTTCCCGTCCAGCCCGCGGGCGCGCCGTAGGCGTGTACGATACGTACGAAGGGCGCTCGTGACATGCCGCCGGGGTTCAGGCCCGGTTCGCCTTCGGGGATCGGGGCGCCAAGGTCCGCGTAGTAACTCGTCCATGCGGGGAAGGTCGCGTTTGTCTGAGGGTCTTTGAAGGTCATGGGAAACAAGTCGAATATCGCTTCGCCGCGGTTCGCTATCCGAAACGATTCATAAATTAATTCTGAGCAGTAAAACGCCGAATCGTCCATGGCAAAGACTGTGTCGTACGGTCGGCCCAGAAAACTACGTGAGACATCGATCGCACTCGGGATAAGTTGGCGCGCGCTTCCTTCGATGCGGCCAACAAGGACGCGCGACGCCCCCCCGGGCGAGGCGCTGCGATTCAGGAAATCGGCGTAGGACGTTTCTTTTACGCCCGCACCGACTGCTTCGATAATGGTGACGCCAGTTCCGTCAACACGGGACACCATGCCCACATGACTGAATTTTGCGCCGTCCACGCCCTGCGTCACCGTCTCTATCGCATCGCAGAGCGGGCCCGCATCCAGATCCTGAAACAAAAGGTCGCCGGGCTGAAGCGTGAACGCCATATGTTCTTCTTGGCTGGGTGTGGCGCAGCCCGCGATGAAGATAGAGAGCACAGCTAACGAAAGGACTCGGGTCATTTTGTTGTTCCGCTGGTAACGGCTTCGATGTGTACGCGCACCTGAAAAACCTCCTCGAATAATTCTTGCTTTCGCTGCCCGCCCCAAATGTCCGTGGGGCTGTTTCGGCGCTGCTTGACGCGCAATGTCACGGTGCCGTCCGAAATCTTGGCCTTGATCGATTTGCACGTTGCGTTGTGGCAACGGTCTAGACCGTCAGCAATTCGCAGTATACCAGCGAGCTTCCGTACCAGTTTTTGGTCGGTCTTCGCCAAGTCTTCGTATACCGCATGCGAAGGTTTCGGGTGCGCCTTGCGATGGTACCGCGCAACGCACGCCACAATACGCTGTTCCCGCTTGGAGAACCTATTCAGTTCCATTTTCATGATCAAGTCACGCGAATGTTTGTGGTGCCCTAGAACATCGACCGTGTGCCCAATATCGTGTAACAGGGCCGCCGCGCACAAAATTCTAAGCTCCTGTGGGCCCAGGCCGTGCAGCTTCGCCGTAGCGCCGAACATCGCTTGCGCGTTGCGGCAGACCTGAAATACGTGTTCTGGCTCAGGGTCTCGTTCACGAGCGATTCTACAGATTGCGCGCAGCCCTGCGTCTCGCTCCAAGATACTCCCTTTCGACCCAGCTGGCATTGCGAGAGTCTTCCGTTAGTTACCCAGGCTGCTGATACCGAGGTCAATGTACTGCCCGCCGCTGGTCTGATGGCAATGCACCGCGATAAGATTTTTCTTTCCAGGTTCAAAAAGGGAGATTTGACCAGAGGAAAGGGCTATTCGCTGGTAGTCTGTAATATGATTTTTACGTTGAAGGAGTAAATTTCCATTTATATATACCTGAACGTCTTCGTCGTGGTGCAGATCAACCCAGGCCCCATGCGCTCCAAAGTCTTTGGGGATTTGTATTTCGGTACGTAGCCATGTATCAGGGGTATTCCATTCCGTGCCTACGCGCTCGCCCGGCGTGCCTTTGGTACCAAAACCATTCTTCCCTTTCTTCCAAGCAGAGTCGTTGTATTCAGGCGTCTTCCAGTTCGGGCCAGGATCCTCTGTGCTAAATCGCCAAGTATGGCCGTCGGGGCCGGTCTTCAACACGGTTGTCAATCGCTCGGTCACAGCGTGCAGTGGCGTTATAGTGCCGGAAGGCTTCGTCGCGCCGTCGGCTAATTCAACCAGAAACAACGGGTCGGAAGGCCAGGCCCCCATCGATTTACCGTACAGGGCAAGTCCGCCTTTGTACTTCGCGTCTTCTTTCACTTCTAAGCGAAGCGTAATCGGCTTTCCGGATTTCGCGGCTTCAACGAATACCGGCAGCGTCTCTTCCCGGAGGGGCAGGTCGTAGGCCCCGCCGTAGGAGCCGTGCTGGTATGCCGCAACATGCGAGAGCACACCACGTGCATCGGCGGTGTCCATCGGGTAATTGATGACGCCGAGCTGCATCCCGTCGATGCTCACGCTAATCGTCGTCGGCCACAGTTTGCTGTCCGACTGGGGATAATCCTGCGGGTTTTTGCGGGACGGCCAGTCAAGGCGTTCTTCGTTCGCCTTGCCGCCGATTTCGACGTAGAGTTTCGCGCCTTTGATCGTTTCCGGCTTCAGGTCTTTGGGCAGTTGCAGCTCATATTCGATTACTCCCGCGTCATGCCGATAGACCTTGCCGTCGCGGGGGAAGATCATGGGCGCGGTTTCTGACGGGCTGGCATTCGCAAAGGACTCGACCGGAAAAGTGAGTGCGACCTGGTTGGGCGCGTCCCAGACGGCGCCGCCCTGAACATGAACGACGCAGTAGTTCGCGCTGATGCGTTTGCCGTCGTGAAGGACTTCTGCAACAACATTTAGCAGGCCGTCTCCGTTTGGCGCGGTGAAGGTGAACGGAGCCTGCGGTGTGACACGATAGGACGGGCAATCAATCCCGCGCTCTACCGGCTGTACCCATTGCGACCATTTCTTGTTATCAACGGTCTGTCCGTCTACGGATAACTTCAAAGTGAGACCGGACAACTCGGACCAATGGCTCATCGACACCGGAATCGTCACCGTGTCGCCCGCCTTCACGACTTGGTACGGTGGGCAATCCAACACAGGAAAATCGGCTGATTGCAGGTTTGCAACAGTGATGTTCGCGGGATAGTTGAACAGTTTGTCCGAGCGGTCGTAGTTCAAGAAACCGTTATGTTCCCACTCGATGTCGCTGAGTTCGGTGTAGACGTATCCCACACACTTTTCCTGTTTGCGCAAGAGGTTTGTGAGGAACAGGAAGACCCAGGAAACATCGCGATCGCCCGAACCCGCGCTAACGCCGCCGTATTCGGAATTCATGAGCGGCGCGGTGTCCTGCTTCCAACCTTCGGCGTAATTGAACTGGCTGCCGGGCTGCGTCTGGTCCATCACTTCCTGAATGTGATCGCGGGCCCTCGCAAAATCGTCGATGTAAAAGTGCCACGAATTGATATCGGACACGACGTGGTCGTAGTTACAGGGCGAATTGTCTTCGACGAGGCGCGTGGGGTCGAGTTCTTTCGCCTTGAGGTACATGTCCCGTACCCATTCCTGCGTGTTGCGGTCGTAGTCCTGATCGCCAATGCCCCAGGTCTCGTTAAAGAGCACCCACGTGATGATGCTGGGATGATTGAAATCGCGCGCTATCTGCGCGGTCATTGTTTTTTCCCATGCCGCACGCGATCGGTCTGACTTTTTCCACCAGTTCGGCGTGTCTGTTAATAGCATCACGCCCAGTTTGTCCGCCCAATACAACGCGCGCGGTTCTTCCACCTTGATGTGGATGCGCAGCATGTTCAGGCCAAGTGCTTTCGTCTTCTCATAGTCCCGCTTGATGAATGCGTCGTCCGGGTGCGTATAGATGCCGTCGGGATTGAAAGACTGGTGCAAGGCCCCGCGCAGATAAATGGGCTTGTTGTTGAGCAGGATGAATTCGTGTTCGCTGCCCATGTAGGTCCCGCGCGAAACCTTGCGCATCCCGAAATAGGTGTTGACGCTATCGATCGTCTTGCCATCTTGCGACAACTCAATGGTCGCGTCGTAGAGGTTCGGTTCGTCGGGCGACCACAACGCGGCATTGGGGATTGGAAGCGTTAATGTTATCGCGTTATCACCTTTGGAGAACTGAGTGGTTTGATTGGTGCTGAGTTCATTATCCGCGCGCTTCGCTTTCACGGCAACGGTGTAGCGTCCTTCTTTGACAATGGACAGAGGAACTTTGAACGTCGCTTCTCCCTTGTCGATGTCGGGATAAATGTGGGAGGGAAGCACCGAAGATTCGGGACGCGATTCCAGGTACACGGTCTGCCAAATCCCGCCGGTCTGCGTGTACCAGCCAATCTGTTTGCCTGTGGGTAGATCGGGATCGGTGCGATCGACAGCGCGCACGGTGATCCGCGCGGATTCGCCAGGTTTTGCCACATCAGTTATGTCGATGGAGAATGGAACGTATCCGCCTTCATGCTCTGCCACTTGCTTGCCATTCACCCAAACCGTAGCGGCCCAATCCACCGCGCCGAATGTGAGCATGATGCGCGGCCCAGCATCGGCAGGGATGGTCAAATCACGTTCGTACCAAGCCACACCGTTATATTTCGTCTCCTGAATGCCCGACAGCTTGCTCTGCCACGGAAACGGCACGTTGATCTTCTTCGCATATTCGTGCTGTTTAAACCACTCTTCCTTCAATCCCACATCTTGCGGATCGAAATCGAATTTCCATTCGCCATTCAGGTTGATCCAGGGCCTCGCCCAATCAGGACGGGGATGATCTTCTATCGCTTGCCAATCGCCCGCGAACGCGGCCAAACATAGAAGAAGACAAAGGAAAGCACGCACGATCATAGAAGATACTCCGGCTGTTTCGGGGAGGCTTAGATCGTTATCCTAGTGCCGTTATGACGGACATTCAAACGAAAGCCGATGAATTCGCCGCCGATGAAACTTCGCCTCAGAGCACATTGGATCGCGCGCGTATCGCAATCGTATGCGGGACGTTGATCGCTACTGCCCTGACGTATTCGACGCGTTTTTCATCGTTTGATCATCCCAAAGTTGGGGTTTTAGCACTCGGCGTTGCACTGCTTGGTTTGTTCGCGGTCTTCGCGCGCCGTAACCCGTCGATGCGAGTCGGCAATCTCTTTTGGATCGTAATAGCCCTCTTTTCCCTTATCGACATCGTCAGCGATTTGCGGGCGAAACCGGCACGAAACAATCCGCATGGCGATGAAGTCTTCGCCCTGATGTTTCGGTACCTCTTGCCGTTATTTGTTGCCCTTTCATTTGCGCTTTTTTCTCGCGAAAAAAATCGGAAGTGGGTGTCGCACTCAATCGTTATTGGCAGCGTATGCGCGTCGCTTCTCGCTATCGGCCAATATGCAGGCGTCCTTACGTTTCTGTTCCCGGACATCCCCGCATCGTCGCCAGTGTACTCCGTTTTTGGCAATTCGGGGCTGCTCGGGGGCTATACCGCGATCGCAATACCGTTGGCATTCGCGCTGTATCTTCGAGATTCCAGAGCCCGGCCTTGGCTGTTGTTTACGCTCTGCACATTGATGTGCGCGCTCCTCCTGTCGGGCGCACGATCGGCATGGGTTGCTTCGGCAGCGGGTTGCGCAGTGGTGATCTGGAAGCGGCCAGATTTTCGCAAAATATCACTGGTATCTATTGCGTTATGCGCGGTCAGCGTTGTGTGCGTGCTCGTCGCGCCTCAGCAGACCGTAACGCGCATGGCGAACCTATTCAGAACCGCGGACGCGGGCATTGGCCTGCGCCTATGGTTCTGGGCCGGCGCGGGAGAGATGATAAAAAGCAACGCAATCTCGGGTGTCGACGCGGGCAACTTTCAACTGGAGAGCCCGCGCTATTTGGGCGACGTCCTTTGGGCCCCAGGCGGCGAACACTTCGCCCACAACACCTTGCTCACGGAACATCCCCATAACGACTTCCTGCTCATCTTCGCTGAGACAGGATTGATCGGCGTACTTTTTTGTTTGTGGCTCCTGACGAAGATCGCGCGCGGTAGGGGAGACGAATGGGGTGGACTCACGGCCTGGATGGTGTTCGCCCTGTTCAATTCGCCGCTGCACAGCCCGCCGCATGCGCTTGCCGGGTTCACACTTGCAGCGTGCATTGTGCAACGCGCAAGCGGCCCTCCGCCAGAGGAGAAGGCTGCCAGTATGTGGCTTCGACGTCTGGTGGGTCTTTTTAGCATAGCGGTCTTGCCAATAGTTGTCGTGTTTGTTCTGGTTCCCAGTTACAGACTGCAGCGGGCGCAGCAAGCGCATGTCGTGGGCCAACCTGCGTTGCAGCTCTATGCAGCGGCCGAATCGATGGATGGCGTGCTGCACGCTGAGATTGACGAAAAATTTGGCATTGCGTTACTCGATGCGAAGGACTACGAATCCGCGCGCAAACATTTTAAGGAGGCGTTGCAGGGTTCGGACAGTGGCTCTGTCTATTTAGGTCTTGGAACCGCCGAGTACCAATTGGGAAACAAGAGCGATGCATATGCAGCACTCGAAAGAGCGGTATACCGTTGGCCGTCGCATCTAAACGCCTGGCGGTTGTTGATGCGCGTGTGCCCCGTTGCAGAGCGCGGTGCTTGGCTGGCTAAGGCAGCGAGATTTCTGCGAGGTAGCGAAATCAAGAAATTGGAACGCGAAACAGGGACCGGCACGCCTCCGTCTTGAAGACTATGGAGACTCCCCAATCTCGTTACTGGGTTGCAGCGCGTTCATCGGTTGCAGCGCTCCGTTACTGAGCACTTCAATCCGAACCTTTTCCGGACCAGACACGTGCAACTTATAGCTTTCGTCTGGAAGCACTCGGGCCACTATTGAATTGGGCACTGGCCCGTCAGTCCCGATGCGCTCGTCTTTATGCAATAGAGAAATGGATATCGTCCCTTCCGCGGATATCGTATCCTCCGCGCCGTCGAGGGACGCCTTAATGATTACAGTATTTCCAAATTGATCCAGCCACGTGGAACCCGTCGGAGACCAAGTTACATCACGACTACCGGCTGTGTTGGTCGCGAATATCGGTACAGAACCAGGTTCCCTTACTGCCAACATCTTCTCGTTGTAATCAACAATCGCGTGGAGTTGAAGTATCGGCTGAATACCCGCAGTCGCGGCGAACGCCCCCACCCCGGCAACGAGCACGATGATGCCATGTGCGAACCATGCGCTAGTGCCGCGGCCAAAAGAGGCACCACTGAAAACCAATATGACGGCGAGAGAGGCCGCTGCAGGCGCTAGTGGCGCATACATCAGCCACGGGACCGGCGCCCACATGGACAGATAACTGATCGACGCGAGCAATAATCCGGCGCCGCATAAGCTCGGCCACGGCAAGGGCCGGCCGCCAGTCACGCGAAATCCTGTCCACAATGCCAATGGCCAGGCAACCGCGAGAACGACAGCACAAAGAATGCGCGGAATAAGCAACGCCTCTGCCAAGGCGTCATATACGGGACCGTAGGCTGACCCGGAGCCTACGGAAATTTCGCGCAAGGTGTGCAAAGTAACATACACCGACATCGAAAGTGCCGCAACGGTAGACATGCCGCCCGCGAGCGTGCGCACCCAGGCGTTATTCTTCACGGAAGATACTGCGTGCACGCTATCGATGGGGACGTCCTCATTGCGCAAAGCCGAATGGCACTGCCAACAGCGTTCGAATTCATCGCTGTTTTGCGCGCCGCAGTTCTTGCAGATGCGGTATGGGCTCAGATCAATGCCGCTATCGCTGTCGCGCAATCGAAGATCCTCGCGGCGCGCGTCGCCCGAAGGTGTCCGCAATCGTTGTACCGAGCGTGCAGCAATGGGGTGGGAGGGACTTATGCGGACGATCTGTTCCCAGGTATTTGCGGCATCCGCATTCCGCCCGGCAACCTCGTATACCCGCGCCAACTGTTCCCACACGGCCACTTCGCCCGGCCACTGCTCCGTTATACCGCGAAGCTCCACAATCGCTTCGTCGTATAAACCCAGGCGATAATAGGTCGCGGCGAGATAGCGCAGCACATTCAGCTTCCGCGCCCATTTCTTCTTGAGGATGAGCAAATGTTTGAGTGCGTCGTTGTACTCCCAGGCCATGTAGAGTTTTTTTGCAAGCGTCCAGCGCCGCTCATAATCGTCGGGATGAACAAAGACGTACTCTGATAATTCTTCAAGGTCCGCTTTGTTTTCTTTTGCCATGGATCGCGCAGTCGTTATTTTTTGTGCTTCGGCTTATGATGCTTGCGATCGGCGGCTTTTCGCTGCTCGTTGCTTCGCTGAATTATCGTATTTGCGATGAACGTCACAAACGCGCCTGCAAGCGACGCGCCAATAAGTCCAAGCGCCAAAGGAATCTCGCGCGATAGGTGTTCCTCCGTTACTTGATACGATGCGTAGACAAACGGCACTGCCAATATGATGGTGCTTACGAGCCAGAACCCCCAGCCTGCTGCCTCGATGCGGAACGATTTCAGCTTATTCATGTGGCTCCTGCCCCTCGCGTTCTTGCGGGATCACGACTCGAAACAATGCGCCACCCTCCGGCGCGCGCGATACCGTAATCTGTCCGCCATGTTCAACGACAATCTTCTGCGTAACCGCGAGTCCCAACCCGGTTCCCTGAGAACCCTTTGTCGAAAAAAAAGGATCAAAAATCTGCCGCGCGATGGCATCCGGCACACCTGGACCGTTGTCCGCAACTTCCAATACCAGCGCGCCCGAATCCGCGCTCATTGCAAGAATGCGAATGTGACCGCCGGAACGGGGAACTGCATCGGCGGCATTGGATACCAAGTTCAACAGCACGCGATATATACCGCGCTGGTCCGCACGAATCATGCGCGCGACGTCGTCAACATCGATGTTCAACGCGATCGATTTTTTCGTAATCGTGCCGGAAACAGTGTCGCATACTTCCTTGACGACGCCGCGCACATCAAATGACTCAAGAACTGGCACGCGCGCCTTTGAGAATGACAACATGTCTTCGACAAAATTCGCGATACGCTGCGAACTGCGCTTGAATATGGGCCAGCTTCGGGCAATAAATTCTGAATTGTTTTGGCTCAATCCTTGATCCATCAAGTCAACGCTGCCGCTCAGGCCGGTGATAATATTCTTGGTGTGGTGCGCCAAACCCGCGACCGCTTGACCAATCGCGGCGAGGCGTTCCGCGCGCAGGTTTTTTTCGATGAGACGTGCATTGGAAACCGAAGTCGCCACCAGGCCGGCGAACATTTCCACCACGTGAAGGTCTGCATTCGAAAAACTGCCGCCCCCGATCTTGTTTACCACCTCCAACACGCCAATAAGCTGCTCGCGATCAACCAGAGGTACCGCCAAGAGTGACCGCGTGGCGAAGCCGCTCGTCTCATCGGCCTTCTTAAAAAAACGTCCGTCATTGCGCGCATCGGCGACATTGATCGATTCCCGTTGCAGGGCCGCCGTGCCGGCAATACCTTCACCAAGTTTTAAGCGAACTTCTCGTTTAAGCGCACTCTGATCGCCCGTTTCACCCAGCGCCACTTCAAAATACAGGTCGTTGGTAATCTCGTCGTATAGCAACAATGAACTCGCCTCGGCCTGCGCGACTTGCTTGCTTTCATCCAGAATACTGTGAAGCAGCGTGGGGAGGTCGGTAACCAGAGCGACAAGTCGATGCACACGATAGAGTACATCGACTGTCCGGCGCAGATCTTCCGGCGCAAGTTCGTGCAGCCAAGCGGCGGTTTCGAGTGCGTGCTGTGTCACGTTAGTTCAGGCGTGCCTGCGCGTCCAGAGCGCGTTCTATCGCAGGCAACGCATGGTAGATCACGTCTCCAACAGCCTGCAAACTTGCGGGGCAGACGCGTTCGATGGTGTCGTTGGCGGTGTGCCACGTGTTGGAATGTTCAAGTTGTGATCCGCCGTATTCGTAATCGATCAGATTTATGGCCCGTTTGCCCGCGAGTCGAAACGGCATGTGGTCATCTTCGACAATGCGCGATTCCGCGAGGAAATGCCGTCCATGTCCCAATTCCGCCGCCACTTTCCATATTGCATTCGACAACCACGACGGCGCCCCTGCATCGCGAAAAATGCCCAAGTAGCAATCGCCTATCATGTCCACGTTGATCAATGCATGGAGATCTGCTAGTTCTTTCGTTTTGCGCATGTGCCGTACCATCTCGCGACTGCCGTAGAGGCTGTCCGTACTGCTCCAGTCTCTCAGCGCTTCTTCGCCGTCAAACCAGATTAGCCATACCGTGCGCCCGTCTCGCATGGGGCCGAGCGCACGTGCCATCTCAATCATCCATGCCGCCGTCGAGCCTCCGTCGTTCGCGCCAACAAAACGGAACTCTTCAAAATACTTCGTGTCGTAGTGATTGCTAAGCGCGATGATGCCGTCCTGCGACCCCTTAACAATTGCCACAAGATTGGCCATCGAGCGCTTACCAAGCGGCGTGTCTGCCTCGAACGGAATGACCCGCACCTCAAGCCCCGCGGCTTCGACTTCGCTCCGGATGAGCTGCCGCAGGGTTTCCGCCTCGGGTGAACCAGGGGGGCGCGGCCCTATGGCCACTACTTTTTTGAGCGTTTCGAATGCGCGGTCGCCTCGAAATTCGCTTTTGCCCGTGGCTGCGGTGGCGCGCTGGTTGTTGTCTTTATACGCGATGCGCTTCAGCCCAAACGCGACAAGGAGCAAAAATATCAGCGTTCCAACACCCGCAACGCCTATGAAGCGTAGGGAACTACGCCCGATCGTTTCCTGCCAATACATCGCCACGGATTAACTCGGGGTCGTGAAAGCCGACACGCTGGCACAGTGCCGGACGAATGCCTGCAACAGCCAATCCGGCTGATTCGAATCGCGTTCCGGATGCCATTGCACGCCGATGAGAAAATCTTTGTCAGGATGCTCGATCGCTTCGATAACACCGTCGGGACTGGTGGCCGCCAATCGGTACGGCGCGGGCACGCCTCGAATCGCCTGATGATGAGAGGAAGTTATCTCGACAGTCGACGTTGGCGCGATTTCCGCCAAGCGTGTGCTTGGGTTGATTTCGACGTTATGGCGGTGTAACCGGCTCGGCGTGCCGTGTACCAGCGAGCCTGGTCGCTGATCCGGTATGTCTTGAATCATCCCGCCGCCGGCTACGACATTCATGATTTGCATGCCGAGGCACACGCCCAGGAGAGGCTTATCCATCGCCACTGCGGTCGTCAACCAAAGTTTTTCGCTGTCCCAGCGCTCCATCGGCAAGGCCTCGACTTTGGGATGCGCAGGCTCGCCCAGGACTTCGGGGGGAATATCGTTGCCACCGGAAAGAATGATGCCGTCAATTCGCTCCAGTAACGCCTCGCATAAATCTTTAGATGCTAGCGGCAGGAGAACCGGCACGCCTTCTGCAGAGAGGACCGCCTCAGAGTAACTTGTCAACAGTCGACTGCTGTTCCAAGGTCGGCCTTGGTTGCTTTCGATGGATAGGTCCGTTGTAATTCCGATAATTGGCTTCATATTACCTGTTTGCAACCTGCTGCGACGTATGATTTTCCGCGACATTCCCGCTGCCGCTTTGCGCATTGTCCCATTTATATAAAGAGCGGAACGAAACCAGAGGTAGCAGTATATCACTACCGGAATCCATGAGCATCTCATCCGCAATAATTGCCGCCAAGGATGCGAAACCTGTGCAAGTGAAGGTCAGTCTAATACCTGAGTTGAACTATATCTGCGTGCCCGGTTTGCATTTGAACGCCTGTTCAAACATCGGGCCACGTAGTGCGATTCATTCAACTAATTGGGTGCGCGGGTACGGAGGACACATGGCTACTTGGTCAAGAATCGTCGTAATGCTGGCGCTGATCGGCGTGTTTGCCGGTTGCAACAACAGTAATCCGACGGTAAATAAGTCCGAAGCACAAGCAAAGCGTGTCGAGCAGAAGCCGACCGCAATTCCGGTCGAAGCACAACTCCCAATCCGCGGAGAACTTTCGGAACTCTTTGAGACTAACTCGCGTGTCGAAGCAGAGCGCAGCGTCCAGGTTACGTCGGAAGGTATGGGCAAGTGCCTTTCGCTGCATGCCGAAGAGGGCGACGAAGTCACCACGGGGGATGTATTGGCCGAGTTGGATACCGCCGAGCTGAACACCCAGCTTGCCGCAGCGCGCACGCAGCTAGCGAAAACCAAAGCAGACTACGAACGTTCGCGGGAAAGTGTGAAAGAGGGTCTTGTTCCTCCGGTTGAGGCGGAAAACGCCCGGTACGCGTATGATCAACAGAAGTCCAACGTGGATCAGCTCGAAGTGCAGCTCTCGAACCAGACCGTCCGAGCGCCTTTGTCCGGTGTGGTTACAAAAAAACTTGCGCAGACCGGCCAATCCATTACCGCAGGTACCTCTATCTACGAAATCATCGATCCTGCAACCTATCTGCTAAATATTAATGCCCCGGAAAAGGGGTACTTGTCTCGCATCAAGGTGGGGCAGAAGGCATCGGTCCAGCTTGATTCGCTCGATGAGCCGGTCAACGCCAAAGTGCGCCGCATTAATCCGGCGGTGGATCCGGCGTCCGGTACGGTGAAAGTAACGCTCGACTTTGAAAAGGCAGCATTGCCCAAACTTCGCAACAACGCGTTTGCGCGCGTGAACCTGATTCTCGCGACGCATGAAAACGCATTGATGGTCCCCAAAAACGCAATCGTCGAAGAAAATACGCGCAAGTATATTTACGTTGTCGAACGCCCCACCGCGGATGCCGAAGCTACTACGCCGGCGCCCAGTGATCCCGAAAGTGTATACATTGCGACACGCAAAGAAATTCAAACCGGTCTTGAAGACAGTACCAATATCGAAGTACTCGAAGGCATCGCCGACGACAACTTGATCGTGACGGTCGGCCAGCAGACTTTGAAGTCCGGCGCGGAAGTGAAACTGACTTCAGTGCAGGAAGAGTTGCTCGCGAAGTCCGGCCTGAGCGCAGACGAGGCGCTTAAAGCCGCGAAAGAAGAGCACGACCAGTCCGCTGCGGCCCCGAAATAATCGCGCAACCAACGGCGAAGCACAACACTCATGGGTCAAACTATCCCCGATCTGCCGGAGAAGCACTACAGCCTACCCGTGCGCCGTCCGGTCACGATCGCGATGGCCTTTGTCACCATGTGCGTGTTCGGTTGGAAATCCTATCAGGAACTTCCGATCAACCTCATGCCGGATATCTCGTATCCGACGCTGACCGTCCGCACGGAATACGAAGGCGCCGCGCCCGAGGACGTGGAAAAACTCGTCACCCGTCCGCTTGAGGAGCAACTCAGCATTGTCAGCGGGCTAATCCAATGCAGCAGTACTTCGTCCGCCGGTCTATCCGAGATCGTGCTTGAATTCAATTGGGGCACGGACATGAACGTCGCGCAGCAGGACGTGCGCGACCGGCTCGATTTGTTCGAACCTCCAAAGGAAGTCACCGAAAAGCCCGTCATCCTGCGCTTTGACCCAACGCTAGATCCGGTATTCCGAATCGCGATCACTGGGAAAGATCTGTCTTATATTGCTGATCCCAAAGCGCGCGAACGGGAGAACCAAAAGCAACTCACCGAACTGCGCGAAGCCTGCGAACGCTATATCAAAGGCGATCTCGAATCGGAGCAGGGTATCGCGCAAGCCGAAGTGAAGGGTGGGCGCGAAGCCGAAGTGCAGGTGCTCGTTGATTCGGAGCGCATCAAGTCATATGGGCTCACGCTCGAAAGCGTCGTAACGGCCCTCCGTCAGCAGAACATTAACTTGAGCGGCGGAAGTCTGCGCGAAGGCAAGGCCGAGTACCTTGTCCGTACAGTCAACGAATGGCAGCGTGTCGATGAAATCAAAGATTCGATCATCGCAAAAAACACACGCCTGTCTGAGGTGGCCACGGTACAACTCGGAGAAAAAGACCGCGAGTCTGTCGTTCGCGTGAACGGGCACGAAGCGGTTGAGCTTCAGATTTACAAGTGGGGCGACGCCAACACCGTCAAAGTGTGTAATACGGTGCGCGACTTGTTCGGCTTGGAACGCGAAAAATCTACGCTCGAAAAACTCAGTGCGTGGATGAACGCAAACGCCGCACCCCCTGAGAACGCGCAGATGCCTGCGGTCGTCGCCATGTACCAGCTTCAGAAGGAACTGGAAGAGGGGCTTACGCTTACCAATCGCCTGCCGCAAGGCGCCGAACTGCACGTGGTCAGCGATCAGTCACGGTTCATCAAAGCGGCGATCGACGAAGTGCAAAGCGCGGCCATTTGGGGCAGTGTGCTTGCGGTGCTCGTGCTATACATCTTCCTGCAGGAGATTCGCGCGACGATCATCATGAACATCGCGCTGCCCATTTCGATTCTCACAACCTTTATCCCAATGTTCCTGCAAGACCTCAGCCTCAACATCATGTCGCTCGGCGGTCTCGCAATGGGCGTTGGCATGCTGACGGATAACTCCATCGTCGTGATGGAAAGTATCCAGCGCTGTCACGATGAAGGCGACGACCCGAAGGACGCTGTCGAACGCGGCACCCAGGAAGTCTACGGCCCGGTGCTCGCTTCCACGTTAACGACCACCTGCGTGTTCCTGCCGCTCGCATTTGTACAAGGTGTAGCGGGTCAGCTTTTCAAAGATCACGCGCTGACGGTGACCTACTCCCTGATCGCATCGTTGCTAGTTGCGCTCTATCTGAACCCGATGATTGCCGCACGAGAGAAACTGAAGTTTACTGCCGTCGGTGATGGTGTATGGGTTCTTGCCGCATACCGGCGCGGACGTAAGGACGGCAACGATCGGGTCGTCTCGCTTCTCATGATGCCGGTGAATGCCCTGATCCTAACTGCTGAATGGTTGCTCGACGAATTCTGGCATGACATTCACCCTATCGTGCAATGGTTGAAAAACTCCGCGCAAGCCCTTGGAGAAAAGGGAATTCGAGCAGTCCCCGGCTTTCTTCTCGCCCTTGTACTTGCGCCGGTCGCGTTCCTGTGCATGTTGATTCTATTTTGTACGCACTGTTTGCTGCGTTCCGTGATTCAATTTTTTGTCACACTGTTCTTCCTCATCACCGTAGTGTTTGGAGCGTTGTTTGGGCTGTTTGGGTGGACGTTTAATTTGGTTTTCTGGCTGCCGCTTAAGGCATTTAACGTGGCGTTCGATTGGTTCAAGGAAACGTACACGGTTGTCCTCACGAAAGCGTTAAAGTTCAGTCCTGCAGTGCTTGCCCTGACAATCGTCCTCTTCATCCATGCAATATCGCTCGTGCCCAACCTGGGGGGCGAACTCATCCCGCCGATGAACCAGGGCGAATTCACAATCCGCATGGAGGCGCCTCCCGGCACGCGGCTCGAGGAAACAGAGCGCCGCGCCGCCACGCTTGAGCGTGTTGTCATGGAAGATCCGGAAGTAGGCTCCATCGCCGTGGAAATTGGTCAGGAAAAAGATCAAGCGAATGCGGAACGCGGGGAAAACGTAGCCGAATTTGCAGTTATTCTGAAAAATCCGAAAGAGCAGGTAGCGCGCCAGGCTGAGATTATGGATGCGTTGCGCCAAAAGATTGCTGGCGTCAGTTCCGATCAGGTCACGTTTGCGGTGCCTTCTCTGTTTAGCTTCAAGACTGCTGTTGAATTGCACGTCAAAGGCGACGATTACAAAGCGCTGCGGGAGGTTGGCAACCGTACCATCGCGGCGATTCGCGATATACCCGGTGTGAAAGATCCCGAACTCAACATGCGCCAAGGCTATCCCGAGATTATTGTGGAGCTGGATCGCGATCTCCTTGCCGCGAAAAGCATCACGCCGGAGCAGGTCGCCACGCGTTTGCGCACCGAAGTGCAGGGCGATCTCCCTACAACGCTGAGCCGGCAGGGCGATAAGGTAGACATTCGGGTGCGCGCGGACCGCTCTGTCCTAAACAGTGTGGCTGATTTGCGCCGCTTATCCGTGACCGACTCAAACCCACCAATTCCGCTCGAATCGGTTGCGAAGATCACGGTACAGGACGGGCCGAGCGAAGTGCGCCGCATCGACCAGCGTCAGGTTGCCGTGATCTCCGCTAACGTTGAAGGCCGCGATTTGCAGGCCGTGATGGATGACATCCTCGCCGTACTCCCAACGGTGGAGCGCCCCGTTGATTACACGATCGAAGCGGGCGGACAAGATCGTGAGTTTCGCGCCGCATATTCAAGCCTGAAGTTTGCGTTGTTGCTCGCCGTGTTTCTTGTGTACGTTGTCATGGCCTGCCAGTTTGAATCATTGCTGCATCCCGCGCTCGTCATGACCACGATTCCAATGGCGGCAATCGGTGTTGTGTACACACTCGATGTGATGAATATCCCACTGAGTATCCTCGTGTACATTGGCGTCATCTGCCTTGCGGGTATTGTGACGAACAATGCAATTGTGCTCGTGGACTATACGAATTTGTTGATTGATCGCGGCATGCGCCGCGCTCAAGCCGTCGTCGAAGCAGGCCGAATTCGCATGCGCCCGGTTTTCATGACCACGATTACTACCATCCTGGGCCTGCTGCCCATGGCGTTTGCGACGGGCGAAGGCGATGAAATCCGCAGGCCCATGGCGATCACGCTTATCGCCGGCCTTTGCTCGTCAACGGTGCTCACACTCGTGTTGATTCCCATGGTGTATTACCTCTTCGGAGGCCGCGATGCTAAGCCGCAAGAGGATTAGCCCTCCCGGTATCGCGCTGGCGCGGCCCGTCACCGTATTTATGCTCCTGGTCACAGCCGTGTGCCTGGGCGTGATCTCGATTAACCGCCTGCCCATCGAGTTCTTACCGCCGATGGACCTGCCCTTTATCATCTGCCAGATTCCCTACGTCGGCGCAACGCCAGAGCAGGTCGAGAAAGAAGTGGCAATTCCAGCGGAAGGCGAGTTCCGCACACTGTCCAGCCTGAAGCGCATTCAGTCCACTTGCGATTCCAACGGCGCGACCTTCCACATGGTCTTCGAAATGGGCACAAACATGACGACGGCCACCGCGGACGTGCGCGATCGCATGGAAAGGCTGAAGCTCGTACTGCCTGACGAAATCGAAAACATTTTCCTGCGCCGCTTTAATCTGAACTCAATGCCGGTCATGGCCTTCAGCATCTATGGACCCGGCGACGAAGAAGAACTCGCCTACCTGGTGCGTACGGTGCTCAAGCCGCGCCTCATGCGCCTCGATGGCGTTGCGGACATCACCGTATTTGGCAGGCCCGAGAAGGAAGTCTTGATCGAGTTCGATCAGGACGCGCTCCGCAACCGTGGCGTGGGATTGTTTCAAGTCGTGTCTGCGCTGCGTCAGAGCAGCATCAACGTCGCGGCGGGTGAAATCGCCGATGGTGGCACCAATTACTATGTGCGTACCCAAGGGGAATTCACCACACCCGAGGAAATCGGCCGCCTGGTAGTTGGCCCGAATACGATGAGACTGCGCGATGTCGCGCATGTTGGCTATCGCACGCGCGAGATTGACACCGACTTCTCTATCGACGGCAGATCGGGCAATTTCATGCTCATCCGCAAAGAAGCGGAAGCGAACGCGATCCAGACCTGCAAAAACGTACACGCCGAACTCGACAAGCTCGCCGCCGACCCAATTTTCAAAGACACAAAGACCTTCATGTTCTTTGACCAGTCTGACCTAATCCTCTCCACTTTGGGTAGCCTGAACCAATCCGCGGCCCTCGGCGCCGTGCTCGCCGTAATCGTGCTCTTCCTGTTCTTGCTTCGTATGCGACCGACCATCGTCGTTGCGACCGCCATCCCGACGTCCGCGGTGTTCGCGATTATCTACATGTACTTCTTCGGGATTACCCTCAACCTGGTGACGATGATTTCCTTCATCCTCGCTATCGGTATGTTGATCGACGACTCAATCGTCGTTATCGAAAATATATATCGGCACCGCCAGCTAGGTCTCGATCGCAAGCAAAGCGCACTCATCGGAACCGAAGAGGTCATGCTGCCGAACTTTGCATCCTGCCTCACAACGCTTGCACCCTTCGTGCCGGTCTTCTATCTTGACGCAGGTATTCTCTCAACCTATCTGCGCCAGTTCGCCGTCCCTATCGTGATCTGTCAGTTCTCAAGTTTATTGATTGGTATTACCTTCATCCCTCTTGCGGTGAGCCGAATCAAACCCCGCCGTGAAACGCAGATTCTGCGTTTCCTGCACAAGCACGGTTTTGCGCGTTTTATTTCGATGGACGACGTAATCGGTGGCCAAGGGGCACCGCGGAAACGAAACCCATTCCGCAGACTTGCTTGGTGGTATCTCGTAGCGCTTGGATGGTCCATGCGCAACCGTATGCTCGTGCTGGGCATCATTATCATCGTGCTCATCGTGACGTGGTTTGTCCCGTACAGCAACATGCAAATGCAGAACGAACCTTCCGTGGATACGCGCCAGGTAGAAATTCGCGTACGCCTCGACCAGGGCTACGACCTCGATCGCGCACGCACTTTGTTCGCAGATATCCGTGATCTCGTGGATAAACAGCGCACGGAATTGGGCATCAAGAACGTCTTCACCCGTTGCGATCAATATGGCGGCGATATCAATGTATATCTCTACACAGACGATGACCGTGCCGAAGCGGCGCTGGCGACCGAGCGTCCTCAGGGAATGGACTCAACGTATTCCACCGAACAGGTGATGGATATTCTGTGGCAGCGTCTCCCAAAAACAATTCCCGGCGGTGAACTGCGTTTCCGTGTCGCCGAAGCCACTGAACAATCCGCCCGATCGTTTGCGCTTCAGTTGCGCGGAGACGACGCGGCGACCTTGCGCGTTTACGCCGACCAGCTTGAAAAGCGCATGAAAGACACCATCCCAGACATTACGGAAGTAACCACGGATGTCGAACGCCGGCGAAGCGAAATCCAGCTTGGCGTGCGCGAAAATATGGCCGATCTCTATGGGTTAACGCCGCTCGGCATTGCGCAGACAGTGGACTTCGCCCTTCGCGGCGTGCGGCTCAGCTACCTCAAGCAAGGTGGCCGCGAGATCCCGGTATGGGCGCAGTACAACGAAGAGGACCGCAAATCGAGAGCTAACCTTGAGAACGTCTCGCTTATAGGCCAAAGCGGCGGCCAGGTGTCCCTGAATCAGCTAGTTGAATTCGGCAAGGCGGAAAGCCCGCAGGTGATCAGTCGCGTCAATGGAAAAAACGTAATCACCGTTACTACAAAATTTAAGGGCCGAGACCTCGGCGGGATAATGACGAACCTAAAGGAAATCCTGCTGACCTTCAATATGGCCCCAGGGTACACCGTCGAATTTGGCGACGAACTCATGAACCTCGAAGAAAACAACGCAAACTTTTCCGCGATGCTCATACTCGCCGTGATTCTAATTTACGTCGTTCTTGGTGCGACCTTTGAATCCTTTATCCTGCCGCTCTCCATCATGGCGACTTTGCCGCTCGCGGCAATTGGATCGTTCTGGTACCTCTATATCACGGATACGCCCTTCGACGTGCTCTGCATGATCGGCTTCCTTCTCCTGGTCGGTATCATCGTGAAGAACGGTATTGTGCTGATCGACTTCATCAAAATGGAACGCGAGCGCGGCGTCGGCCGATATGAGGCTATTCTTTGCGCCGGCCGCGACCGCCTGCGGCCCGTATTAATGACTGCGTCCACGACGATTCTTGGCTCGCTCCCAATCGGTGTTGGCGGCGCGCTCGGTGGCGAAGTCTCCTTCGATGGCGTAGGCAAAATCCTCATTGGGGGGATGGTCACCGGAACGCTGCTTACGATGATCATTGTGCCGGTTGTATATACTGTCATTGATGACATGCGAATCTGGTTCTCCAGCTATTTTGCAAACCTCGGAAAACTGCTCCGCTTTCGCAAGACCGCCGAGAATCGCGGCACGATCTAATCGCTGCAAAACTTCTCCTCTGCAGTTTACTTCACTGCACAAATGCGCCTATAATCTGGCGCAGTCTATCTTCCCGGGGTGGGTAGAAATATAGCGAAGTCTGTTTCAGCAACTTACGTGAAGTGAGACCGATGCCGCACTCGTCCAACCCTCCCCAGCCTACGACGCTGAAGCCCGAATCGCAGCGACCCGGCGATCACAATTCCGCGCATGTTCCTCTTTTCGGGGCGCACCCGCTCCAAAACGAAGCGCAATTTTCGGAGTCCATCCTCGAAAGTATGCCGGGAATCGTGTATTTCTACGACTCCACCGGCCGATTCTTGCGCTGGAATCGCAACTTCCAAATTGTCTCCGGCTACTCCGCTGAAGAAATCATGCGCATGCATCCGCTTGATTTTTTCTCCGGCTTTGACAAGCAACTCGTAGAGAAACGGATCATGGAGGTCTTCTCGCGTGGAGAATCCTTTATTGAAGCAATGTTTATGGCGAAGGACGGCTCAACGAACCCGTATTACTTTACCGGGCGCCATGTCACATATGACGGCAAATCCTGCCTGCTTGGCGTCGGCATAGATATTTCAGAACGAACGCGGGCGGAACAGCAACGTATCGAAAGCGAGCAGAAGTACCGCGAATTGGTCGAACTCGCAAACAGTATCATTCTCCGCTGGAATTCAGACGGCCGCATCACCCTTCTTAACGAGTTTGGCCAGCGCTTCTTCGGTTACAACGCAGACGAAATCATTGGCAAGCACGTTGTCGGCACTATCGTGCCCGAAACCGAAACCAGCGGGCGCGATCTCGTACAACTAATGGAACACATATGCGCGGACCCGCGTTCCTTTGAACAGAACATCAACGAAAACATCCGTCGTAATGGTGAACGTGTATGGATCGCTTGGACCAACCGCATCGTGTACGACGCGAATGGCAATGTCGCAGAAATTCTAAGTATCGGCACGGACATTACCGAGCGACGGCAAATGGAAGAGACGCTTCGTCTGCAGGATCGCGCGATTCAGCAAGTGTCGCAGGGCATTGTGATCACCGATCCAAACCTGGCGAGCGATCCAATCGTATACGTCAGCCACGGGTTTGAGAGAATTACCGGATACACACAAGAAGAAGCAATAGGCAAAAACTACACGCTATTGTTCGGCGAAAAAACCGACCCGGCCGCAGTTGCCAAGTTACAGGCCGCAATGGCTGCGGGGCGCGGCTGCGAAGTCGAGTTCCTGAACTATCGAAAAGACGGCGCCGCGATCTGGATCGAATTTTCCGTAAATCCCGTTTTTGATGACGACGGATCGCTGGCCTATTTTGTCGGCGTTCAGACCGATAGCACTGCCCGAAAACAACTTGAAGACCAACTTCGCCAATCGCAAAAGATGGATGCCATCGGCAAGCTCGCCGGAGGCGTCGCGCATGACTTCAATAACCTTCTCACTATCATCTCCGGATATAGTAATCTGATACTGGAAACCAGCACATTGTCAGATTCTGATCGAGATGCAATCTCGGAAATTAAGACTGCCAGCGAGCGGGCCGCATCGCTAACACGTCAACTCCTCGCATTCAGCCGGCAGACTATCCTTCAACCTGTCGTCCTTGATCTGAATGTGGAAATCGCAGAGACGTCGAAAATGCTACAGCGCTTAATCGGCGAAGACGTTGAGTTGCGCCTCACGCTGGATCCCGCGATACCGCATGTGAAATTCGATCCCGGCCACCTCAACCAAGTGCTTGTAAACCTAGCTGTAAACGCGCGCGACGCAATGCCGAAAGGTGGACTGCTTACCATCCAAACGGCACGCGCAAACTTAACCGACGAATACGCTGCTGCCCACATCGACAGTTCAGCGGGTTCACATGTCATGCTCGCCATGTCCGATACCGGTTGCGGAATGACGCCCGAGGTTCAGGCGAGCATCTTTGAACCATTCTTCACAACAAAAGGTCCCGGCAAAGGGACCGGCCTGGGGCTCTCGACCGTCTTCGGCATTGTTCAACAAAGCGGCGGATTTCTTCACGTTTATAGCGAAGTTAATTGCGGCACCACGTTTAAAATTTACCTTCCCGCCGTTGCGCAAGAAGCTATTGATCTCGATAGCGGCGAGACAGCAGTAAATTTAAACGGTACCGAAACCGTCTTGGTCGTCGAAGATGAAGCAGGCGTTCGCGGTTTGGCGTCCCGCGCGCTCATCGCGCGCGGCTACCGCGTTATGGTCGCGCGCGACGGTTTGGATGCGTTGCGTATTACCAGCACGCTCGTTGGCCCTTTGCACTTGGTCGTAACCGACGTGGTCATGCCAAATCTGGGCGGCCCTGCAATGGCCGAACAACTCCGCTCCCGCTTCCCGGCGGTCAAGATCCTCTTTACAAGCGGTTACACCGACGACGCGGTAATTCGCCACGGCTTGCTCAACGCCAATGTGCCATTCCTGCAAAAACCATACTCACCGCTCGCGCTCGCCACACGCGTGCGGTGTCTGCTTGATGAATGACATCGCTTAGCTAACAGTAGATGCCAAATTAAAAAGCCTGAACTCCATCCTTTTCATTTTGGTTCACCTCTGTTATACTTCTTCAGCTTTCCGGGTCAAAAGGCGCGGGGGATTTAGCGCCGGCTGGGTTTCTTTTGAGGGGGCGAACGGTTTCCCATTGATGGCCCGGAGTAAGTTTCATGCAGTACCGCCCCGTCACCGCATCATACTTCTTTCTTACCCAAGCATTTCTAATCACGTTTCTTTCGTCCAACGTTCCTGCCGCGGCGGCCACCCTTTATGTCGCCCCGAACGGCAATGACACCTGGTCCGGTACGCTGGATTCCCCAAACGCAGGAAACACTGACGGGCCCTTGGCGACACTCGAAGGCGCGCGCGATGCGCTCCGCGTGCTGCGTGGATTGGGGCAACTGACTGCTCCATCAGAAGTGCGCGTGCGCGATGGCAAGTACTACATAACGCAACCCATCGATTTTGCGCCACAAGACAGCGGTACCCCCAGCGCGCCAATCGCCTTCACCGCGTATCCGAACGAAAAGCCGGTCATCATCGGCGGCGTGCCCATAACTGGTTGGTCACAGGCCGGCGCCGTGTGGACCGCTCAAGCGCCGGCAGCGTGGGGGGGAAACTATAACTTTCTATCGCTATGGGTGGACGGGAAGCGCGCAACACCCGCGCGAACGCCCAACGCGACCAACGAAGCAGGCGACTATCCAACGGACAACGATTTCTTTTTTGCAGCAGGTCAAGTGCTCGAAGACGATGGCTTTGGCAATTTCACCGTGCCAAGTACGACGCGCTACGAATATCGCAACGGCGACCTGCAGAATTGGGCGTCCCTCAATGACGCGCACGTCGTCGTGTTTCACGCTTGGGCGACCTCATTGTTGCGCGTGAACAACCTCGACCAGCCCAACCGTATTGTCGAATTTACCGGGCCGGCAGGCTGGCATTTCGGCCGCTGGCGTTCCGATCAATGGTATTACGTCGAACACCTGCGCGAGGCACTCGACCAACCTGGCGAATGGCACGTCAATCGCTCTACCGGCCTCGTCACGTATATGCCGCGCGTGGGCGAGGATATGATCACCGCGGAGGTCATAGCGCCAGTTACGGATCGCCTGCTTCGCCTCCAGGGTAATCCAACTGCGGGACAGTACGTCTCATGGCTCACCTTTCGCGGGCTGTCCTTCCAATACACGCACCTGACATTGCCCACCTCGGGAATAACGGACGGGCAAGCCTCATCAAGCACAAACGCGTCAATTGAAGCCGTCGGCGCGCGCAACGTCACCTTCGACCGCTGCGAGATCATGCACACTGGCAATCATGCTTTCTGGTTGCGGCGCGGTAGTCAGGACAACACGCTTTCCCACAGCGAGCTTTATGATCTCGGCGCGGGAGGCGTGCGCGTGGGGGAGACGACGACGGCGGTATTGCCGAACGATGAAATAATGCGGAACACGATCGATAACAATTACATTCATGACGGTGGGCGCGTACTTCGTTCCGCCGTGGGAGTTTGGATTGGCCGCGCCTCGCACAACACCGTTTCCCACAACGAGATTTCCGACTTTCGGTTTACTGGCGTCTCCGTGGGTTGGCAGTGGAACTATCTCGCGTCGTCTGCACACGACAATGTAATCGAGTACAACCACATCCATGAGTGCGGCAAAGAGCAGCTCAATGACGTCGGTGGCGTATATACCCTCGGCGTATCGCCAGGGACCGTCGTGCGCAACAACCGCATTCACAATATCTTCAGCAATCCTAAACTCTACGGCGGTTGGGGACTTTACACCGACGAAGGAAGCTCGAACATCGCCTTCGAGAACAACATCGTGTACAACACAGAGACTGGTGGCTTTCATCAGCACTACGGCCAGGACAATTTAGTTCGCAACAACATCTTCGCATTCTCGCGCAACGCGCAGATCATGCGGACCCTCAACGAACCAGGGAACTCGTTCAACTTCGAGCGCAACATTGTCTATTTCAACAGCGGCGCGCTACTCGGTGATGAATGGGGCGACGACCATTTTTTCTTTGACTACAACACCTATTGGGATGATTCGATGCGTCCCCTCGATTTCGCTGGGCGCGACTGGACGCAATGGCGCGCGGCAGGCCACGATGCGCATTCAATCGTTGCAAACCCGATGCTTACCGATCCCGACGAGGCGGACTTCGATGTAGGCGCAGGCTCGCCTGCATTCGCGATGGGTTTTACTGTAATTGATGATTCCAACATCGGCCTCTACGGAGAGCAGGAATGGGTCGAGAAACCACTGGGCATTACTCGTCCCGAATTCGAGCCACCAGACTTGTCCAAAATAGTAGAGGATTTTGAGACAACTGCATTGGGCGGAGTCGCAATAAACGCAGGCACGCATGGAGAATCGACAACGGCGACCGTTCGGGTAACCGACGAAGAAGCCCACAACAGCGCGCGCAGTCTAAAATTCATTGACGAACCGGGACTGCCGCAGACTTTCTATCCTTACGTAGACTATCGTCCCATCACGACAGAAGGTATTGCGCGCGGTACAGTCGCATTGCGCTTCTCACCCGGGGCACTGCTCTATCACGAATGGCGCGATGACCATATTCCCTACCGCCTGGGCCCAAATCTCTGGATCGATGCTGCCGGCAATTTAAAAGTCAACGGCGTCAGCATTATGACTGTCCCGTCCGAGACTTGGATCGTCTTTGAAATTACGTGCGGCCTTGGCTACGACGCCGATGGAACATTCGATCTCGACGTGACAGTCGAAGGACAGCCAACGGTACACTTCGAAGATCTGGCCGTCGGTAATCCCGCATTTAACCGCGTGAACTGGTTTGGTTTTGTATCAGACGCGACGTGGTCTCAAACCTTCTACGTGGATGACATACACCTCGAAGCTACTCCAACCGGTTCGGGCCCGAGTATGCCAATTGGTCTTGTACCGATGGTAGTGTGTGTAGCGGGCATCGCCATATTTGCGTCGCGCAAGCTCATTCGACGTTGATTGATTCGACTGGAGTACATGGACCGTTCTACTAATCCTGCAAGTAGCATGGTGTTGCGCCGTGACAATTTGCTTGTCACAATTCGCGTTAAATTTCCTTGAGGGATTTACCATGAAAAAGATCGTCGCCGTACTCCTGTATTTTATCGCGCTAAATTGCGCGCAGGCTCAAGTCCACTCCGAACTATGGGGAAAAGACGGGGAACCCTGGACTCCAGAAAGCAGATTGCCGGATTTCTCTTTCGCCGGGTTCCATCGTGGAGAAGCGCCATTGCCAAGTCCGCAGGTTACGCACAACGTGCGCGATTATGGCGCAGTGGGTGATGGGAAAACGGATGACAGCGATTCGTTCCTCAAGGCGCTCGCGGACATGCGCGAAGGCGTACTATCGGTGCCGGAGGGGCGCTACGTCATTACAAAGATTCTGGTCGTCGATAAGTCCCGACTGGTGATTCGAGGCGAAGATCCTTCGAAAACAACGCTCTATTTCCCGAAGCCATTAAACGACATAAAGCCAAACCAGGGCGAGACAACCAGCGGAAGGCCAACGTCGAACTACTCTTGGTCTGGTGGATTCATCTGGTTGCAGGGCGATATTAATCGCAAAAAAGTTGCTGCGGTTACCGCGCCGGCGAAGCGCGGCGCTACAGCCATCACTATTGATGACACCTCGAAGGTTTCCGTAGGCCAAGAACTGGAATTGCGCTTGGATGACGAAGAAACCAACAGCCTCGCGAACCACCTCTATTCGAACGATCCCCGCATCAGTATGGAAAAAATACTCGGCCGCACGCGCGTAACAATGCTATCCAGGGTTACAAAGATCGATGGACAAACAATTACACTCGATCGCCCGTTGCGCTGGGACATTGAGTTGCGGTGGAAGCCTATTGTAAGCAGTGTCGCCCCGACAGTCACAGAGTCCGGTATTGAGAATCTGCGATTTGAGTTTCCAAACACCCCATATGAAGGTCATTTCACGGAACTTGGCAACAATGCATTTGCGTTGTCAAACACCGTGCATTGTTGGGTGCGAAACATTCACGTACACAACGCGGATAGCGGCGGTTTTGTATCCGGGATGTTCAATACCATTGATGGGATGCGGTGTAGCTCTGAGCGCAAAGTCGACAAGACGCGCAAGTCCACGGGGCATCATGGCGTGACCTTGGGCGGCGCGGACAACCTAATGACCAACTTCGACTTTCAGACCGAATTCATTCACGACTTGACCGTCAGCAATTCCGCTGGCAACGTCTTTTCTGAAGGGCGTGGCGTGGATCTGTCGCTGGATCATCACCGCCGCGCGCCGCACGAAAACCTGTTCGCGAATATCGATGTGGGCAAAGGCACGCGCATATGGATGTGCGGCGGCGGCGCCGACCTCGGCGCACACTGCGGAGCGCGCGGCACCTTTTGGAACATTCGCGCTGCCAATCCGATTGAACCACCTGACAAGAACTTCGGGCCTTGGTCCATGAACTTCGTAGGACTCAAGATGGACATAGCGCCCGAAACCAACGCGGAAGGCCGCTGGTTCGAGCATACAGACGTCGGCGCCGTGCAACCTGCAAATCTGCATCAAGCGCAATTGGCTAGGCGACTAGGCGCGAAGTAAAGGTGCGCAGGCTCCGGTTACGGAAACCATAGAACCGGAAGCGGCAACCCTGTATTTCCGTTGGCGTCGGTCTTTATCGTGTACATGGACCAATCATCGGTGCTCCCGTTGTATTGGGATCCGACCACGCAGTATCCGCCCGTGGCGGACTCAACAACACCGGCGCCTTCCGAACGCAATGACCCTGTACCGCCAAAACGGCGTGACCATTCTTGCACGCCATCCTCGTCACATCTTAGCAACAGCACAGCATTGCCTTGATCGCCAGCGAAGACGTAACCGCCGTCGCTGGTCTGCTTGACGCCGCGTAGCCAGCACCGTTCGGCCGGACTTTCGTACTCGAGTGACCAGGCCAGATTGCCGTCCGCGTCGGTTTTAACCGCGAAACCGTTGTCTTCCTCCAACGGATCCGCCAGCCAGCCCGCCGATGCTCCAGCGATGATGTACCCCCCGTCGGCCGTTCGTACCAAATCCATTCCGGCGCTAAACTCCCCATATTCTTTCATCCACTTCGGGTTTCCGCTTGCATCTGTGCGAACCAGACAGAAACGCTCGGTGTATCCAAGGAGCAGATCGCTGTCTATCTTTTCGTCTCCCAGAATCGCAATGCGTTCACCGCAAACAGCGTACCCGTTGGGAGTTTCCACAACGCTTGTCGCCATTTCGTATCCACCATAATCGATTTGCGTTGACCACTCTTCAGCACCAAACTCATCGGTCTTCACAAGGTAGATGTCGTAGGTTTCGTCTTGGCTGTTTTCGGTGCTGCCCGCCAGTACATACCCACCGTCGCTGCATTTGGCAAGGCCCATCGCCAAGTCATCGCCCTCGCCGCCATACGTATGATCCCACTCGAAAGCCCCTGTGGCGCTCACTTTCACGAGGCACGCATTTACATCACCCGCGCCAGGGCTCGTTGTACCGGCCATTACATAGCCGCCGTCATCGGCTTGGACCACACGGTAACCATGCTCGAAGTCGAACCCGCCGTACGTGTAATACCATGAGATATAGCCATTGGCATTTGTCTTGACGAGATACAAGTCGCCATTGAATGTACCGTACGAGTGTGTCGTTCCAGCGAATACATATCCGCCATCAGTTGTCTGCTGCACGCTGTACCCATAGTCGCTTCCATCACCGCCGTGCAGGCGCACCCAACCCGTAGAAGACGGCGGACATCCGGTTAACGCAAGAACGAAAAGCATCAGAACGATGGGCAATAGCGCAGCGGAAATAGAAGTTTTCATATCCCCCCCCTAACCGGCGAGATTGATCAATTTGCCCCCTATAATTGGTATAAACCCGTTGCAAGCGTTTGTAAACGGGTACTTCACATCTTACTTACGTTTTACGGAAAGATGGATCGCAGCCACATGTAGGACGTGTGTGGGCAATATCCGACGCTTTCTCTGGTGCTTTGCCGATTAGTGCTACGCCAGTTTTCTGCCAGAGTGAATGCCTGCGGTGTTTCGCAGAGAAAAGTCTGCCCCCAAACCAACCCCCAAGGAGTCCTGCCATGTTACGCAACGTTATTCTCGGTGCAGCTGTGTTCTCTATTGTCTGTATTCCAATTGCGCGTGCCGACGACGCTAAAAACGCGCAAACTCCTGCCGCCGATGCTAAAGGAAAACAGGCCAACGATCCTGGAGCGAATCAATCCATCACATTGGAAAAGTTCCTCAACAAGCTGCACGCGGGAAACCAGAAAGAAATTGAACTTGGCAAGCTCGCGCAGGAAAAAGGCCAAAGCCAGGAAGTGAAGGACTATGGCAAGACGTTGGTTCAAGACCATCAAAATGCGGATAAACAGGTGATGGACCTCGCAAAAGCGCAGAACATCCAACTCATGGATCCCAAGCAGTGGGAAGCTCAGCATAAGAAAGACGCTGAAGCTAACAAGGATCAAAACACAAGATCGGACCACGCCGATAAACACGAAGATGCGCAGGCAAAACTCAGCGGGTTAAGCGGCGCGGAATTCGACAAAGAGTTCGTGACCTGCATGGTCAAAGATCATAGTAAGACCTTGGACCTGCTGGACAAGGCACGCACAGATAGCCAACTTGCCCCCGCAAAAGATCTCGCGGAAAAATTGCGCGGCCCGATTCAGAAGCACACGCAAAACGCCGAGCGCATGGCAAGCAATATGGGAATCCAAATTCCTGGCACAACAAAAAGCGCCCGCGCAAACACAGACCAGGACGCCGACTCGCAGCGTAACGCCAATCCGAATGCAAGCCAGAACCAGAACTCGACCAACAGCCCGAGCCAGCAAGCCAAGTAGCTTTTTCGCAGCCTACGTGCGGCCGTCCAGGTTTTCTTGGGCGGCTGCTTTAATTTTGAAAATTCCTGATATTTGTCTCGCACGCGAGTAGATTTTTTCCGATGATCAACCCAAAATAGCCTGCATCCGATTCCCTCCGAACAAAAAGAACTGGCGCGCTACGAGTGCAGCACGCCAATTAGAGTAACTGCGGGGAAGTTAGTCGTCCCAATCTTCTTCATCTTCGTCGTCAGTGTAGGAACCGCCTCGCGACCGGGAACTGGCAAATTGCCCGTACTCGTCCCGCTGCTGCGATTGCGAGTAGCGTTGCCCGCCGCGCCCGCGGTTTTCGTATGTACCGCGGCCACGGCCGCCGCCATTGTCTTCATCGTCATCGTCATAATCTTCGTCGTTGTAACCGCTGCGACCCTGATAGTTCTCCTCGTCATCGTCGTAGTCTTCATCCCAGTCGCGGTTCCGCCCGCTGCTGCTTCCACGCGAGCCGGTGAACTGCCCGTGTTCGTCGCGATCCTGCATCTGCGCAGAACGCTGTCCACCGCGCGAACGGACTTCATAGGAACCGCGTCCGCGATCGTCATCTTCTTCCCAATGACCACGACCGCCGCCGTTATAACCGCTTACTTCACGGCCACGACCGCCACTGCTGTACCCGCGTTCTTCACTGCGGCCACGACCGCCGCTGCGGTTGCCAGAAAACTGTCCGTACTCGTCGCGTTCCTGCATCTGCGCCGAATGTTCGCCGCTTCGAGAACGGCCTTCATACGATCCGCGTTCACCACTGCGGCCACCGCCGCGCTGTCCGCCACCGTTTCCACTGGAACCTCCTGAACGATTGCCGCTGCGCCCGCTCATTTGGCGGCTTTGACCCTGGCGCCCGCCTTGACCACCTTGGCCGCCACTGCCACTGCGCGAACTGCTTCGGCTTCCGCCGCGTTCCTCATGTCCCACGAAATGGCCCATTTCGTCTCGCTCTTGGCTGCGGGCCGAATTGCGGCCACCCCGCGCCCGGTCTTCGGAGGATAAATTGCTTGTGCGTCCGGCCCCCTGCCGACCTTTGCCTCGTGATTGCGTTGGCATACTACAGGCTCCTTCTTTCTATATGGTTGACTGATGCGCCGCACCAGTTGGCTGCATCAAAACTCAGTCTGGCATTAAACGCGTAGAAGGCGAATAGGTCATGGAATGAAGGCCCGGTAGGACAGGTCCGAGCGAGAATCCGCAGGAAAAAACCGCGATAAATGAGTATCTTTTCGGCGTAATGCTGTCTTGCGTTTTCTCTTGTTTAATTAGACAATTCTCCCGGCGCTTGTCGTTCGGGTGCGAATGACATTCCCCTGCTATTTGACTAGTCTGCGGTATTTATAAGACTTAATAGGTGCTTTTCCAATGGTAAAGTTCGAAATAGATCAGCGCGTCATTTTTTCTATGAATGGTTCTTCTTACTGCGGACGAGTGACTTCCAAGGCTCCCCGCCTCAGGCGCATCGTTACCGATTCCGGTAAGCGATTCGTTGTGCCTGTCACCAAACTCAAAGCGTCACCGGATCGCGCTCTCTTATTGGAAACGCGGCTTGATCGCAGTCTTCGATCGTCGCGCGCGCACGGGCCAATGATGCAACAATGGCTGCACACCTTCGGCGTGGAAGCGCATTATGAACGCATGCACACCATCGACGATTTCCGCCACTTTCTAAAGCAGGAGGGCCGACGCCCCGCTACCCGCTACATCCATATCATGGGGCATGGTCGCAGCAATTTAGGCCGGGGAAACGCCGTTTTGCAGCTTACGTTCGGTCGCATACGCCTGCTCGATCATCTTGATGTGTTTGCCGCACTCAACGGCAAAATAATTATCTTCTCCTGTTGCGAAATTGGCGCGGACCGTTCCGCCCTCGAATCCATCAAAGAGGCCTCCGGGGCGGCCGCAATTATCGCCTACCGAACGCCGGTCAATGATTGGTACACCAACCTCGTCGAGGTAATGCTCTACGAACGCCTCATCAATACACGCATGACCCCTCGCTCCGCTGTCGAGACCGTTTCAAGCGCCATCCGCTCACTGGGCGTGCGCATGGAACTCGCCAAGACGCGCATGCCGATACTGGTTTGCATCTAATGCCCGCGCCCTGAATCGCACAGTACCGATTGCACAACATTGAATATCCCGGCCCTTTCACAAGTCTTTTCTATCGAGACTTTGGAGCTTCTCCTATGCTCATTCGCATCACGCGCATGTTTCGCCCGAAATTGTGGATGGCCGTTGCATTTGCGATGGCTACAGCGGGTTGTCCGCCGGGCGTCTTGCCAACGAATACCGTCGAAGTGACGAACGACGTCGAATACGGTCTCGGTTATGTTCGAGACAATTCCGAGGCCACGTACACGTTGGCGCCTTTGCATATGGACGTCTATCGTCCCGCGAATGCAGACGAACCAAAGCCGGCCGTAATCATCATGCACGGCGGCGGCTTCGTTGAAGGAGGCAGGGGAGAGGAGCGCATTATCGACTTCGCGAAGTACTTCGCTTCACGCGGATACGTGGCGTTTGCAATTGATTACCGTCTGCTGCAAGACAATCCCCCCGCGCCTGACCTTTGGGGGGCGCTATCTTTTCCTGCCGTGGTACATGCCGCGATCGTGGACGCAAAAGCCGCCGTTCGGCATATTCGCGCGAATGCGAACGAATATGGCGTGGACCCGGACAATATCGCGTTCATCGGCGAATCTGCCGGCGCCATCGCAGGCGTGGCCGTGGCCGTGACAAATGCGGATCAGTATTCCGCGGACGGTGAGGACTTCCCCATCCCGCAGCAGAATGAACCGAACGAATCGGCGCGCGTGCAAGCCTACGTGCATCTCTGGGGCAGCGCAGACCATGTACTCACATCGGTCAGTGCGGAAGACCCGCCAACCATGATTCTCCACGGCGAAGAAGACGATGTGATACTCACGCCCTTCGCTGCCGCCGAGCGATTGCACTTCGCGCTCGAACTGCGCGGCGTCCCACATGAGTTCTACGCCGCGGAAGACTTCGGTCACGCTGCCTGGAACTATCGCCTGCGGGGCAAATCACTTGAACGGTTGACCCTCGATTTTCTTAACGAACACCTTCTTGGCAAGTCGAATAGAATCGGGCCGATTCTGCACTAGCCTGCCCGGCCTAAAGCCCTGCGCAATATACTTTTCCCCGTTTCGTGGCGTACAGTGTGCCCCAAGGAACTTTAGTAACACATGGACGAAAAGCTAGCGCGTTTTCTTGGGTTGCCGACCGAGGCAGAGAAGGCAGTCCAACGCGATCAGTTTGAGACAAAGCTGAAGGAACTCTTTCAGACTACGCAGCCGGACACCACCGGTCCCGAATTGCTGCGCAATTTCGTGGAGTCAGATTGGTTTGTCGCGATTAAAGCGGATACGCCGCACGATGCGGCACTGACCAAAGAATCCTTGGAAATTCGTAACGTTCCAAAAGGTAAATATCGGCTCGCCATAGCGTCCCAGGGCCAGTCCAGTACCAAATCTAAAGGCGGTCAAGGCGGCTGCCTATTGCCGGTCTTTCGGAATGCTCCGGATCAAGCATCGCGCCAAATGGACGGACGTTCGCTCGTGAGAATGTTGCCCGGCGAAATAAGCGGCTTGTTGCTGCACCTGCCCGACCAACCTCCCAAAGAACTTGGCAACGGGTATTTTGTGGACCTGCTTGGATTGGCAGATGCCTTGGACTTGGAAGAGATAATTCTGCATCCAGCAGCAGATCAGATAGAGAAGTTAAAGTGTGCGACGTGGCTGGTGGCAAGCAAAGAAAGCAAGTTACGCATCGAGATCATCGATGGACGAAATGTCGTCCCCGTATACACCCACCGGGATCGCATTGCTTATTCAAGCCAAGAAATAAGACCTATATGCGGCGATGAACTATTCAGATACATTTCAGAATGCAGCGACACCGACGGCATCGTAATCAATCGACAACGTGTTCTGAAGCAGACAGGCGACAGCCTAAATGCCCCCATGTTTTCGCCAGGAATCGCTTGTCGCCTGCTCGCCGGCACAGACATGCGCCCGGGAGCGCAGCCCCTGCCCTCGCGCAACCTGTGCGAAATCGAATTGTGGTTACAGCTTCGCGGTTTTCCGCTAGACGATGCGAAGTATATCGATGCCCCTTACCCGGAAGGGCCGCTTATTCGCGCGAAGTCACCGCGCCCTTCTACTTGGCGTATGCAGGAAACGCTGCATGAGAATGGACTCAATGACGACGACTGCACATGGAGTCCAGTGTTTGTGCTACCACCGCTGGCGACCTTGCAGAAGAACATGGAAACGCGCACCGAAATCGCTCCGGGAGAAACGCGCATTCTATGCGCAGGATTGTTGGCGAAAGCGCTATACGCGAATCTCTGGGACGCGACGGAACCAACCCATGCGTGGCAGCCCGGTCGTAATTTTTTGATAGGTCGATACGTTCCCAAATGGGCGCGGGAGCATTCGCAATACCGTTTGGCAATCGCCAACGAGTTGCTAAAGTTTCTGCCGCCCAACGCCGATACGATTCCGCGCGATGCCATTCTCACCGTGGAAGGCGCTGCTATTTTGCGAAATCATCCCCACGCAGCGCAGCGTGCCTGGATTGAATCGACCATCCGTCAAGCTAAACGGTTCACTCGGCCTTGGGTGTGGTGGGGATGACTAAGTGCCGAGCCACTTAGTAATTCACGTCCTCTATTACTAATTTCTCCAATTGCGGTAGTGCCTTGCGTAATTCGTGCCCCAAGTCATCGGAAAACTCCTGATTCCGAATTTCCAGCACGCGCAACCGCTTCGCGCGCGGATTCGTTTTCAGCACATTGACATGTTCGCTTCCCAGCGTGCTCCAAACATACTTTGGTCCAGCCCAATCCCAGGACTCGCCACCGGCGATTCGTAGTTCCTTCAGGGCGGGCATGCGCAATAAGTCTTCCAATTGTTTTGCCGAAAAACCAACGTCAGAAAACTCCAGCCGCTGAATCGTCTGCGCGTGGCGCGAATTCACGATTGCATTGCTCGCTATTCCCTCCAATGACGTATTGGCCGAAAACGAGATGCCCTTGCAGGCGGGAGATTTCTTGTCCGCCAGCCATTCCAAGATCTGCCGCGTCATTCCCGCGGCGTCTTGGTAAGAATAAAAGCTATTCTCCACAAAAATCCTTTTACTACCCTATGCCGTGCTGCAGTGCGCTTTATTGTCGCCCGCGAAGTGTGCCCTATCATTTACCCACGGCGTTGCGCTGAGCATCGATTCTCGCTCGCGCTTGAAGCCGGATTCGATTGAGACGATTGTGTACACTGCGCGCATACGTTGCTGCAAGGAGTCCGTCGCGCACATGGATGTGGAAAAAGAAATTGCTGATGTGAATTCTGCCGACCCACTGCAGAGACAGGAGTCCATTGCGTTTCGGGACGCGCATTGGGCGACGCGCTCCATCGCCGTAGGAATCGGTACGCTGGTCCTGTGGCGCTGCATCGCATTCGTCAACCCCGATCTGATGATGCTCGTCCCACAGTGGTTGATCGTTCTGCTTTTCGGGCTTGCGCCGCAAGTGTTTCTGCTGGCGTTTCCGTTTTTCGCACGGCGACCGCGTGTAACCATGCGGGCGATTCCCGGGGCGAAACAAATAGCCACCGAGTTCTTGATCGCGGTACCGATCGTGATCCTCGCAGTAGTGGCGCAGGCAGCGGTAAGTTATGCAATCGAACGCTTGGCGCCCGGCAATTCGCTTCCGACGGACAGCATGAAAGAAATGGCCAAAGCCATGGATCAGACCTCCGTCTATGTGATGTTGGCGTTTGCAATTACCTTTGCGCCAATCGCCGAGGAAACCTTCTTCCGGGGCTTTCTCTACAACGCATTTCGCGCCAGAATGCCGCTGGTCATCGCTGTCACGCTTCAATCGTTCATCTTTGGCTTCGGACACTTCTTCGGCACTTCACATGCCATAGTCGCAACGGGCCTCGGCCTCATCATGACTTTAGTCTACGAATGGCGAAAGACGTTGGTAACGCCAATCTTCGTACATATGGGCAACAACCTCCTGGCCTCGATTGGCGTGCTCTTCCTATTGGCGCAACACGCAAACGGCCCGGTGCTCGGCATTGGGGGTGACCCGCGCGACACCGAATGCGTAATACACTCCGTGATGCCTGGCTCTGGCGCAGACGAAGCCGAGCTCTTCGAGGGCGACGTCATCATTGAATTTGGTGGCACACCGGTTCGTGACTTCACACAATTCATAGACGTCATCCAGCAGTACCAGCCCGGCGACGCCGTGCCAATAACCATTCGTCGCCACGACATCGAAATGAATCGCACCGTCGTGCTGCAGAAGAGAGGCGATCCGTAAGGCATTCGGTGCAATCGCATTTGCGCGTGAATCATTCCGGATACGTGCACCACTCAGCGTCTTTGATTCGCAAGGTGCTCACAACTTCACAAATATATTCTTCTTGTAGAGCGTATATGCCGTCCCGTAACAGATGACATAAAAGACCAGGAATCCGCCGAGTATCCCAAACCAGTTCGTGGTGTCCATGGGGATGAAACGATGGGAAGACTCCATAAGGCACCATTGCAGAATGTAGATGACCAGCGGGTTCATTCCCAGCACCGTGAGATGAGGGATGCGAACCTTTAATAAATCGCACACCACATAAAACGCGAGCATCGTAAAGAAACACAACCCTGAAGCCCATAGCGCGTACGGGGCGGTCATGTAGTACTTCGAGAAGGGCCATGCCTCTTTCACGCCAGGCCACGGACAATGCAAGGCCCAACCGGCCGCAGACAGGACAAGGCCCCAGACGACGCAGCCCAAGATAATCTTGCGCGTGTCGCGCGTCGCCATGATGTCATACGCGACCGTCCCGCTTATCAACATCAACAACCAACTCCAATGCCCAATCGGGCCGCCATTGATATTGCAATCGACCAGTTCCGGTCCAATGGGTATGAGCTTCCAGATCAACGGCATCGTCGCCTCTGTATATTTCACCGTGCCAAGCAACCAGCCCCCATATGATGTCATGGAGAATATCGCTTGGTACGCCACTACAAACAACAGTGCCGCCGTAATCCGGACGCCAGGCTTCCGATCGACAATCCAGATCGCGAGCAACCCCGCCAGCCCGATATTCATCAGCGCATCCCACAGATATCCCGTGTAAAGCAGGAAGGCGATGAGCACCAAGGTTACATAACGCTTCAACAATTCGCGCCGCGCGCTCGCAACGCCATCGTGCTCAGCGCGCCGCTTCATCGAAAGCCGCAAACCCATCCCAACCACAAACAAAAACAGCGGCGCAATGGTGTCCGCATAGGTCATATAGTCTCGATGGTGGTGCAACTGCTCTGTGATCACCTTGAACGCTTCAAAGTAATCCACCAGCAGCATGCCGAGAATGGCATATCCCCGAATCTGATCCATGGATGCAATGCGCGCTTTCGGCGCGGCATTCGAATGAACGTCGCTCGACACTTGTGAGTCCCCCAATTTCCCCTGCGCGCCAGCTTCCCCTTGCTCAATTGCGATTGGCCGATAGGCACGCCGTACAATGATAGTAATTTTCGACCGGCGTTGAACAATGCGGCACACCTGGGGCTCACGGACGCGATCGTTTGACGCAAACGTGGGAGGCAGCTAAGCCGGGAAAATGCGCCGCCATTTGAGCACGGGGTGCTCTCCGGGGACGCCAAGTGGAAGGACTTCACCGCACACGCGAAGGCCTGCGCCTGCATTGGTCATGATCACAACGCCGTCGCCGGTGGTCGGGCATCCGTCCACGAAACTGGTATTCGCGTCGTTGTTATTGCCCCACTGGAAGAAAAGTGGCGGCGCGGCGTCCGGCGTTTCCAGACCGACGCCCAGTCCCCATTGGACGCCTGGCGCCGCAACAACCCGCGGCGTCAACATCTGCTGCACCGATTCCGGTTTCAGATGAAACTTGTCCGCAGGCGGCGGCTTCAACAGTGCCGTGACAAAGCGCGCGTAATCCTCCGCGGTACACACCAGACTCGACGCCGCATTCGCCGTGCGGATCGGAAAGCGCGCAGGCTTTCCACTCTTGCCGTGACCGAAGGCCTGCCGCTTTTCGTAATCTTCGCGCGCGATCATGCTCGCGCTGGTCATGCCGAACGGCGTGAAGACCCGCTCTTGCAACAAAACATCGAGTGCAGCCCCGGTCTTCTTCTCAATCACCTTCTGCAAGTAAACGTAGGCCATCCCGGAGTAAGAGAACTGCGTCCCCTGCGAGCGCCCAAGCGTAAGCGGTTTGCTGGAAACATGCCAGTTCGGAAACCCGGTTGTGTGCGACAAAATCATCTTCGCGGTTATCGCCTCGACAAGCTCGGAGGGACCATTCGCAGGCGGCCTATCGATGGTGTACAACGGCGCGTCCAGATCAATCACGCCGTCCTCAGCCAGCTTCATCACCAAATATGCGAACACCGGTTTCGAAAGCGAAGCCGCCTCAAACACAGTCTCATTGGTAACCGCGTCCCGCGTCTCCGCATTGACAACCCCAAACGATTTGAACAGCGCGATCTCGCCATCACGAATAACCGCAATCTGAAGCCCAGGCACCCCCTCGCGCTCCATCACGGGAGGAATAGCAGCGAGTAGTTCCTCGAAACCCCCATTGCTCTGCTGCGCAAACGCGGGACGATGTAGCATGACGCTTGCGGCAACGCCGCATAATTGAAAGAATTTCCGCCGCGAAATCGGTCTAGCTCGCATGTCACCTCACCTGTACTCAAAATCGTTATTAAATGGTGGAGAGATATCCTCTAAGACAGTTTAGTCGAGGTGCTGATAGAACGGAAGCTGCTCCTGTATGATGGTGGAACGGTGACTGTGGTTTAGTGAGTTTCAGTGCGTGTTGTGTCATCCAATCTGGAGGCTACGTCAATGACCCGGATAGCACAAGTGCTGATTATAACTGCCGTGAATTTGGCAGTAATTTCGTGTGCGCGCTCAACCAAGGCGCTTCCAGAAACAGGTCCCAATTATCAGGCAACTACCACCGTCCCGGAGATCCAGCCGTCTCCGCCTACGCTCAATCGCTCTGTCGTCGGACGCGTGACCGACGAAGCACAAAATCCAATCGCCGGTGCGCGTGTGCTCGCCGTCCTCACTAAAGAGGAGACCGCGCCGTTTCGCTCGGACCGATTAAGCGTGAATTACATGCAGCGTTCGCGCGTAACAGAGACTGTGACGACAGCCGATGGCAGTTATGCGATAAACGGCTTCGCACACAAGGACGAAATAGAACTATCCATACAGGCAAAAGGCTTCGCAGACAATCGACGAAGTGCGCGCCTGGACTCCGGATATGAAAAGACCGTGCGAGACGTAGTGTTGACACCCGGTCTTAAATTGCAGGGAAGGGTTACCGCGCCAGACGGATCTCCGGTTAATGACGCAATTATCGATGTGGATTATGCGTGGATGGCAAAAGGACACAGACAGTTGCCTTGGGCCTACACGTTGACGGATGACGATGGAAGATTTCTCTTAGGAATAGACCGTGAAACGGACTGGATATCGCTCCATGTCATCTCAGAGCGGAACGGTCTATATTTTTTCATCAAACAGGAAGCTAAAGGCGAAATGTTGCTGAAAATGGAAGAACGCGCGAGTTTGAGCGGAAAGGTCGTCGCGCCCCCAGGAACCGCTCTGGACGATCTGGTCATCTTTGTAGACGGTGAAGTGCCGGAACCGCCAATGTACGCACCGAGGACCGGCCTGCGTGCGAGTGACCCTCGGTTCATAACGCTGGACAGCGATGGCCACTTTGAATTCACGGAGTTGTATCCTGGGCTCAAATACAGGGCAAACGTGTTGCGTCCAGTAGTTGAGAAAACAAGGCGATTTGACAAACTGCTTGCAGAAGACGTCTACCACGCGTTAAAGCCAGAAAGCAAGGGGGAGTGGAACCCAAGCGTTCCCGAGTAATGATTTCACTTGGTCCACAAAGTGGGAACGGACTATGCCAGCATTCGAGATCATACTAGCGAGAAGCGGGCGAATTACCAGATACTAGTTAAAGCTGTTACTGCGAAAATGCGCTGAAATCCAAGCGTTCAGAAGTAAAACGTACCGTGAAAAAGCGCACGCTTAACGTGCTTTGCGGCTAGTGATTCCATTTTCCTGCTGACGGCTTATTTGGCCCTGTCCACCTTTGTTTGCTATCCTATATCGATTTTTGCTCGATAAATATTGGACTTTTTTACTTGAATTAGCGAACCGAGAAGGGGGGACATATGAGTCGTAAGCCTTTAATAGCAGGAAACTGGAAACTCAACCATCTAACCGGCCCAGCCGTGGAAACGGCGGCGGCGTTGAAGGGGATGGTTGCGGGGGTGACTGGGACGGAGATCGTGATCTGTCCGGTGTTTACGGTGTTGGACGCGGTGGGGACGGCCATTGCGGGGTCGAACATCGCGCTGGGCGGGCAGAATTGTTACACGAAGGAGTCCGGCGCGTTTACGGGCGAGATTAGCCCGCAGATGTTGGCGGACGTGGGTTGTACCTGGGTGATCATCGGGCACAGCGAACGCCGGCAGTATTTCGGCGAGACGGACGCGTTGCTCAACGAGAAGGCGAAGTTCGCGCGCGCCTCGGGATTGAAGGTGATGTTCTGCATCGGCGAGACGCTCGAGGAGCGCAACGGCGGTCAGATGAACGCCGTGCTCGAGCGGCAAGTATCCAAGGGTCTCGAAGGCCTCAGCGACGCAGACTTCGACGGGCTGGCGATTGCGTATGAGCCGGTGTGGGCGATTGGCACGGGCGTGGTCGCGTCGCCGGAGCAGGCGCAGGAGGCGCACGCATTTGTGCGCGGGCTGGTGAAGAAGCAGTTTTCCGCCGCCATAGCAGACGCGGTTCGCATCCAGTACGGCGGCAGCGTGAAGCCTGACAACGCTAAAGAGCTGATGGGCAAGCCGGACGTGGACGGCTTTCTCGTCGGCGGCGCGGCGCTGAAGGCGGACAGTTTCGCGGCGATCGTGAAGAACGCGCTATAAGAATTTGCCGCGAAAGATCGCAAAGAACACAAAGGAAAATATTTCTGGTGGCGCCGGCATCAGCGCGCATAACGCTTTGCGGTCCGGCGCCACCTCTTTATTATTTCATCAGCGCGGATTACTGCGCGTGCGCTTTTTGTGCGGCGCGGGCGTTCGGCTCCGTTACGGAAGATAAGCCGTCCGCGTGCCCATTTCCGTTCCCACCGCGCAGGTAGAGTGTCTGCGTTGGGAAGGCAAACTCGATGCCGTGCTTCTCCGCCAGCCGGATAATATCGAGAAATAGACGTTCCCGCTCGCGCAGTTCGGTTCCCCACACTTTTACATCCAGGAAGCAATAGACCAGGATGTCCAGCGAATGCGGGCCCAATTCGTTGAGATGCACGTAGTATTCGTCTTGCCGTATGGACGGTTGGGAGGCGATGATCTGGCGAATGCCTTCGCAGAAGATTTCTATCTTGTCCGGCGGAGTATCGTAAGCAATGGATACAATCGTCCGAATGCGGCGATACCTGCGCGCCCCGTAGTTATCGACGGTCGCCGTTATCACTTCGGAGTTTGGAACGGAGACGACGGACTCGTAGAACGTGCGAATGCGCGTGCTGCGCATGCCCACATGTTCGACCAACCCTTCGATGTCTCTCACTTTCACCCAATCACCAATCTGAAACGGGCGATCGAAGAGTATCGTCAGCGAGCCGAAGACGTTGCTCAACGTGTCTTTCGCGGCAAGTGCGATCGCCAATCCACCAAGCCCAAGCCCGGCGAGCAGGCTCATGTAATCGATATCGAGCGCATCGGCGATGGCGACAAATCCCGCAACAACGAAAACTAATTTAAAACAACGCGCGAGAAGCGGAACGAACAAATCGTCGAAGCGGCTGCTTTTGCCTTTTGCCTTATCGAGGAGATAGGCCTGGATAATGTCCGTAATCCGGAAAAGCGCCCAAATTATCGACACCACCGTTACAAGCTGCGCCGCGGCATCCAGCACGACGTACGCGCGCGACGGCAGGCCGAGCAAACTCAAGCCGAACAGCCAGCCCCATGCGGTAATGGCCAATCGAATTGCGCGTTGGAGACCATCGACCGATTCGGCGCGAATTTCAAAGTTCCGGCGCGAAGACATTCGGCGCGCTATAATCGCCGCGCAGCGTGCGACGATACGCCCGAGCACAATGCTTGCGACGACCGTCGCGAGCATGCCGAACCATTGCCAATTTTCCAGGTAAAAGCTGCGGCGCAACAACACCGGGGCGCGCCGATCGATCGCATCGCGTATGCTCATGGAAAGGAGCGTAGGCGTGCTGTCGCGTGAGATACCCTGTGCAAGCGGGCGATCCTTGTACGTGTCGTAAAGCCCCGGCAAGTTTTCAATCGTTTTCGCGGTGAATTTCCAGGTCCGCAGGCCGGTATCCGGATCGAGGACACTATCGATCACAATGTTACCCGCGGGCGCGAGCAGATGGACGTACGGATCTCCCGCGGAATAGCTGGGGATGTCTGCAATCTGCACTTTGCGGTCGCGGTCAAGCACGCGTTTCAGCATCACCGCGAGTTCGCGCCCCATTTGCGCGCGGACGTTTTTACTGATTGCAGATAGGTCTAGTGCGCTCGTGGCCTTTTCCATGCCGCCCTGGCGCCAGGTGTTCATGCCGTTGATGAATGCCGCCATCGCATCGCGCGGCGACTTTAGCTGCGGGTCGAGTTCTTCGGCGGGCGGGGCTGCCTGCGGCTGTTCCGACACGGCCGCTTCTATCTGATCGACCACCTTCAGCGTCTGGTCGTAGCTGAATCGCCACAGGTTATCGTCATACTGACGCAACACGATTTTGTGCGTGGAATCGTTTGGCAGATCGATCGCTATCGATCGGCCTTCCGGCTTCTCCGGAATGCTGTCTAGCTTCACGCCCGCCTTTTCCAGCACGTCGTATAACTGGTTGGCAAGTTCTGCGCCGCGCGTGGCGCGTTGTCCCTCGGGAATCTCATCGAGGTAAAGGCACTTCAGCGCGTCGACTAGCCGTGATTCGTCGTTTGCACGAAGGGCAGTCATCGCGTCCGTAAAGCTGTTGAGCGCGCTTCTCGGACTTGTAAGATCGACCGGAGCGGGTGCAGCTTCGTCGCCGCGAGATGCAGGAATTACGATAGCGGTGAGTGCAAACGCTACTAAGAACGAAGCGACCCAGCCACGCGTGTAAAAAATACCGATTGGAGTTTTCGTTGTGTTCATAGTGAGGTTCTCCCGCTATGCCCACACGCAAAACAGCGCGCACGCAATGGATTGGATTGTGCTTTGCACCCTATCAAATTGCCGGAAGTTGTTCAAATTTCAACTGATTGTTTGATTCGAACTCTTGAAAGTTTCGTTGCCTTTCGATGTGAAGCGCCGGGCATCGAAATCCACTGAATACGATCCTGCGACGTTGCAAGCGGTATGGCCTTGCTCTCACAATGCTGGTCTTCAATTGTTCGGAGTGTGCCGATGACCTGCATGATGCTGACACTCGCAACCGTCATTTGCGCGGACACCACCTATGCTCTGGAAAATGCAGCGTTGAGAATCGAAGTCGAGCCGCGTCTGTTTGCGGTGCGCTTTGTCGGTTTCAAGGGGAAGGAAAACTTCGTCGCACCGCTGCCAGTAATAGAAGCCGAAGCGGCAAATGCCACATGGGTAGACGCGGGAGGGTTGCAGACCGACGTACTGCCTTTTGCTGGAAAGGATGCGGCAGTTCGTCGTGGACCTGCGGAGATTGTCGAGCAACGCGACGACTACATCGCCATGCTGGGGCCGCCATCGGAGGTCAGTGGCGTTCGGTTGAAGAAGGAAATCCAACTCGATGCGGATGCGCCGCGCGCGCATTTCCGCGTGACGGCGCAACGCGTCGCGACCGAACCGGGAAATTGCGCGATTCGCAATACGATTCGCCTGCCGGAGAAGAACACAGTACGCCTTGAACGTACCGACGGCGACGTGCGCGTGCTGGCGGGTTCAGACGTGCCGTATACCGGTGTGGTGAAATCGCGGCGATATTGGTTGATTCCTGTTCCACCCACGAAGGATCTGCGCGGGGTGGTGTTGGGTGCTGACGCGACGCAAATGATCGTGGCGAACGATTCGGGTACGTGGACTCGGAAGATCGTCGAGCCGCCCGCAGATAAAACCAAGGTGCCGAATGCGAGTTCGTTTTTGTGTCTGCTGGATTCGCGTACGAATAGCTACGGCGCGGCACTACAGGGTGCGACAAGTGAGATTAAGAATGGGGAGTTCATTACGTTTGAGGAAGAGTGGACGTTCGAAAAACGGGGAAAATGATGTGGTCTTGGAAAAGAGTGACATAGGGGAGTCGATGAAGTGGGCCTAAAGGTGCGGCAATGGCTGCGGCCTTTCGCGACACTCATTGCCGTTGTTGCGCTGGCGACGATCTTTTCGCCGACGCGCGATGGATTTCCAATCTTTTGGAACGCGGACAATCAACTCAACATTTTGCGGCAGGTTTCAGAGATAGGCATTCTAGCAACGGCAATGACGCTCGTAATCATCTGCGGCGGAATCGATTTGTCCGTCGGATCATTACTTGCCTTGTCGGGAACAATCTTTGCCTATACCTTCGCACGCAAGGACTGGCCATTGGCAATGGCTGTCGGCTCCGCGCTCTTTGCCACGACCGCGTTTGGACTTGCCAGCGGCGCAATCATCGCGCGGCTACGCATGCAACCGTTCATCGTGACGCTTGCGGCAATGATCGGCAGCCGCGGTTTTGCGCGCTGGGTGGTGGACAACGCGACGATCGATGTCGGATTCGGTACGGGCTACGTCGATCGTGTAGTCGGATTCATCGCGTTGAAGCGCGTAGTTGTGCCGGCATTTCTTGTGGTGGCGATGTTCGGCTACGGGTTGCTGCGCTTCACCCGCTTTGGCCGTTACCTTGTGGCAGTGGGAGGGAGCGAAGTCGCGGCGCGGCTGTCCGGAATAAATGTTTCGTGGGTGAAGCTGCGCGTGTACGCGCTATCCGGCTTCCTTGCGGGTATCGCAGGCATCATTCACGCCTGCCAAAACCACCAAGGCAGCCCGAATGCTGGTGTAGCCTACGAACTGGACGCTATCGCAGCGGCAGTCATCGGGGGCACGAGCCTGGCCGGAGGCAAGGGCGGGATCGTAGGAACCGTCGTCGGCACACTCGCGCTCGGCATCCTGTCCAATCTGCTGGGACTCAACAATGTTGATGAAAACACGCAATGGATGCTGAAAGCGCTGATCATCGTCGGGGCAGTCTGGTTGCAAAGTGTGGGGGCAAGGAAGGAAACTCTTGCGTAGGCGGAGTCACAAGGGGAGTGTAATGAAAACAAAGTCTCTATTCGCGCTATGCGCCGTCGCGATGGCGGTGCTTTCTGGATGCGGACCCGAACAGACCGCAAAGCCGGAAACGCCAGCGCAACCTGTATCGAGCACGAGCGAAACGGCAGCACCCGCGAAAAAGGTGTTCAAGATCGCATTCTCCCAGTGCAATAGTGCGGAGCCTTATCGCACCGTGCAGAACAACATCTTCAAACAGAACGCGAAGAAGTACGAAGGCGAGATCGAACTTTCGATTCAAGACGCTCAGCAGGACAACGCGAAACAAGTAAGCCAGATTGAAAACATCATTCAACAAGGCGTTGATTTATTGATCGTAGCGCCGAATGAGGCCGCGCCGCTCACGCCCGTAGTGAAGAAGGCGCATGACGCAGGCATAAAGGTCATATGCCTTGAGCGTGATCTGGTTGAACCGGTCTACGACGTATTCGTCGGCGCGGACAACGTGAAGATCGGCGAGATGGCCGGACAGTTCGTCAAAGAGTACCTCGAAGCAAAGAAAGTTGAAGTGCCTGTAGTCGTAGAAATCAAGGGACTAATCGGCACCAAACCGCAGGAAGAACGCCACAACGGCGCGCGCAAGTTCATTGATACCGTTCCAAATGTAAAGGTGATTGAAGAAGTCGGAAACTGGCTGCAGGACGAAGGCCGCAAGCGCATGGAAACCTTGCTCCAAGCCAATCCCAAAATCGACGTTGTATATGGTCACAACGATCCGATGGCTATCGGCGCATACATCGCCGCGCGCGACGCAGGCCGCGAAAAGGAAATGAACTTCGTCGGCGTGGACGGGCTAGGCGGTCCCGACGGCGGTATCAAAAAGGTAATGGATGGCGTGCTGGCATGCACGTTTGTGTATCCGCCCTGCGCGGCGGAAGCGCTGGATATCGCGGTAAAGTTGCTGCACGGAGAACAAGTTGAGCCGCGCGTGATTCTGGAACCAACAAAAGTGTCGCCGGAAAACGCCGCCGATGTTTACGCCAAGGCAACGGTCGAATAAATTGCATCCGCGCATTCAACCTACTTTTGCCAGCGTTGCACTGGTGGCGGCAGTCCTGTTTTCCGGATGCGAGGAGTCAATTCACGACGCCGCATTGAAGGGGGATGTTGAGACTGCTCGCCGCATGCTTGACGCCAATCCACAACTAATCAATGAGCGTAACAAGCTCGGGAAGACCCCACTTCACCAATCACTCACCGGCGGCAACGACGAAATCATCAAACTCCTCATCGAGCGCGGGGCTGACGTAAACGCGCAGGACAACACCGGCCTGACGCCGCTGCACATCGCAGCTTGGTGGTCAGTGACCGCGCGCGCAAAAATTTTGATCGACCACGGCGCCAATGTGAATGCAATTGACAAATTCGGCGACACACCGCTCCACACGGCTGCCATGAATGGCCGGGGGAAAATGTGCCAGTTCCTAATTACGAGCGGCGCCGTCATTGATGCGATGAATAAGGACAGTAAGACCCCACTCGACTTGGCGAAGCGAGAAGGGCAACAGGAATCGATTCGAGTAATTGAATACTACGAAAAGCAGAAAACAGCTATAAACGAAGAAGAAAAATTTAACTTGGGCTACCTCTGTTACGCGGCACCGCCAGATCCGCTATAGTTTTCTTGCGTCAAAACAGGCAGCAAAACCGAGCATAAAGCACGCGTTAAGTTAAGATCTTAAGATCTAATGTTGTTCCGCGGGGCTCTTCGAGCCGCCGCCATGCAGGTGTTCCACCTGGTGCTGTTTCCCTTTTTTGATGAGTCCGGGGATTATATTGCCGCCGAGTCCGGGGAACATCGCGGACACCTTGGAGAGCCACGCGCGCGACCACGGCACGGCAACCTCAAGTTCCTTATTCTCCAACACCCGCGTCATGATCACATCCCCAATTTCGTTTAGATTGAGCAGCCGCGGCCCTGAAAACACCATGGCGCCCGCGTCCGTTCGCGCGCACTGCTCAACAAGCGGCGTGCGGATCGCGTCGGGGCATACGACCGTGACATTCAATCCAAATTGATTCAATTCGTTCGCGACAGCCAAGGTGAATCCGCGAACACCATGCTTCGATGCAGCGTACACTGCAATGCCTGGAATAGGCGCGATGCCCGCGAGCGACGCGATGTTCACGATATGCCCACGCTTGTTGGCGACCATGTGCTTTGCGGCAACCTGCGTGCCCCAGATAACACCCTTCAGGTTGATGTCGATCTGCATATCGACCTCTTTTTGCGGCTGCTCGTGGATCCATCCGCCGATCATTACGCCCGCGATATTCATAGTCACGTCGATGCTGCCAAATGCGCTGACTGCACGCGCGAAAACCTCTTCCCACGCTTCCAGCTTGCGCACGTCGAGCGTGTCCAATTTCACGCGGTCTTCAGGCCAACCCGCCTCCTTCGCGTGGCGCGCCAGCGCCTCCATATTCACGTCGGTCGCGTAAACGCGCGCGCCTTGTTTCACAAGGCGATCGGTGACATGTTGCGCGATACCGCTTGCGCAGCCGGTGATGAAATAAGTCGCGTTGCCCGTGCTCATTGCCTTGCCCCCTGCGGTGCGCCGAATTTCACCGGCCCAAAGGTGAATGTCGGGACGATCCCCGGAAACATCCAATAGGCCGTAAGTTCGGACGAGTTGACCACATTATAAAAATCAGGATTGCGCTGCGAGGTCCCAGCGATCTCGCGCTCCTGAATCATCGAAATGAATTGATCGAGTCCGCGTTCAAGCGTGTTGCTGTTGAGAATTACATCGATTCCCGAAGTCTCCGCATATTTGCGCAAACCGGGAATGCGCGACTTCCGCGGCGCGTAAGAATCCGCGCCAACGCCGTTCTCGCTCGTCACAAATAACCCCTCAGGCGTCCGTACAACGATGGAATGATTCCCTTCCGTGTGTCCAGGCGTTTGAACCAAGGCGACACCCCGACCGAGGATCACATCGTTGTCCAAGAGAACAATCTTATCTATCGACACACCCGCGATGCCCTCAGGGCAATACCATTGCTTTTGTGGTGGTAACAGCGCCTTCGTCGATTCCCACTCCTGACGCATCACCAACAGCTTTGCATTCGGAAAATACGCCGGCGTGTCCGCAGTGCCAAGCCAACGGCGGATATCCTGCGTGTGCAGATGATCGTAGGTGATGTAATCCACCTGCTCCGGCAAAATGCCGACCTGCGCCAGCGACGACTCAACCGTCCCGAGTTCCGGCGCCATGAGTGGTTGAAGCTGATCCTTTAGCGCACCGAAGCTCAAAGTCATCTGTTTGAAGAAAGGCGTATCCGAATTCCGCCGGTGATCTGACGGCGAAACAAGCATCGTCTTCAGTCCGTCATCGCTTTGGAATTGCACGACGAACACCCGATTGAGGATGTGTACATACGGAATCGGCACCGAACACGCATCCTTCAGCGCGTAGCGTCGCGGATAGGGCACACGGACCAAATCAAACGATTGATAGTAGGGGACAGGCTCATGCGCCAGCAGTTCTTCGCGGAACGGTTTGCAAGCCTCAACGATTGCATTGAGACGATCCTGCGGCGCGGCGTGTTCACGCGCGCCCGAAAAATGCTCGCAGGTTTGAATGACCGGATCGTCGTAGCCCGTCGTCACGATAGCCATCAGGGAGTCTCCCTACCGGTAATTATACGGAATGCAAGGCGAATCGCAAGCGCCAAAGGTTGTTCAGAATTGGTGACAAGTAGAGGTCTTGGTGGTATATTGAGCGACGGTTGTTCTGGTGTGCCTGATTCTTTGTTCAAAAAAAACGAAGGGAGAAGTGTATGTTGAAGGGATTGCGTTATGTGGCGTTGGCGGTGTTGCTTGCGATGACGGTTCTTACGGCGCAGGGTTGCCCGCGCACGTTGAACACGTCGGCGGTCGCGGAAGCGAAGTAGTTGCCGAAACATCGGGAGGGCCTGAAATGAACCGTTTCATTGCACTCGTGATGCTTCTCGCAATCACTGCGATCATATCGACAGGTTGTCCGCGCTTGCGTCCGGTTGAGCGGACGCTAGCCGATATCCCTGTCGAAACGGCTGCGAAGTAGCTGTCAACAAATCATTTTCAACCTTTACAAAAAAGGGAAAATTAAAGATGATTAGGTACGTCGCGTTAGCGGTGCTGCTGTGCACAATTGCGACAACGGTAATGGGTTGTCCACGTCGCGTTCCGCTTCGCCAGGCAGTAGAAACGTCGGTGGAATCGGTCGCGAAATAAGTCGCGGCATAACCTGTATTCAAGGAGATGTTGAGATGCTTCGCATTGTCGCATTGGCATTGTTGTTGTGCGCTGTTGCAACTTCGGCGATGGGATGCCCTCGGCGGGTTCCAATCTCAAAGATAGTTGAAGCGCCCGTTGAGTCCATCAGGAATTAAGGTCGATTCTGAACAGTATGGCGGTGCATGTGCGCCGGCGTATTACTACAACAAAAAGGAAAACAACATGAGCTTCATGGCACGTGGAATTGCGTTGGCGTTGGCGGTGGTGGCGATTGCGGTCTCGGCGCAGGGTTGTCCGCGCGTGCCGAAGTCGGGTGGGTTCACGGCTTCCCACGCGGAATCGAAGTAACTCAGTTTTCTGGCCTGGATGCCGGCGTACGTGCGCCGGCATTTGTGGATAAATCGACGAAGGAGATCATGATGCGTTTGATGGTACGTAGCATTGCATTGGCATTGGCTGTAGTGGCGATCGCGGCATCCGCATCGGGATGCCCACGCAAAGGCTTTACGGCTTCGCCAGTTGTCGAAAGCAACACGAAGTAGTTGGCTATTGATTGTTCTGTGAGCGCCGGGGCGCAAGTCCCGGCGCTTTTTATATTCCGAACTGTTCGAAGTGGTGTTCGAAATGCCGCGCGTGCATGAAGGTCCAGTAATCGAGCGTGAGACCTCCGAATAGCACGTGGTTGGTTTTGCGGTTCGGTGTCGATGCAGCCGCCCGCACGAATCGTTCAAATGCAGCAGCACACTTTGCGCGTTCTTCTTCGAATTCAGCCGTCGATTCCGGCGTGAATTCCGATGGAGCCTTAATCTTGCCTTTGGGCCAACTCGGCAAAACGTGAAACGCAAGCACGCGCAAGATATTTCGCGAGTACCACGTGCTTCGATCCTGAAATGCAGTTTCTTCCAATGACATCTCGATTAAGAGACGTAAGTGAATGAGCAGGCGAGTGGAGGAGAGGCTACCCCATCTGGGCGCCGTATCCGATGTGAGCCTTTCGATGCGTGAAATAAAGATCGGAAGGTTATCACTGGTAAGCCGCGCCAAGGCCATGAAACATCCCCCCGACAACAGTTTCGCTATACGCTAAATGATTCCCCGCAACCGCAGGTGCTGGTTGCGTTTGGATTTTGAAACACGATGCCTTTACTGTTCAGGCCTTCCTTATAGTCGAGCACAATACCTTTCAAATAGATCGAAGACTTGCGATCCATCAGAAACCGGATGCCATCTTGCTCTACGATATTGTCCCCGTCGCGCTGCTGTCCAAATTCGATCACATAGGACAACCCCGAACAACCGCCGCCCTTCACAGCCAAGCGAACGCCATTGACATCCGGCGATTCTTTGCCAAGCAGGCGCTTCAACTCCGCAATAGCGCCGGACGTAGCGCTAACAAGCGGTTTGGCAGGTGCTGGTGCAAATTCGGTTGTCATGGTACTACTCAAAACTCCTATGCCTTCGCCGGTTCAGCAGGTTTCATCAGGCCTTCGAGTACCTCTATCAACATGTCACCGTCCACACCGTAGCCGGCGCAGACTTGACCGATAGTTTCATACTGATTGATGCCGCAGTGCGAGCACCCCCCGAGGTGGAACGCCGCGAACACCTCGCCTACGCGAGGGTGAAGCCCCATTGCCTCGCCAATCGTCATATCGAGGCTAAAATAAGAAACACCGTGTTCGCCGCTGTGCTCGAAATCCGCAACCTCTTTAATGTGCTCATCCGACCAGTGGCTGTTGAACTCTTCCACGGATGATTTCGTCATGTACGCCATGTTCGTCATCTTCTTCACGAGCGGGTTCGGCACGCAGTCCACCTCACCCGTCGCGGGTATGACGGTCATCTGGCGCTGGATGGCGAAGGTATCGTCACATTCGTAGTACACCCAGGCGTCGCCCTTGCCGGGAACGGGCTGGCTGATCTTGTAATAAAGCATGCGAAATCTCCTCGCAAACAGGGATCGAAAGACGCGTGAATGCGTGTCCGTCCCCAATTGAACACCGCAGGAGTTTAGCATATTTCGCGGAAGTTACTCGACAATGGGAAATTCTTGGGCGAGTTCCAGCGGGGCCTTCGGCGGCTCGCATTGCGCGAGCAATTCGTTGAACCATTCGTAGGCCGTGGTGTTGTCTGGCTCGGCCAGTGACGCGAAGGCAACCACACAAAAGGTCAGACGCAAAACCTCGCCCTTGGGCACCACCGTCACGTCCGGCTGCAACTCCGGTTTCTTCGCTCCGGTCATGGCCTTCTTGCCGAACGGGTTCGCGACGACTAATCCGTAGTCGCGCGAGTGATACCAGGAAGGACGAAAATTCTTCGGCCCCGGCATAAGGGTCACGCCGCAGTAAGCATCATCAGCCTTGCCATAGTAGCTGCACCAGTCCGCGGGGAAACCCCAAGTGCCGAGTTCGTTGCGCCCTTTATTCGTATTTAGAATGGCCCCTGAACCGAACTTTACAGTTAGCGGGGTCTGAAGACGCACGCCAAAACCCATCTCTTCCTGATCCCCAAAGCGGATTTCGCCCTTGCTTGTTTGAAATGCAGACTGCGCGATCAGATACCAGCCGATGTCGAGTGCGAAAACATCGTAGCGGCAGGTCTCGTAAAAGGCACTATCGGACGGACCTTCGATAGGCTCGTAAGCGTTCAAGACGGTAAACGTCGCGTGATCGTCCTCGCCAGTAGGCTGTTGCACAAAACGCAGGTTCCGCACGCGCGCCTTGTTCCGCCAGAAGTCGAGTCCGTTCGCATCGCCAAACGACAACCACAATCCAGGATGGAACGTATCGTGATCGTCGTTGTCCTTGTTCAACACCGGATCGATGGGGTAGGAGCGGGTCACTTGCACACCATTAGGCGCGTGCACGTTCGCGAAATAAGGCCTAGGAATTTTGGGATCAGACCAGACATAGGTAGCGAACGGTTTATCGCCGATGTGAATATCAAGTTTATTATCGGCTTTATTGACGCCTACTTCTCCTTGCGCGAAAGTTGCGGCAAGAATGAGCGGCAATGCCAAATTCATGCACACGTTTTTTGTGCGAAAACTCATGGTTTTGTCTCGATATAACCTGGATCATTTGAAGTGCGCTGAGTAGATTTTTGTTTCGTTGTTTCCATAATATCCTTGATCTGATTTGCGTCGGCAACGCCGTCAAATGGATATACTTGGTCCGCAGTTTCTGCGTGGACAAGTATATCTGGTTTGAATTTCGCTACGCTCCATGAATCGCCCCAGTTCTTGGTCGAACAGGTATACACGCCGCGAGGAAATCCAAAAACCGAACCGTCTACGTCGTCTTCAGAGTAGAACGACAATTCACCCTTGCCCTCAGCATCCATGCGAAATGCATGCAGATGCATATGGTAGTGAGGCTTCCTTATCTTTTGTTGCCGCCATTCCCGACCGCCATCGTGAGAAATATAGACAACCAAATGCCAGTCGCAGCCTTCAGGGCAATGCTCCGTTACCGCCCAAACATGTTTTGAATCTTCCGATTGATACGCTCCTACCCAATTCCCCGCATCCGGAAGTTTTACATACTTCCAGACGCCCTCTACAAACGCGATGATGATTGGCTGCTGCGCATCTTGCCCTGGAGGTTCCGCCGTCGCCTGGCCGAAAAGAAATGGAACTTTGCCATCGCGAAGTTGAATTTGCGCCGTCCAGTCCGGGGGCACCACTGTGACTGCATTATCGGGTCTTAGAATTATTGGTGGAGCTAACGCAATGGCGTGAACACTGACCAAGCAGCCGACGGCCGTTAGCGATATGCGGATTGACGTTGTTGGGTATTTCACACGGTTCCCCTGTGGTTGCTACGGAATGAAGGGAAATCCTCCCTCCGGAAAACCCACCGGCACCCCGGCATCTGCATCGGTGTTCGCCCGCGCGGATTCCGGTTTCTCGCGCGCTTGTTTCGCAGGCAGATAGTACTCGTTATACCAATCGAGCCAATGCCCGCGGTGCAACCCTTGCGGCAGCCCGAGTATCGCTGCCAGCGCATCCGATGATGGCCGCACCAATCCCGCGTCCGCGCGAATCAAATCGATCAAGTACTCAACCACTTCTTCGTTCGGCACACTCGCAAGCTGGCGAATCGCAAACTTGCGTGCGTTTGAGTCTGGCTCTGTCGCGCCACGCGCGGCGGGCAATAACACCGCGCGCGCGTCATCTCCGCCAATGCGAGCCAGGCCACGATACGCCGCCGTACGAACTTGCACCTGAGGGTGTTGCGCCATGCGCACGTATTGTCGCAACAAAGCGGGGTCCTCAATGGATGCGAGCGCCTCCGCGCAATACAACGCCAGCGCGAGGTCGTCATCCCAAACTTCGTCCGCGAGTGATTCAGCCCCACGGACGCTACCCATTCTGCCCAAGCAGTAGGCGGCAACCATGCGTTCGACGCGCGGCGCTTCTGGGTTCGTGAAACGGCCAAGCATCGGTGCATCGAGCGCGCTGCGCAAATTCGGCAACGATGCGTCGACTGCCTGCGCGATGACCGGATCGCCCCAACCCAGTGCGCCAACAATCGATTCAAGCAAGGCGTCCTGCGGAACCACCAATAGGGCCTTGATTGCCGCGTCTCGTACCATGGCCTCCTGATCCGCCAATGCGATAAAAAGCAGGGGACAAGCATCCTCGTTTCCTTCACTGCCGAGCCCTTCCACTGCGCGCAACCGAACCGCTGGATCGGGGGATTGGATCATTTGCATCAACAAATCTGATGCATCGTCTTTCCTTTCAACAGGCTTTGCTTTCTTTTCTTCTGGAACGGAAGTTTTCTGCTTCTTGCCAGACGGAAACAGCTTGTCGAGTTCTTCGAGCGTGGGAGGGCCGAGTGGTGTAAAAACGAGGATTTCTTGAACATTTCCGAGATCTGGCTTTTCCAGATCGGGCGATTCCGCCCAAACGAGAGGCATGCAGAACAGAAGGAATAGCAATGAGCATCGGATACCATAAAGGTACGTTTGGTAATTTGTCGGACGCGGAAATGCCTGTGCATTACTGGACATAGGGGCGCCATTTTGAAGCAGAAGTCCAGAACTGTCAAAATGCGAATAATGCGCCCGCGTGATTATCATTTTTAGCTGGGGAATAGACTTTTTCAGAATTTGTTGATATAATCACAATGACGAAGGAGAGTCCTTCCCCCAGGCTTCTCCTTCGGGTACAGTCAGCAATGACTGGTTCCCACCACCGGCGAGTGCGACGAGGCAGTTCCCCCGCTGCCCGCACTCGCCTCTTTTATTGCCAAACGGCATATATTTGTTGACATACCGCAGAAAACTGCTATTGACTTTATTGTTTCACTTCATTATACTTTGCGCACGAGCACGCCTATCCGACTATGTGTATAACGCTTGCACGTACAAGACCTTACGGGCACAGGTACACCTGGATTTACCCTGCGGAAGATTGAGAGGCATCGGCTTCCTGTCAATTCGGCGGATGTTTGCGGACGAAGCCCTGCTTCGAACTAGGAGAATTTAATGGCACTGCGTTTGTCGATGTCCCTGGATGTATTTGGGTCCTCGCCTGATCGATTCTGTCCACAGGGCTTCCGCGACCCAATGCGTCCCCAGGAAAAGATTTCTCTCGCGGCCAAAATTAAAGGCATTAAAGCGATCGAGGTCAGCCAAAAGGACATCACTCCCGAGTTCCCTGTAAAAGAACTCAAACGGATTCTGAAAGATTACGGCCTGCTTTGTTCGGGTGTCACTGCGGACTTGTCGGCGGATCGGCGGTTTGCGTGGGGCGCGTTTGGACATCAACACCCCAAGACTCGCAACGCCGCAATCGACGAAGGCCGCAAGGCCGTTGACATGGCGCGCAGCCTCGCCGCCACCGAAGTCACCCTGAAACTCTTCAGTGATGGTTTCGATTACCCCTTCCATATCGATTACACCACGCACTGGAACACCGTCATCTCCTCGATCAAAACGATCGCAAAATACGCATCGCCTGACATCAATGTCGCCATCTCCTACAAGCCCCGCGAGCCGCGGAAGTTTGCGACCGTCTCGAGTGTTGGTAAGGCATTGTCGTTGTGTCAAGAGATTGCGATGAAGAACGTGGGCGTGGCGATGAATTTCTCGCACGCGCTGATGGCCGGCGAAACGCCTGCGGAGTCCATCGCGTTCCTGACGCGCGCAAGCAAATTGTTCACGGTGTACTTCAGCGACAACTACCGCATGTGGGACGACATGATGCTCCCGGGCAGTGTTCACATGTGGGAGTTGCTGGAAGCGTTATTCTATTTGAAGACCACGAAGTTCAAGGGCTGGAGTACGATCGACATGCTGCCGCAGCGCATTGACCCCGCGCAGGCCTGTCAGATCGCAATTGGCAACCTGGCGATCTTCTGGAAGAAGTTGGAGAAGCTCGATCCGAATGAATTGCGCAAAGCGCAAAAGACGCTCGACGCGGTCGAAAGCCAGCGCATTATCCGCCGCATCATGTTGCAAGGATAACGCGACGTCGATTTCAGTCTATAGCCTCGGTAGTTTTTCAAACCGGGACTTCCTCGCAAAGGGAAGTCCCGGTTTTTCGTTATTGGAGTGCGGACTATTCGCATAGAAGGTAATACCCACGGGCTCCGGACCCAGCCGCTGCGCCGCCTGGAAAAGTTGGCAAACCGCCGCACACCCGCGGATTCCATCATCTCGCCGGAGTTTGCGCGCGCATTAACGGAAACCTCGCGGGAGCTCGAACGTCAAGTTGGCGTATTGATAGACCGCCGTGGAGAAACACGCAAGCTGATCGTCGGCGACGCCAAGGCGCTGTTCCTGCCCGACCTGCGCGAATACCGCCAAAGCCGCGATCGCCTTTGCGGCTTGCGCCTCGTGCATACCCATCTCAACGGCGAACCGCTCACCGACGACGACCTCACCGACCTCGCAGTGTTACGCCTTGATCTTATTGCGGCCGTTGGCACACTTGAAGACGGTTTGCCGGGCGCCGTGCACGTCGCGCATTTGCTGCCCAACAATGATGCTGGGCAACCTTGGGAATTATTGAAATACCGGACGGTACACGAACTCCCTTCGGATTTTCCGGAGATGATCGGCGCACTCGAAGAAGAGTTTGCGCGCTTGCGCAAGCCACGTGCGGTGGGCGATACACGCGAACGCGGCATACTTGTCCACGTGTCTCAAGATCGATTGGTTGATGCCGAAGACTCAATACTCGAATTAAAAGACCTCGCGCGCGCAGCGGGCATCGACTGTGTCCACGAAATTATTCAACGCCGCGAGATCGATCCGAAATACGTGATGGGGAAGGGGAAGCTGCAGACGGCTGTCATCAAGGCCATGCAACTCGGCGCGGAAGCATTGGTCTTCGATCAAAACCTTACGCCCGCGCAAGTCAACGCACTCTCCGAATTCACCGATCTAAAAATTCTCGATCGCACACAAGTCATTCTCGACATCTTCGCGCAACGCGCACAAACGCGAGAAGGCAAAATCCAGGTCGAGCTCGCGCAATTGCGCTATATGCTCCCACGCCTCGGATCGAAACAAACCGCGCTCGCCTATTCGCGCCTCACCGGCGGAATCGGCGGTCGCGGCCCTGGCGAAACCAAACTGGAAATCGACCGCCGCCGCGCACAGGAACGCGCCGCAATGCTGGAACGCGAAGTAACCAAACTCGGCGAACGCCGCAAACTACGCCGCAACGTACGCATAGAAAAACGCATCCCAACCGTCGCAATCGTTGGCTACACCAACGCCGGCAAATCGACCCTCTTAAACAACCTCACCAAGAGCAGCGTCACTGCCGAAGACATGCTCTTCGCAACGCTGAACCCCGTGTCCCGACGCCTGCGCTTCCCCGAAGACCGCGAAGTAATCATCACCGACACGGTGGGGTTCATCCGCAAACTCCCCAAAGAACTCATGGCCGCATTCCGCACCACCCTAGAAGAACTCGACGACGCAGACCTCTTGCTTCACGTCGTCGACGCCTCCACCGATGGCTTCGAAGAACGCAAAGCCGCCGTTGAATCCGTCTTAGACGAACTCGGCCTATCACAAACCTCCCGTCTGTTAGTGCTGAATAAGGCCGATCTCTGCAACCTCGACGAGCTCACCGGTCTTGCCCAACAGACTGGGGGAGTACCCATCTCCGCACTGGACCGTTCCAGCTTTGACGTTCTCATGCACGCAATCGTAGTCGCATTGTGGGAACGCGCCAACGTCCGGCAGGAGCGAACGGAAACGGCCCTCGCCAATTTGCTCGCCGACTAGCCTGTTAGTGCGATTTTCAGCATCCCTGATTCGTCCATTTCATGTTTTTTGAATACTATATTGTAATGCTATATAGATTGTGTTAAAGTGTAGATGCGATGACCAATAATGGCGACAATTTCAATGTGGACAATTGGTCCACACAGCTCCGTAAGGGCATTGTCGAACTCTGTATTCTTAACTTGCTTGAACAAAGAGAGTTATACGGATACGACCTGGTCCGGCAATTGACCCAAATGCCGGGCTTGGGGATCGCCGAAGGATCGGTATACCCGCTGCTCGCGCGGATGCGCAAGGTAGGACTATTGACTGCTCGCCTTGAAGAATCGCCAAACGGCCCAGTGCGTAAGTACTACGCGCTCACACCCGCAGGCCAGCGCTGTTGGGAAACGATGAATGCCCATTGGCAGGAACTCGTCCGGGGAGTGGATCGGCTGAAACTTCCAGGCGAAAGGGGGTAGGCCATGAAGACGTGGACCGATGATGCAACGGCACAGGTAAAGCGCTATCTGCGTCAGGTACAAGTCCGTTTAGAAGAATCGGGCGCCGATGCTCATGAAGTCGTGGAAGACCTGAGCCGCCATATTCACCAGCGCGCAAACGATTCGCCGCTGGTTGTCATTACACTCGACGAGGCCAACCGTATTATCGCCACGATGGGCACACCGGACGAAGTTGCGCTCTCGTGGAAACAGCTTGGCGGCGAAGACAAATCGGAAGGATGGGACTCGCCTGCGCTGAATCCGCCACCATCGGCGCAAAAGCTTTCTCAACGCACGTTGTGGGTCATGCTGGGAATTGTATTTGCTTTACTTGCTGCGTTACTCGTCGTCCCGTGGATGGTCTGGTCCATCTCCACAGCGCCCGACCGCGTTACCACGGCTGGCTCAACGGAAACTAAGAATGAGCTAATAGAGGCCGCACGCAACGGCCATCCTGAAACGCTCCAATCTTTACTGGACCACGGCGCGTTGATCGACGCGCAGGACGCGCAAGGCATGACGGCCCTGCATCACGCAGCGAAAAACGGGCATAACGGCGTGGTAGAAGTACTCGTACAAAATGGCGCGAACAAGACGATCCGCGATCGAATGGGGAAAACTGCCGCCGACTATGCCGCATCGGGAGGACACCAGGCGACGCTCGAAGCAATAGTGGGGAAATTGCAGTCCCAACCGGCGGAAACGCTCACTGCACTGCCGCCCACTTGGTTTCAGGCCGGTAACGATCATATGAACTACGTTACAGGCGTCAAAATGTTAAAAGGCATTCCGGGTGAGGCCATGTTCATTCAATCCACAAATGCAAAGCCAGCCGGCTTCTCTACAGTGATGACCGAGCAACCGGCTGACCAATTTCGCGGACGCAGAATCACCATGACGGGAACAATAAGCGCGAATGTGCGCGACGGCTGGGCAGGGATGTGGTTGAGAATCGACGGGCCGCAAGGCGAAGCGCTGGGATTTGACAACATGCAAGATCGGCCAATCAAAGGGACAATTGCCCCGACCCCATATTCGATCACGCTCGACGTACCGGATACCGCTGCACAACTGGCATATGGCGTACTTTTCGAGGGTCAGGGCGAGATTTGTTTTGGCGATATCTCGGTGCGATAACCGTCCGAACTACGCCCGTGCCGCTTCCATCACTCGATCGAGTATCGATCGCACCTTGCGCGACAGCGCATCCGGCGTGAACGGCTTCGGCAGGAAGGCAATACCCGGTTCCAACTCCCCGTGATGGACGACCGCATCCTCCGTGTAGCCGGACATGAACAGCACTTTCAGATCGGAATAGCGCAGCTTCAGCTCATCGGCAATTTCGCGTCCGCTCATTTTAGGCATGACGACGTCTGTTAGGACGAGGTCGATGTTGCCTTCATGTTGCGCGGCCAGATCCAGCGCTTCCTCGCCACCCGTCGCTTCGAGCACGGTGTAGCCGCGTTCGATCAAGGTCTGGACTGTAATCGCGCGCACCAGCGATTCGTCTTCAATCAAGAGAATCGTTTCACTGCCGCCCTTGGCGGGGACTTGCTTCTTGCGGCCCAGCGTATTGGTTGCTTCGCCATACACGCGCGGCAGATACACTTTGAAGGTCGTGCCATGACCGATCTCGCTATATACCCAAATGTGCCCGCCAACCTGCTTCACAATGCCATAGCATGTAGCGAGTCCAAGCCCCGTGCCTTTACCGTCTTCCTTCGTCGTGAAGAACGGTTCGAAGATATGCATGCGCACGTCGTCCGTCATGCCAACACCCGTATCGCTCACCGCGAGCATCACGTATTCGCCCGGCTTTACCTCGGGATGGAACGCGACATAGTCACTGTCGAGTTGCTCGGTCGATATTTCGATGGTGAGTTTACCGCCGCGAGGCATTGCGTCGCGCGCGTTTACAACAAGGTTTACAAGCACCTGCTCGAACTGTCCGGGATCAACATAGGCAATTGGCGATTCGTCAGACGTACAGGTCTTCAACTCGATGTCCTCGCCGATCAACCTCCGGAACAGTTTCTCGAGGTTGAGCGTGAGGATATTGAGATCCACATTGCGCGGTTCCGCAATCTGTTTCCTCGCGAATGCGAGCAACTGCCGCGTCAGCTCCGCCGCGCGCGCGGACGCCTGCATGATCTGCTCCATCTGCCCATGCAATTTGCTGCCTTCGTCCACGTCGCCAATGGCAAACTCACAATACCCCATGATCGCGGTGAGCAAGTTGTTGAAGTCGTGCGCTACGCCGCCTGCGAGACGGCCGATACCTTCCATCTTCTGTGACTGAAGGAGTTGACGCTCGAGCGAGTCACGCTCGGATATGTCGCGCGAGTTGATCACTGCGCCGTCAATTCCCGAATCCAGCGACATGACGCGCCCGATCGATTCAAGCTTGTGCCAGGTGCCATCGGCATGCTTGCAGCGATACACCGTGCGATGTGCCATGGCAGGATCCTCGAAACCACCCGTAAGCGTCTCAAGGACGCGGGCGCGATCATCGGCGTGGATCAATTCGAATACATTACGACCGATGAGTTCATCAAGTTCGTAGCCCAGCATGCTCTTGATCGATGGGCTCTGATAGCGAATTGTGCCATCAAGATTGAGTACTGTGATCAAGTCTTGAGCGTTTTCGGTGAGCGCGCGGAAGTAGCGTTCGTTGCGCTGTATTGCTTCATCTTCCCGGTGGCGGTTGGTTACGTCAACCATAAGTCCGACAGTCGCCGTCGCAATCCCGTCCGCGCCAATCACTTCAACGGAACTGTCGCTAATCCACTTCTCTTCTCCGGATCGCGTGTGAATACGGTATTCCCGATGCCAGTTGCGCACTGCCCGATTTTGAATGAGTTCGCGTACTTCATCTGCCGGCATTCCCGCGAGAGGCCCGATGTAACGGACTTCTTCTGGCATGGTTTGCAAAGCATCAAATGTCAGTTCGTCGTGCGTGTAACCGGTGAGTTTGTGAATTTGATCGTCAAAGAATGTGTAGCTTCGTGCGTTCCAATCGATGCGATAGGGGATCGCACCCGCCTGCGCAATGGCCGCGCGGTATACGTTGTCCTGTTCGGCAAGCGCTTCCGTGAGTTGTTTGCGGCGTTCGACCTCGCTCAAGAGTTCCGCACGCTCACGCTGCAAAGCCCCCTCGGCGCGCACGCTGTTGAGCAAGCCGAAGTATAAGCTGGCCAGCCAGAGAACCAGTCCGAAGACGAGCGAACTCCAACGCGTTACGTCGTGACCCACGGTATCGTTTCCGAGCACCGGCATGTCGGCAAAATAGCTGATATGGGCCGTTACTTGGACAAGCTGCGACATTACCAGTAACACCGATCCGCCGATCATCATGTAACGAAGCGCATTCGATCCTCGCAGCCCCAATATCAGATAGAGCCCGGGAGACAGAACAGTGAGCACAGCGAACGTGCTGATGATGCCATCCGCAATCGGATACTGTGGATACGCGATCTTTACGGCGTGAGAAACAAGCTCAATCAAAATCGCCGCAAGGAGGACTGCAATGATTTTGAATCCCGCCCATTGTGACGCGGCAGATTTGAATGGCGTGGATGGAGTTCCTATTCGCGCGACCGAGTAGAAACGTTCGCTCTTCGGGATTGAAGCCATACTTACCCCAAGTTTGTTTGCTATCGGAAACGTGTCAGGAGATTAGCCCAACTCCGACACGAGTGCAGGATAATTTCCTACAGTTGCTCGGAATTTAAATTCCGTATATGCCGTGTTTCAATAAAATACAGAATCATCGCGGCAAATATTCGCATAACAGGCCTGCTCTCGTCAACAGAAAACTCCTGTAGAATTTTGGTGATTATTCGCATCTTAAACCAGAAGACATAAACCATTGCTATTAAATGCGTTGCATTGTGCGAGATTCAAAAAGGCAGGGCGAAGGCCGTCCTGTGTCCTACTGACCTGTTCCTCCAATCGAATCCACACCAGCTTTAGTTGCAGCCGCAACCCGCGAACAGACACAATGCACCTATCGGTGCGCCAGAGGAATCAACGGGCCAATATGAGAACGATTTATTCACTGTTCACGACAGCGTCGTTTTGTCTAACGGCGGCGTTTCCGCAAAGCACAACTGGCCTGCGGGAGAAAGTTGCGGAGGGCCTAAAAGCGCGCGATGCGAGTGCGGCGGCTTTCGCAAAAGGCCAGGCGGACGAGGGCCGTAAGCTGGGCGAGACCAGCGAAATGCTCTTGCGCGAAGCGCGCGATGCATATGACGCCATGGGTGCCGCAGAATCAGGCGACTTTGATTTACTGATGGCGTATGCCGATCTGCTTGTGGAACAAGGCGACCATGACCTCGCGGAGAAGGCTTTGCTGCGCGCGGTGGAAATCGACCGCGAGAGCGCGATTGCGTGGCTCAAGCTGGGGCAAACGGAAGCTCGGCTCGGACCGCGCAGCGAAACGCGCGCCATTCAATCGCTGCGACAGGCGGCTGCTATCGAGCCGAAAAGCGAAGCCACGGTACAGGCCTATGCGTCGCTCGGCGCCTTGTATCAGCAAGCCGGCCTGTACGATTTCGCACGCGAGACCTACGGGAAAGCCCTCGAACAAGACCCCAAACATGTAGGGTCGAAGCTGGCCATCGCTGCGCTTGACGCACGTGACGGTGAAGTAGTGAAGGCAAACACCGCGTACCAGGAAGTCGAAAAAGAATCGACCGAGTATCGCGGCTTCATCAAGAATACGCTCGGCATCGCCCTTCAGGATTTCGAACAGTCCCGCCGTTGGCTCAACGACTCAGCCGAAGACCACCTTGCCTACGCTGAATTGCTGGTGCGCGCGGAACGCTTGGAAGATGCGATCTGGCCCCTGAACCGCTCACTCAAACTCGACGGTTCAAATTATGTCGCATGGAACCTGATGGGTTCGGCCTTGCGCGCAATAAATCAGATCAAACCTGCGCGCGATGCCTTCGCGAAATCGTTGGAACTCAACCCCGATCAACCGCGCACCCGCGAGGCGATCGACGCTATCGACAAGGTGCTGCCCCCAACCGCGCCCGCGCTTGAGGCGCCACCAGCACCGGATGCCCAAGCTGTGCCTGCCCCATCGACTGCTCCGCAAGATAACGGCCAGCTCTCGCCCACGGCGCCATCCGCCCCTGTGGCAGACTCCACATCCGCACCATCGCCCACAAATTAGCGGCTCATCCAGCCAATTTTCCCATTACTGTATCTTGCGGGAAACCCAACTCGGCATCGAGTCTCCGTTGGAATAATCACGCCTTTAACGGTTAAACTATTCGCAACTCTTCTTTCGCGTGACTTGTCCGGCCCTCTATCCGCGGGCACTACTGTGTGGGGGACTGAATGGGCTGGGAAGCCTATCTGACGCTCGGCGTCGTGGTTGTCATTTTTATCGGCCTGGCAAAGGAACTGGCCCCGGACGCGCTTCTGCTCGGCGGCGCGGTCGTACTTGCTGTTGCCGGGATCATCTCGCCCAAAGAAGCGCTCAGCGGTTTCTCCAACGAAGGCATGATTACGGTAGCGGCACTCTTCATTGTCGCCGCGGCGTTAAAAGAAACGGGAGCACTCGAACACATCGGACGTCTCTTGCTGGGCCGCGCGACAAATGAAAAAGGCGTAATCGCGCGGATGGGAGTCATCGTCACCAGCATCTCCGCGCTGATGAATAACACCCCCGTTGTCGCGATGATGCTACCTGTACTCGTGAGTTGGTGCCGCAAACATCGCGTCTCGCCATCGCGTGTTCTCATCCCGCTCTCGTACCTCACTATCCTCGGAGGCGTGTGTACGCTTATCGGCACCAGCACGAACATCGTAGTCAATGGTCTCCTCGAAAAAGCGTTCGTAACACCCATTGAAGGTTTTCCAAACGGCCGGCCGGATATGCACCCCATGGGTCTATTCGAGATCGCATGGGTCGGAGTGCCTTGCGCAATCGTCGGCACCCTGTTTCTCGTGTTCATCGGTCGACGACTCTTACCGGAACGCAAAGACCTTCTCGATCAACTTGGTGAGTCGATGCGCGAATACATGGTTGACATGCGCGTCGAAACCGGCTGCCGCCTCTCGGGCCAGCGCGTCGAAGAAGCCGGCCTGCGTCATCTTCCTGGATTGTTCCTCGTGGAACTTGTGCGCGGAGAACAAGTCATTTCGCCGGTCGCGCCCGATCAATTGATCGAAGCAGGCGACGTGCTCGCATTTACAGGCAGCGTCTCGACCATCGTCGATCTTGAACGAATACCGGGACTGGTTCCTGTTGCCGACGAAGGTTACGTGCGCGAAGCCGCCGAACGCCGCGGACGCTTGCTGAGCGAGGCGGTCGTATCCAACAAATCTCCCCTGATTGGGAAAAGCATCCGCGATGCAAACTTTCGGGCTACTTACAACGCCGCCGTTGTCGCTGTACATCGCGGAGGTGAACGCCTAAAGGGCCGCGTGGGGGACATCGTGCTCCGCAATGGCGATACGCTGCTGCTACAAACAGGCCCGCATTTCTCTCGCGCGCATCGCGACAACCCGGACTTCTTCCTTGTCAGCGACGTTCACGACTCGCGCCCCACGCGACACGAACGTTCTACTTTGTCGCTTATCTTTCTCGCCGTGCTAATGGCGCTACTCGTCACCGAAAAATGGGGGACGGCAATCGCCGCGCTGGTCGTCGCAGGATTAATGATCGCCACGCGCTGCATTTCCACCACCGACGCGCGCCTCAGCATCGACTGGCAAACCCTAATCACCATCGGCGCATCGTTTGCAATCGGGACCGCAATGGAAAACTCGGGATTGGTCGCGTCAATCAGCGGCACCCTTGTGCCCGATCCAAAGGCATTGTCGCCGTTCGTGGTACTTGTTATTTTGTACGTGATGACCAATGTCGCAACGGAACTCATCAGCAACAACGCCGCCGCAGTCCTGATGTTTCCGTTCGCCGTGCGCTTCGCAGACAATCTCGGCGTAGAGCCGCGCCCCTTTATCATCGCAATTGTCATTGCCGCGTCCGCCGCGTTTGCCCTTCCCCTCGGCTATCAAACGCACCTCATGGTCTACGGCCCCGGCGGCTACAAGCTCGGCGATTTCCTGCGCGTCGGCCTGTTCATGGATGTGCTCATCGGCATCTGCGCGCTACTTGTGATCCCACTAGTTTGGAAATTCTAAGGGATTAAAAGGATCACGGGCGTCCCGCCCGTGATGTATTCAATCGTCAGCACCAACAATCACGGGCGAAACGCCCGTCCTCCCTTCATACCGTCTTGCAGACAAAGACTGAACTGAAGCTCGCGACGAAATCCCGGCTCACATCCTCAGGCGACGGAGGAGAGGGCATCAACTGCTTTAACGACGTCACCGGTTTGTCCGAAATACCGCACGGAATGATCAACCCGAAATGCGCCATGTTCGGATCGACGTTCAACGCGATACCATGAAACGTCACCCAATTGTGCAGACCAATACCAATCGCAGCGACCTTTGCGCCTCCCACCCAAACGCCCGTATAACCTTCGAGTCGCTCCCCTTGCAAACCATACCGCGCAAGCAGCGTGATGAGTACTTCCTCCAACGAGCGCAAATACCACTTGATTGAAGGCGTCCATTCATTGAGATTCAATATCGGGTATGCCACCAGTTGCCCAGGCCCGTGATACGTTGCGTCCCCGCCGCGATCCACTTCGCAAACATCCACACCAATCTTGGCCAAATGCTCACGCGTCTTGAGCAAGCTCGTGGATTGAAAGTTCCGGCCAAGCGTGATAACTGGTTCGTGCTCGACAATGAATAGCGCGTTGCCCGTTTCGCCACGCTCCACCGCGCGGCGCCGCTCGATCTGCATTGCGTAAACTTCCGTATACGGCATCCGGCCTGCAAAGCGGACGATTTCTATTTCGCGCAAAGCGGTATTCCGCATCGTGTGGCTGCTAATGCTCATTGATATAATTGAAGATTGCGTGCAGCAGTTTTGGTCCGGCGATCGCGAAGAACACGGCGACTACGGCCGCGAATACCATCCAGCCATAAAATGCTTCGTCAAAACGCTCTCCGATATTGCCCTCGCCATAGCGCGCGAAACGCACCGCACGCGGGCAACCTAAAAGCACAACACCACCCCCGACGGCAGCGCAGATGATGCGAACGACAACAAATGCCGCGCTCTCCACAAACCAGTCTTCGAACTTCTTCCAATTCACGCAACGGCCTCAGGCAAGAAATCGGTCGCGCACATCCGGCGTGGGCACGATGCATGCCTCCTGCTTGCCCCACCATTTGTAGCGGTTGCGCGCAATGAAATCGTAGCCAATATCGCGAATGGCGCGCGGCAGAATGCGTAGGAGAACAGCAAACTTTGCGATGCCGCTCATGTGCGGCGCGATACGAATCGTAACATCGGTCTTGGTGTATGCCTTACCATTTTCGATCAGCACAACCGAATCCAGCATGTCGCGCGGAAATCCGTATTGCTCCAGCAAATCCTGCCCCGCATTCGATTGCAGATGGGCGAAACGGAACCGCTTCTTGTGGTCGTGCTTGATGATGTAATTCAGAATCGAATTGCAGTAATTGCACACGCCATCAAAAAGAATAATGGGATGCTCGGCAGTGGCCGCGTCAACATGTGGCGCGCCCGTCATCCCGGCTGAAGTAGTGGTGGCCATCATTCGTGCCTCGGCAGCCCATTCGCCCCGGAAAACCAGAGTGTGTCCTCTCCTAATAAACTCTCCACCTGCTCGCATAATTCCTGCGTCGGCGCGACCTTGCAAGCCGATGTGGCATGCACTGTCACGTCCTCATGCTCTGGCGTCACACAGTGCAAATACACGTCGCATTTACCCGGGCGCTCGCCGAGTATCTCCGCCAACTTTTCGATCAGCGTTTCATCCAACCCGATCGTCGTCAGACGGATATGCACCGCGCGCGTAAGCCGGTCCGGCGCTTCGTCAATCGGTATAAAATCCGACGCGATCAACCCCGGTTCGTCGTTACGGAAACTAATTCGCGCGGGAACCATCACCGCCATATCACTAACGATTAGTCCGGCCTTTTGTTCATACAAATCCGGAAACACCGTAATTTCGCACGGGCCTTCCAAAGTTTCCAGCGTGATGAACGCCATCTTTTTATTGCCGCGCTGCGTGATGTGTTGCTTTACCGTGCCGATGAGTCCACCAACAACTACGTCCGTACCATCGCGCATATCCGCAAACGTCGCGATGCTGTGCGAGGTATATCGCTCCAGGATCTTTCCGTATCGCGCGAGCGGATGGCTGCTGACGTAAAGCCCCATCATTTCCTTCTCAAACTGAAGCAGCTCATTCTCCGGCCATTCGCCAATGTTCGGTCTTGTGTGGATCGGAGTCGGTTCCGATTCGTCGCCCATCATATCGAGCAGCGAGGTCTGTCCCGAATCGCGATCGCGTTGGCTCACTTGCCCTTCGCTCAATGCGGCATCCAGCACCTGCTCGACCTGTTTTCGATTCCATCCCGTACTTGCAAAAGCGCCGGCCTTGTTAAGACTCTCGATCACGCGACGGTTTATTTGTCGGCTGTCGATGCGTTTGCAGAAATCGAAGATATCTCTATAGGGACCGCTCGCGTCACGCTCGGAAGTTATTGCCTCAACCGGACCCGCTCCGACGTTCTTAATTGCGCCCATCCCAAAGCGAATGCTGTTCCCTTCCACTGTGAATCCCTGGTAGCTGGAATTCACATCCGGCGGCAGCACATCGATGTTCAGTCTGCGGGATTCTTCGACGTAAATGCCCACCTTGTCCAAATTGCCCGATTCGCTGGTGAGCAGCGCGGCCATGAATTCCGCGGGATAGTTCGCTTTCAGGAATGCCGTCTGATACGCAACAAACGCGTATGCCATACTGTGCGATTTATTAAACCCATAACCCGCGAACTGCTCGATCTTGTTGAACAAATTCACAGCGACGCTCTTGTCGATGCCGTTCTTCACCGCGCCGTCGACAAACTTGTCGCGCTGTTCGGCCATCAGGTCGGCCTTCTTTTTACCCATTGCGCGGCGGAGAATATCGGCCTGCCCGAGCGTAAAGCCGGCAACCGCCTGCACAATCTGCATGACCTGTTCCTGATAAAGCGCCACGCCGTAGGTTTCGCGCAGGATCGGCTCCAACAGCGGATGATCGTACTGGATTTTCTTTTTGTTGTGCTTGTTCTCGATGTACTGATCTTTGAGCTGCATCGGGCCCGGACGATACAGCGCAACCAAAGCGCAGATCTCTTCGAGACTTTCCAGCCCTATGCGCTTGGCAAGGTCGCGCATCCCCGAACTCTCCAGCTGGAAAATCCCCATCGTCTTTCCAGACCGCAGCACGGCGTAGGCATTCGCATCCGTCGGTTCGATGAAATCGATATCGATCTCGACACCGCGATTTTCCTTGATGAAGCGCACTGCATCGTGCACGACTGTCAGCGTGCGCAGCCCGAGGAAGTCCATCTTTAACAGACCGACTTCTTCAACACCCTTCATCTCGAACTGCGTCGCGACAACGTCGCTGCCCGCAGCCTGGAACAAGGGCACGTGCTCAACCAAAGGCTGATCGCAAATCACCACGCCGGCCGCGTGCGTACCGCAGTTGCCGATGGTTCCCTCAAGCCGCGTCGCAAGCTGCCACAAACGTTTCACATTCGGATCGGACTTGATTAGCCGTTCGAGTTCCGGCTCCTGCTTGGCCGCTTCCGTAAGCGTGATCTTCACAGCCGGATCATCGGAGATCATTTTCGCGATGCGATCGACTTCGCCATACGGCATGCCGAGCACACGGCCCACGTTGCGCACCGCCTGCCGCGCCTTCATGCGTCCGAAGGTGATGATCTGGCTAACGTTTTCCTGCCCGTATTTTGCGCGCGCGTACTCGATAACCTCGCCACGCCGGTTGTAGCAAAAGTCCAGATCGAAGTCCGGCATCGAAATACGTTCAGGATTGAGGAAACGCTCGAAAAGCAATGCGTAGCGCATTGGATCGATGTTCGTAATCTGCAGCGCGAACGCGACCAGACTGCCCGCACCCGATCCACGCCCCGGCCCCACCGGAATGCCGTTTTTCCGCGCGAACGCGATAAGGTCCCACACCACGAGGAAGTAGTCCGTGAACCCCATCTGCACGATTACGTCGAGCTCGAAGTTCGCGCGTTTCACGTGCTCCTCGGATGGCGCATTGTTGTACCGATCCTTCAACCCTTCGTGTACCAGGTGGCGCAGATACGCTTCTTTCGTAAACTCTTCTGGAGGGGTATAGCTGGGAATCAGGTGGCTGCCCAGTTTCAACTCGACGTTGCAACGCGCCGCCACTTTCTCCGTGTTAGTAACGGCATCTGGATAGTCCTTGAACTTCTCCGCCATCTCCTCGCCGCTGCGGATGTAAAACTCCGGCGTGGGGAAGCGGAAGCGATCTTCCTGATCGAGCGTCGCCGCTGTCTGAATAGCGAGCAAGGCCTCGTGCGATACCGCATCTTCCTTGTCCGTGTAGTGGCAATCGTTCGTTGCGATAATCATCAAGCCGTGATGTTCGGCAAGTTCCGCGAGCATCGGGTTCACCTTTACCTGCTCGGGGATCCCGTGGTCCATCAACTCGATCAAAAAATTATCGCGGCCATACAGCTCGATGAATTTCTTGATCGACTCATTCGCCGCATCGCGGTCGTCGTTCAACAAGAACTGCGGTATCTCGCCAGCCAGGCACGCGCTCGTCGCGATAAGGCCCTCCTTGTACTTCGCGAGCAACTCAAAATCCACGCGCGGCTTGTAGTGAAAGCCTTCGGTGTACCCGAGCGAACTCAGCTTGCACAGGTTGTGATAACCGATTTCGTTTTCACAGAGCAGCAGAAAGTGATTGCTCGACGCCCCGGCCGATCGCCCCGTCTTGTCAAAACGGCTGTTTTTCGCGACATAGAGCTCTGATCCAATAATCGGCTTGATACCCGCCTTCCGCGCCGCCTGGTAAAACTCCAGCGCACCAAACAACGCGCCGTGGTCCGTCAACGCACAGGCCCGCATCCCGTACTTCTGGCAGCGCTCAATAATCTCCTTTATCTTGCTCTGCCCATCCAGCACGCTGTACTCGGAGTGCATGTGCAGGTGCACGAAGGGGGAGTGGTGATGCCCCGTTTCTTGTTTCTCGGTAGTGCTCAACGCAATTGCTCCAACAAAAGTTCCAACGCCGCGTCGGCGGTTTGTTCTTTAATCGCTTCCCGCGTACCTGTAAAAAATTTCTTCGTCACGATCGTATCACGCGGGCCAGCAACAGCGATGTACACAAGACCGACCGGTTTCTCCGGCGTTCCGCCCCCAGGCCCGGCAATACCGGTCACGCCAATCGCATGGTCCGTACCGAACACCCCCCGCGCCCCCTCCGCCATGGCCCGCGCCACCGGCTCGCTGACTGCACCATGAGCGCTCAGTGCGCTGTGCGGGACGCCTAGAAGTCGTTCTTTCGCGTCATTGCTGTAACTCACAACGCCCCCTAGAAAACACGCGGACGAACCCGGTACATTCGTAATGCGGTGCGCGATGAGCCCTCCACTGCATGACTCCGCGCTGGACACGGTTAAGCCTTTTACCATCAAGCACTTAACGAGAGAGGATTCAGAAGGTTCATTCATGCGTTAGGAACACCCACACTTGACCCTTACCGTAACACGCCCATTGCTGGCGAGCAAGAGCGGAAGTTATCCACATCAGCACTTTACAAATGTAAAATCGTTTTTATGGAATTCTTGCCAAGTTGGAGAAAATCTGGCACAATGGAGTTGTGATTTGAGCCATCCTTGCGGTGGATAGGCTCAGGAGGTGTGGTGTCTTTGCGCGGGGGCGCAGCGCTTGGCGTGTGTATTCTGCCAAGGTGGCGGTGGAACTAGCCCGCTCGGCTTGGTTCCACCTTGAAGTAGGAGCCGATGATGTTGCAGCAAAAGCCGATCGAATGGCGGCGCTTTGAACGCGTGCAATTGGAAGGCGATGTTGCCAAACCCGCAACTTCGCAGCCATCCAACTTGCCTCCAGCAGCAGCGGCTCCCAAGCCCGCCCATTCGCCTGCGACCACCGCGCCATCCCTCTTACATGAGTTTGAACGCGTTCTGCGCGAGAACGAGCGATTGCGTATGGACTTGTCGAAGCTGCGCGAAAGGCTCGCAGGAAACAGCAACGGAACACCAGAGCGCCGCAAAGAACAGCGCCGCCGCCCCGATATTTCGATCCTCGCTAGCGACCACGAATTGTTGGCCGCTGCCCTGATGGAGGAAGAGAAAGCAGAAACGCCTGAAGCACGTACACCAGCAGCGCCGAAGGAATCTGTCGCGCAAGTGGTCGCAGGCTACATTTTCGAAAAGCCCACCGAGCAGCAAATCCGCCTGATTTCGGACGCGCTTCGAGGCCGCGGAATAACGCTCGACTAGGAGAATTATTTCTCCAGCATCCCCTTCGTAGAAGGTACGCCCGTCACCCGCGGGTCAAGCTGCGTCGCCCGGTCCAATGCGCGCGCGAAGGCCTTGAAAATGCCCTCAATGCAGTGGTGGGTGTTCGAGCCGTAACGCAGGACGATATGCAGGGTCGTGCGGCTGTTCACTGCGAAGGCGCGGAAAAACTCTTCGGTAAGCTCTGAATCGAATTCACCAACCATCCCGCGCGGCAACTCCGCCTCGAACACGAGGAAGGGGCGCCCGCTGAAATCGATCGCAACCTCTGCCAGCGCCTCATCCATGGGAATTACCGCATGGCCGTAACGCGTGATCCCTTTCATGTCGCCAAGCGCCTGCGCAAACGCCTTGCCGAGACATATGCCGACGTCTTCGACCGTGTGGTGCGCGTCAATTTCTAGGTCACCCTTGGCATCTACCTTCAGATCGAATAAGCCATGCTTCGCAATGTGCGTGAGCATGTGGTCAAAGAAACCAATGCCGGTCTTCGCATCGATTGAACCTGTTCCGTCAATGGCAACGGAAAGCTTAATCTGAGTCTCTTTAGTTTCGCGGGATATTTCAGCGCTGCGTGACAAGTGTGTTTCCTAAAAGTATTGCCTTAGTGAATATAGGTGCTGCTAAAACATCAACTGCTAAAGCAGGATTGGCGAGGGATCGATCAAATTAAGGATAAACTGCGGTAATTCAAGGCCAAAAAACGAAAAAAGAATACTGATGAGAATCAATACGATCGGCGGAATGTTTACTACCAGCTTATCCATCGCTGAATCTCTCCCGTAGGCGTACAACGCGTCCGTATACGAACTTAGCGACCCATCGTGAGACGTTCCGCCAAAAACGGGGGCAAACCCGCCTGGCGAATCCTGTCCGCAGCAGCGTTCACGTCGTAGTCCACGCGAACGATCTCGTACTCATTCTTCTCCGAATCGTACAAACCAAATGCCGCTCGCGCATCCCCGTCGCGCGGTTGGCCCACAGAACCCGGATTGATGAAAAACGTCTTGCCATCACCCAACTGAAACTTCCCGTTATCGTCCACGCTGTACATACCATCTGCCGAGAATATCCCCGGACTATGCGTATGCCCGAAGAAGCAAAGCCGGTAGTTCTGGTCAGTCACATACTGAAGGTGGGGGAGAACGTCTTCCCATGTAAACAAATAGCAATCACGGTCCGTCGGCGAACCGTGCGCCGCGAGGAAGTGCGGGAACTGCATGTTGTCCGGCAATTTGCGCAGCCACTCCAGATTCGAGGGAGACAAATGCTCCCGCGTCCACAGCGCCGCCTGCAACGCCACCGGGTTAAAACCCCACGGCTCCTCAATCCCGCAGGCCACCGCGTCATGGTTGCCGCAAATCGTCGGCATGCCGCTCTCGCGCACGATGTCCGCGCACTCGTTCGGGTTGGCGTTGTACCCCACAACATCCCCGAGACAGACGATCTGGTCGATGGATAGTTCTTTGATCCGTGCGAGTACGGCCTGCAAGGCTTCAAGATTCGCATGAATGTCACTGATTATCGCGTATCGCAAACAAGAAACCTTGAGTGGTTATGGCCGCGGTATAGGGGCGGACCCAGCCTTTGGACCCCTCGCTCCTGGGCCGCCAAGGCGATATTCTGCACGGTAATGAGAAAGGGATCAAGCCGACCGCATAAAAAGCTAACTTGGCATCTGCAGCAAACTGTTATAAAGTGAAAGTCCCTCAGAAGGAGTAAGACTTATGAAATCGTATACTTGTTCGCGCCGCGACTTTCTGAAAACCGGAGCCATTGCTGCCGGTGCGTATATAGCTGCGCCGGCGTTTGCGGATGAAGAAGCCCCGTTGCCCGGAGTGACAGTATCAACCGCATATCCGGAAACCTCGACCCAACTGAAAATCGGCGATCCCGCACGATTTACTGTCCTGCAATTTACCGACGCGCACTTCTTCCTCGACCGACCCGAAGTCCCCGGCGTGGACGACCACACCCGCGCCGACTGGAAGAAAATGGTCGATGTCTACAAACCCGATCTCGTTGCAATGACCGGCGACCTCTGGCACGACAACCCAGAAGGTCGCGGTGCCGAGTACCAAACCAGCTGCATTCAAACACTCGAAAGCCTCGGCGTGCCGTGGGTCTACACCTGGGGCAATCACGATCAGATGAATGACTTCGTGAAAGGCCACGACGCATTTCACGACGCGAAAAACTCGCTCTACCGCGGCGGCGCAACCGGCGGCAATTACACAATCGATATCGTGAACAGCGAAGGCAAGCGCGTCTGGGAATTGCTCTGCCTGAACACCCACCGCCACGGCGTCCACGGCACGACCCATGATTGGCTCACGAAATTCGCCGCGGACGTTAAAGACAAAGACCAACCGCGCTACGCTTTTTTCCATATTCCGATCAAGCAATACCTCAGCGCGCGAATCAAACGAACCTACTCCGGCATCTCGTACGAAGGTGTTGCTTTTGAAAAAGAAGACGGCACCGCACTCGGCCTGTTGAAATCAGTCGGCGGCGTCCGAGCTTGCTTCGTAGGACACGACCACCTCAACGACTACGCCGCGAACGTCGAAGGCATTGATCTCGTATTCGGACGTTCCTCCGGCTGGAACGGCTACGGCTCCGACAAAATTCGCAAAGGTGGAAAACTGATTACCGCAAACTGCGAAACCGGCAGCTACGCCTGGGAATCCGTTTTCCCCGATGGCCTGCGCTGGAAACCAAACCCCGAAGATCACATCGAAGAAATTATCGACAAGCCATTCATCAACCCAAAAGCAGGTGAACAAGCCGCCGCGTAGACCTCACCGATAACAATCGGGACTTTTCTTTGTAGCGCCCGGCACTTGTCCTCCGAAGCTTTTGCGAAGGAGGATCCACGCTGGGCGTTCTTTATTCGGACTCGTGACGAAGTTTCCACTTCGTCACGCACTCTTGAATAGCTCCGCTTTGATCTTCTCCAATTGCGCCCGACGCGACTACTCCCCCGGCATCTCCTTCAAAATCGCCACCCCCGAACTCGTCCCAAGGCGATCCGCCCCCGCGCCAATCATCGCCGCCGCATCCGCATAACTCCGGATCCCGCCCGCGGCCTTCACACCCAACTTCGCGCCAACCACCTGCCGCATCAACGCCACATCATCCGTCGTCGCACCCGCGCGCCCAAACCCAGTAGAAGTCTTCACAAACGCCGCCCCCGCCCGCATCGCCATTTCGCATACCGCAATCTTTTCGTCCGTGTTCAACAGACTCGTCTCCAGAATCACCTTCACCGGCACACCCTCCGCCGCCTTCACAACAGCCGCGATCTCTTTTTCCACAAATTCGGCATACCCCGACTTCAACGCCCCAACATTGATCACCATGTCCAATTCCGTCGCGCCATTCTTTACCGCATCCCGCGCCTCGGCCACCTTCACCGCCGCCGTATTTGCCCCCAGCGGAAACCCAATAGTCGCATTCACCAACACGCCGGACCCCTCCAGCTTCTTCGCACAAAACGACACCCAAGCCGGATTAATCGACACCGCCGCAAACCCGTTGTGCACCGCCTCATCGCACAACGCCGCAACATCCCCCTGCGCCGCATCCGCCCGCAAAACCGTATGGTCAATCATCTTCGCCAATTCACTACGAGTCATCCGAAGCTACTCCCCTAAAAACGCATAGTCTGTAGATCCCAAGCACTCAATTCCACTACGCAAAATCCGCGCGAAGCGCTTTGGAGTGCGGCGAGACAGCGCCGCTTTGCATTTATCACCAAATCGCGGCAGGTTACTAAAAAATGTATACTATCTGCCGCAAGGGCAATCGAAAAACCGAACGGCATTCTTACTCTTTGGCTATGTTGAACCCGCAAAATCCTAGGTACTCTGCCACGCAATGGGCATGTCTCCGAGACTTGGCCCTCTGCACCTTTGTCTGCACTTGCTCAGGTGTTGCCATTTGGCTTGTACATCTTTACCTAGGGATGCCTCTATCGGCTATCAACAAATGGTATCTGCTGGGCATAGTGCTACTCATACCTGGGTTACGGTTTGACGTAAACAGGTGGCGGCTTCGAAATCCTAATCGCACTTCAGACCAAGAACTCAACTTAACGGTAGCTATCACCGTAAGTCTGATCTTTTTTGTAGGCGCGTTGGCAAACGCGTTTTTGTTTGACTAAGACAATCAACGGACGAATTTAATTAAATGCAGTCTTTACGAGATAAACTTCAAAACGAAATCCTCCCGTTAGTCCAGAAGCCATCCCGCTATTTGGGCACGGAGCTCAATTCCACGCACAAGGACTTAAAAGACGTCGACCTGCGCGTGGCCCTGGTCTTTCCCGATCTCTACGATCTCGGCCTAGGCAACCTCGGCATTTTGATCCTCTACGCCATTCTCAACGAGAAACCCTGGTGCTGGTGTGAACGCGCGTACACACCCGCACCGGACATGGAAGCCTTGCTGCGCGAACGCGGTCTGCCGCTCTTCACAAACGAGTCGAAAGACTCGCTCGCAGAGATGGACGTGATCGGTTTCACGCTGCAATCAGAACTGACCTACACGAACATCCTCAACGCGATCGATCTCGCCGGCATCCCGGTGCGCACAAAAGATCGCGACGATTCGCATCCGCTCACGATGGCCGGCGGACCCTCGGTCTTTAATCCGGAACCGCTCGCGCCCTTCATCGATTTCTTCGTCGTCGGCGAAGGCGAGGACGCAATCGTCGAGATCGCCGAACTGCTGCGCACAATGAAAGCCAACACGCGCCGCGAAAAGCTGGAAGCGCTCGCAAAGCTCGAAGGCGTCTATGTGCCCGAACTCTATCCGATGGAAACGATGCCCGACGGCCGCATCCTTCCGAAGGAAGACGCACCGAAGATCGTGAAACGCACCGTGCAAAATCTCGACGGCGCGACTTTCCCCGTAAATTACGTCGTGCCCTACACGCAACAGGTCCACGATCGCGTCGGCCTCGAAGTCTTGCGCGGCTGCACGCAGGGTTGCCGCTTCTGTCAGGCGGGCATGGTCACGCGCCCCGTCCGCGAGCGCAGCCTTGAAAAAATTGACGAACTCATGGAGCGCACCCTCGCTGCGACGGGCTACGAGGAAGTGTCGCTCGTCTCGCTGTCCACCTGCGACTTCTCTCGCCCGCGCATGCTCGTTGAACAAGCCGCGCGCCGCGCCGCAAAGGACAACGTCAGCGTATCGCTGCCATCGTTGCGCCTCGATTCATTCTCGGTCGAACTCGCGGACATGGTCGCAGGAGTGCGCCGCAGCGGCCTTACCTTTGCGCCGGAAGCCGCGACGCCACGTCTGCGCGCGTTGATCAACAAATGGATCCCCGACGAAGATCTGCTCACGATGTCCTCCGAAGCCTACAAGCGCGGCTGGAACCACGTGAAAACTTATTTCATGATCGGCCTGCCAACAGAGCGCGACGAAGACGTCGAGGCCATCGTCGATCTCTGCATCCGCACACTCAAACTCGGCCGCACCTTTAATTCAAAAGCGAAGGTAAACACCGGCGTCTCCACCTTCGTGCCGAAACCCTTCACGCCATTCCAGTGGGCAGAGCAAATCACGCTTGAAGAAGCCTACCGCCGCCAAGGCATTCTGGAGCGCGGCTTCAAAAACAACGCCGCGATCAAGTTCGGTCGCCACGAACCGGAGACCACCTTCATCGAAGGCCTGCTCACGCGCGCGGATCGGCGTGGGGGAGACCTCCTCGAAGCGGCATGGCGCAATGGCGCGCGCCTCGAATCGTGGAGCGAACACCTCAACATCGACGCATGGTACAAAGCGATTGAGCAAACCAATTTCAACGTAGCCGATCAGTTCCGCGAACGCGATCTGAATGAGCGTTTACCGTGGGACCACATCGACGTGCTGATGCCGAAGGAATGGTTCCAGGAAGACTATCAGCGCGCGATGGAACTGAAACATGCGCAGGATTGCCGCGCGGGCAAGTGCCACCTCTGCGGCGTCATCTACCGCGAACGCGAACTTTGCAAGCACATGCTCAAACGCCAGAAACAGGGTCGCCTAGAAGAACAGAATTGGCAGCCCACGCCGATCGAAAAATACGTCGAGCCGGAACCCGTCCAGCGCCTGCGCTTCCGCATCGGGCGCACGGGCGAAGTGCGCTTCCTCTCGCATCTCGAAGTCATGAACGCATGGGTTCGCGCACTGCGCCGCGCCCGCGCACCGCTCTCGTATTCGCAAGGATTCCACGCGCACCCGAAGATCACCTTCGCCACCGCTGCACCCGTCGGCGAAGAATCCGTCGGCGATTACATGGACATCGTGCTCAAAGAAATCGTCGATCCGCGCGAACTGCTCGGCCGCTTACAGGCCACACTCGCCACCGGCTTCCGCGCGATCAACGTAGATGAAGTTCCGCTCAAAGCGCCCGCACTCATGGCCGCATGCTCCGGATTTGCGTATTCACTCACCGCCACCGCCGAAGGTGAAACCGTCGCCACGCGCATCGCCGAAATCTTGGACGCCGGCGAAATCCTCGTCGAACGCGACGTAAAAGTAAAAGACTGGAAAGGCCGCGAACGCCGCGAGAAAAAAGACATCGACATCCGCCCAATGATCGCGCGCCTGGAAATCACACAATCCGCCAACCACCAAACCATCATCGAGTTCGACACCGTAATCGTAGGTGGCCGCTCCGCCCGCCCCCGCGAAATTGTCGCGCTACTTGGCCTTGACGCCGTCAGCACACAGGTCCTGAAGCGCGAAACATTTCTAGCACCCTGTCCCGAACTGGCGCACGCGCTCTCGTAGACTCAGCGCCAAGTACTTCTTGCACAAATTAAGGACAGGGAGAAGGCGGCGCGCTGAAGAGTAGCCAACGATACCCACTGTCATCGCGCATTTTTTATCCCGAAGGGATTGCGGCACATAGCCCAGGGTCGGCCCGTCGGAGTCGCTTCGACGGAGGCTGGCCTACCCTGGGTGTCGTGCGCCACACATTTCACCTCTTCAACCCTGCAGGGGTTGTGGAAGCAGTCCCGGAAGACGCTGATTGATGCACGTTCGCACATACAGACAATCTGACAAGGAAGAATGGCTGCGCATGCGCTGTGCGCTTTGGCCCGACGAATCGCCGGAAGAACTCGCATCGGGTTTCGTAACTTCGGTTGCCTGCGAAGAGACCGCAGTATTTGTCGCCGCCGCTGGTAATGGTAGAACCATCGGCTTCGTGGAAGTCTCCATCCACACCGAAGCCCCCGGCTGCACCACAAACCGCATCGGCTTCCTCGAAGGGTGGTACGTTGATCCCGCCTACCGCCGCCAGGGTATGGGCCGCGCACTCAACGCTGCCGCAGAACAATGGGCCCGCGAACGCGGCTGCACCGAAATGGCCTCTGACACCAACGAATCCTACCCAATCAGCCCGACCGCGCACATAGGCCTCGGGTATACGCGCGTCAACGATTTCGATTTCGCGAAGCGTTTGACCTAGTGCGGGAGCAGGTCCGCATTTCATCCGCCCGCGTGATGCAGATGCCTGCTATAAAGCGCGCGCTGCACGGGAGACATCTACAAATAAAACAGGGTGCGGGCCACCAACAACCATAAATTTGCCAGGACCGCGCTCAAGATATTGTAAAGCACATAAAGTATTTCCATTTCGAAAAACCTCCTTTCACGCGACGAGCACGAACGCCCGCCAGGCCCCTATATTTCGCTGAGGACTTTACTACATTTCAGCCGCGTTCTGAAACGAACCCTTCGTCACAACTCGCGGGATGGAAGAACGCTGCGCCCGCATTCCAGCGAAGCAGAAACGTGGGGCGACCGCATCCGCAGATGGCTACGAATAAGTTGTATTTCCCTCAAGACCCCTTATTTCCCAAACCTCCAACTGACGCACTCTTCTAATAAATCACTTTGAGCTAGCTTCCGTCAGCTGAATATGGGTCGTTTCGCTACACCAAACCCCAAACACAGCCAGCCAGTCAACAGTGTTACCCTTAATTCCCATACCCGCGCGCGCCATCCTTCCCCTTCAGACTCCTGACTTCTATCTCCTGACTCCTTCCCTAAGTGCAACGCCGTGGGCTAATGAGTAGAAGCTTGCACCCGGACGCCTCGCCGGTGCGCCCAGCCCGCAGACGGCAAGCGTTTAATTCTGCCGAGCGCTTGGAATAGTCTGTGTGCAGTAGGCCAAAAAAATAGGGGAGGGGTTCGCGTGCGTTATTCAGTTCTTCTGTTGTGCGTTAGTGCTTTTATTGCGACAGCCCAGGACGCTGATGTTCATGCGTTGGTAGCCGCTGGCGCTGGTAAGGTCGTCGCACTCGAAGGCGAGTACCGCATCGACAAGCCGATCTTCATCACGGCTGATAACACCGCCATCCACGGCCATGCGACGATTATCCAGACAAACCCCGACGCGGATATCTTTCGCGTCGAAAACGCCAAGGGCGTGCGCATAGAAGGGCTAACCCTCACGCGCGACGAAGGCAAGCAGGATTCAACGGGATCGGCCGTGCGCGCCGAAGGCTGCACACGCCTCGAACTCTCAAATTTGCACATCCGCGACAATTGGAGCCAGCAAGGAACCATCTACATCATCAAATGCGAATCGTCCGTCGTGCGCGATTGCGAGATTCTGAACTACAAACGCATCGGCGTGGACGACCGCACCGCAAGCGAGTTGTACGGTTACGCCTTCCGCGCGATCGACGGTACCGGTATCCAAGTAAACGAAACGCGCGGCCTGCAAGTGGTGAACAATCGCGTGCTCGAAGAGCGCCTTTTCGCGACCAAGGAAACGAAAGAAAAATACCAACTCGGCTCGTTTTGCGAAGGCAAGAACCCCACGAAGAAAGGCAAACTAGCACCTGGAGGCGACTACGCGAACAACTGGCACCAGGGCTCCGCGATCACCGTCTCATCGCCCGAATCGACGAACCACGTGCTCATCAGCGGCAACTTGATCCGCAATGCCGCCCAGGGCATCGACATGCACCTCGACAACGCGACCTGCTCGAACAACATTATCGACCACGCGTTCATCGGCCTGAAGTGCATGCACGGCGCGCGCAACGTCATCATCGCGAACAACACCGTCACCCACATGGATCTCTGGGGCCTCGTCATGCTGCCGGGCACACTCGCACACCCCGCCGAAGCCGCGCACGACGACAAGCCCGCCCGCAGCCCGAACTACACCCGCGGCAATATCATCGCAAACAACATCTTTTCCGACTTCGGTCTCGGCTACGAACGCTACAACTGGGAAGGGCAGAAGAGCGGCGTCATTTCACTCGAGTCCGGGCAGCTCGCAGAAAACCCCGTCATGACCGAAGTGATCATCGAAGGCAACGTCGTCTACGACTCCGCCGCGGACGGCGAACTAATCGACGGTCAACCCCAAACCGTCGGCCCGCGCTACGAATGGGCCGTATACATCGCGCAAAACCCAAGCCCCCAAGGCCTTATCTTCCGTAACAACATCTTTCACCCAGGCAAAAGCGGCGTGGCAAACGTGCCAATTGAACCTTAGCTGCTACGAGACACGACAACCCGAAAAGTTGCATTCGAAATAGAATTAATTCGTTTACTTCGTGCCTTCGTGGTGAATCACTCTTCCGCCAATTCCTCCGCAACCGGGTGCGCGGGCGGCGGCGTGATCAATGAGGTGACGACAAGCACGAGAAATCCAAGCGGTATTGTCACCAGTGCAGGTTGACTAAAGGGAATGATCGAGGTTGTCGGGTCCCAACCGTAGACCTTTGAATACGTGTCCGCGGACAGCAATATCCAAAGCAGCGATGTCGTCATCCCAACGAACACCGCAGCAGCGATGCCCTGCTTCGTCGTGCGTCGCCAGAACAACATCATCACCAGCGCGGGAAGATTTGCCGACGCGGCAATGTTAAATGCCCAGCCAACGAGGAAACTGACATTGAAATCCTTGAACAACACCCCCAGCACCATCGCGCCGGCGCCAAGCAGCACCGCCGCGAATTTCCCGTATAACACCTTCTGGTGGTCGTTCATCGGAATCCGGAAGAAGCTCTCAAGCAGGTCATGCGCAACCGCACCCGATCCCGCCATGATCAAACCCGACACCGTGCCCAGCACCGTCGTAAATGCGATTGCCGAAATCACGGCAAACATCAACTCGTTAAACGATCGCGCGAGCAGCGGCGCGGCCATATTGCTGTCCGTCACGTCCATCGCGCCGGAGGTCATGGCGCCAAGCCCAAGATAAAGTGTGAGCACATAAAAGAACCCAATCGCGGCAATTCCCACGACCGTACTCTTGCGCGCAGAAGCCTGGTCCTTCACCGTGTAGTACCGGATCAGAATGTGGGGGAGAGAAGCCGTACCGCAAAACAGCGCCAACATCAGCGAAATGAAATCGAGCTTCTCGGAGAACTTTGTGGAGGTCATCCCTTTGAAATAACCGCCAGGCTGTAACAGTGCATCGCCCGTCTTTTGGGTAGGATAATAGACAGTCGTGCGCGTGCCGTCTTCGGACTTCAAGTCCTCCTTCGCCCAAGTAGTAACGGTAGATTGCCGGAACGTATCGAAAAACTCGACCGGCCCGATCGGCCCGGTTTTCTCCACGCCGCCGGGAAGCTCTGCGATTGTGCCGACGGGATCGAGATCGTCGTCACGCGTCTGTGTGCGGCCGTTGACGAGCTTCGTGCCGTCCGGTTTAATCACCACCGACTGCGTGGGGATCCAGCCCTCGTCCGTCACCCGCATAAAGGATTCAATACCCTTGCTGGAAATCACCTTCACGTAGGGTTTACCGGGCCACGGTTCTTCGTCCAATTGGATTCCGGGATCGAACATCTTCGCGCCAACGTCCCTGCGCATGGCCTCCGGATCAAAAGGTGAGGATACCGGCGTGGCGGTAAAACCTCGATTGAGAATCATCACGGTCAATGCTGCACAAAATATCAGCAGCATGAAACCTTTTATAAACTGCACCCAGGTGGTGGAAACCATGCCTGCGGTCACCACAATAAGCGTTACAGTAAACCCAACGATCAAGACGCCCGCGAAGTGCGGGAGTCCAAGCAGAGGCGTGATTAGGGCGCCCGCGCCCACCATTTGCGGGATCAGGTAAAACGCGCTGATGACCAGCGTCGAGATCGCGACGGCAAGTTTAATTGCAGGGGAATCGTAGCGACTATCGAGCGCGTCCGCGAAAGTGAATTTTCCGAGCCGCTTGATGGGTTCCGCAATCACAAAGAGCGCAACCACCCATCCCGCGAGGTAGCCGATCGAATATAAAAAGCCGTCAAACCCGTAGAAGGCAATCAGCCCGCAGATACCGAGAAACGATGCCGCGCTCAGGTAATCCCCCGCGAAGGCGACGCCGTTCACAGCCCAATGAATCTGGCCGTGCGCGGCGTAATACCCCTTGGCCGTTTGCCCGCGTCGCCCAAGATAAAAAGAGAGACCAAGCACGACGGAAACGAAAAACAAAAAGATTAGAATCGCTAAGGGCGAAGTTGTGTAAAACATTAGCGAATCTCCGCATCGTTTTTGCTGGCATTGGGAACGGGCCGACTGCACAGCACGACGTACACCAGTGCCAGTAGCAGCGCAGCGCCAATTAGCGCAAAACCATAAGCAATAGCGAGGTTTGCACCGCCAGGCACGATCGTACCCATCACCGGCGTGCGGAAGACTGCTAGAAACACGAAGCCTCCGTACAATGCGACGTACACCGCAAATAATATGAGCCCATAACGCGCATTGCGATTTACAACATGCGGATGATCTTCGTGATGATCCATGTAATCCCCCTCAAGCACTGCCTTGCTCTAGTGCGTCTCTTGACCGTAGTAAAGCGCATAACTTGCTACGTGCGCAAATCGTAACCAGGCAAAATCTGCTACAACGCTCGCCCGAGGGCGTTTAGATGCGGGTTTGCAGTCGCTTGCTTTCGCGGAAGAATTCCAGTCGAATAGCGCGGAAAGCTTTATTGACCGCAAGCTGAACTGAAAGCAAGAGCGTGAGCAATACACTTGTTAGACAGATGACCAGGCCGGAGCTCGACATCGCAATTGCGTGGGCGCGCGCAGAAGGTTGGAACCCAGGTTTGTTTGAAGCCGACAGCTTTTTCGCTACCGATCCGAATGGCTTTTTTATTGGCGACGCGGATGGTGAGCCTGTAGCTTGCATCAGCGGGGTCGCGTATGACGGCGCATACGGCTTCATGGGCTTCTATATCGTCAAACCGGAATACCGCGGCAGCGGGCACGGTCTGCGAATCTGGAACGCCGCTTTAGACTACCTCGGCGCACGCACCATTGGCGCGGATGGCGTACCCGCGATGCTCGCGAAATATGAGACATTCGGATTTCAGATTGCATATAGGAATGTGCGCTATAGAGGTTTTGGCGGCGGTTCCGAACCGGATGGCCTGGTCAGTCTTGACGCCCTCTCGTTCGGCGATCTCGCCGCCTACGATGCGGGGCATGTGCCGGCTCCGCGCACGACCTTCCTCGAACACTGGGTGCGCCAGCGCGGCGCAGTTGTGCGCATCGCCGTGGAAGGATCGCGCATCGTGGGGTTCGGCATGTTGCGCGTGTGCAAAGATGCGTACAAAGTAGGCCCGTTGTTTGCCGATTCGCCCGGCATTGCGGCCAACATCTTCACCGCGCTACGGGCAAACGCGCAGGGCAGCACGATATTCCTCGATACCCCGGAACCAAACGCCGCGGCCGTGGCACTCGCCAAGGCAAACGACATGACGCCCGCCTTCGAAACCAGCCGCATCTACCGCGGTCCCGCTCCGGACTTGCCGCTTGACCGAATATACGGTGTTACGAGCTTTGAATTGGGCTGAAGCACGTCAATTCTTGAACGATTACTCTCACTCTCCTATAGTCGAATTACTATCAGTAACCCATTGAGCGTCTTCATGAAAGAGATTGTCCAATATCGTCCCAAGCACCACTTGCGCGTAGTGACGGCCACATCTCTATTTGACGGGCACGACGCAGCGATCAACATTATGCGGCGCGTGTTGCAGGATTCCGGCGCGGAGGTGATCCACCTCGGGCATAACCGCTCGGTTGCCGAAATTGTCGATGCAGCAATTCAGGAAGACGCGCACGCGATCGCCGTGAGTTCGTACCAGGGCGGGCACATCGAGTTCTTTCAATACATCGTCGATCTCCTGCGTGAACGCGACGCGGCGCATATCAAAGTATTTGGCGGCGGCGGCGGAGTGATCGTCCCGAGTGAGATACGCCAGATTGAATCGATGGGCGTGTCCAAAATCTACTCCCCTGAAGACGGCCGCACGCTTGGCTTGCAGGGCATGATCAACGATCTACTGCAAGCGATCGATGCACCGATGGATTTTTTGCAGTGTATGGACAATTCCATCGCGCTAACACCAAATCGTTCGCTGCGGGTGGCGCGCTTTATCACCGCAATCGAGGAAGCGCACGCACGCGAGAACGGACTACTCGCAGACATACGCAAGAGATTCACTGCTAGCGCCGGCAATACTGTTCCAGTCCTGGGCGTCACGGGAACCGGTGGCGCGGGAAAATCGTCCCTGGTGGATGAGTTGGTTACGCGTTTCCTCAATGACTTTGTGGACAAAACGGTCGCTGTGCTCTCCGTTGATCCAACACGGCAACGCACCGGCGGCGCGCTTCTTGGCGACCGCATTCGCATGAATGTTCTCGATCGCGGACGCGTCTATATGCGATCACTTGCGACACGCACAAAAGGATCCGAAATCTCCGCGTCGCTTTCGGATGCAATCGCAGTCGTTAAGTCGGCTGGATACGATCTCGTCATCGTGGAGACAGCCGGTATTGGTCAAGGCGACGCAGGCATCGTGCCGCTTGTGGATATTTCGCTGTACGTGATGACGGCCGAATTTGGCGCGCCGACCCAGCTCGAAAAGATCGATATGCTCGATTTCGCGCACCTCGTCGCGATCAATAAATTCGAGCGCAAAGGCAGCGAGGATGCCCTGCGCCACGTGCGCAAGCAATATCAGCGCAACCATAAATTGTTCGATACAAAGCCCGAAGACATGCCCGTTTACGGCACCATCGCATCGAAGTTCAACGACGACGGCGTGACCGCACTTTATCACGGGGTGCTTGATGCGCTGAATGAGAAAACCAAAGTGGAATGGAAGTCCACGCTGGCGCGTCCCGCACAAAAGCATTCCTCGTCGCGCGCCATTGTCGTGCCGCCGGAGCGCGTGCGCTACCTCGCGGAGATTGCAGAATCGATCCGCAGATACCGCGAATGGGCCGAGGATCAGGCGCGTATCGCGGAGCAGCTTTGGCAGCTAGATGGCGCGCTGGCACTGTTGAACGAGAGCGATGCCGCGCACGATGAACTTGTCGCGAATCGTTCCGCTCTCGCCCGGCAAATTCAGCCTGAATGCACCCATGCGCTCCAAGCGTTCGAGCAAGTCCGCGCGGATTACGCTGGAGAAGAGCATATCTACAAAGTGCGTAACCGTGAAGTACGCACACCGCTCTACCGCGAGAGCCTCTCAGGTCTGAAGTTGCCGCGCGTGGCGCTGCCGCGCTTCCGAAACCCGGGTGATTTGCTGCGATGGATTCTGTTGGAGAATGTACCCGGGAGTTTTCCGTTCACCGCAGGTGTATTTCCCTTTAAGCGCGCTGACGAAGACCCGACACGCATGTTTGCGGGCGAAGGCGATCCGGCGCGGACGAATCGGCGTTTCAAGTATCTCTCGCGCAATTCGGAAGCGAAGCGCCTATCTACAGCCTTCGACAGCGTGACGCTATACGGTTTCGACCCGAACGAGCGCCCGGATATCTATGGCAAAGTCGGCACCTCCGGCGTATCCATAGCCACGCTTGACGACATGAAAGTCTTGTACGACGGCTTCGACCTTTGCGCGCCAAATACGAGCGTATCAATGACTATCAACGGTCCCGCGCCGATCATTCTTGCGATGTTTCTGAACACGGCCATCGATCAGCAGCTTGCAAAGTTCGAGTCCGAGAACGGTCGCAAACCAAGCGCAACAGAAGCTGCCGACATTCGTGCGAAAGCATTGCGCGTTGTGCGCGGTACTGTCCAGGCCGACATTTTGAAAGAAGATCAAGCGCAGAACACGTGCATCTTCTCTATCGACATTGCGCTGCGGATGATGGGGGACATTCAGCAGTATTTTGTCGAGCATGAGGTGCGCAATTTCTATTCGGTTTCCATTTCCGGGTTCCACATGGCGGAGGCTGGCTGCAACCCGATTTCCCAGGTGGCGTTCACGCTTGCGAACGGGTTTACCTTCGTCGAGTACTACCTCTCGCGCGGCATGCACATCGACGAGTTCGCGCCGAACTTGTCGTTCTTCTTCTCAAGTGGCATGGACCCCGAGTACGCGGTGCTCAACCGCGTGGCGCGACGCATCTGGGCGATTGCGATGCGCGACAAGTACGGCGCCAACGAGCGCTCGCAGAAGTTCAAGGTGCACATCCAAACCAGCGGGCGCTCGCTGCATAGTCAGGAATACGAGTTCAACGACATCCGCACTACGTTGCAGGCACTCATGGCGCTGAACGATAACTGCAACTCGCTCCACACGAATGCCTTCGACGAGGCAGTCACCACACCATCCGAATCGTCCGTTCGCCGCGCGCTGGCGATCCAACAGATCATCAACAAGGAGTTCGGCATCTACGGCAATGAGAACCCGTTGCAAGGTTCTTTCGTCATCGATGAACTAAGCGATCTTGTCGAAGACACTATTCTGCAAGAGTTTGAGCGGCTCTCCGATCGTGGCGGCGTGCTGGGTGCGATGGAAACCGACTACCAGCGCGCAAAGATCCAGGAAGAATCGCTGCACTACGAATCGCTCAAGACCAGCGGCGCGTATCCAATTGTCGGCGTGAACTGTTTCTTGAACTCGGAAGAAAACGTCGCACACGAGACCGAAAAACTTGATCTCATGCGCGCGACGGAAGATGAAAAACGATCCCAACTCCATCGTCTACGCGACTTCCACGCGCGCCAAGCGAGCGAATCACCCCCCGCGCTTCGCGCGCTGCAACAGGCCGCGCTTTCGGATGGCAACATCTTCGCCGAACTCATGCAGACTGTACGCACCTGTTCGCTCGGGCAGATCACGCAAGCGCTGTTCGAAGTAGGCGGGCGATATCGCCGGAGCATGTGATGCCGGATCGAGAATCGCTGAAGAAACGCGCCAAAGGCGGAAGTGCAAGAGCAATGTTTCAGCTTGCGGAGAGTTACGGTTTTTATAAGAGTCCAGTAAGCACGCGTGAAGCGATTCGTTGGTATCGCGCTGCCGCAGACCAAGGTCATGCGCTTTCGATGTACAAGCTGGCCGACTATTTCGAATCGCCATGGCGCGACGAGAAATCGCCGAAAGCCTATCATTGGTATCGGGCTGCTGCCGAACAAGGATACTTACCCGCATACTTTTACGTGGGTGATCATTTGAATGAAGGACGAGGTTGCGAAAAAAATGTGCGCGAGGCGGTGCAATGGTTCCGCCGCGCCGCGCTCGCGGGTGACCATGATTGCATGCTTTCCTTTGGCTACCACCTCTTTTACGGCGAAGGCGTTCGTAGGGATCGGGTCCAGGCGGTACGCTGGTATCGCATGGCCGCGCGAAAACACAATCCGGACGCCTACTTTAATCTGGCGCTTTGTTACTACAAGGGCGACGTGGTGCCGCAAAGCTACAAGAAAGCAGCCGAGTATTTGAAAAAGGCCAACAGGCACAAGTCATACCACAATCCACGTGCAGAGCACTGGTTGGCCGACTTGTATGAAAAGGGATTTGGCGTTCGCAAAAGCGCCAGATGGGCGCGGTATTGGCGCGAAAAGGCGGACGGAATTCGCAATTATCGGGGCGTGCTTAAAACGCCGGAGTACTATAAGAAGCTGCAGGAATACGTAAAGAAAAACTGTACGCAAGGCTAATATCGTTTTTGTATCCCTTACGACTTTAACGCACATTCAGTAAAGCTTCCCCACCTCGCCGCCATCGACTGGCATCACCATTCCATTCACGAAACTTGCGGCATCCGAGCATAGCCACGCGATCGCCTCAGGTGTTTCGCGAGTTTCACGCGCGCCACGCGAACGAGTCGCTCGCGGCATTGCGCTCCTTGCAACACGTTGCGCTCTCCGGCGGGAGACTCGCCTTCCCGAACGAATCAATCGTATTATGTGTAGCTCTCCATAAAGTCGGTCCAAAACGGGATATTGCGTGGCTCTCCCAAGATGGCCTCGTCTCGGTTCGTCGCGCGAAACTCATGACTCAAGTACCGCCTTAGATCGTTTCCGTAATAAATAATATCCGTCTGGTAAACGGAAAAGACCGGATTACCGGCTTCGTGCGGTTCCTCCGAAATGTATCGATGACCGTAAATTGGGATTAGTTTAGGAGCGTCGGCAACACTCGTGCGGGCGCGTTCAATTGCTTCTGCAAGGTCCGCCGGACGTACCCCCCAATCTGGAAACCAAAAGTTATTTTGTTCAATATCAAACGCAATCCCGTGAAACGGCCACGCAAGCCTATCGAAAATATAGTCGGAATCAGGATTTCGCCAGTCGGGAAATGAATCGCCGACCGGCAGCACCTCAGAGAGAAACGAGCGCAAATCCGGCGGAAAGCGAAAGTCGTGCAGTGTCTCGGCCTGCTCAAACTCTTGCTTGGAAAGTCCCCCGGCCAATGTCACGCCGTTGGCGCGAAGCAAATCTATTTCGCCATTCCAGTTTTCCGCTGACATTTTCCGTTCCATCCGGTCTCTCCTGACCGGTTCTATGCCTCCGGCGTTTCTATCCAAAGACGAAAATCTCCGCTCGGCGTCTAATACAACTTCCCCACCTCGCCGCCGTCTACTGGCATCACCATTCCATTCACGAAACTCGCGGCATCCGAGCATAGCCACGCGATCGCCTCGGCCGTTTCGCTGGATTCGGCTACGCGGTTCATGGACGAGTAGCGGCTGAGCAGGATCTTCATCAACTTGGGCGCGGCTTCGAGATAGGGGTCTACGATCTCGGATCGCGTGTAACCCGGCGCGACGACGTTCACGCGTATCCCTGCGGCGGCGTAATCGATCGCTGCCGTCTTTGATAGTCCGATCACGCCATGCTTGCTTGTGCAATACGGCGCGTGGCCCATGTCGCTCGGGCGATACCCGTAGACCGATGACACGTTCACGATCGCGCCCTTGCCCGACTTCTGCATCGCGCGTATCTCGTGCTTCATGCACAACCACACGGCGCGCAGGTTCGTATTCATCACCGCGTCCCAGTCGTCTTCTTCAATTTCGGCGACCGGCACACTCACGGGCCCGGAGATACCGGCATTGTTGACGGCGCAGTCGAGTCGCCCAAAGGATTCCAGTGTCTTTTCAACCAAACGCTGCACCTGCGCACTGATGGATACATCGGTCTGCACAAAGAGACCTTTCGCACCCAGCGCATTAATGCGATCGACGACAGCGCAGCCGCGATCCTCGCGCCTTGCCGCGACAACGACAGTTGCGCCTTCCTGCGCGAACTTCAGCGCCGCCGCTTCGCCAATGCCGGAACTGGCACCGGTAACAATTACGACCTTATCTTCAAAAGTTTTCATGAGACCCGCCTTCCTGAAAGGCGAAGCCTATGCGGTTTCGTTGGCGCAGTGCAACGCAGTGCGGGTTGGCGCGCGCAAACTCCTACTTATTAGCCCAAGGCGTTGCATTTGGGTGTCCGTTAGCTCTTGTGGGAATCAAGGGTAATACCCTTGACAAGGTCGCTATTGCGCGGATTTTCAGCGCGAAACGACCTCGGTTGGATTGACAAATAATTTGAATTTTACGAATTCGAGCGGGAAACCTCGCTGACAGCGGCGTTCGCAGCAGGTTGACTTTCCGGCGGCGGTGGTCCGCTTCGTCCGGGCAATTCTGTTGGCACTTCCACGCTGGCCAACAGTAATTCGTACGGCTCACGGTGGCGCAGGATGCGCACCATGAGTCCATTGTCGAGGAGCCAATATTCTGTTACGTGGCCGGGGCGTTTCTTAAACCAGGTGTCGCCGAAGGATGTTTGCGTCTCCACGTAGTGGTGCGCGTTGAAGGTGCCCGCGGGGACGGTCACGTCTTCCTTTCCTTTGTACTCGACCTTGGTATCATAGGTCGCCATACCTTTGCCGGTGTTGTCCCAGTCGAAGCACGCAAGTTCGATATCCTTAAGCGGGCGCTCCAACATCGCGACTCCCATGTGTGCGATGTAAGGATCGGGCCGCGAATTGGGTTGATACCCATTCTTTGCTGGAACGGAGTACGATTCGGTCTGGCCGTCTTTTTCGCCCCCCTCGTAGACGACTGAAACTTGGTCGCCACTAATAGTGAGCGCGCTTGTTCCGGCAGGACGTCCATCACGCCCGTGGAAACAGTTTTCGTATCGTTTTATGCCACGTTCATTTGATGCATAGGCGACATTCGTCGTGTTCATTGACGGCATGTACGACGCGGCAACAATTGTTCCATCCGCGCTGCGCTTGCACCACATCGTGCTGGGGGATGGGAAATCGCCGCCACGACTGCGGTGATGGTAGGTTGCTTTCGCGATGACCTCGCCGGGTAACGAATCCACAATGGCCTGCGACTCTGCCGGAACCACCGCTTCACCGATCACGGGTGCTTCGGGAGGCGCGGGCGCTTGTGCTGGAGTTGCGCCTTGTTCTGCGAAGGTGCTGCTTGCCTTTGCGTTGGTCGCCCAATGTGGTGTGCCTTGCGCATCGACCAGGGCGACTGCGTCAATCTCGTTCCATCCCTTGACCGCAGGCGAATCGAGGTAGAGTTTAATCCGCTGCGTCTTGGTGCCCACAGGCAGCGGCACTTCAGTCACGTTTAAGGGGGTGTCTGGCTTTGATTCGGGGGAGATGCTGCGTTTCCACACATCGGACTCGGCGCCGTCCGCGTTTATTAGTACCAGGCGGACAAGTGCTCCGGGGTTGTAGGTTTCGTATACCTTTACCGTAGCTGCTTCTACCGGCTCCGCGTACTCAAGTTCGAGCCACTCCGCTTGATCATCCTGCGTGAGCGGCGCCCACGCGGTGGGTTGATCGCCGGCCAATGGCGTGTCAGGTTCGCCGGTGGCTTGTTCAGGGCCCCAACGGCGCTTCTCCTGTCCCGGCGACCAAGTCGTCTGTGCGGCAGCGTTTTGCGGCGTTGTTGCAGCTTCGGTCTTTGGCGGCGTCCAAGGAGTTAATTGGGTCAGATCGATTGGAGGTTGGTTGCCGCTTTCGTTCCACCATTTACCCCAGGCTTGTTTGTCGGCGGAGAAGTTTTGCCCGGTGAGACGCACAAGCGATGCGCGCGCCCACATGCGCGTGTTCTGGTTGCCATGATCGACGAGCGGGACAAGCGTCGGCACGACGGAGATATCGTCCTGGCGTCCGAGCGCAGCGACGGCCATCCATTTCGCGCGGCAATCATAGTCGAAATCATCGCGGTGATATGAGGCAACTTTGATGAGGCCGGGCAGAAGACGTTTGTCTTTTAGCGCGCCACTCTCCGCGAGCGCTTTACAGAGGTGACGACCGTATTCGCCTTGCAGCGCATCGGCGTTGGACGCGATCATGCGTTCGCGTTCTTCTGGCGAAATACTCGCGAACGCATCATCGGAAAGCCAAAGTCCCGAACCACCAAAGTTGCGCGCCGTCCAACGAATGTAGTCCTGCACGTCAGCATCAGCGTTGGCGTAGTGGGCTTTGATTTCGCCTTCTATCCGAGTAACTGGATCGCTTTCGGTTGACGCTGAAGCTGTCGCTGGCTGTTGCGAGTCACCCGCTGTAGCAAAGGTCCAAACTAGCGGTTCGAGCGGTAAATACACGACGCTCTGGAACCCATGTTCCTTATCACCATTCAACCCAACTTTATATGTCGTTGCTGGCTTCAGATTGACGGGCAACGTGCAGGTTTGTTCGTCGTTCCACGCCGGTTCTCCCAATGCTACTGGATAATCGGTATCCAATACGACGAAGGAATGATTTCGCTCCAACATTGGTCGATCGAAACGAATGACCAGTGTGGTCGGGCCGGGCACAATGTTCGTAGCGCCGTTTTGTGGAAATAAGGATAGGACTTTTGGTTTTTCGAGCTTGGACAGTTCAAATTCCGAAGCGCCGCTCGTGGCGAAATAAATTCGCTTACGGGGAGCGTCTATTCCATTTGCCCCGTGTACACCAGAACTCAACGGGACTTCCGTAACATAAAATTTTCCAGCTTCCAACTTGATCGGCTGGACAAGCGTCCGCGCGTCAAGCCAATGTGCTGGCCCTGCGAATTTCACCAAAGGCACGCCGGGTAGATAGACACCTTGATCCTTGTCGGATGTCCCACCTTGCATATCCTGATCAAACGTTACCCTGATTTCGGATGTTGACGGATCGACGTCGCGTGCGCCGACCTCCGGAAACGTGGATGCAATATGGGCAGCAGTCAGCATTGGGACTTGCTCGGGCGATGACTCATCTGCACTTGCCACCGAGAATCTTTGATCGAAGCTGGTCGAGCTCGCTTGTGTTGTTCTCGGAGACGCCGCAACAGGCATAAAAGTCGGAAGTGCGATCAGACCAATAATGGCTATACCCACGATACTGGATACCGTTAAAGCCACGTGTCTACGCACCGCGCCGTCCATAATCCGCGCCATGCGGTATCCGAGCGGATGGAGTTTGTTGGCGCAGCCGAATACGAAGCTGGGTGTTGCGGGTTGCTGCAATTGTTTTGCGGCGCGGAGGAGGGTGCGGCAGTATTCGCCGTGGCCGCTGAGTTCCATTTTCAGCACGATGTCGTCGCAGCAGTCTTCGCGTTTGCGGTGGAGTGCACGGATGAGCAGCCAGAACACGGGGTTGAACCACCAGAGCAATGCGATGGCGTGTTCGAGCCAGACGACGGCGAGATCGTAGCGGCGGTGGTGGGCGAGTTCGTGCGCGAGGATTGCGCGCAATTCCTCTTCGTCGAGTGATACGAGGGCTTCGGGAAGGATCACGTGTCGCTTGAAAACGCCAGTGGCCATGGGCGCGCAGCGGGCGCGGGTGATTCTGAGTTCTACACCGCGCAGTCCCATACGTGCGGCGACGTTGTTGTGCAACGCGTTCAGCGCGGCGCTTGGGGCATTTGAATTGCGCAGCAGGCTCTTCAATTTAAGATAACTCGTTACCATCACGAGTGTGAGTATCAGCGCACCGAATGCGTGAAGGCTGACCAAAGCCAACTTCCAGTTCATGCCTGAATACCATTGCGCATTTTGCGATGCTACAGGCGTGATGTTCGCAGTAACGGTTTCGGTTGATTGTGTCGTGTCCGCGTTGAACACACGACTTTGGACATTTGCTCCGGCTATGGCCGGCGCACTCGATTCACTGATCGGAAACTCCGTAGACATCGCTGAAATTGCTGGTGCCTGCGGGAAGGCTGGCTCCTCGGCTTGTTGCGGGATCGACGGCGTTGCATCACTAAGCACCGCGGCAGGTATCACAGGAGGTATGAGAAACTTCAATAGCGCGACCAACAAGATCGCGTATAGAAACGCGGCGGAGCGTTTACGCAGCGCCCACGCGACGCCTAACACGACTATGGCAACGAGGGTGGCCTGCCAGAAACTGTGCGCGATATACGTCCACCACAGTTCCGAAAATGTTGTGACGAAAGACGTGGCGTTCATCACGGTTACTCCTTGCGCGTGTGTCCGCGCCGCTCCGATTTTTCGCGGAGGGAATCCAGCAATTCTTCTAATTTATCCAGTTCTTCTGAATTGGGAATGTCCGAATCGAATAAGGACGCGACCATGGTTGCGCCGCTCCCCCCGAAGATACGTTGACGCAGGCGTTGCATGAGGCTGCGGTAGGTCGGTTGCGGGGCGTGTGCCGCGCGGTAGACGAATGCTTTACCGGTATCAGCTTTGGATTTAGCGACGAGTCTTTTTTGTTCGAGCCGCTTTAGCAACGTAACCATCGCGCCGTGCGACATGGGACGGTAGGTTTCCATTGCTTCGCGGACTTCGCGCGCCGTTGCATTGCCGCGCTGCCAAAGACAGGCGAGGACTTCGAGCTCCGCGACAGGCAAATCGGCGAGTGAGGGGGGGAGAAGGTTCGTGCGCGGCCCGGCGTTTATTGTGTGTAGCACCCATGGAAGACACCTCCGCGGTTGGGATTGCTTCCAAAGTAAAATATATACGCCCGTATAGATTCTGTCAAGTAAAAAAATCGCGCTGATCCACAGTTCAGCGCGAGTGAATATGCACTAATCTAATAGGTTACGCGTGGGCGACGCCCGGCATTGAACCGACAAACATCTGGATCGATTCGGTTTCAAGGTCGGGGCGAATGCGGACTTTCGTTTCAAAACCCGCCGCACGGAAAAAGGTCACGATATCGGCGATTTCTTCGGCGTGAAGTTGAGGCGACCGCGTGACGATCTTGATGCCGACGAGTTTCTTTGCGTCCGGTCGTAACGAGACATTCCAATCGGATTCCGTCATGGCGGACTGGATATCGCGCGCCAGTTGTTGGGCCATTGGATCGTAGTCCCAGTAGAAGAGATTCACGGGGCAATCGGAGAGGCGACGCATGTCGCGGATAAATTCCTGGCGCGCTCGCCCGACCAGACGCCAATGTTCCGACGCGCTGTTTACATGATGGAAGACTGGTCTGTTGGTTTCGGTGGGCGAAAGAATACTGGAAATGGGTGGGGTTTCGTTGTACGTCATGGCTCACACCTTGTCACTTGTTACCATAAGTGGACACACCTTCGGTGACATTATAGCAGGTGGTGTATTGCTGCTTTAGTACAAAGGATAGAATGCTAAGAATTTACGGTATTCTTACCTTCGATGGGTGAGTGACAGTGGGATCTACAGGGCCTAGATAATGCGGAATGAATCAACAAGCGTGCAGCGACGCTCGCGGGTGAAGCTGATGGGGGAGGTCATACCTTCTCCAGTGGGGCTGGCGATTGTGAAAGAAGTGTAGCCCTCTCCGCCCATGCCGAGCCCGGCGAAGGTTGGGCCGTTCTTGATGAATATGGAACAGTTAACGAGCCGTGCCATTTTGGAAAGTTTCTCGATGTTGCGGGAGTGCATGGTGGCGGTGTGGCGGCGTCCGCCTTCGTAGGCAAGTGCGAGGTCTATGGCTTCATCCACATTTGCCACGCGTACGATGGGCATTACCGGCATGAGTTGTTCGGTCCAGGGTAGGGGATGATCGCGATCCACGTCGCAAATCACAAGGCGCGTCGTCGCGGGCGCGTCGATGCCTATCTCACGCAGAATGAGGTTGGCGTTCTTGCCGATCCACTTTTTGTTGATAACCCCTTTGCGGCCTTGTCGCGATTCAAAAATGACGTTGCACAAACGTTCGATATCGCCGCCGGTGACCTCCACGCAATCGTTCGCGACCATGTTGCGCTTGAGTTCGTCGGCGACGGACGCGACGACGACGACTTCTTTTTCCGCGGTGCAAATGATGTTGTTGTCGAGCGATGCGCCGGCGACGATATTGCGCGCGGCGAGGAGGATGTCCGCGGTTTCATCGACTACTGCGGGGGGATTGCCGGGACCCGCGGCGATTACTTTTTTGCCGGAGAGCATGGCTTCGCGAACGACGCCGGGACCGCCGGTTACGACCAGCAACGCAACGTGTTGCGCTTTCATGAGTGCCTGCGCAGTTGCAACGCTTGGTTCTTCTACGGCGGTGACGAGATTTGCTGGACCACCCCCGCGCACAATTGCGTCGTTCAGGATTTCGACGCATCGGTTGGAACAGCGCTTTGCGTTGGGGTGGGCGTTAAACACAACGGCGTTGCCGCCACTAACCATCGCAATGGAATTATTAATGACAGTTTCGGTCGGGTTAGTCGTGGGAATGATCGAACCGATGACGCCGTAGGGCGCACGTTCCATCAGCATTAAGCCGTGGTCACCGCTTTTCGCACGCGGCTCCAGCATTTCGGGCCCGGGCGTCTTAACTGTGACAAGCAGGTTCTTCTTAATCTTGTCCTCTGCGCGACCGAGTCCAGTCTCTTCGGCGGCCATCACGGACAACTCTTTCACGTGCGCCAGTGCAGCGTCCCGCATCGCTGCTATAATTTTATGGCGCAGATCGAGACTGCGCTGTTCCATTGCGAAGAAAGCGTCGCGGGCTTGCGATACGGCCCTTTCCAGCTCGGCATCCATTAAGAGTCTTCCTGAAGCAGTATCTCAATTTCCGACTGAAGGGTGGCGATGTCATGAGTAACGATGCGCCATAGAATTTCCACTGAAGTGGAAAAATAACCATGGATTAACCGGTGTCGCAGCGCAATGATTTTGGGAAAACTGGAAATTCGTTCGTCGAGGTTCGGTTTCTGCTTCGCCGCACAGTAGAGGGCTTCGCCAATTATGGAAAGATGACGTTCAATTGCAGGCCGCAAAGCGCGATCCAGCATGACCTCTTCAAAGACCCTATCTCGCGTCAGTTCGCGAATTTCGTGGCATGAATTGGACACGTCCTCCAAATACGTTCGCACGCTACGCGGCATACAAGGTCTGCTTCGTCGCGTTTACGGATTGCATGAAATACCGGTTCTTTTGTGCCTGCACCTCTACCAGGTCTACGCGCGTGCCAAAAAGTTTTTCGAGGGCAAAGAGAAACGCCCAAAAGTCGTCCGCGTATTTTTCTAGCGGCTTCTTGGTAAATTCGACTAAGAGATCGACATCACTGCGGCCGGGTTCAAAAGTGCCGTCGGCTGCACTGCCAAACACATCCAGACGCTTGACACCATATTGCTTGCAGAGTTCTTCGATGGCCGAAAGGTTTTGGGTAATCAAAGGAACCATAATCGCCCTAATCTTTTCGCCATCTCACACTACCGTCGATGTCCCATGAATCGACGATTGCCATGATTACTGCGTCGCTGGGCCTGTCGCGCGTGGCTTCGGTGAGGCGCGCGGAACTGCCGGACGCTACGAGCACGACCTCGCCGACGCCTGCGCCAACGGCATCGACGGCGACGACGTAGCCGCCGGTTTCTTTGGCGTCTACGTCGAGAATCTTCACTACGAGTAGCTTGCGCCCTTCAAGAGAAGGCTCTTTTGCCGTGGATACGACAGTACCTGCTATTCGTCCAATTTGCATAAGAACTCAGTGACTTTCACCACGATGGCACGAAGGACACGAAATAAGTGAAATCGGAATCAGTGTCAAAACTACTTTTTCATTTCTTTTGACGCTTCATCGCGGCGGCCAAGTGGCAGGGCGACATCGACATTTGCGTGCGGGCGCGGGATGATATGGACACTGACTACTTCGCCGACGGCGCGCGCGGCGCGTTCGCCGGCTTCGCAGGATGCTTTCACCGCGGCCACATCGCCGCGAACAATTGCGGTCACGTAGCCGCCGCCAATTTTTTCGTAGCCGACAAGCTCGACCTTTGCGGCTTTCACCATCGCGTCTGATGCTTCCACCATTGCGGCGAAGCCCCGCGTTTCTACCATTCCCAATGCGTCAGCCATGTGCCTTAGTCTCCTCTTCGGCTCGCAACCCCAACGTCACCTAAATTCAATCGTAAACGCTATCGTACACGATGTTCTACTCAGTTCGACCACTCAATCCTTCGAGCGCCTTCACCGCCGCCTCGCTGCCTACGACTACATCCGCCTCGTCACCGCCGAGGTATAATCGGCCATAATTTCCGAAAGGTCGCAGGTCCACAAGGGTTACACGGCTCGCTTTTTCGGCTTCATTAGCGGCAAGAATTGCGTAAAGCGCCGGTTGTGTTTCCAGGATGAATAGCGTCTGGCCCGCAAGCAGCATGGACCCGTCGCGACTTTTGTTAATAAGGCTGGCCTGGTAAGCATCGACCTTGCGAATAACCGTGCTGGATGCGATGCGGGGTTTGATCCTGTCCGCTTCCTTTGCACCCAATGCGTTTAATACCGCATGTCCCGCCTGGCGCACGTTTGCCAGCGATTCGCTGTGCACTTCCAGCGTGCCGAAACTGCGCTCGACCACCTGTATCGCGGGGCGCACGTCAGTCGCTTTCATGGCGACATCCAGCAGCCGCACAATGTCCATCCCCGGAGCAACTTCAACAAACAGGTTCGACATCCCGGCCACGGGCATGTAGCCCTGCACTGTAGACGCCATAAATGACGCCAACTGTTCCTGAAGGTTGTCGAGCACAAAATAGCTGCGCAGTTCCGCCATAGAATGGAAATACCCCCGGATAAGAGTCTGATCCCGCTAGAGTCCGCATGAATTGTACCGGATGTCGCGTGCTATTCTAAATCAATCTCGCGCACGTGTTTGACGTCACGCCTTTGTTCGACAAGGGCCCTAATCTTGTCCTGTAAACCCAGATTGAATTTCACAGCGGGAACGGTGAATACGGAATTGGTGTGGTCGGAGGTTAACAGGACGATTGTGCAAAGCCCAAATATCCGCAATGAGAGCGGTTGGTCCACACGCAGATCTTTTACGCGGTAGAGCTCAAGCGTATCGGTGACCCGTGAAAAAATCCCAACCGTGCGCAATACGCGTTCCGTGGTGACCTGATAGACATTGGATCGTGTCTTTAGCCATACCCAAAACGCCACAAAAAGCGGCACAATCAGAAAACAGAGCAGGATACAGAGCACGTACAGGCCGAGATTCACGAGATGAGAGGGGTGGCCTTTCCACACGCTCTGTTCGTTCATATCGGCCTCCCATTAATACACGGGCGTACACCAATGCGCGTACTTCGGCACCGCACCTTGCACCACCCGGAAATATAGATCCTGCAATTTCTTGGACACCGCGCCGGGTTCGCCATTACCGACGTTACGGCGATCCACCGATCGCACTGGCGCAACCTGCGCGCCTGTACCCGTGAAGAACAATTCATCGCACACGTATAGTTCCGTGCGCGCAATGGGCCGCTCTACGACGGTAAGGCCTAATTCTTTACTGGCGAGTTCCATCACGGTGTTGCGCGTAATTCCGACAAGAATATCAGCGGTTGGCGGGCTGGTGACCAGCTTGCCGTCGATAACCATGAATAGATTCATGGCGCTGCCCTCCGAGACAGTTCCGTCTTCGCGCAAGAAGATGGCTTCGTCGAATCCGTTTTGCTTTGCCTCGCTGGACGCAAGGGAAGAGTTGATGTAGCTGCCGACAGTTTTCGCCCGGCTTGGAATTGCGTTGTCGGGCAGACGCCGCCAAGAAGTCACGCAGCAATCCAGCCCCGCAGAGATGTCCACATAGTCTCCGAGCTTCATGATCCAACAGCAGAAACTAGACTCGACGTCGTGTAACTTCGGCCCAAGCGACCGTTCTGACTTATAGGCAATCGGGCGGATATAAACGCCCTCCTTGAACCCGCTGCGTTTCACGAGTTCAACACAGATGCGCGCAATGTCTTCGCGCGTTTCTGGAATGTCCATGCACAGAATATTAAAGTTCCGCACCAGGCGTTCTACGTGTTCCTGCAAGCGGAAGATCAGTATTTGGCCATCGTCCTGGCGGTAGTATCCGCGGATTCCCTCGAACAGGGCTGTACCGTAGTTAAAAGAATGTGTGAGAATGCTGACATTTGCCTGTTCGATGGGCACGTAATTGCCCTCGAAGTAGGCAAACTTACCGGGATCGATGATGCGCTTGGCCATTTAACCTCCAAAAAAACTAGACGCTTTGCGGGTGCAGCGTGCTGCTGCAATTACGATTGGCATGCGCACAAAACCCCGGCAAAGCAAGCGAGGCCATTACTTTACGCGCAGCGCGCGGAAGTGTCAAAGTTTGTGTCTCCTTTTGACGTACGCGCGCGACGCCTGTAAACTACTCCAAATCCCCCAAAAGGAGTGTGATTTATGTCTACCGTTGCTGCGTCCCGTCTTGCGCTAAAGGGGGGTTCTCCCGTACGTTCGGCCACTAAACCTTGGCACTCCTGGCCCGTTTTTGACGAACTCGACCGCAAGGCGCTGATTGACACACTCGAGTCAGGCAAATGGTTCCTCGACGAACGCATCAAGAAGTTCGAGAAGGAGTACGCCGCGTTTCAGGACGCGAAACATTGCATTGCCGTGAATAGCGGTACCGCGGGTTTGGAGATTTGCCTCGAAGCATTGGGCGTCGGCCCCGGCGACGAAGTCATCGTACCGCCGTATACGTTTGTAGCGACGGCCAGTGCCGCGATGCGCGTCGGCGCGACGGTTATCTTTGTAGACGTGGACGACACGTGGAATCTCAATCCGGATCTCATCGAAGCCGCGATCACGCCGCGTACCAAGGCGATCATGCCGGTCCATTTCGGCAGCGCCGTAGCGGACATGGATCGGATCAATGCCATTGCCGCAAAGCACAATTTATACGTCATTGAAGATGCCTGCCACTCTTGGGGCTCCAAGTGGAAGGGGAAGGGGACAGGCGCGCTGGGCCACGGCGGTGTGTTCAGCCATCAGATGTCCAAGAACCTCACCGCGGGCGAGGGTGGAGCAATCGTGACCGACCACGAAGACTTTGCGGATATGTGCAGGGCGATATCTAACTGCGGCCGCACCAAGGGCGCGGCGTGGTACGAGCACTCCGTCGTGGGTACCAATGCGCGTATGTCGGAGTTTCATGCCGCATTGCTGAGCGCTCAACTCACACGCCTGGAAGGGCAGACCTTGCACCGCGAAAAGAACGCTGCGATCGTGAACGAAGGCATCGGCGCCATTGACGGTCTGACGCCACAGCCGGGCGATCCGCGTATGACGCGGCGCGCCTATCACCTCTACGGCATGCGCGTTAATCCAGATATATTCGGTTGTTCGCGCGATAAAGTTGTGGAAGCGGCCAAGGCCGAAGGGTTGCCCTGCGGGGGCGGATACATGCACCCGCTCTACAAACAGCCCGTATTCACCAACTGCAAGACCGGTCCGGACTACACGAAGGTCCATTGTCCCGTCGCGGAAGACATGTGCTATCGCAGCGTCATCTGGTTCCCGCACCACTTCCTGCTCGGCACGGAAGCGGACATGCAGGACATCGTGGACATCTTCGTGAAGATAAAGGAGAACGCATCGGAATTGGCGTAGACGACGCGCGGCTATCGTTCTTCGCGCGTGTGCCAGATGCGAAGAATAAATATTTCCTTGTCACGAATCTCATAGCGTATCTCATAATCGCCGACTAAGATGCGCCGTACTTCGCGTGGCTGAAACTCAAACAGTTGTTCGCCTAAGCGCGGATACCGGCGAAGACGATTTGGGGCGGCAACGAGCGCCCTTACGACACGTGTTGCCGCGACATGATTGATCGGGACCAGAAACTCAAAAAGGCGCTCCACATCAGCGAACGCCTTTTCACTCCATCGAATATTCATTACGCCTTGCGCGTACGACCTGCTTTTTTGTCAAGTCCGTCAGCCCAGGTCTGCACCGTCTGATGGTCGATCACCCGGCCCGCATCGACGTCCGCAAGCGCCTCCATCGTTAATTTTCGCCGCTCTTCTTCCTGATCAATCCAAGCTGCGAGCGCCTGCTTTACAATCCAACCGCGGGAGCGGTCGAGGCGTTCAGCCAGCTTGTCCACCTTGTTGGCAAGCGGAAGCGGTATATGCGCGGTCAACACTTTGGTTTGCATATGAGCACCTCGGTTAATCAATATTAATCAAAGAGATTCATTCTGCTTGAGGTAGAATAGAGCTTCATTTCCGTTTGTTCAAGGCAATACTTTTTGACTTATGGGTATTTACTCAAAATACATTTTTCCGCGCCTAATGGACTTCGTCATGTCCAGCGGACAGATGTCGAAGGTCCGTGCAGCGGTGTTGTCTGGGGTATCGGGTGACGTATTCGAAATTGGTGTTGGGACTGGCCTCAATTTGCCCCACTACCCGAAGCACGTGCAACACCTCACGACAGCAGACCCGAACGCAGGCATGTCCAAGCTGGCACGCAACCGCATCGCCGAATCGGGGATTCAAGTAACACACTACACGGTGGGCGGAGAGAGCCTACCTTGCAAAGACGAATCGTTTGATTGTGTGGTTTGCACCTGGACGCTGTGTAGTATCCCCAATGTCGAGCAGGCGCTGCGAGAGTTGCACCGGATTCTGCGGCCGGAAGGGAAGCTGCACTTTGTCGAGCATGGCCTCGCCGACGATGAGGGCGTGCGCCGTTGGCAACACCGCCTCACGCCGCTACAGAAAGTGGTGAGCGACGGCTGCCATTTCAATCGCGACATGCGCGCAATTATTCAGGCGCAGCGATTTCGCCTCGAGCGGATCCAGAATTACTACCTGCACAAGGTGCCGCGCTTCGGCGGATATTTGTATCAAGGCGTGGCGTGCAAAGAGAGTTTATGAATTCCACGCGTTCCTGCTCTCGTTTAATCGCGTTGCTCGCAGCGTTGGTTGTCAGTTTCGCCGCGCATGTCGCGATTGCAGAAGACCCTCCCAAAGCGCCCGGCCCCGTAACGTACACGTTGAAGTCTTTCGACGGGAGCGAATTTCACGTGGTGAGGGTTGACCTGACCCAGGCCGCCATCTCTTCGGTGTGGAAAGACAAGGCAGGCACGCCGCTCATGACTTTTGAAAATGCGCGAAAACAACTGCGTGAATCGGACATCGAGCCGTTGTTCATGACCAATGCGGGCATTTTCACCCCAAGCGTCGCACCAGGCGGTTTGTACGTCGAGTCCGGCGAAGTGCGGGTTCCCATCAATCGCAGAAATGGCGAGGGAAATTTTCATCTTAAGCCTAACGGAATCTTCTACATCGATTCCGCCGGGGCCCATGTGGAAGACACCGATCGTGTAACGGACGAGATGACGAAAACGATGCAGGTCGCGACGCAATCGGGGCCCCTGCTCCTGCGCGACGGCGAGATTCACGAGAAATTTCAAATTGAATCGGAGAATAAGAAATTGCGCAGCGGCGTCGGCGTTGTCTCTTCAACAGAAATCTATTTCGTATTGAGCCAAGAAAACGTGAACTTTCATCATCTCGCACGGTTTTTCCGTGACGAACTTAAATGCGGCGACGCGCTCTATTTGGACGGCGAAATTTCTCGGTTTTATTTACAGAATGAGCCGGCGTTTCAGCCTGGGGTGGAACAATTCGCGGCGATGCTGGTTGTTACTTCAAAGTAGAACTAAGCGGAGATAAACGCGATATCGACGTACTGCGCACCGTTCGCGGGCTCCGGCTTGTTTGCCCAACCGCGGACAGACGCAGGTCCGGCAAAAAGACGAACTCCCTTTATTGTCGTCGATTCCGCGCCTTCGGTGATGGGAGCGTTGGCGGTGACGCCGCCAATCTGGACGTTTGCCGTCCCTGATTTGACGTCCTTGTTGAAACGCAGCGTCACATCGTACACGCCGTCGCGCGCGAAGCGGGTTTTCCAGAATCCATTCGATCCATAACCGCCGCCTTCACCGCCGCGCATGTCTTGCACCGTCAGATAGACAGGATTGGAATGTTCGTCGCGTATGACGATCTCCGGCGGATCATAACCCCGCGTCCCGCTCACTTCGCCGAACCACGTTTCATATTCACTGCGTAACCGCTTCACAATATCCGGGTGCTGCACAGCAATGTCATCCGCTTCAGCGGGGTTAACTTCGAGATCGTAGAGTTCGACGCCGTTGACAAGTTTGTAGCGCTGCGTGCGCGCACAGCAGTTGACGTAAGGTTCAGGCACATCGCCGCGGTGCCACTGAAAGAATAGCGTTCGCTCAGGCCACTCGTCGTTCGTTCCGGTGAGCAGTGCCGCCGCACTTCGCCCGTCCATCTTTGGTCCTGCTGGCGCGGAAATGCCGCAGAGCTTGAGCAGTGTAGGTGCGATGTCAATATGGGCGGTAAGGCGATCGATGTCCTTACCTGCGGGAACTTTTCCCGGCCAACGCACGAAGCACGGCACACGGATCCCGCCTTCGTATACCGTACCCTTTTGACCGCGCATGTTTGCATTAAAACGCGGCGCGTCTGCCGGGGCCTGCGTGCCATTGTCGGTCATAAATAAAACAATCGTGTTCTCGCGAATACCGAGGCGATCAATCGCGTCAAGCACGCGCCCCACATTCTCATCGATGTTCGCGACCATGCCGTAGAACTTCGCGGTCTTTTCGTCGAGGCCCATCTTCAAATAGGGTTCGGCATATTTGTCATCGACGATCAGCGGCGAGTGCGGCGCATTGGTCGGCAGATAGGCGAAGAATGGCTCGTCTTTGTGACGCTCCATGAACGCAATCGTCTCGGCGGCGAAAATGTCGGTGCAATACCCCTTGTGCGGTTCCGGTTTTCCATCACGGATCAAAATCGGATCAAAATATCCGCCGCAACCCGGAAATTCAGACGGTTGCTTCAGGCCGCCTCCACGCAACACCAACGATTCATGGAAACCGCGATCACAGGCGCGCATCGGAAAGCAATCGCCCAGGTGCCACTTGCCGAATATGCCCGTCTTATACCCCGCAAACGAAAACATCTCCGCGATCGTCACTTCGTTTGGATGCATCATCGCGCGCCCGCGAAACGTGTCGATCGCGCAGGTGCGGTAGTTGTAGCGTCCGGTCATGAGACTGGCGCGCGTGGGGGTGCAGACGGGGGAGTTGTGATACTGCGTGAGGCGCGTGCTCTCTGCATGAAGCCGATCTATGTTCGGGGTCTTCAGGTATTGGTTACCGTAGCATCCCAGATCGCCGTAGCCGTGATCGTCGGTGAGGATGAGAAGCACATTGGGACGCCGCTCCGCGGCGACGGTATCTCGTGTTTGAAATGCAGTAAGGGTGGAAGCACCTGCTGCCAGCAGCGCCGATTGTTGGATGAACTCGCGGCGCGACGCTGTGCTCATTCTGCAAGCAACCACACGTTTTCTTTTGCCGGACAAATACCTTTCAGCCCATTGGGCACGTGATCGCTGGCGAGGTGACTCAGACGATAGACGTCTGCATAACGTTGCATCACTTCGTCGTCGCAAATCGAAAACGGCGGGCCGTCCATCACGCTCTGGTCATAGACGTAACAGATAAGCAATTGCGGCGCTGCGTTCGTGATATCGGTAATGTGCCTTGCGTAACGCGCGCGTGCTTCTTCGGGAAGTGCCACAAGCGCTGCGCGGTCGTATACAGCGTCGATGGGGCCAAGCATAGCCTTCGAGACATCAAATAAATTGCCCGCAAAAATATCGATGTCTTCCGCACTGTACCGTTCGACAGTGCCTGCCCCGGATATTTCGGGGGTTATGCCAAGATCGGCGAAAAGTTGCTCGATAGCAATCTTGCTCAACTCCGCGCCCGCGACGCGATAGCCGTTGGAAAGCAGCCAATGAATATCGCGTGTCTTTCCGCACAACGGCACGAACACACGGCCACCGGGCTCGATACCAAGCGCATGAAAATGCGCTACCAGCGCGGGGTTTGCATCTTCCTGATGGAAAGCGATGTCATTCTCTTCCCATTTCTGGTGCCAGAAACTCGCTTCCATCGTTGTTTGGAACGCCTTTCAAGGTTAACGCTTAAGAATTCCGCCGCGACCCTGGCTGAGGTAGATACCCTGCAGGTTCATCTTCAATTCGTCGGGGTTATCGGAGTTCCACTCGGCTTCTTCTTGGGACACCAAGCCACGGCGAATGAGATCTACCAGGCTCATATTGAAGGTCTGCATGCCGTCTTCCTTGCCGCCGGCGATGGCGTTGGGAATAACTTTTAGGTTGTTCTCGCGAATCAGCGCAGCGATGGCCGGGTTGTTGAACATAATCTCGATCGCGGGCACGCGGCCTTCGCCTTCCTTCGCCTGAAGCAGACGCTGCGCAATGCACCCGCGCAATTGCAGCGACAACTGCGAGCGCACCTGCGCGTGCTGGTTCGAGGGGAACAAGTCTACAATACGGTCAACGGTCAACATCGCGTTAGTGGTGTGCAGCGTCGAAAACACCAAGTGCCCGGTTTCCGCCGCGGACATGGCAGCCTGGAACGTTTCGGCATCGCGCATTTCGCCGATGAGGATCACGTCCGGATCTTCGCGCATGGCCGCGCGCAGGGCCGTGTGGAAGTTGCTTGTATCGATGCCTACTTCGCGTTGGCTGATGATGCTTTTTTTGTTCTGGTGCAGGAATTCGATCGGGTCTTCCAGCGTGACAATGTGCGAGCGGCGCTCGTTGTTGATCTTGTCGATTACGGAGGCAAGCGTGGTGGATTTGCCGCTACCGGTCGTCCCGGTCACCAGTACCAGCCCACGCGGGATTCTACAGACATACTCCATCGCGGGGGGCAGGTTCAGCGTCGCAAAATCGAGAATCTTTCCGCGGACGTGACGCATCACGATACCCACCGAACCGCGCTGCATCATAATATTTACGCGAAAACGCCCTAGGCCCGCCATGCTGAACGCAATGTCCATGTCGCCCGTGTCGAGGAATCGCTGCTTCTTCTCGGGGGGCAACAGGGTGTCCACAAACCCGAGGGTGTCGTCCGGCTTCAGGTTATCGACATCGCGGATAAAGCGGATCGCGCCATCCACCCGCACCGCCGGCGGGCTTCCAACCGTAAGATGTACGTCCGACGCGCCATTCTTGACCGCGTAAGCGAGAATTTTTTCCAATGTGAGTGTGGACATAACTACCCCCGTTACTGAATGCTGCACCGCAACCGATAGGCTGTTATTAGTTTACCATATCACCCGGATTTCGACGCAAAAAGCGGATACTGCGCCAATGCAGCATGGATACTCTCTGCTACTTCGCGTTACGCAAGCCGAAAGCTTCCGCTGCTCGGAGCAGCGTTTCCTCCAGGCGATCCCATTTCCGCTGCTCCGATTCCTCGGCTTTCTGCGCTGCGGACGCGTCCCAGGTCTTTGCAAAGCGAATGCGAAATATTTCCATGATCACGTAGAAGCGAGCGTCTTTATGTGTGGTGAGCGACGCGCCTTTCTGCTTCGGGGTCTGTTTGGGCTCGAGGTAGAGGCTTTTCTCGCAGCGTTTCACAACGGCCGTTGCTTCCGATTCCGATTCGCAGGCAATAGGATTCGTCGTCCGGTGCTGCGCGATCAGATCGAGCGCAGCACGCAATTGCGCGCCATCGACCGCGGGCGTGGCTTCTTCGATTGACCACTGCCCCTTGACGACGCGACCCGCATAGCGGTGCCAGCCTACGTCCTTGCCGCCACGGCTGCGGCCGGAAACGATTGTGAGCTCTTCAACACCCGCCGCCAGAGCGAGTTGCTCAGCGGCGCGTCTGATCACGTTTGCCTTGAGCCCGATTCCCCCATCGGCTTCGACGTAGATGGCCTCATCCTTCACACTAATCTTGCATGGAATATCCAGATTGATTTTCGGCAGGCCCGCCCCGTCGGCAATCAACGAAAGTATCGCGTCGGGATCGCAATAAAGTGCAAGTGCGGCGAGATCGCCGGCGAATTCCACGGGAATCGATACACCGCTTATGACGCTCCGTGCGCGGTTCTCATGGCCCTTCAGCAGGGTTAGTGTGCGCGCGGGTTGGTTCGGACGAAGCCTTCGCGCAGATGCGTCTTGAGGAATGTCCACGATGCCAACCGCCCCGAGTACGTGCAGCACTCGGGGAAGATCACCGAGATCGGAATCTGATTCTGCGTTGGTGACGGCGCGCCCTGAAAGTGTCTCCTCAAGAGCCTTGGCGTCAGTGGCAGTGGCAACGCTGGTGATTAAAGCGACAAGATTGCCCACGCGTTTTATCGCGCCCTTATTGCCTTCCGCCCAGTCCTTTTCGAATACGTGCGTAGCCTCGGTCACGTTACAGTCACAGCCGTTCGCAGAGACGTGCCATCCATCGCCGTCGAAAGTCGTGAATAGCAAGAATGGCGCATTCGCTTTCAGCGCCATGTCGCGCAGGTTTTCATGCGATTCGGAGAACGCGGACGCAAGCGTCCAACACCACGGACCTGCGTCTTCCAAGGGCATAAAGGGCGTGGATGCGATTGCTGGCGCAATCTTGTCGCGTTCTGATTGCGCAGCGATCAGTAAATGTCTGCGAATTGCCACAGGACTCTCCAGTCAAACCACAGGCGAAGAAAAACTATCGCCCTGGCGCGATCAATCAGGATCACTACTGCGCTTCAGATATAAACCCGTGATAGCGCGCCATCCAGTACGGCAACAAGTACGCCGCGCCATCGTCTTCGACACGTCCGTCGCCGCCATCATCCGGCGTGTAGGGATCGCCGTTCCATTTTTGAAACACGCGCTCGTCCGCAGGCACGACGCGGGTAAGCACGGGTTTACCGAAACGATTCGGGCGCCACAACTGTTCGACATCCGCGCGATGGGAATTCTTCTGTTCCCACACGCGCCGATCGGTGGGTATCTCGGTGAGGTTTTCGATAGCACCGGCGATGTCCACCTGGTTTGGATCGACTGTCGCCGTCACAAACGCATAAAAGCTTGGTTTCTCCGGGTAGACGATGCGGTAGTGGCGTCGCACGCCTTGCGTGAGTGCGCGGCGGATTACGGGATCCTTCTCCAATTGCAGAATTGGATACCAAGCAACGTACCCGAGTTGATCATCGGAATGGTTATTCTCATCAGGCCATTCCTTTTTCGATAGCAAGGTATTGCTGAGGTAGTGGTGCTCCATGATCAACTTTTTGTAGTGCTTTAGATACTTGTCGTCGCCAGTTACGTGATAGCTCGTGCGCAAGAACGACAACATTTGCAGCGCGTTCAGCCCGTTCTCGGCAAAATCGCGCGGGTCGCCGTTAAGGCTTTCCGGATTCCAGAACCCCCAGCGCGTGCGTTTGCCGTGCCAATCGATAAGCTGATAGTTGTTGTCCACGATATAGTCGATCAGTTTCTTGCATTGCTCGACGCACAGTTTCTTTTCGTCGGGATCGTACTGCGCTACGTGCTCGTAGTACGCGTAGAACGCGAGAAAATGCCCGTCGATCTCGTCGCTCGACGTGTCGCTCTTCCAGTACATCGTGCCATCGGGCGTCTTGCGCCATTGCCGTTTGTCTTCCGGCCTGTCCGCGTCGCGTTGCGATCCCTGCTCCGGCGGGAGGACACTGCGCGCGACAAGCCCCGGAATCCCGCTCGCATTTTGCAACATGTACAACGCGTGCATACTTTCCTTGGCCGATTCTTTTGCGGCCGGGTCTTTTGTCGCGCCATACGCCAACGACATCGCCGAAACGTGATACGCTGTCCACAAACCGTCGTTGTCGTTGTCATCGATGTGATGCGTGGTGGGATTGAGCGCGTCATTCAATATGCACTCCGCTACGAGCCCATAACGGCGATGGCGTTCATTGATTTTCTTCTCGATAGCATTCGCGCGCTCAAGCAGCGTCGTCGTGACAACATTGATCGTACCGATACCGGCGGGAGTCGCCGCATAAACCTTCGTGCCGTCCGGCGAAACCGCAATCGCCGTCACCTTGTCGTCTGGCAGATAGCGTTTACCTTGACGATAAAACCACTGTCGGCCGGTTTCATATGGCCGATAGTGGATTACGCCCATGCTCGTGCCAATCCAAAGGCGATCCCTGTTGTCTACTGCGAGGCAGGTGATGTCTTCATACGGCAGACCATCGCGCCCGCGAATTGCTGTCCACTTGCCGTCGCTGCTGCGCTTGCTTAAGCCAATCGGAGTAGCGACCCACAAAGTGCCTCTCGAATCGGCCGCAAGGCCTGTGATGCTGGTAGAGAGTGGCCCATTGACACCGTAGTGCGTGGTCGGTTCAAGTTTCGATCCGTTGGGTCCAGTAAAAAGACCTTCACCAGGTTCCGCTCGCCAGAGTGTATTATCGATGTTGACGCCCAAATTGAGGGGGAGGCTCGCTCCGAATTCGCGTCGCCATGAGATTTCGGTTTGTTTCCATCCGTTATTGGCGTCTAATGCGAATCGCTCCGCTTCTTTACCTTCTGAAACACGAACCGCGTTTAGATCGCCCGCAGAATAGATCAGATAGTCAATACCTGCCATAGGCGGATTTGGGATCGTCGCTCCACGCACATGCTCCTCGAACGCAGGCACCGCAATCGGAAAATGCCAGGGCCCCGCCTTCGGATCGCGCGTCATGTGGTCTGGAAAATCGAGTGCGGGCACGACGTTGTCCAGCGGCGGCGCCGCGCCAAGCAGTTCACTTTTTTGTGCCGGGGTATTCTCAGCAGCGAATACGGATAGAGAGCACAAGGCGAGCAGAAACAGGCGCATGATTTCCCCTTAAACGATCCCGCACCAAGCGCGGGGGTAGTGACAATAATTGTGGGGAATCATCTCAATTGCGGTGGATCCGTGTAAAGCCGCGCAACGCGAGGTAACCGTCCTGCGCAATCTCGCTGTCGTTGGACTCGATGATTACGATCCCACCTACTTGCATACCCTCGCCTGACCGGCAGGGAAAGGGGCTTCGACTACGACTGGGAATTGGCCTATCAGTTTGGCGACGCAGACGCGTCTTCACAAGGCTTCAGGAACTACGGCGCTGCTCTGGTTTAAATACAACTACTCCGAAGACCTCTGGTTCTCCGTCGGATTGGAGTGGTTGTTTGCAGGCGACGGCCTTGAAGATGGCAGCTTCCTGCATCGCAACAGGATGGAGATGACGGGCGGCATCGACAGCGACGACGCGCAGTATCTCTTCCTGGATATGGGCCTGAAATTCGGTGGCCCAAGCCGCGGTGTGGACATCCACCAGTTCGAGTACAGAACGAAGAAAGACTAACCGCGCAGAATTCAATGAAACAGGCCTTGCCCCGTGTTACGCGGGGCAAGGCCTGTAGTCATTTTACAGTTCTTTAATATAAATGTTCTTGAACCAGAGCGTGTTGCCGTGGTTCTGCAATTCAATCTGGCCGGTTGGATAAATAGGCTTCGAACGGTCCCAATAGTTTTCCAGCACGACATTGTCTACAACAAGTTTATCGTTCAACCACACCGAAACCTTATCGCCCACCATCTTAATGTGGAACGTGTTCCATTCGCCGATAGGTTTATCCGCGATCTCCAGCGCCTTCGACGGACCCTTCTCGTTGTTGTACAAGCCGCCGGAGCCGACATTGTTCAGCTTCGGGTCCCAGATTTGCACCTGCGGGCTACCGCGCAGGTAAATGCCGCTGTCGCCTTTCTCCAAAATCTTCCAGTCTACGTACATCTCGAAATCGGCGTAGTCCTTTACGGTGCAGAGGCTGTCGCCCTTGCCGTCAAATTCAAGTGCGCCGTCCACAACCTTCCAGTGTTCGCGCATGCGCTCGTCGGCCTTTGCTTGCGCGGCCTTCAATTCATCCGGTGTCATCTTCGCGCGCTTCTCGGGATCTTCAACAAGGCCTTTCCATCCGCTCAGGTCTTTGCCGTTAAACAACGGCGTAAACCCTTCGGGCGGCTTTGGCGCGGTGTCAGCCAGCGCGAAGCTGGGAACAAGTAGAGCGGCCGTAAGCAGAACAAGTAGCATTCGTTTGGTTATCATGGGAAAGTTCCTTTGACTGGGAAAGCGGCAGTATAACGCAAAAGCGGGGACAAGCAATATGGCGCGGAAGTTTGGAAGTGCAGGGCGCGTATCGAAGGGGTGTGTCGCGCTTTTCGCCATCATGCTGTGGATCGCATCGGCAATCGCGGACCACCGCACCATGCTCGCGGGCGATGCGCAACACACCGGTTATGTGAAGGCCAAGGGCCCGCGGGAACTCCCGCAAGTAATCTGGCAGGCGACAACAGGGTTCGATAGGGCAATCTTCGATATGGCGCCGGTGATCGACGTTGAAGGCAATATCTACAGCGACATCGGTTCGTCCTGGCGCGCGCCGGAAGAAGGCCGCACAGGCGGCGCCATATCATTCAGCGCAACCGGAAAGGAACGTTGGCGCAACATTCTCCCAAAGGGGCAGTACGGCCTGTCAGTACCCGCAGTTGCCGGCGGGCGCGTCTACATGGGTTTCCGCGACGGCGTCGTCCGCGCGCTGGACGGCGCCAGCGGCAAAGTCGCGTGGGAACATGCGCTCCCCGCCACAAGCATCATCGCCGCGCCAGCAATTGACGCAAAGCACAACATCTACATCACCACGCTCGGCCAGGGGGGTATTTTCAAATTTGACGGAAACACCGGCGAGGTGTTGTGGAACAAGGCATTTGGATCAGGCAGCGGCGCATCGCCCGCTTTATCCCACGATGAAAAGACCGTCTACGCCGGTTGGGCCGAACACAGCACCGGCCTATACGCACTCGATGCCGAAACGGGCGCGGAAAAATGGAAGTGGGCGCCGGAAGGCGAGGAAGTGTTTTTCGATTGGTGCTCACCCATGATCGGCAAAGACGGCACGATCTATCAGCAAAGCGAAAAGAACGGAAGGCTCTACGCCATCGCCGACGAAGGCACGCGCGCGCGTCTCAAGTGGTCCTACACCCCCGGCGGAAATATCAACGACACACCCCGCACCACCGCAACCGACGGCGAATCAATCTATGTAGGTTCGAGCGGCACCGATCCGCAAATTGCAGCCTTGACGCCAGACGGCGCCGCAAAATGGACACACACGATCGAAGGCCGTGCGGAAATGGCAAACATCCTCGTGACAGAAGACGCAATTTACTTCCCAATCGTCGTTCCGGACGGCGGAGCAGGCTGGATCCACGCGCTCGACAAAAAGACCGGAAAGGAACTCTGGCGCAAGAAAATGACACACGACGATTCCGATGCCGGTGGCGTCGCGCTGGGTAAAGATGGTGTTTTGTACGTCGGGACTTCTGGAACCGATGAGCACAAATACGAGGGCGTTCTAGTCGCGATGAAATAGTTGCAATGGGCAGGGAGAAGGAGTGTTCTATGAACTCGATAAAAAGGCGCGATTTTCTAACCAACGCAGCGATCGCGGGTGTGGCTATCAGCGGCGTGCAACAAGCGGCGCGTGCTCAGAAGGCGAATGACAAACTCAACATCGCCGTCATCGGCGTGGGTGGGATGGGCGCGTCGAACCTGCGGGCGGTGGCGGGGGAGAACATCGCCGCGCTGTGCGACGTGGACGACGACTACGCCGGCAAGGCATTCGCCGCGTTTCCGGATGCAAAGAAATACAAAGATTACCGCGAGATGTTGGCGAAGGAAACTGCTCTCGACGCCGTCGTGATCGCGACACCGGATCACACGCACGCAGTCATTGCTGCCGCATGCATGCGCGCAAAGAAACATGTGTACTGCCAAAAACCGCTGACACACGAAGTATACGAAGCGCGGCGCCTTGCGGAGATCGCAAAGGAGACCGGTGTCGTCACGCAGATGGGTATTCAAGGTCACTCCGGCGAAGGTATCCGCCAGATTCGTGAATGGATTCAGGCCGGCGTAATCGGCGAAGTACGCGACGTGGACGCGTGGTGCAGCCTCACCTATTACCCGTGGGGACACGAGTCATGGAGTTCGCCCGTAGGCGTGCGCCCAACTGAAACCCCGCCGGTGCCCGGCACGCTCGATTGGGATCTATGGATCGGCCCAGCGCCCATGCGCTCTTATCACCGCTGCTACCACCCACGCACCTGGCGCAGCTTCCTCGATTTCGGTAGTGGCATGATGGGCGATCGCGGCGCGCACACCTTCGACCCCATTTTCTTCGCGCTCGATTTGGGTCATCCAATTGCAATCGACGGCAATTGCACCGATTGGAACGGCGAAGTGCATCCGATCGCGTGCCTCGTGCGCTACGAATTCCCCGCGCGTGGCGCGATGCCACCAGTGACGCTGACTTGGTACGACGGCCTGCGCCCACCGCGGCCATCGAGCGTGCCAAAGGAAGACACGATGGGCAATCCCGAAGGCGGTATGCTGTTCAAAGGTACCGAGGGATTCATCACTGCGGATGTCTATGGCGAGAATCCGCGCCTGCTGCCAGCCTCGCGCATGAAATCCTTCACGCCCCCCGCGCCCTCGATCCCGCGTCTGAATTGCACACACGAGCAAGACTGGATCAACGCCATCAAGTCGGGCGGAAAAGCCGGCGCGGACTTCGCCTACTCCGGCCCGCTCACCGAAGTCTGCCAACTCGGCAACATCGCCAAACGCATGAACACCCGCATCGAATGGGATTCGGTAAAAATGGAGTTCCCAAACATGCCGGACGCAAATCAATATGTGAAGCGGGAGTACCGCGAAGGGTGGACTCTTTAAAAATTCATTCGGCCATTACAAAGCCAAGGAGTGGGGACTTGGAAATTCTTAAAAAACACCTGTTGATTCTGCTGCTGTGCTGCACATTGGGTTGGAGTGTGCAATCGGCCGCAGAAGCGCAAATTCGAGGTAAACAAATCATCTCCCGCGCGGATGCGGCGTGGCAGTCACAGCAGATCGAAGAGCCTTGCATCCTCCCGAATCCGAAACAGCCGGGAAAATTGATCATGCTCTACGGCGCGGTGCCTGCGTCGAACCGCGCGTACGCGGCGGTCGGCAAAGCATGGGCCGATGAAAAAGATCCCCTCACGTGGCATCAAGACGAAAACAACCCGATCTTTCGCCCGCGCGAAGGCAAGTGGGACTCAGCCAGTTTCCGGCTCGATACGGTGATGTACGTCCCGGAAGAAGACGCCTATTACATCTACTACTCCGGCACGACGCATAGCGTGCAAGATCGCATCGGTCTCGCAATCTGCCCTGCGGGCGACGACGGGTATTCCTCAATCACCGATGAAAACATCAAGCGTTACGGCGACGGTCCCGTACTCGCGCCCGAGGCAGCCGCACCCTATCACGAAGAGATGGCGTCGCAGGCCGCCGTGATGCGCGAATGGAACGAAAAAGAGAAGCGATGGGATTGGTATATGTACTACTCCTACCGCGGCAAAGATGGCGTCCTCCCCGGCATTCGTCTTGCCACCTCGCACGACGGTAAAACATGGACGCGCCACTTTAACGAATCCGATCCGCGCGGCATGGGACAAATCTTCGAATCCACGCCAAACGCCTATTACGAATGGCACCAGATTCAGAAGATCGACAACACTTACGTCCTCTTGATTGAAGTCGGCATCGAACACGGCAGACGCTGGCGTCCGGTCCTCGCGGTGAGCACGGATCCCATCAAAGGTTGGACGCAACTCGATCCCGATACGATGCTTCAAACAAAGTGGGAGGGACTCTACAGCGACGAAACGCTCTATCACGTCGCGACGCCCGCGCTATACCGGTTCAATTCCAAGTGGTATCTCTTCGTGCAAGCCTGCGCCAAGCCGGGGAACGACGTGTATACCGACGGCGCATGGGAAATGTGGACGGTCGAGTGCAATCGCAAGATCCCCACACGAGAGGGCATGGCCGATATCTACATCCCCGGTGTCGCCGATACAACTGCAAGCGCGGCTGTAAACATGCCGTTGCATCCCACGCAATGGACCATCGATGGCAAACCAATTCTCGGCACCTACGTTCCCGGCGAAAATATGCTGGCCAGCCTAGAGAAGACGCACGAAGTCGGAATGAACGTCGTATTTGGCGGAGAACTCGAACTCGATCCGGCGACACCGGAGGGGGCGTACTGCGCGAAGAACGGCATCAAGGTGCTGCATCATCTCACCAGTCACTTGTATCACGGTATCAGCCTGCGCGAGCCGATTTCCTCCGATCAAACGATCATTCCCTTGTTGTTACAAGGCGGTAAGCCAACACATTCTTCAACGCTCGTCCAAATCGATGATGAACTGATCCGCTATGAATCGTTGGACAACACCGGTCTTGTAAACTGTCAGCGCGGCGTCAACGGCACCAAACCCGCCGCACACATAGAAGGTACGATTCTCTTTTGGCCGGAGCCCTGCGCCGAAGAAATCCGCCGCGTGAAGGATTCGTCGAATCTGTTCGGCTACTACACGCTCGACGACAGCCCCGGCGATTCCGTGTCCGCGTTGCGCGCGATGTACGCAACCGTCCAGAAGGAAGACCCTGGGAAACGCCACCCGGTCTGCGCTGGCTTCGGCGACGACGGATCGCTCATCAATTTCGCGCCGGACATGTGCGACATCATGTTCATCTACTGGTACCCGGTAGGCACCAAAACCTACGAACGTGACCGCACCAGCCAAGTCGTCCAGCGTATGATGACCACCGCGCGAAGCCGCGTGCCCGGCATCCCCTTCGTCGGCATCTATCATGCCTTCGACGGCCGGCCCGCAAGCACAGGGCAAGGTGTACCGACTGCCGAACAACTCCGTGAACAACTGGAGGACTTCGTGCGGGAAGGCGCCAGCGGCCTTGTGGCCTATTGGCTCGGCAACGACAAACTGCCCGGTTGGGCCACGCTGACCCAATTGGGCACAACAGTTCGCACCGCCAACCGGGAAGTGCTCGACACAGGCGGCCTCAGCGTCCGCCCCGAGACGGCGTCTATGAGCGCAAAGCGCATACAGCCCACCGGCCATTGGGAACGGCCAATGCCTTTCGCAGGGGCGGTGCCAGCGTGGCATGTTATCGGTCCCTTTGACGACGCAGAAGGCAAATACCTGAGCGCGAACTTCCCGCCCGACAATACGTTCGATACCAATGCGATTTATCCCGTGAAGGACGGAATAGCAGGGTGGCGCATCCGGCAGACTACCTGCGGTACATTGGGCCTCACCAATATATTCGGTCGCCGTTCCCTCAAGAACGCAGTCATCTACTTATCCTGCGAAGTGACAAGTCCTCAAAAGCGGCAAGTACAAATGCACGTAGGCACCGACGACGACGGGGCCGTGATCCTGAACGGTAAAGAAATCTACCGCCACGAAGGCCCCCGAGGTCTCGATTACGACACCGACACCGTTTCTACTACGTTACCGGCTGGCACTTCACGCTTGCTGGTGAAGGTCTGCAACCGTGCTGGTATGTCTGGCGTATCAATGCGTTTTTCAAATAAGGACGGTTCCCCGATTGAAAATTTGATGTTCCTGCCACACTAGAAGTAAAGCTAAGACCTTCCGGCTCAAAGAATTAACCTTCTTTATAGAATGCGAGAAACAATCGATCGGAGAAACATCATAAATTCCGCATCCCCCGCGAATTCAGCATAACTATACAAATTTCAAATAAATTGCTATAATCGATTTCGAGGGGTAGATGGGGGCCGTACTTGCCGTCGATCACATACAGGTGTTCGAACCATGACGCAGTGGTTCTTCCCACGCTATGAGCACCGTCTCATTTAGAAAACACGCGGGTACCAAATCATTTCGCCGCTCCTATTCTGTGCTGCTGCTCGTCGCAGCCTGCATTGCAGTGTTGCTCGTATTGACGCTTTCATATTTCGAGCGTTACGAAATGCTCAAGCGCGCGAACGAAATGAATTACAACGCGGCGCGACTGGTCGCGGAAGTTGTCGGCGACGAGTTCAACGGAATCACACGGCATGCCGAGGGCTTTTCGCGAAACAGCACCATCTTGCGCGGCATCGCGGAGAATGATCTCGCTGCGTTAGATCGACCGCTCCGAAACTTTGTGAACTCGAGCCGCCGGATCTCGCGGGTATATGTCGCTGATATCAATGGAACACTTCTGCGCGATTATCCACAAGACCCTTCTGTACACGGCCAAAACTATGCCAAACGGGACTGGTTTGTGCACGCGTCGAAAATGGAAAAGCCCTACATATCGGAAGTGTATCAGCGCGTGGCTTTGGGCAAGCCCCATGTCGCGGCAATTGCCGCACCAATCGTCGCGGATGATGGATCGCGCGTCGGGTATCTGGTCTGTCAAATTGAAGTAGCCAAATTTTGGGCGTGGCTATCTGCGATACATCCTGCTCCTGAAGGTACCTTGCTCTTGATAGACCAGAGCGGCACCGTATTCGGTGCGCAGGCGAAAGGCGTACAAACCGTTGAAGCCTCGCCTCTGTTGGAGGAACTTATCAAGCGTTCGGACGGTGTCTCGCACAAGATTCTCGATCCAGTACGCAAGGTTGAAAGTTTCGCGTGTGCGGTCCAAATTCCAGGCTTGGATTGGCGCGTCGCCTTCCTGATGCCCATGTCAGTGGTCATGCGCCCGATGGCGGATCACTATATGACGATCGGGATTTCTTTTGGGTTTTGCTACGCCGGCATTGCGTTGATGGGATTTGTCTGGTTGAGAAGTGTGCACAAGACGCAGGAAATCAGGGAACAGGCCGAGGCCGCCCTTCGGAAGTCCCACGATCAGCTCGAACTGCGTGTTGAGCAACGCACCGAAGAACTGCGGGAAGCGTACACTTCGCTTGAGAGTGAAATGGCCGAACGCGCAAAGGCCGTCGATCAATTGTCCTCGTCTGAAGCGCAATATCGATTGTTATTCCAATCCAACCCGGATCCAATGCTCGTCTACGACATCGAAACATTGGAGATCGTGTTGGTCAATGACATGGCTCTGGATACTTTTGGATACTCACGCGAAGAATTCTTGACCATGACCATTGAAGACCCCTGCGGTCCGGATAGTCTCGAGCGCCTGCGCAAGACGGTCCGTGAATTGAAAGGCGTGATCCGTCGGCCGGGCGAATTCGACATGGTGCACAAAAACGGATCGATCATCGTGATCGATTCGACCACGCACGACATCGAACTATTTGGCCGGCAATGCCGGCTGACCATGTTGCGCGATGTCACCGAAAAGAAGAAAGCCGAGGAAGCGCTCCGACTCAGCGACATTCGATACCGCAGCTCACTGGAACTCGCGCCAGTCGGGATTATGATTCACCGGGACGGCGTGCTTCGGTTCGCAAACTCCGCATACGCGCAAATGATGGGTGCCGAGTCAACAGAGGAACTCCTTGGCCGCAATGTATGGGACGACATTCCCAAAGAATTCATGCCGATAGTCCAAGCGCGCTTCAGCGAGGTGAAGGCAAAAAGGGAAGCCTTGCCGCCGCTGGAAGAACAAATATTACGTTATGACGGAACAAGGATTGATGTGGAGATTTCAGTCGGCCCAACCGAGTATGAAGGCGAAGAATCCTACATCGTAGTCATCAGAGACATTACCGAGCGCAAACGATCGGAAGAAGCGCTACGCACCAGCGACGAACGCTTCCGCATCGTCTCGAAAGCGACCAACGACGCCGTTTGGGATTGGGACATAGTCACCAACACAGTATGGTGGGGCGACGGAGCGAAAACCTTGTTTGGCTATGCCTCCGGCGAAATGCCGACCACAAGCGAAACCTGGATGGACAAGATTCATCCCGAAGACAGGGACCGAGTAATCGCTGGCATGGCGGAAGCTTTCGCATCAGGCGGGCCACTATGGTCTGACGAATACCGCTACGTTCGCGCCGATGGTGCTATTGTGACCGTGTTCGATCGCGCGTACATCATCCGCGATGACGAGGGCAACCCTATACGCGTGATCGGGGCAATGGCCGACGTTTCCGAACGCAAACGCCTTCAGGCCCAACTTTCCCAGGCCCAAAAACTGGAGAGCGTGGGGCGTCTCGCCGGCGGCGTTGCGCACGATTTTAACAACTTGCTGACCATCGTCATCGGCAACGCGGAGTTTGCGCTCTCTCGTCTCCGTGAAGAAGATCCCGTGCGCAACGAGGTGAACGAAATTATGACCGCGGCCCAACGCGCCGCCGATTTGACCCGGCAATTACTAGCCTTCGCACGCAAGCAAATCATCGAGCCGAGAATCGTCAACGTCAATTCGCTCGTGCTTGGATTGGAAAAAATGATGCACCGGCTAATCGGTGAAGACGTAGTATTGACAACGATGCCCGATGACCGCGCGGCACTCATCAAAGTGGACCCGGGCCAGATGGAACAGGTCCTTTTGAATCTTGCAATAAATGCGCGCGATGCAATGCCGGATGGCGGTCATCTTACTATCGAAATTTCGAGCACCGACTTTGCGGAAAGCCACTCGCATCACGGCGTCGATATGGAGCCCGGCGACTACGTGCTCATCTCCGTGAGCGATACGGGAACAGGCATGGACAGCAATACGCTCTCACAAGCGTTCGAGCCTTTCTTCACCACAAAGGAAATCGGTAAAGGCACCGGCCTTGGCCTCGCCATGTGTTATGGAATCGTGCGACAGGCGGGCGGCCATATTTGGGCATATAGCGAACTTGGCAGTGGAACCACCTTCAGAATTTATTTGCCCCGCGCCTCGCAGTCGGGCATGCAAGTAGGAACGCACGCAGCTTTACCTGAAGCCAACGGCTCTGAGACGATTCTCGTCGTCGAAGACGAGGCGAAGGTCCGTGAAATGGTCCAAAAGACGCTTGCGGCAAAAGGCTTCAAGGTGCTCGCCGCCGAAGATGCGGACGACGCGCTCATCGCCGCGCGCAAATATGGCGGAAAAATTGACTTGCTGCTGACCGACGTCGTGATGCCAAAAGTCAGCGGGAAAGAGTTGGCGCGCGAATTGACCAAGATTCGGATGGACTTGAAAGTTCTCTTTATGTCGGGGTATGCCGAGGATGCCATTGCGCGACACGGCATATTGGATGAGGGCGTCCAATTTTTATCCAAACCATTCACACCGCAAACACTGGCCACGAAGGTGCGCGCTGCGCTGGATGCCAACAATATCGCGCCCGAACGAACGACTGAGCAGTCCGTTACTTCCTCGCCCAAATAACCATCGCGGGCGGAACGTTCGCCCAAATGACGTGCGTCACACCCACCTCGCTGAAACGCGCCTTTAATCTATTGCGAAACTTCACACTACTCGGCATCGGATAGCTCGTGATGTACGTGTAAGTTGCAAACATCCCACCAGGACGCAACGCATCCACCGCGCCATCCAACAATGCGTCCTGCAATCCTTCGTTAAAGAACGCCCATGGCAGCCCGGATACAATCGAATCGCAGTGTTCCGCGCCGAGTTGCTTGAGATACTTGGGCGTATTCGCCGCGCTGTCTTCATGCACTGTGATTGATGGGAACCGCTCGCGCAAGACTTTTACAAAATCAGCGTTGATTTCCATGGCGATAAACTTGGCGTCCGGGCGCAAATTCGGAATGATGATTTCGGTTATCGCACCGGTGCCGGGTCCAAACTCGACCACCACATTGGCCTGCGGCACACGCGCGGATTCGACAACCTGTGAGGCAAGCTGTTTCGAACTCGGCGCAATCGATCCTACATCACCGGGATTCGCGATAAACTCTTTGATAAACTTGAACGCGTACACGCAGCACCTATCTATGATCAGCGGAGTGACTTAGCCTTTGAGGGCACCCCGCATAATGCCCTCGACAAACTGCTTCTGCGCGAAAGTGTACAGAATCACGATCGGCAGCACAACGAAAACAGCCGCCGCCATGAGAAGATTCCACTGAACGCTGCCTTCTTCCGCCTGCTTTCGCAGATAGGCGATACCCAGCGGAAGCGTCCGCATCGATCCCGTATTCGTAATGATCAGCGGCCAGAGGTAGGCATTCCAATGCCCCAGCAGCGATACCAACGCGGCCGCGGTCAGTACAGGGCGCGACATCGGCACTGCGATTTGCCAGAGGATACGCAGGTGCCCCGCGCCGTCCGCGTGCGCCGCTTCAATGAGCGATCGCGGCAATTGACGAAACTGCTGGTATAACACAAAGACAGGAAACGCGTGCGCAATTGCAGGCACGATGAGTCCCGCATACGTATCAATCCAACCCAGCTTGGTCAACAAAATAAAATTAGGTACAAGCTTCATCTCGTCTGGAATCATCATCGTGGACAGCACGAGCAGCAAAAGCGCAGTCTTCGCGGGAAACTGGATTAACGCAAAAGCGTAGGCCATGAGTAGCGCTAAAGCGATTTGAGCGATTGTTGCAACCCCGGAAACAAGTGCACTGTTCAAGTAGAACCTGCCAAACGGCGCGGCGTCCCAAGCATCGGAATAGTTGTTCCAATGGATTTCCGAAGGTAACCACGCCGGCGGATAGACATTGATTTCAGTGGGGAGCTTCAGCGAAGTGACAAGCATCCAAAAGAATGGAAGTCCGAGCATAAATATAGAAATTACAAGAAGTAGGTATGCCATGGCATTTGCGCCATTCGCTGTGTCTCGAGAAGTCACGCGTCATTCGCCGTAGTGAACGCGCCGGGCAAGCGCGCGCCACTGCAGAATCAATACGCCGATCGTGACCAGAAAAAAGACGAACGCAAATGCGGAGGCATACCCCGCCTGATACTCGCGGAACGCCAGCGTGTACAAGTGATAAACGTACATGCTCGTGTCCGGATATACAGGGCCACCCTCCGTCATGATCGCGACGGTATCGAACGCTTTCGTAGCGGCGATTGTCCCCGTGACGAGCAGAAAGAAGATGGTCGGCCCCATCAGTGGAATCGTCAGATGACGGACTTGCGCAGATTTGCTCGCGCCGTCAATCGTCGCTGCTTCGTAGCATTCTTGCGGTAGACCTTGCAGACCCGCGAGGTAAAACAAACTCGCGAACGCCGTTTCCTTCCATAGCCCGACGAGGATCAATGCACCGAGTGACATCGACGCGCTGTCGAGCCAGTTGGGCCCGCGCACACCAAACGCTGAATACACCGCGCTGAGCGGACCGTATTGCGGATGCAACAACAGCACCCACACGAGCGCCGCCGCGGCGGTCATGGTAACGTGGGGGAGGAATGCAACTGTGCGGAAGATTTGCTGCCCGCGCAGTTTCATGTTCAGCAAAAGACCAAGCGTGAACGAAAATACTTGGGCGACGATCACAACCGTCGTCGCGTAAATCGCCGTGTTGCCAAGCACGCGCCAAAACCGCGCATCGCCCAGAAGCTTCAAATAGTTGTCCAGCCCGACCGTTTCGTGCGTGGGCCGCAACAAATCCCAGTCCGTGAAGCTGAGCCACGCGCTGTACACAATCGGCCAGTAGGTAAACGTCAGGAAGAGCACGGCGTTCGGCGTGACGAATCCGAGAAACGTCAACCACTCCCTGTGCTTTCTACACGACGTCATCGTGCGAGTTCCGATTTAACGGCCGCCTCCGCTTTTGCGTCGGCCGTGTCGAGCGCCTGCTGAACATCTGCGGCTTGCATCAATATTTTCTGAAACGCCTCATCAAAAGCAGAACGAAGAGCGGGGGACATGTTCACCGAAAAATCGGCGCGAACATAGGGCAGCGCATCGTGAATTACCTTAAAGCGTGGATCGCTCAGCTTTTTGCCCATTTTTAGTTGCGCCGATTTCGAGAACGCCGCGTAACCCGATTGACTGGAATAATCCGCGATCTGTTCTGGCGAGAGCATATACCGCATAAACGCCCACGCCGCGTCGCGCTTTTCTGCGGACGTAATCGACATCATCGCAATCCCGCCGCCACCCGGCGCGTAGACTTTTCCCTTCGCGCCCGCGGGATAATTCGCAACGCCGGGCGTGAATCCGTTCGACTGCGCGAATACTTCGCTGAACGCGTCCTGCGAATCGAGAATTATCGCCGCGCGCCCGTTCACAAACGCCGCGCGATGTCCTCCCGAAGCTTTATCTGGCACGACCACCGCGCCTTCGCGCACTAGATTCTGTAGTTCCTTTAATAGATAAACTACCACCGGGTCGTTGAGCGTGATGTTCGCATAATCGCGCGTCGTCAACTCCCCGCCCTCTGACCAAATCATGGAGAACAGAGGCCATGTGTTGCTCCACAAGGCAAGCCCGGGGCGGTCCTCCTTCGTTAGTTTTCGAACGACACTGAAAAACTCGCTCCACGTAGCGGGAGCTTCCGCAATGCCAGCATCTGCAAAGGCTTTTTTGTTGTAATAGAGCGTTGGCACCGCAACGTTAAATGGCAACCAGTATGTTCCGCCGTCAATCTCGCCCGCGCGCGCCATCGACTCTGGCCACTCGCTGCGATCGATTCCATTGGGTCCGTTCAGATACGGCGTGAGATCGACCAGCACGCCACTCTTCGCAAACTGCCGAATCTCAAAGGTGCCAAGCTGCGTGACATCCGGCCCAGACTTCGCCGCGGTGGCCGCGATGAGTTTTGTCGCTAGGTCGCTGTAGGTTCCCTGGTATTCGGACTTCACCACAACGTCACTTTGCGAGGCATTGAACTGCGCAACGATCTTGTCTTGCGTGTCGCCTGCAGCCCCTGACAGGGTGCGCCAATAGGCGATTGCAGTCTTGCCATCCGCCACTCGTTGTATACACGCAGGCAGAATTCCCGCAAAAGCGAATAGCAGCGCGAGTGTTCCCACCAACTTTGTGATCGTACGCCCCATACGCACGGAGCCTATCAAGCGCGGTACGACCAATCAATCCCGACTTTGTTATGATGGCGCATTCACGAGGGCTTACCGATGGCACTAATTCTGTCGCGTCGCGCGTTTCTGCAATCGTCCAGCGCGCTCTGCGTTGCGGGCGGGCTGACTGCTGCTTCCGCTGCCGACGACGCGGTGAAGCCCACGTATGAGAACAACGCGACAGGCTTGCGCATTTTGCCCGGCGCATGGAGGCCGCATTACCCCTGGGAACACATTGTGTGGGTCAGCCCATCGTGGCCAAGCCAGGATTACATCTGGCTCGATTTTCCAGAAGCCATTTTCACGGACAGGGGCCTTCTCTTCTTAAGCCACGTCAACCCCGCGGCTCCGGCCGAGTACAAGGACTGGCCGAAAGTGGAGTGGAAGATGGGGGAGAACCGTGTCTCGTGCGAGCGCGTGTTGCCCGATGGAGTCGCATTCACGGCGGCAGTGTTCAAGGAAAAGGAAAATGTCGCCGGTCTAGAGATCGGCATTCGCAACGGCAGCGCTGCGCCGCTGAAAGAGATCGCCTTACAGACCTGCGCATTCCTGCGTGCCATCAAGGAGTTTAGCGATTTCACCGCAGACAACAAGTATGTGCATGTACCGGTTAAAGGTTGGATAAAGGTGAAGGAGGCGGAAAAGCAGACGGAGGATGCCGGAAAATATGGGATCGGCTGGCGCGCGCGGCGCAATCATAAACTCGACGTGCCCATGATGGTCACGCTTTCGAATAAGGAAGAACGTCTTGTAGCCATGACATGGCTCGACGCCACGCTGTCCATGGTGCAAAATCCAAACCATCCCTGCATGCACTCCGACCCGCAGTTCCATGACCTGGAGCCGGGGCAAGAGCAAACGATTCATGGCCGCCTGATTTTCCACGAAGGAACGTTGAATGATTTCGATTACGCGCAATATCTGTAAGATCAACCCTCTGTATGTGCAAACACGATTATTTGAATTTATCCCGAATGAATGAAGGCCCATAGCCCAGGGTTGGTGCGCCGTAGTCGCTTAGACGAAGGCGTGCCTACCCTGGGTAGTAAGCAATCCCCTTTTCTGTACCCTGAAAGGGTTACGGCATTGATCATCGCCAGTCATAGAGATTTTTAAGTCAGGAGGACGAATGAGTTTTATCGCCGAGCGTATGGACCGAATCGATTCCAGCGGCATCCGCAAGATTTTTGCACTGGCCGCTTCCTTAAAAGACCCGATCAACTTGAGCATTGGCCAACCCGACTACGACGTGGACGAAGCCGTCAAGGAAGTCGCGATCCAGCAAATTCGCGCGGGCTTCAACAAATACACGCAAACCGGCGGCATCGCTGAACTCTGCGAAGAATCGTCCGCGTACTATCAACGCCGCTTCGGCACGCCGCTGGAAAACGTGATGATTACGTCAGGCACTTCCGGCGGGCTGTTTCTCGCGTTACTTGCAACCATCAATCCGGGAGACGAAGTCATCTTCGCCGATCCCTACTTCGTGATGTACAAACATCTCGTGAACCTGCTCGGCGGCAAATGCGCGATGGTGGACACCTACCCGCATTTCAAATTGACTGCGGAGGCCATCGAACGCGTCATCACGCCCAAATCGAAAATGCTCATCGTCAATTCACCATCAAATCCCACCGGCGTGACTATGACAAAAGACGAATTGAAAGAACTCGCCGCAGTCGCCGTAAAGCACAATCTCTTGGTGATCTCCGACGACATCTACGATCAGTTCCATTACGACGACGCACCCGGCAGCATGGCGGGCTTGTGCGAAAACGTTATTGTGTTAAATGGTTTTTCAAAGACGGCGGCAATGACGGGCTGGCGCGTCGGCTTCGCCGCAGGCCCAAAAGAAATCCTCGACAAAATGAACACCCTGCAACAGTACACCTTCGTGTGCGCGCCATCCTTCGCGCAAAAGGCAGCGGTCACCGCACTCAAACTCGATACAACAGACAAGCTCAACGCTTACCGCCGCAAACGCGACCTCATCTACAACGGCCTAGTCGAATTAGGATTCAACGTCACCAAACCCGGCGGCGCTTTCTACATCTTCCCCGAAGCCCCCGGAAGCGATGGCGATGCCTTCGTCAAGAAAGCGATTGAAAACAACCTGCTCATCATCCCCGGCTCCGTCTTCAGCGAAAAGAAATCAAACCTCCGCATCAGCTTCGCCGCGACAGATGAAACTATCCAGCGCGGGTTGGAAGTTTTGAGACGGTTACGAGGATAGACCACCATTTGCTTGAAATAACATCCCCCTGAATCCCCCTTCAAAGGGGGACTTAATGCAAAACGAACGGCATCATTGAGCAATTCTTAAGTCCCCCTTTGAAGGGGGATTTAGGGGGATGTGGAAATTGCAGCCATGCGAACGATTATAGCCGGTTATACCCATTCAACGCCGCAACCCGATACGCCTCCGCCATCGTCGGGTAATTAAAAGTCGTGTTGATAAAGTAAAGCAGGCTGTTCGCCTCGCCCTTCTGCGCCATGATCGCCTGACCAATATGAATAATTTCCGCGGCATTCGCGCCGAAACAATGCACCCCGAGGATCTGAAGCGTTTCGCGGTGGAAAAGCAGTTTCAACATACCGACTGTCTGATTGGTGATCTGCCCGCGCGCCAGACTCTTGAATAATGCGTGGCCCACCTCGTAGGGAACTTTATCCTGGGTAAGCTGGCGCTCTGTCTTCCCAACAGAGCTAATCTCCGGTGAGGTATAGATACCCGTCGGCACATCGCGCACAAGTTCGTATTCTGCATGGCCTAAAATGCTCGTCGCTGCAAAACGCCCCTCAACATAAGCAGCGCTCGCCAACGACGACTTACCCGCTACGTCGCCTGCCGCGTAAATATTCGGCACCGTCGTTTGGTACTTCTCGTTCACGGGAATCAGCTTGCGATGCCCAGGAACGATTCCCAAATGCTCCAAATTCAACCCATCGGAATTGCCCACACGCCCCGCGGCCCACAGTAGCACATCCGATTTAAGTTGCTTGCCCGATTTCAGGTGGAGGATAACCTCCTTGTCGCGCGGTTCGACGCGTTCGCAAGTCTCCATGTGCCGAATCAGTACCCCGCGATCGCGCAAGTGGTAGCTCAGCGCGTCGATAATCTCGTCGTCGAGGAACTCGAGCAGTTTCTCGCGTGTGTTGACCAGGTTCACCTTCACATCGAGATTGCGGAACATCGATGCGTATTCACACCCGATAACACCCGCGCCATAGATCGTAATCGAATGCGGCGTCTCTTTCAGATTCAGAATGGTATCGCTGTCAAAAATGCGGGGATGCGAGAAATCCAGGTCTAGCGGGCGGAACGGTTTGGCGCCCGTCGCTATGACAATGCTTTCCGCGGAAACGTACTCACATTCCGCTCCGCCATTCTTTACCGCAATTGTGTGCGCATCGATGAAGGACGCACGCCCGCAGATCAGTTCCACGTCGTTGCGATCATAGAACCGCTGGCGCATCGAAACCTGGCGTTCGATGACCGAGGTCGCGCTTTTTCGCAATTGCGCAAACGTAAAATCCAGCGACACACCAGCCTCGCGAAACAGGGGATTGTTATTCGCGGAGGTCATCACATAGATCGCATACCGCAGCGATTTGCTCGGTATGGTGCCGAGGTGGGTGCAATTGCCGCCGACATGCGGCATGCATTCAATTGCCGCCACAGACTTGCCGGATTTCACGCACTGCATCGCGGCGCCTTCCCCAGCGGGGCCGGTGCCGATTACTGCTACATCAAAGGATCGCGTAGAACTCATCTCGCATGTTCGCCTATACCCGGAGGTGAACGGTTTCAAATGATTAATAAAATAGCCTATCAAGTCTGCATACAGCGCGCAAATGGGGTTTGTTTGTCACGGTGCTTTAGCGCGCAAAGTCATTGGAACTGCAAGCAATTGTAGCGATTAATTTCAACAACGAAGCCTGTCTATGTTAAGATCCGGCGCATGCAGTCCACCCTCAACTTGAACGATCTGTATCGTCCCATATCTCGCGATATGGACGGCGTGCGCGCGTCCATCGCCCAGCTTTGGTCCGACGCGCTCAAGTTCGTTTATGGCGAACGCCTCCCCAAGTTGCCCGTCGGTGGAAAAATGCTGCGCCCGGCCTTGTCGTTGCTTTCCGCCGGTGCGCTCGGCGAGGAAGAGACCTCGCGCTTCGTACCGTTGGCGACTGCCATGGAACTGCTCCACCTCGCGGCATTGGCGCATGACGACGTCATCGATCACGCGGACCTGCGCCACGGCATGCGTTCACTCAACGCGATGTGGGACAACCATACTGCGGTGCTCGGCGGCGACTATCTCGTAGCCCGCGCGATCCATATTCTCGGTTCCTACGACTCGTGCCTGGTCATTACCAACGCTATTAATTCTGTGCGCGAAATGTCCGAGGGCGAGCTAACGCACTTCGGCCTCGGCCGCGAGCACTATTCTCCCGAGGCCTGCATCAGTCTCGCGCGCCAGAAAACAGCGAGCCTCTTCGCCGTCGCCTGCAGCACACCCGCGTGCCTCATCGAAGGCGCGCCACGACCCGAACTGCACGCCTACGGGCTGGCCTTCGGCATCGCCTTCCAGTTGGTGGACGATCTCCTAGACGTCACGCGCGACGAAGAGGCCCTCGGCAAACCAGCCTTCGGCGACATCGTCGAAGGGAAAAAGACGCTTCCTATCATCTATCTTCGCGAATCGCTGGATGACGCCGGCCGCGCACGCTTCGATCGTCTCAAAGGAAAGCCACTCTCCGACGAGGACCGTGCGTGGGTTGCGGACATCGTGGAAACCTCCGGCGCCCGCGAACAAACCGAGGCGATTGTGCGCGATTACATTGATGAAGCCCGCGCCGCGATCGCCGGTTTCCCTTCCTCGCAATACAAAGACTCCATGCTCGCCCTCGCCGAATTTGTCCTTGCCCGCGGCGCGTAGCAAACCCGTCCCCGCTTGATTCGTCCGACGCCTGCACCTATCCTTTCGCGCATGAACCCCCGAACACTTCTCGCGTGTGCCATTTCGCTTTGCGTTGCGCAAATGGCCACGGCCCAAGATCCATTTCCAGGCCGCTATACCGAGCCAGTTGAGAAATCGTCACCGAACCGCCAGACACAGTTCGATCAAGTCGGCGCCTACGCACTGCGGCTCCACGAATTGGCCCCAAAAAATCGCGACACTTTTTTCGTCCCTAACTTCCAAAGCAAACGCGCATACATTCGTTCGACAAAGGAACTCCGCGCCGCGCTGCACAGCCGCATCGGTTATCCGCCACCCCTTCGGAAAGAGAACGCGAAGCCGCGTTGGGAAAAGCTCGCCGACGATCCCTATGCAACTATCTACCGCGTATGGCTCGAAGTGGTGGAAGGCGTAGAAGCCTACGGTCTCGTCAGCATCCCCCACGGTCTAAAAGGCAAAGCCCCGCTCATGATCTGCCAGCACGGGGGCGGCGGCAACCCTGAACTCGTCCACGGCATGCTCGAAGGCGTGGGCACCGGCAACTACGGCTGGATGACCATGCGGGCCTTGAAGGAGGGCTATGTCACCCTCGAACCCGCGCTGCTCTTTCCCTTCGGCGGTAAAGCAGAAATCAACGGACCCAACCGTCAAAAACTCGATCAGGACCTTCAATTTCTCGGCACTTCAATCCTCGCGCTCGAGGTCTACAAAATATCGCGCCTCATCGACATCGCCTGCGAACGACCCGAAGTGGATAAAGATCGCATCGCCATGATGGGCCTTTCCTACGGCGGCTGCTACACGCTCTACACCGCAGCGATCGACACGCGCATTGACGCGGCAGTCAGCTCCTGCTTCTTCAACGAGCGCAAGCGCTATCTCTGGTCCGACTGGTCCTACTTTGGCTTCATGAACGAGTTCAACGACGCGGAAGTCTGCGCGCTGATTTGCCCGCGCGCATTGATGATCGAAGTGGGGGACAACGACACCCTCTTCGCCGTCGATGGCGCGAAAGCGGAATCCGTCCGCGCAAAGAAATATTGGGACGGCCTAGGCCTGTCCGATAGCTATGTTTTCACGGCCTTCTCCGGCGGACACGAGTTCAAAGGCGACGGCGCATACGAGTTTGTAAAGAAACACTTGGAACCTCAAACAAAATAAAAATATCCCGAAGGATTCCAGCGCGTAGCCAATGGACTTAAGCGAAGGACTAACCGGCGATGAACGAATATCCCGAAGGGATTCCAGCACGTTGCCCAGGGTTGGCTCGCCGGAGTCGCTTCGACGCAGGCGGGCCTACCCTGGGTAACGCCAACATCTACACTGAGTGAACCCTGAAGGGGTTCCGGCAATTTTTGTTAGAAACACTTAGAGAAGGAAACAAAATGAGCGCAGCAATTCGCTGGGGTATTTTAGGTACAGGGGCAATCGCGAAGAAGTTCGTCACAGGATTGAAGTCGATTCCTGACGCGAAAGTCGCCGCAGTCGGTTCGCGCAAACAGGAAACGGCAGACGCCTTCGCAAAAGAGTTTGGCGCAGCGAAGGCCCACGCCTCCTACAAAGCACTAGCCAGCGATCCCGAAGTGGACGTGATCTACGTTTCCACGCCGCATCAGCTCCACTGCGAAAATACGTTGCTCTGCCTCGACCACGGCAAGGCCGTCCTCTGCGAAAAACCTTTCGCAATTAATACCCGCGAAGCAAAGAAAATGGTGACGCGCGCGCAGGAAAAGAAAGCCTTCCTCATGGAAGCCATGTGGACACGCTTCATCCCCGCGATGTTGCAAGCCCAGAAATGGATCAAGGAAGGCCGCATCGGCGAACCGCGCATGGTGATGGCCGATTTCGGGTTCCGCGGTGATCTCGACGCTGACAGCCGCCTGTTCAATCCCGAATTCGGCGGCGGCAGCTTGCTCGACGTTGGCATCTACCCGCTGTCCTTCGCATCCATGATCTTCGGCGGCAAGAAACCCGTTGCCATGACCGGCGCCGCACACCTCGGCAGCACCGGCGTGGACGAACAAGCCGCCTACGTGCTCACCTACGAAGCCGGCCGCCTCGCCGTCCTCGCCAGCGCCGTCCGCACGGAAACGCCATACGACGCCTACGTGCTAGGGACTGAGGGCCGCATCCAACTTCACTCGCCCTTCTGGTGCACAACAAAGGCCAGTCTAAAGATAGGCGAAAATGACCCCGTCATCTTCGAACAACCCCACCAGGGCAACGGCTACGAATACCAGGCCATGGAAGTCATGCGCTGCCTGCGCGCCGGCCAAACCGAAAGCCCGGGAATGCCACTGGACGAATCAATCGTTTTAATGGAGACCATGGACCAACTGCGCGCGCAGTGGGGACTCAAGTATCCCATGGAGTAAACCAAGTCGCCGCGCGGCTTTGTGCCTATCGCCGACGCTTTGCTATGATTTCACCAATGCAATGAATTGCCGTCCGTTATTGACCCGCATTCCGCGGTGTCCGGAGTTCATCCTTGTTCGATGGTTTCTTTCGCATGCTTGACGCACTATTAAAATCGTTTTTCGGTACCAACAAAGAACGCCAGATAAAGCGCCTGCAGCCGCTGCTGTCGGCCGTCCGCGCGCACGAGCGCATCGTCTCCAAGATGACGAACGATCAGCTCCGCGCGCAGACCGGCGTATTCAAGGAGCGCCTCGCCCAAGGTGCCTCGCTCGAGGACATTCTGCCCGAGGCCTTCGCCGTATGCTGCGAAGCGTCCAAGCGCGTCACCGGCATGCGCCCCTTCGACGTACAAATCATCGGCGGCATCGTGCTGCACCAGGGCTGCATCGCGGAAATGGTCACCGGCGAGGGCAAAACCCTCGTCGCCACCTTGCCCTGCTATCTCAACGCGCTCGAAGGCAAGGGCGTCCACGTGGTCACGGTAAACGACTACCTCGCGCGCCGCGACAAGGAATGGATGGGTCCCATCTACGAATTCCTCGGCCTCACGGTCGGACTGATTCAGCACGACATGGACAACTTCGAGCATCAGGTCAGCTATCGCGCCGACATCACCTACGGCACGAACAGCGAAATCGGTTTCGACTATCTACGCGACAATATGGCGCAGCGCCCCGAGCATCGGCGTCATCGCCAACTCAATTACGCGATCATCGACGAAATCGACTCGATCCTGATCGACGAAGCGCGCACGCCCCTGATCATATCTGGCCGCCCCGAAAAACCCACCGATCTGTATTACCGCGTGGACGAAGTCGTGCGCCAGCTCAAGCGCGACAAGCATTACGAAGCGAACGAAAAGCACCGCCACGTGATCATCTCCGACGAAGGCATGGCGCTCGCCGAAAAGTTAATGGGCGTCGAGGACATGTTCACCTCCGATTCGCTCGGCATCGTGCATATGATCGAACAGTCCATTCGTGCGCACACGATGTATAAGAAAGACGACGAGTACGTCGTCAAAGACGGCGAGGTCCTGCTTGTTGACGATTTCACCGGTCGCTTGATGGAAGGTCGCCGACTCTCCGACGGCCTGCACCAGGCCATCGAAGCCAAAGAACGCGTCCCGGTCCAATTCGAAAACCAGACCATCGCGACGATCACCTATCAAAACCTGTTTCGACTCTACAAGAAAATTAGCGGTATGACCGGTACGGCCGTCACCGAAGCGATGGAATTCGCCAACATCTACAATCTTGACGTGGTGCAGATTCCCACGAACCTCCCCTTGATTCGCGATGACATGACCGACTTGGTCTTTGCCACCGAAAAAGGGAAATTCAAGGCGGTCACCGACGAAATTTCCCACATCCACGAATCAGGCCGTCCCGTATTGGTTGGTACCGTATCGATTGAAAAATCCGAATTGGTAGCAGAAACCCTGCGTGAGCGCGGCATCACGGATTTCCAGGTCCTTAACGCAAAACACCACGAACGCGAGGCCTCGATCATCTCCAATGCAGGAAAGCAAGGCGCCATAACCATCGCGACAAACATGGCCGGCCGCGGCACCGACATCAAACTCGGGGAAGGTGTCCGCGAACTCGGCGGCCTTGCTATCATCGGCACCGAGCGCCACGAATCGCGCCGCATCGACAACCAGCTCCGCGGCCGTTGCGGCCGCCAGGGCGACCCCGGCACCACGCGCTTTTTCCTCAGCCTGGAAGACGAAGTCGCGCGGCTCTTCGGCGGCGATCGACTCAAGCGTTGGCTCGAATACTTCGGCAGCCAGCAGGAAATGGACGACCAACCGCTGAGCCAGCGCATGGTCACCCGCTCCATCGAACGCGCCCAGCGCAGCGTCGAAGAAATGAACTTCGAGACGCGCAAGCACCTCAAAGAATACGACGACGTAATGAACGAGCAGCGCCGCATTATCTACGGCATTCGACGCGAAGTCCTTGAGGACCGCGACGTGCGGGAACGCATCGACGAGTTCATCGCGCATACTGTCGAGGCCATGATCCAGCAGTACGCGCCCCAGGATCAGCTTCCCGACAATTGGGATCTCGATGGCCTCGAAGCCCGGTTCAAACAGGTCTTCGGCTTCGATCCTAAACTGGACGCAGACGAAGACACGGAGCCCGCGCCGCTCGACGCCGATTTACTCCAGCAAGTCCGCGAACGCTACATCGCGCACGAGAAATCCATCGAGGACGAATACCGCGGCAGCTTCCGAGAGCAAATCGGTGGAGATGATTCCCATATCGACTTCCCGAAGCTCGCGCGCAAATACGTCCATGACGTCGAAAAAATGGCGCTACTCAGCGCCGTGGACGATAAGTGGATCGACCATTTGTATTCCATGGACTACTTGCGCGATTCGGTGCGTCTGCGCGCCTTCGGACAAAAAGACCCCTTGGTCGAATACAAAACCGAAGGTTTCGAAATGTTCGAGAGCACGATGGACAGTATCGAGGAACGCGTGATCCAGACTGTATTCCGCCTCACGGATCCCGATGTGCGCAAGTCGCGCCGGATAGACGCACAGCGCGGTACGCTCACCGCGAAGAACGATCCGTTCTCGACAATCTCCGAATACAACATGGTCAGCGCCGACAAGCAACAGGACCGCAGCTTCGCGTCGTACGACACAAGCCGCTTCAAACTCGCGGGACAGGAAACCGCCGCCCAGGCCCCCGGTGCACCGGCTGAGGAACAGAAAAAGCCCAAGCAGGAACCGATTCGCAAACTTACTCCGGAGGTAGGTCCCAACGATCCATGCCCATGTGGGAGCGGCAAGAAGTATAAGAAGTGCTGCGGCGGCGTGTCGTAATTCTCGGAGTCCTCCTCATTGCCGGCTTCTGGCTGGTGATGATGAGCCTGCTCCTGCGCCGCGAAGTATTTACGCCCACCTTCCGCGCCGAACGCGGTGGCATCACCATTCCCGAACATCCCACAGACATCTGGTTCGGCCTGCTGCTGAACGACGCGCAGAGCACGCCCATTGGCTACATCGACATCCAAACGGAAGCGGAAACGCGAGAGAGGACCACCGGAGTCAAGACGCGCGTCGTCGGTCGATTAAATCTGAACCTCGGTAGCTTCCAGGGTGAACTTGTTGTAAACGGGGAATCCTGGGCATCGCCCGATCAAGGTCTTCGCGACTTCGCTTTTACACTTCGCTCAGGTCAACACGCCACGTCAATCAACGGCTCGATGGAAGACGGTCGCATTATCGGCAATATCACAACTGGCGGCGAGACTTTGCCGATCGATCTGCCCGCCCAAAATACTCAGATGATGACGAGCACGCCTGGCTTCGGTTCCTTTTCGATGCCCGCGATCGGCGTGGGGGAGGAGGTGTTGGTCGAAACCTTTGATCCTGTCACGATGTCCGTTGGAAAAGCGCGCGTCACCTGCATCGGCGAAGAAACCATACGAGTCATGGGCCGCTCGGTGAAAACCAAGGTGTTCCAGACCGATCTCTCCGGCATGAAATCGAAAGCGTGGGTCGATGCTGCGGGCGAAGTCTTGCGCGCGGAAACTCCCATTGGTTTTGTCCTGCAACGCATGCACCCAAACGACGCCATCAAACTCGCCGTCGAATCGCGTGACCGCGGCGCTGGTCTACTGGATTTCGCGGCAATTCGCCCGCAAGGCAAAACACCGTTTCGCGGCGCGAAGCGTATGCGTTTTGAATTGAATGGGCTCGAAGGAATCACCACGCTCCCAAGTGACGATTCTCAGCACGTTTTGCCCGGCAACGAAATAGAGATCAAACCCGAAGGTCCTGAAAGTAGTACGAATCCTCCGTCCGAATCGGATCTCGCAAAAGCGCTGGCCAACGACCCCTTTCTACAGATCGAGCATCCGCGAATCGTCGAGAAGTCGCGCACTATCGTCGGTGATGAACCAGACCCCTGGAAAAAAGCCATGCTCATTTACGAATGGGTATTCGCCTCCGTAAAGAAAGACATCGTGCCCAGCCTGCCCACCGCGCTCGACGTGCTCGACACCATGGAAGGTGACTGCAACGAACACACCATGCTCTACACCGCGCTCGCACGCGCCGCTGGCCTGCCCACGCGCATGGCTATCGGTATCGTATGGAGCGATGAATTCAAGGCCTATTATTACCACGCGTGGCCTGAGGTCTACGCAGGCCGCTGGGTCTGGATCGACCCCACCCTCGGCCAACCCGTCGCTGACGCCACCCACATCAAACTCATCTCAGGCGACCTCATGTCCTGGTGGCGCATTGCACCCTTCATGGGCAACATCAAACTGCGCATAATCGAAATTGAATAGACGCGCGCTATAACAGATCAAGTTTGCGTGTACCGTTATTCTCGTGCTCGTGCTACAAGAATGTGCGGAAGTAGCGCTTCGCTCGCCTGAGCCCGGAAGTAGCAGCTCGCTCGCCTGAGCGCGGCGCGTCTCTGCGCACAGCGCCGCGCTCTGGCGAACGCTGCCCTATGGGGCTCCCGCCATTTTCATAGTTCCAGGGGGAATCCCCTCCATGACGACTCGCAATCGATCTTTTCGAGCACCGAGCACGATGACGACTTGCCAGCGCGAGGAGCGCACCAGATTTCGCTTTCCAACACTTCTATAGTATCCTTCGTAGTGAGACTTTCGCGGTAGGGGCCAATGTCGCGAATCACGAGAACAGGGCAGACTTTGTGATCAGCATCACCTCGCAAACCGGGCCTACAAAAGGCCTCAGTTGGCCAATCGGCACAGAGCGTATTCTTCTGGGGCGCGCAGACAACTGCGACGTTTTTGTGCCTGATTCCCTCGCATCGCGTCACCATTGCGAAATCGTTTCAACCGGCGAAGACGTCTTCCTCAACGACCTGGGCAGTAGCAATACCACCCTCGTCAACGGCCGCCCGGCAAAGCAATGCGCGTTGCGGCCAGGCGACGAAATCGCCATAGGCCGCTCGCTCTTTCTCGTCACAACAAGCGACGCACAATCGATGCACGGCGCCGAGGAACTTCGTGGCGACACCACGGTCAACCTCGCCGAGGATCAATCTCAAGCGCTCGGCGATATCACGGCGGAATTGGTTGCGAAAGCCTATCCCAACTCTGTCACCGAATTGGCCATCCTCTTCGATGTCAGCCGGCGCTGCAGCCGCGCCACGAGCACAACAGATCTATTAACAGTGGTGTTCGATGCCCTCGAATCCTACTTCCATCCGACTTCGGCATGGATCGGCCTCATTCAAGTATTAAGTGGCGAATTGCAGTTCTACTCCACACAATCCATTCGCAACGGCGACCCGACCACGGCGCCAAACGAAGTGCAGCGAAAAGCCCAAAAGGCATTAGCGCGGCGGGAGGGACTCAACATTCCCGTCATTTCCCGCGAAGGAGAAGTGCAGCGCCTCGCGACCTTGCTGGCAGCACCCATCGATCTGGCAGGCCAGCAAATCGGCTGCGTGATGCTGCGGCTCGAAGCGGCCAACCGGGTCCCCAGCGACAACGATCTCCGTTTCCTCGTCGCCGTCGCGCAAACCAGCGCGCCCTATTTCCAGTCCATGCGCCAAATGGACCGCCTGCGCCGCCACAACGAAAGCCTCCGCGCAGTTGCAAAGGCAACAACGACCCTCGTCGGCGAAAGTGCTGGCATGAAACAACTCCGCGCGCTTGTCGAGAAAGCCGCCATGTCTGGTCTGCACGTATTGATCACCGGCGAAACCGGCACGGGCAAGGAACTCGTCTCACACCTGCTTCACGAACAGTCCGCGCGAGCGAGCGGACCACTGGTGATCGTGAATTGCGCCGCGATCCCGCCGCACCTCTTCGAGAGCGAACTCTTCGGCTATGAAAAAGGCGCCTTCACCGGAGCACTGCAACGCCGCATCGGCCTTATCGAACAGGCCCACGAAGGCACCTTGTTCCTGGACGAAGTGGGGGACTTAAGCCTCGACAACCAGGCAAAACTTCTCCGCGTGATCGAATCCGGCCGATTCTTCCGCGTCGGCGCTAACAAGGAAACAAAGGTCAACCTCCGCGTCATCGCCGCGACAAATAAAGATATCCCCATGCAGGTGAAGCGCGGCGAATTCCGCGAGGACCTCTACCACCGTCTCAATGGCATCTCAATCCACATCCCGCCCCTGCGCGAACGCCCCGCTGACATCGCCGCGCTCGCCGAGCATTTCTTCACGCTCTACCTGGGCCGCGCGAAGCGCCCCGTATCAGGAATTTCCAAAGAAGCGATGGAGTACCTACTCGAACAGCGCTGGCCCGGAAATGTCCGCCAACTGCGCAACACCATCGAACGCGCCATCGCGCTCACACGCTCCGAACTTATCCAGGTCAACGACGTCCAATCCCCGTCCGAATCGTCCTTCGGAACAGAAACCGATCCAGAACAGGATGAACAACTCGTACCGCTCTCCGAACTCGAACGCCGCCACATCAAAAAAATCCTCGAGCGCTGCGAAGGACGCGTCAACGAAGCCGCCAAACAACTCGGCATAGGCCGCAGCACCCTCTACAGCAAAATCGCGGAATACGGATTATCGGCGGAGACTTGACCCTCATCTCGAACTAAAAAGAAAAGGGGTGACGTCGAGACAATCGACGCCACCCCTCAATACTTTTATTCTAACTAACGCGCCTGCGCGGTAATCGGCGTAGGCTCCTGCGTGCTCTTCAATGCAAGGTATTTGTTCGTCGCGCTGAGGTACGCATGCACCGCCGCCTCGACGATATCCGTGCTCGCTCCGGTGCCATAGAAAATCTTGCCATTGAGGAGCACGGCCACATGCGCCTCGCCCAACGCTTCTTTACCCGGCGACGCCGCGCGAATTGAGAACTCCTGCAAACGCCCGCTCACGCCGATGATCCGCTCCACCGCCTGACACGCCGCGTCCACCGGCCCGTCGCCCGTCGAAGTCTCCTCACACGACTCGCTGCCACGCCGCAACTTCACATACGCGATCGTCGGGTCACCACCCGCCGTGCGCAACTGCTCCAACGTATAAATCTCGAAGCTCTCATTGCGCATCGACGCAATCAGCACGCGCAAGTCGTCCTCAAACACTTCCTTCTTCTTGTCCGCCAACGCGATGAACTTCTCATACAAATGCTGCACTTCCGCATCCGTCAACGTGAAGCCCATGTCCGCGCAACGCCGCGTAAGGCCATGCTTTCCCGAATGCTTGCCCAACACCAGCTCATTGCTCTTCCGGCCCACCGACTCCGGCGTCATAATCTCATACGTGATCCGGCTCGCGATCACACCGTGCTGATGAATCCCCGCCTCATGCGCAAACGCATTCCGCCCCACGACCGGCTTGTTATACGCAATAGAAAGGCCGGTAATGCTACCCAGCAACCGGCTCGTATTCGTAATCTCCTCCGTGACGATGTCCGTGTCAAACGGATACACCTGCTGACGCGTCTTCATCGCCATCACGACCTCTTCCAAGGCCGTGTTCCCCGCGCGCTCGCCGATGCCGTTCACGCAACACTCAATCTGCCGCGCACCGCCGCGCACCGCCGCCAACGCATTCGCCACCGCCAAACCAAGGTCATTATGGTTATGACTCGAAAACACAACATGCTCAGGCGCGCCCGACTCCGCGATCACAAAGCGGAACATCTCCTCGATTTCCATCGGCGTCGTGAAGCCCACCGTATCCGGCAGGTTAATCACATCCGCGCCCGCCGCTATCGCCGTCTTCGTAATCTCCGCGAGATACTCCAGATCCGAACGCGTCGAATCCTCCGCGCTATACTCCACGCGACCAATCAGACTCTTCGCCAAACGCACCGACTCGCCCACGCGATCCAGCACCTCCTGGCGCGACATCTTCAACTTAAACTCAAGGTGAATGTCCGACGTCGCAAGAAACGTGTGCAGCACAGGCCGCGCCGCCTTCTCGATCGCCTTCGCCGCCCGCTCAATGTCCAGACGGTTCGCCCGCGCCAACGCCGCGACCCGCGGCTTCTTCACCGCCGCCGCCACCCGCTGCACCCCCTCAAACTCCTGCTCCGACGCAATCGGGAACCCCGCCTCGATGGTATCCACATTGAGTCGTTCGAGCTGAAGCGCCATCTGGATTTTCTCCTGGACGTTCATGCTCGCGCCGGGCGACTGCTCACCGTCCCTCAGCGTCGTATCGAAGATTTCGACTCGGGTTACCACGGGAAAGACCTCCTAAAACGGCCCACGCCACACAGGCGA
>JADLHJ010000061.1 GCA_020848835.1 Candidatus Hydrogenedentota bacterium
TGGAACGAGTGTTGAGCTGAAGTTAAAGGGCGCGCCGTTTTATCCCGGATTTCCAAACACGAAGAAGAATGTCGCCATTACTTCAACGTCGGGCGAGATCGAGATTTACGATGTCGCAACGGGCAATATCGTGCAATCGATTCCCGCAGCGGAGCCGGGTACGCACAACTTGCCCATCTTCAATGCGGATGACAGCAAGGTTGTGACGGTGACTTTGGACAAAGCGGAAAGCGACGTCACAATGTTCGATGTTGCGAGCGCGAAACAGGTATGGGCCGCGAAGTATCCGGCCGAAGCGTCAGATGCCGCATTCAGCGAGCAAGGTGAGCGATTCTTTGTTTCCGGTGGGCGGGGCGTCGCGGTGTTCGATGCGGCAAACGGAGCGGACATTACGCCGCAGTTTAATTTTCCGACGATGCCGCTCGGCGCAATCACAATTGCGCCCGGCGGAAAGCGCATTGTTGCGGAATTGCAGGACTCCGAATTGTTGGTGATGGACGGCGCGACGGGCCATGAACTGATGCGAATCGATCGCGGTGCGCGCGCGACGGAGCCGCTGGATCATTCGGGACTTTTTTTCAATGGCGACGGAAAAGCATTGCGCATGGTTTCGAATGAGCGGCTTGGGTTGAAGACATGGGATGAGCTGCGCGCGTTTGTCTGGAAGCACGAAAACTTTCCGGGTGACGCGAGCATGCCGTTCCTGCTGCGGCTCGACTTGTATAAGAAGCAAGAGCGTGCGGCGCGCCTCGCGGCGGCAACGCGCCAGGATGCGTTCAATGTGTGGCTGAAGAGCGAAGCAGATAAGATCGCGGCGCACGCAATCGCCATCAAGAAAGGGAGCGGGGAAGCGGACCCGTTTGCAGACGCCACGGTAAAGGAATGGGACATTTCGCCTGCGCAATGGTCGATGTTGTTGCAGATGGGCCGGAACCGGTTGAAGTCGCTGCGCGATACGAACGGTTATCGTGGCATGAAAGCGGCAAACGATCTCGTATTAGACAATACGCTCGCGGAGTTCTTGTCTGTGCTCGGGTTCGAGAGCAATGACATCATCGTGCGGATCAATGACAGTTCGACACCGGGGTACGACATGTTTATCGAGGCGTTGGAAAAGGCGCAACGGGAGAACCTGTCGAAGATAACGACGCATTTCTATCGGTCGGGTAAGCCGATGATTCATGTGTATTACCGGACCGAGGCGCCTGCTGCGGCAAAATAGTCAGCGATTCCACCATCGTTTGATTACCGTGGGATGATGTTCGCTGCGCCTTAAGCGCGCCCAAGATTTAGTGGTGGCACGCTATCCATGGGCGCTACCCTCCTGGCAAGGGCCGTGAAGCGCCTGAAGAGACAAACATAAACGATTCCCCCTCGCGCTGCTCCAGCGCGAGGGGGAATCTGTCGTCTAAACAGTCTCCGTTGGGTGAGACCGTGCTGAGTCTTATGGCTCTAGCGCGTGGACTCTCTCCACTGAGAATTCAGCGTCTACGCCGTGGCAGACTTCGCAGCTTTCGTCGCCACCCGCGAGGTCTGAGTTCAACGCCGCGTGCAACACTGCCGCAAAGCTATCGTGGCAGGAGTTGCAGGAGGCCGATTGCGGCAGCTTGGTCAATACCGGCTGGCCGCCGTTTTCGGTGATCACTGTCGGCAGCGCCTCTATAGGCGTCGGAAGGTTCGTCGCATCCGCTACGTGGCAGATAACGCACTGGTCTTCGCGACCCGGGAAGCGGATTTCCGTGAAGTCGTGCGCGACATTACCGAAACCGTAGACAGTGTAGTCGTCTTCGAGCTCTTCACCGCGGTGAATCGCGTGGATCATGTCCTTCATATTCACCGTTTCAGGATCCGCGTCGACACCCAAAGCCGGGTCACGGCGCGTTTCATCGGTCTGTACGGTTGTGTGGCACATCACGCAGAAGTCTACGCCGACGCGCTGTTCACCGTGGAAGCGTACTTCGACGTGGCATACGTTACATGCGGCCTCGTCTGCGATTGCGCGCCGTTCGACCGGTTCCGAGTCGTCCAGCGTGAAGATGAACCGCTGGTTGCTTTCGAGACCCTGCGAGACGGTTGCACCATCGTGCGTAAAGCTGATGCGCGATTGCAGTGCCATCGCGAAGGTGTCGGTCGAACCGAGCGGCAATGCGCTGGAGAACGTATACGTATATGCGCCGCCGCCATCATTCACGAGCGTGCCGGATTCACCGGAGCCCTGAATCGTGTTCTGGACGCGGGTCGTATAGTCCTCAACCGGCCATGCAATCAAGCCGCTGAGCGAGATTGCCGCGTTTGAATCTAGATTCGTGATTGGTTCATCAGCGCCGTTCTTCGCGGTGAAGTAAATCTTCAGTTTCGGCGCGGTTGCAACTTCGACGATGTCGTAGTCGGTGACTTCGTATTTCAACCCCGGTGCATCTTCCGTTTCCTGCGGAAGGAGGTGCGCTGGAATGATCGGCTCCACGGAGGAGTTCGCCTTATGGCACGTCGAGCACAAGGAATTGTCAAACAGCGGCACGTCTTCCAAGTGCAGTTCGTAGCCATCGGGCATATCAGCCTCTTCGCCAAACCATGTGCGGTCGTGGCACGATCCGCAACCTTCGATGGTCGGGTTGTCGAGGTGGAATGTTTCCGCGCCTGCGCCGGCCGTACCGGAGTGGCAGGATTCGCAATTACGCACATCTTGTGGGGCTGGCGGATAGTGTACGGTCGAGTAATCGTGGACCGTGTTACCAAAGCCGACGATTTGATACTGATCGCCACCCACGACGCTGGGCAGTTCCGCACCCATGTGAATCTTATGGATCATCTGCGCCATGTCTACCGAGTTGCCGGATTGTGCGTCAGTGCTCTGCGGCGTATGGCAAAGGATGCAAAGCTGAATGTCGCGGCGGATTTCACCGTGCAACGCGAGGCGCGTATGACATTGGTTGCACGTTTCGTTGTCGACCACGTCGCGCGTCAGAACCGCTTTGCCGCCATCGGGACGGAATGCGAGCACAGCGTTTGCCGGATAGCTGACGCCGTTCGCGCCGAAGGTGCGGCGGAATTGACCGCCGACCTGGTGGCTGGCGGCTTTGTCATAACCGACCGGCAGCGCGGTCGCAAATTTGTAACGGAACGCGCCGTTGTTCTTCTGTTTTACGCCGGCGAGCAGCGCGGTGTCGTAGGTCGCCTGTACCGCTTCATCGCCATTGTTTACCACGCCATCAGGGTTTTCGATGCGCGTGTTGTAGCTGATGTACTTCAACGTGCTGCGGTCTAACGGGCCGCCCAGGTACGCGAGAATGAACCGAACATCGGTCAATTCGTTCTTGCCTACCGTCTCGCCCCTTTCATCGGTCGCCGTGAAATTCACGATCGGGCGTCGGTCCTTGGGGATCTTCACACTGGTAATGGTGACAATGAGACCCGGCGCATGCCCACTGTACTGGCCGGGCAAGGCCGCCTTTTCGTTGTCGTCATCCGCAGCGAGCGCTGCGTCGGCGATGTCGGCATCAACACCCGACGATGCCAGCGCAATCTCGGCTGCGGCGACAGTGTCAGATACTTTCATCTGGCGTGGACATCCCAGCACCAGGACCGCGACGAGCAGAACACTCAACACGGCCATGCCTGCCATTCGTCTTGAGGTACTAATTGGTAACACGGCGACCTCCTTTCAGATCATCACACCCCGCTAAATGCGGTAGCGGCATCAATTCGGAGCACTAATCGTGCCAGATTTCACAATTGCCAATGGCTTGCGCAATCATGTGCCGGAATTGCGCTTGCCCACGGGTATTCCGGCACCCGCTGAGGCCTCTGAACACATTTGTTAGGGCAAATGTGTTCAGGAACAACGTAAACTGAGCACTTTTAAGTATGTTTAGCTTGCGTGTCATGAAGCGTCTGCGGCGGGTTCTTGCGGTGCCAGGATGCCAAGATCGACCAGGACCTGCGGCTCCGATTCTTCCATAGACAGTATAGTGTGGCAGAGAGAACAGTCGTTGCTAATAGTCTTGACAGCTGCGCCTTCCGATACTGCGCCGTCCGGGCCAATTGATTGGGAGCCGTCAAGGGTGGTGAAGTTGCCTTCGTGGCAGCGGAAACAGCCGGGTGAATCGAAGTGGCTGATGTTGTTTATATAGGTGCCCCACTTGAGATCCATCTCTGGAAACACGTTTCGGCTGTAAATCGCCTGCAACTCTTCAATCGCCTTGCGAACGCTTTCCGCTTTAGTTTCCAGCACCTCCGGGTGATTGTCCTTGAAATGCGCTTGAACGCGACGCGCGATCTTCTCAAGATCGCCTGTTTCACCAACGGCTTCGCTGAGTGCTTCCACACCGACTTTGCGAATATAAGGAAGTGACTTGTCAATGCGGCCGAGCGTGATTGCCTTGTCCACCGCGTCCTTCGGTAAATCGAAAACGTGCGTGGGGCGATTGTGGCAATCAATGCAATCCATGCTGCGGACTTCGGCGTTCTTGAGCTCTTCCGCCGTGGGTTTTTTACCATCTTTGAAGAATTCGGTGATGCTGCCGTCGGGTTCTTTGACGCGAACGGACACGATCTCTTGGCGTTGGGGATCGACCGACGTATACGTTGTTTCGCGGCGCGGATCGATGTGCCAGCTATGAATGCCGTGTTCGGAGCTGCCCCCGCCAATATGCATCAAGAGCGCCGTGTACGCGGGGGTATTCGTTTCGTCTTCTCCGTAGTGCGTGATCACGCGGACACGGTCGCCTGTAAACTTGTTGGGCTGGTGACATTGTTCGCAGGTATCTCGAGAGGGGCGAAGGTTTTTCACCGGTGCTGCTATTGGACGTTCGTAGGTATTGAAGGTCACCGCGAACAATTGGCCCGCGCCGGAGAGTTTCGATTTCACGAACCAAGAAGCGCCGGGGCCGATGTGGCAGGCAGTGCATTCCACGCGCGAGTGGGGCGAGTTTTCGTACGCCGCAAATTCTGGCGCCATCACCGAATGGCAGGCCTTTCCGCAGAATTCGACAGAGTCCATATACACGACACCGCTATAGCTTGTCGTGCCCAGCACAATGAAGTTGGCAACCGTTAAGAACGCGAGAAGAAGTGCTACACGCACCGTGCGAGGATTGTTAAAATCAATGGTTGGAAGCCGTTGATCTTTCGGGCTGGACTCGACACCGAGTTTGCGGTCACGACGAGTCGCAAGCATCGCGCCGACAGGGATTAGCACCAGGCCAAACACAAAGAAGCCGGGCATAATCATGAAGGCGATTAGCCCCACGTACGGAGCGTGGATGATACCGACGGCCTCGGACCAGACGAGCGATACGATGATGACGAAGCTCGCCGTCGTCATGGCCGATCCGAGAATTGTTAACCAGTTGCGGCCCAATAGCCAGAACAGGTAACGGACTGCACTCCCCAGCTTGCTCTTCATTCGCGCCCCCAAAAGGCGTGTGGAAATCCCCTTGATTCCCTTGCACGCACGGTCCGCATACGTGCAAGTCCGGTGCCGTAATTGTTTAATTGCCCGGCGCCCGAATTCCCCACCCACACCGAATCAGAAGAGTCACCGCACTTTTATAGCGGAGTATGTAGATTTTGGCAAGCAGAAAGTTGTGAAAGGTAGATTGGGAACACTCCTTGCTTCCAGAATCGCATCGAGGCAGAAAAACCGCTCTTAAAATCATGCTCGGCCGATCGTACGACTTGACATGAAAGACATAGTGTGGTTTGATGCCGGTGTTGCGTGGGGTAGTACGCAATAAGAAGGGGGTACGCGTGAACAGGGTTGGGGCCATTGCCCTAGCATTGTTGCCGTTCGTATTTACGGGTTGTCCATCCGGGGGGATCGGGACAATCGACGGCGTCGCAACTTGTCTTGCATGTCACAACGGTCGCGTTGGTGAAGACATGCGACACTTCCTTATTAGTTCCCACCGCCAGATTGCGTGTGGTACGTGCCACGTCGGCAGCGACGCGCACGTGCAGTCGGGTGGTGCGGGCGGCGGTCTAATTAATCCCGCGAACTGGCTCATCGAAGAACAGGCTGCGGTCTGCGCACAGTGTCATAACAAGGAAGTTAAAGGCTTCCTGCAAAGCAAGCACAAGGACGCGCGGATAGGCTGTGATAAATGCCACGATGTGCACACGCCGCTGCGGACCGTTGGGCCGGTGCAGAATAACTTGCTGTGTCAGTCCTGCCACTTGCGCGATTGGCCGAACGCTGCTGCAGTCGAGGCGCATACGCACCACGACGTCGATCCGGGTGGCACCGGCGCGTCGCGTTGCATTGGCTGCCATATGCCGGCGCAAACGCGACCCGATGTCCCTGGGCAGGAGGATCGCGCGCATTCGCACACTTGGATGCCGATACCGCCGATCACGTCCGCGAACCAGGCGAACGATGGAGACACCGTGTTGCCGAATTCATGCGCGGGCACAATGGGGTGTCACGACGGAACAGTTGTACAGGCGCCTGTTTTCGATATTGACAATCCGGCGCAGATGACGGGTCTTCAAGCGTTGTACGAGAACTTTTATCCCGACGCAAAGGTAGCGGAAGCGCCGGGGGAATAGGGATGAAGCGGGGGGGAATGAGCAACAGTACGCGAGCAAATTCGTCGTGGCTGCGATGCTGCGCGCTGTTCGTGTTGATGTGGGGCTGTGCGTTTGCGGTCTACGCGGCGGAAGAACCATTACCGGCTACGCCGGAGCCTGCGCCATCCGCTGAGACACCGGCTCCCGCGGAACAGATCGCCGAAAAGCCTGCTGAAGAAAAGCCAGCGGACGGTCAGGAGGCCGCGTCTGGAGAACCGGAGGCGGAAACTGCGGCAAAACCTGCAAAGTGGATAAGCGGCGAGTTCAGCGCGAACGTCGATGCAATCTGGTCGGAAGGTAATCAAGAAACGGATCTCGATCAAACCCTAAAACTGAATTTAGAAATTCCGGGTTACGAGAAACTCCACGTGCGGTCCATGTTTCTGTTGCGCGAAGACATCGATTCCGACAATAACCGTGACAACTATCTACGCGATCTGGATGACAACGAGGGTTCCGATGTCTCCGGCGACGTGCTGTATTTGCATCTGGACATTGATGACCTCTGGGGTGACTCGGTGTTACGCATCGGCCGCCAGAGGATTCAGGAAGGTCCGTCTTACGCGCGTATTGATGGGCTATATTTCAAGAAAAACATGGGCGCGTGGGACTGGTACGCATTCGCAGGGTGGCAAGCATCGCTTTACGATCAGTCGTTCGACGACCCTGCGGTCGGTGGCGGCGCATCGTGGCAGATTAGCGCAAACACGCGTGTCGCGCTGGACGCGTATTGGCTCGACGAAGACCGAATCCACTACACGCACTACTACCGCCCGCGCTTGAGCGATCTGCTATACAACGATTACCCGCGCGGTTTGGATAACGATGTGGATGATGCGGTTGTTTCGTTGAGCGTGTGGCAGGCGATCACGCAGAACCTGCGCCTGATGGCGCGGCTGGATGTGCATGATGACGACGGCACGGAGTTGACGGTCCAGGCGACGGGCTACGTTGCTGCGTGGCTGTTGAGTTACGAGTTGACGTATCGCGGGTTGTACGGTGATCACGAAGACCGCGCCAGCAGCCTGACGAGCTATTACCGGATACTAGGGCCGGAGAACTCCTATGACGATTTTCTACTGGTGCTGCATCGTCCGTTAACGAAAAAGATTACGTTGTCCCTCGAAGGCGAGATTCGAGCGGTGGACAACGACTATCCACGGTGGGGTTGGAACTATTGGAACCAGGCCTTCGAGTATCCGGACAAAACGAACCAGGATTTCAACCGGTATGCCGTGACACTTGCGGCAGACGATCTGGTTTGGGGACTCGATGGAAACATCAATTTTGAGTATTGGGACATAGACGAATTCGAGGACAGTTGGAACGTCGGCGGCGAGATCAGCAAGTCTTGGAAGGAATTCACGCTAACCTTTGGCGTGGATTACCGTCATTACGAAACGCTCGATACCGACTACAACATTTGGCCGTACGCGCGGAACCAGTTCCGGCGCGCGCTGGCGTCTCTCAACCCCAACAATAATAACAGCCCCCTTAACAGCTTCTATTATGACGCCAATTTTACCGTGCGTCTGCGCGATGTAAAACCGGTCGAATATAGCGATGATGTTATCGCCATTATGCTGGAAGGCAAGTGGCAGTTTGCGGAAAATCAATCCCTGTCCATGGGTGTAACTTACGAAGACGACGACACGGGTGAATCGCCTTACTGGCGTTTGCAGGCGGGGTATCGCATTGCATTCTGATAGCGACAACCAAACGAAACATCAAGCGATTGCGCGGCGCTTGGGGCTTGCGGCGATCGTGCTGCTTGCGAGCGTAGCGATTGCAGCCTGTGTGTCTTCGACGCTACCAAAGCCCGCGAAGAAAGACCGCGGCGTGAAGGTGAACCATCAGTTGCATGCTGAGCAGGGCCTCGATTGTGCAACGTGTCACGAAGCCCAGGAGGGCGGCAAAATCTCGTTCCCAACGCACGAGACGTGCAGCGTGTGTCATGACATCAATATGGATCAGCCTACGGCGGAAATGTGCAACAAGTGTCACACGCGTGGTGACGACTATGGCGTGACGCCGCTGGAGACGCGTCTCAAACCGGAATTGAAATGGAGCCACGAGCCGCACGCTGCGAAGGAAGTTGCATGCGATAAGTGTCACGGCGCGGACCCGGATACGCAGGGCTTGCCGAGCGGTTCGCTGAAGCCGATGTGCATGGACTGCCACGGAAAAACGGATCCGAAATTAAACGAATGTTCCGTCTGCCATAACGAGATGAGCGATAAGGTGGTGCCGATGTTCCGTGGCCAATCGCGTATTCAGCACGATGTGCCGGCGATCTGGGCACATACGCACGGAAGCGAAGCGCGGGTGGATCCGAAATTCTGCTCGATGTGTCACACCGAGCAGAACTTCTGTGACACCTGTCACGCGACTCAAGCGCCGCAAGATCACACGCCGACGTGGCGGCGCAAGGCGCACGGAATTGAAGCGGGATACAACAGGAATAAGTGCAGCGTATGCCACGAAGAAGATTCGTGCTTGCAGTGCCACAAGAACACGACGCCGGAGTCGCACAAGGCTGCGTGGGGCGCGCCGGTGAACAACCATTGCACGTCATGTCACTATCCCGCGACGAAGGACAACTGCACGGTGTGCCATGAATCGGTGCAGCACATCACCGCGCCGCCATCGCCCCACCGCGCGCTGATTTATCCGCCGAATTGCAGGCGTTGCCACCCGGGTTCGACGCCGGGCCGCGCCCCACACGCGGTAAACACAACGGTAGGGTGCAAATTCTGTCACTAACGAATAACGCGAGATGTTGTTCGTCTGAATAGGTGTAGTAACGTGTGACGCCGCGTTAGAAGCAGCGTCCAGCATAGGGAGGAAAGTGTATGCGAATTAGACCGTATCGTTGGACAGGAATTGCGATAGCGGTGGCTGTCGCGTGCGCGCTGTCATCGACGGCATTCGCGCAAGACGCAACGTACATCGGCGAATCGCAGTGCAAAGTCTGCCACAGCAAAGCGGACACGGGCAACCAGTACGCGAAGTGGACAGCCGAGAAGCACTCGAAGGCTTTCGAAAGTCTGAAGTCCGACAAAGCCAAGGAAGTGGCGCAAAAGGCCGGCGTAACGAAAGCGCCAACGGAAGCGCCGGAATGTCTGAAGTGTCACGTCACCGCATTCGATGGCACCAAAGTGCCCGAGAAGATCGACATGGCCAAGGGCGTGCAGTGCGAAGCGTGCCACGGACCGGGGTCGGCGCATAAGGCTGAAGGCCTGAAGGCGATGAAGAAAGATCCGGCGGCGAAGGTTGCCGAGTCAACCCATAAGGGCAACGCGGAGACCTGCAAGCAGTGCCACAACAAGGACAATCCGACCTACAATCCGGAACGGTACACCTTGAAAGACGGCACGAAGGCGGACTTTGACTACGAGCAAGCGTTGGCGAAGATCGCGCACCCGAATCCAAAGAAAGCCGCCGCCAAGTAACAGGCAATTATTCGAGCACTAAACGACGGCCACGGCGTGACGCGCTGTGGCCGTCGCTTCTGTTCCAGAAACCTAAGCGAGCGGAACGTGGTTAAAGAAAGCCAATGAAGAAGGTACCCAGGTCGAGTCCAAGGAATAATAGTTGAAGTCCAGCTCCAAATATTGACGAAATGCCGCCGAAGATTGGTTGAAGCAATTGCAGCAGATAAAATAATGATGCGAGATCAAGTTCACCCATCGGTCCGTCTCCCTTGCTGATATTTTCGATGTCCTGTAAGGCGTCTTGTGCCGGACATTTTCCCCGCAACTAGTATAGTCTATTCGTCGTGCGCATTATACGGTGCGCGAAAACGCGTGACGGAATCCGCTGCGCAAGTAGGCGTCAAACAGCATCGCGACGTTCCGCACGAATACTTGACCAAGCGGTTCCACGCTTAGACTAGTGTTGTCCATTGATACAAAATCGTCCTCCGCCAAGGCGGCGATTTCATCTTGTTCCGCCTCGAAATATTTTGCAAATTCAACGTCCCAGCGGGCCTGCAATTCGGCAAAATCGAGGTGAAAATTGCACGTAATTTCGCGGATAACCCACGCGCGAATTTGGTCGTCGCGCGTGAATTCCGTGCCGCGCGCGGTCGCCATGCGGCCATCTTCGATCGCTTCGAAATAGCGGGAAAGTTTCTTCTCGTTCTGTGCAAGTGCGCCACCCACTTCTCCAATCGCAGACGTGCCGAACCCGATCATGTCGGGCGCTTGCTTTACGGTATAACCCATGAAATTGCGGCTGAGTCTGCGTTGATCCACGGCGATGCTGAGTTCGTCGTTGGGCAGGGCGAAATGGTCCATACCGATAGCGCGGTATCCGGCCTGCACAAACTTGGCACGGGCCAGCGCGAGTAATTCGTATTTTGCTGCGCCGCGTGGCAAATCATTCCCGTTTATTTTTCGTTGATTATGCTGAGAATCAGGTAGATGCGCGTAGCTGTATACGGCCATTCGGTCAGGTCGCAAAGCGATGACAGATTCGATGGTGCGCGTCCAGGACGCGACAGTCTGTTTCGGCAGACCGTAAACGAGGTCAATGTTGACGCTTTCCATGCCTTCGTCGCGGCACCATTGCACTAGGCGCACGGTCTGCTCTTCGGTCTGGTTACGATCAATAGCCGCCTGAACATCGGGATCGAGGTCTTGCACCCCCATGCTCACGCGCCGAAAACCGAGTTCGCGAAGCTTGCGAATCTGTTCAAGGGACGTCACGCGCGGGTCAACTTCGAGCGCGACCTCAGCGCCCGGCTCGATTTGGAAATGTCGGGTGATTGAATCGAATAGGCGTTGCATCTGATCGACGGTCAAAAAGGTTGGTGTGCCGCCGCCCCAGTGAAGCTGGTTAACGCGCCGGCGCGGCCCTAACGCCTGTGCGACCATTTCGATCTCGCGGTCAAGGTAGCGGAGATATTTATCGACAATTGTTTCCGACTTCGAGATGATCACGTTGCAGCCGCAGAAGGCGCAACGGTGGCTACAAAATGGAATGTGCACGTAGAGCGACAGTGGGGCATCCTCAACCGACGCCATCGAGAGCGCGTGGCGGTATTCCGCGTCACCGAAAAACTCCGACCAGGTCGGCGCGGTCGGATAGCTCGTGTAACGCGGCCCCGGCTTATCGTGCCGAATCAGGAGATCGGCGCTGACCTGGAGTTCAGATGTTTGGGTTGGGTTGTCCACTGGAGTTTTACTCCCTACCTGGATTGAAGCCTTCCTTCCATTAAGCAAGTGCAAGTCCTGTGCCCGGTTCATGTCTATAAAATAGTACGATTAACTCTGGTATTCCCGACTCCAAATCAATAGAATTACACCATTGCGCTGAACACTTTCGCTCAGCAGCGAGCCAAGTGCGACCCGGGACAGTCGCAGTATATCGGGCAGCGGGGCAAGTCTCGCGAATAATGTTCCCAACGGGTATATATGGATAGAACTGATACGCCGGTCCATGGCTCGGCGTTTTGGCAGCACAAAGACTGGGTCGTTGGCCTTGTCGAATCTGCGGTAGACGGAATAATTGTCATTGACGAACGCGGCAACATCGGTTACGCGAACGCAGCGGCCCTTCGCTTATTTGGCTACGCGCCGGATGAAATCCTCGGCGCGAATGTCAGCAAGTTAATGCCGGAGCCCTACCGCGGCGCACACGACGGCTACATCGCCAACTACCGCAATACAGGCGATAAAAAGATTATCGGGATCGGCCGGGAAGTCTCGGGGCGGCGCAAAGATGGTTCGGTGTTTCCGATGCACCTGTCGATAAGCGAGGTCAACGTGAATGGAATGCGGCTGTTCACGGGTATCACGCGCGACATATCCCGCGAGAAAAAGGCCGAAGAGTCATTGCGCGCACTGACTTTTCGTTACGAGGCGATTCTTGCTGCGGCGCCGGACCTTATCGTCGAAATCGATCGCAGTTGCCGCCATGTGTGGATGAACCAGGCGGCACACGATTTTTATGGTCCGGACGCGCTCAAGCACGAGCCCGCCGATTACTTTCTCGGGCCGCAGCATTTTTATGAAAGTGTGCGGCCTTTGCTGCAAGGTCATGATGAGACGGTATACGTCGAAAGCCTGCAACGCCGCAAAGACGGGGAAGCGCGTCTACTCGCATGGTGGTGCCGTTGTCTCCACGATTCGGGAGGCAACGTCATCGGCGCACTTTCCACGGCGCGCGACATCACGAACCGCGTGCGGGGCGAGATGGAGCAGCGCCGCCTGCTCAATGAGCTGATGGAACGCAACAAAAAAATCACCTGCCTTTACAGCGTTGGCCGCGCGATCGCGGCAACCAAGTCAGACGATGAATTGTTTGAAGCGCTTGTGCAGTTGATTCGTCCGGCGTGTTACAAACCAGAGACGGCGCGCGCGCGCATTACCTACGACACGAAGCAGTTTTCCGAAGCGGGGGTGACGGAAACGCCGTGGAGCATTTCATCCGATATCATCGTGACGGGCCGCAAGCGCGGCGCGATCGAAGTGTTTTACATGGAAGCACGCGATCAAGTCGAAGCGCGCCAGTTTCTACGAGAAGACCGCGACCTCATTGAAGCAATCGCTCAGACGATCGGTGAGACAGAGGAACGCCGATACGCGGAAGCGCAGGTTATTCAGTCGTCGAAACTGGCGTCGGTGGGAGAGCTCGCGGGAGGCGTAGCGCACGAGATCAACAATCCGATCAACGGCATCATAAATTGCGCGGACATCCTGCTGCGCTCTGTCCAGGAGGGGACCAAGGAACGGCAGTTTGTGGAGTTGGTGCGATCGGAAGCGGATCGGGTAGCAGTTATCGTGCGAAATCTGCTCACGTTCAGCCGGCAGGAACGGGAGGAACACAGCCAGGCGCGGCTGATCGACATTGTGAATGTAGTGTTGTCGCTGTCGCGTAAGAGCATTGCCAAAGCGCATATCGATTTGAATGTTGACGTGCCTGAGGACTTGCCAAAAGTGCGTTGCCGCAGTGAACGGATCCAGCAAGTCCTGATGAACCTAATCATTAACGCCATTCATGCGCTTGACGAGCGATACTCTGGCGCGGACGACAATAAGAAATTGTTCATCCGCGGGGCAGTGATTACGAATGGACGCAAACGTTTGATGCGTTTGACGGTTGAGGATTGGGGCACCGGGATAGAGCCGATCCATATCGATCGGTTGTTCGATCCATTCTTCACGACGAAAGGCCGTGACAAAGGTACTGGGCTGGGTCTTTCCGTTTCGGATGGAATCGTAAAAGAGCACGGCGGGACCCTGAGCGTAGAGAGCGAGTTGGGAATTTATACGCGCTTTCATGTGGATTTGCCCTTGGAACGTGTGCCGGAAAGAACCGTTCTCGAACTGAAAGAACAACTAGAGAAATAGAAATGAGTGCAGACGACATTGTGAAACCGCGCGTGTTGGTGGTCGAAGACGAAGCGGTACTTCGACTGACCTTCGCGGAGTTTCTTGCTGAAGAAGGGCTGGAAGTTTCAGCCGCACAAAATTACGACGAAGCCGTTCGCGAACTGAACGGTCCGCCGTTTGACGTAGTCGTGACCGATATCATCCTCGAAGGTAAGACGGGCATCGACGTATTGAGGCTCGCACACGAGCAATTCCCAAACACGGTCGTAATCGTAATTACCGGCGAGCCCAATGTGGAAACCGCTGCAAAATCGGTTCGCCTCGGTGCCTTCGAATATCTTGCGAAACCGGTTACTGGACGCGAACTAAAGCGTGTGGTGCGATTGGCCCTTGATCGCAAGCGCATTTCAGACGAACGCGACCAGTTCGCCGCGCAATTGGATATTTACCGGCGCGAACTTGAAGCCATTTTCAATAGCGTAAACGAATCCATTATTACCGTGGATGGAACGTTGAACATCCGGCAAACAAATGCCGCCGCAGATACTTTGTTGAGCGTGAGCGCGGGCGAACTGAATGGTAAACCTGCGGACCGCGTTTTTTCCGGAGACATGACTCCCGTGCTTGATGCTCTGAAGCGGACCCTTCTCTCTCAGCGGCCCGTTACCGAGTTTAGCGTGGAGGCCAATCTGCCGCGTAGCGGTACAAAGGTTCTGTTGGTGAGTGCGGTGCCGTTGCTTGATGCCGAGAACGGCCACAGCGGCGCGGTGCTCGTCGCGCGCGATGTAACGCACGTTTCGCGCCTTGAAAAAGAGCTCGAAGATCGGCAGCAATTTGGAAATATTGTCGGTAAAAGCCGCCGGATGAGAGAAGTATTTCAACTCGTGGAAAACGTGGCGGCCACCGATTCAACGGTGCTCATCTATGGCGAGAGTGGCACGGGTAAAGAACTCATCGCGTCGGCCATCCATTACGGCAACCCGACGCGTTCCAAAGGACCCTTCATCAAAGTTAATTGTGCTGCGTTGGCGGACGATATTCTCGAGAGCGAATTGTTCGGTCATGTGAAGGGGGCATTTACCGGGGCGGTGCGAGACCGCGTAGGACGTTTTGAAGCGGCGGATGGCGGTACGATCTTGCTCGATGAAATTGGGGACATTTCCTTCCGCCTGCAGCAGCGATTGTTGCGGGTGTTGCAGGAGCGCGAGTTCGAGCGCGTGGGGGACACGCGTCCAATAAAGGTCGATGTGCGCGTAATCGCCGCAACAAACCGCGATCTCGCTGCGCGGGCGAAATCCGGGCAGTTCCGGGAGGATCTGTATTACCGGTTAAACGTGTTGCGCATCCAGTTGCCGCCTTTGCGAGAGCACGCGGAAGATATTCCGCTTCTGGTTGATCATTTCTGCAAGCGGTATAACGAAACGTTTAAGAAAGACGGATTGGGCCTTGCGCCGGAGACGATGGACATCATCATGAATCATCGGTGGCCCGGCAATGTGCGCGAGTTGGAAAATTGCCTCGAACGCGCGTTCATCGTGTGCCACGATCCAGTCATCTTGCCAAGGCACCTGCCGCCGGAGATGCTGGGTGGTGACTCCAGTTCGCAGTCGTTGGGTCATGATGACGCGGAAGGCGGCAGCGGTTCGGACTCGAAAGAGCGCATACTCGAAGTACTCCGTCGCACCGATTGGAATATGGCGAAAACGGCCCGCATTCTTGGAATCGCTCGGAATACCCTATATCAGCGAATGAAAAATCACGGCATTTCTCGCGAAGGCCAATAAAAAGTCGACCCCTGCGCGTGGGAGCTGCGCAGGGGCCTGGGTTGGGGTTTGGGTCTTGAGTGAAGACTTATATGTAATCCCGACTCCGCGGGGAAGTAAACTAATTCACGTTAATCTTGCGCGGTTTGACGTGCTCCGCTTTTTGCAGTGTTACCGTCAGCAAACCGTCCTGCATCTGTGCATTGATCCGCGTCGGGTCGATCGCCTTGCTCAACGTGAAGACGCGGCGAAAATCTGCGAGGGCGCGTTCACGCATGATGTACTGCCCTTCATGCTTTGCGTTACTGCGTTTTCCAATGAGCGTAAGCTCACCGTCTTTCACCTCCAACGACAAATCCGACTTCGACACGCCCGGCAATTCGGCCTCGACGACGACATGTTCGCCTTGGTCAACAACATTTACTCGCGGAATCAGGTAACGCGTCGCAAGTTCAGGGGCACAGGTTGTCATAGTTTAAATCTCCTTCGGTGAGCGGGGGACAATGCGTCCCCCGCGATCTTCTTTCGTTGTTCGTTAATTTACCTTCACTTCAATTTGCTTGGGCTTAGCCTCTTCGCGTTTCGGGAGCGTAACTTTGAGTACGCCGTTGTCGAAGTGCGCGTTGATCTTGTTGGCATCGAAACCGCCCGGGAGTTCGAAGCTGCGCTCGAATGAGCCGTAGCGGCGCTCAACCCGGTGATAACCCTTCTCCTTGGTTTCGGTTTCGTGCTTGCGCTCGCCTTTGAGCATCACCACGTTATCGACCACCGTAATGTCGATTTCTTCTTTTTTCATTCCGGGAAGGTCGGCCTCGAGCGTGTACTCTTGCTCGTCTTCCTTCAGGTCTACGGCCGGCGCCCAACCCCTATCATAGAGGTCGTAGTCGCGGGCCAGTTCGCCGAATAGCCGGTTAAATTGGCCTTCGATGTCGCGCAACGGCGCCCATGGGCTCAACTCACCGCGATCTTTCCAACGTACGAGCGACATAACCACAATCTCCTCTGTTAATGACTTCGCTAACTACCTTTTGCGTTGCCAACCCGGGCAACGCCATCCATAACGCAGGTCATGTGCCAAATTGAACTCATTAGACTAAGTGATTGAAAAACAATCAGTTGCGGTGTGGCGGGTAGCACGGCATGAAGTTGAGAACTAATAAACTCGCTTCAATGCGAAACGATCCCAGTTCTATTTTGAAGCAGAAAGGAAATTGCCGGGGATATCAGCGCAAAGCGATCCGCGCAGCCTCGAGCTCCTTGCGCTGTTCGGTCGTCAGTTTCGGGAATGCCAAATCGAGCGACTTGAGCGTTTGGATGATCGCCTGCGAAACGACAAGCCGCGAAAACCACTTGTGGTCGGCAGGGACGACGTACCACGGCGCGTGTGGGGACGCGGTATTGCGGATCATATCGTCATACGCATGCATGTACTTGTCCCAGTGGGCACGTTCTTGCACGTCCTTCATCGAAAACTTCCAGTTCTTCGCCGGCTCGTCAAGGCGCGCGAGAAAGCGCTTCTTTTGTTCTTTCTTGGAAACGTGCAGGAAAAACTTACAGATGGCAATGCCGTTGCGCGCAAGGTATCGCTCCATAGCATTGATGTCCGCGAAGCGTTCGCTCCATATCTTCTTTGAAACCAGCTTGTTCGGCAGGTGTTGGCCTGCGAGGAACTCCTGGTGAACACGCACCACGAGGACTTCCTCGTAATAGGAGCGATTGAAGATGCCGATGCGCCCGCGCTCTGGCAGCGCTTTGTTCGTGCGCCAAAGAAAATCGTGATCGAGCTCTTCTGCGGAGGGGGCTTTGAACGATGTCACGTGGCACCCTTGCGGGTTAATTCCGGACATGACGTGTTTAATCGTACCGTCTTTTCCCGCTGCGTCCATCGCCTGAAATATTAACAGCACCGCCCATCGGTCCTGCGCGTAGAGTTTTTCCTGCAATTCCGCGAGCTGCTCGCGACCTTCGGAAAGAATGCGCTCGGCGTCGTCTTTAAAGTCTTCGTCAAACGGACCTGAGTTGGCGGGATCTATATCCCTGAGGCGAAACCGCTTGCCATTCTCCACACAATACTGTTTGACAAGCTGGCTAAGATCCGTTTTCTTGGCCATGATATTCAACCCCTTTCACGCGGCGCGGTTACTGTACCGCGTAGCGCGGCAAAAGTACTAGGTTGAGTCGAACAGCGCGATGGCAACGCGCAGGGCCGTAGATACCGATGCGCCCTATTCGCCGAAGTGTTTGCGGAAGTACTGCGCCTCGTCAATCTTGTTTAGATCGACGCGCACAAACTGTTCCAGCTCGGTCTGCGAGATGGGAGAGCGCATGGGAGAATCGCCCGTCGGCGTCGCTGACGCAACGTCTTCAGGCTCCGTCAGTTCTTCGGCTTCCGCAGGCGGGAACTGGAACAATCCCGGTTCCAAAAACTCCGTGATCACTTCAGCGATATGATCGCGCTTCTCGTCGAAACTGCCTTGCTCAAGCACGCGTCTGCTGAGACCAGCAGCGTGTTGGCGAAAGACCACGACGAGTTCTGTGCAATTCGGACAGGTGAGAACTGCGACAACGTCCTTCGGAATTCGAGAGAGCAAGATTCGAGGTGCCCCGCAATGCGGGCACGCGCAAACGTTCATTCGGGCCCCTTTCCAGCCAAACGGCGGTTTCACCTAATGGCCGAGCATCTTGATCGTACCGCGCGGATCGACCCGTGTCAAACCTGAGCGCGCTACTGGCTAATCAAGGCGCGCATGGTTTCCGTGCTTGTGTCGATTGGGATCACACAACGAAAACAGAATTGCTGCTGACCTGGTGCATAGAACCGCGCAGTTTGGTCAAGCAAGGGTGGTAAAACATTTCCATCCTGATCTGTCGAAACAGACACGATGAACAATTCATTTCCGAAGGTGGGCATCCCATTTTCGTCCGGATCGCCGGCGGCGATATCGCGGGTCCACTCAGGGTATGTGGTCACAGTCGCGCCAGGGTTTAGCGCAAACGCGCGTTGCCATTCCGCGCGAGAAGGTAAGCGGCCGCCTTGTTCGGCTGCATAGGCCTCGGCTTCGTAATAGTTGCTCGTCACCGCCGGCTGCGAATTCACCGTCACTGCTTGTAATGGAAAGTAGAAAGCGTCTTCCCCAACGTCGCCGGGCAACACAAACAGATATTGATCTGCAGGTCGCGGCGCGATGATCGCCGTATAACATTGAAGCACCTGATGCGCGATCAAAGTTGCTCGTTTGGGGTCCTGTAACTCGCCCGCGGCGGCATCGCGCAGTACTTTTATGCGCTCGAAAATAGGGGAAATAGCAGCATCCGACTTATCACGGTTCGCGGTCCGTTGTTCCGCGAGTGTAATCAGCTCGCTCGCTTCTTTGTAACGATTGCGCCATTGGCGTTCGATGGATTCGTTAGGATCCTGCGATGTGGGGGTTGCTAAATTTGCAACCGCTTGCGTGCGTCGGCGCTCTAAACCCAACATCCCGACCGTTGTTAGCAAGAGCACCCCGACGATCAAAACGCTGCCGATCGCCTTTCGTGCAAGGCTTCCCTCCGAACTCGGCGCAGGTTTAATGCTCTTCTTGGATTCCATTGTGCCGCCGCGCAACAGTTCGAGGACTTCGTTCAACGCCTGTTTGAGTTCCGTGACGCTGGCGTAGCGGTTATTGGGATCGGGTTCGACGCATTTCGCGATGATGGGGTCGAGCGCGGGGGGGACGTCGCGCAAGATTTGTGACGCGGGCTTTGATACGCCGGTTGGTAGGTTGCCCGTGAGCATTTCGTAGAGGATGACCCCGATGCTATAGATATCCGCGCGGGCATCTACCGTGCTGCTGTCCTTGAACTGCTCGGGCGGCATGTAGTGCGGCGTGCCCATCACGACGGCGGTCGCGGTGAGTTTGTTCGTCGTCATAAGCTTTGAGATGCCGAAGTCCATCAACTTAAGCACGCCATCGGGCGTGACCATGATGTTTTCGGGTTTGAGATCGCGGTGGACGGTGTACTGGTGGGCGTACTCGAGCGCGGTACACAGATCGATCATGACCTTGAGCGTATCTTTCACGGGCAAGCGTTCGCCGGGCAGTAACTCATCGAGCATACCGCGCAACGATTTGCCCGTGAGGTACTCCATCGAAATGTAGAGAATCTGATCCGCCATACCGATGTCGTGGACGCGCACGATGTTCGGGTGCGAGAGTTGCCGCGCGATGCGCGCTTCGTTGAAGAACCGTTCGACGACCATCTTGTCGCGGAGATACTGGGGCAGAAGCGTCTTGAGCGCGACTTGCTCTTTCAGGGTATTGTCGGTGACGCGATAAATGCAGCCCATGCCGCCTTTTCCAACAAGATCGAGAATCGTGTAGCGGTTGGCGACGACCTGGCCTTTGCGGAAGGTGGATTGGGAACTGCCGTGTGCGTGCGGCTGCGCCGGTTTGTCGCCCGATTGCACGCGCACCTTGGGCAATGGCGCGCCACAATGTGAGCAGTCCTTGCGCGTCGAATCATTCGTGTGTTCGCACACCGGGCACTTAATCTTGGTCATCCGCCCATCCTTCTTCTTTGTACGATTTTACACAACGCTGCGCTGCGGCGCGATTACCGGCTGACCTGTGAGAGCTCTTTATACTTGTCTCGAGCGGCGGCCGCTTTTCCCGGTTGGTCCCAGGCGGTGTAAAGGTCTTCGCGCAGTTTCCACACGTCCACACGTCCGGGCACGTAGCGCTCAAAGCGATCCAGGTACGCTTCGGCGTCGGCAAATTTCGATTGCCGTAAATAAATGGCAGTGCGCTGCGGTGCGATCTCGCCGTAGTACGCTTGCGCGAGGGTTTCGCTGGGGTCGATATCGAGCGCTTGCTCCAGGAATTGCTCCGGATGGCTCATCGGCCCGCCAGAGTAAATCACCCGAATGCCTTTCAGCGTAATGGCGCGCGCGCGAAAACGGCGATCGAGGCGTTCGCGAAGTTCGGGATCTCCGCTCGCGCCAGCTTCGGTCGCATATGCAAGGGGACTTTCAAAGTGCGGTGTAAGGGCTTCGAGCGATTCCCCTACAGTTTCTTTGTGCAAGATGCGCGGCACGAGAAACTCAACCCACGGCCGATCGTCTGACATGAGCGGGGCCCCTTGTGCAAAGGCAGCGATGGCGTCGCGTGACATGAAGAACGACGAGACCATGTCCACGGTGTCCACTAGCCCCACGCCGCGCATGCCCTCGGCAATTTTCGGTTCGGTCATACGTTTGACCGCGTTGGCGATGTCGATGTGCAACGGCGACTCAGTGCCGACGACGAACAAATCCGCGTTGATAAACCACGCCGTGCATTCGGGGAAGACTGACTGGAAGGTGCTCATCAGCGTGCGCACGACTTCAAGATTCGTTGCGTGCAACGGTACCCATTGAACGACGATTCCGTTAGGCGCAAGTCGCATTTTGCATAGGTCGTAAAATTCGGTGGAGTAGAACGTCGAAACTCCCGCGACCGCGAGCGGCATGGGCTCGAAGGTGATCACGTCATACTTGCCTTCGTGCGTGAGCAGGAAGTTTCGACCATCGTCAACGTTCATGTGGAGGCGCGGATTCTCCAGCACGTGCCAATTGTCTTCTTCGAAAAGATGCGCCATGCCGAGCACGTCGTGCGATAACTCGACGCCCGTCACCTCCAAATCAGAAGTCGAGAGCGTACCCGCCGTGATGCCTGAGCCAAAGCAAATAAGTAGTGCTGTTTTCGGGTCGCGGTCGAAAACGAAGGGGAGCACGCCTTGGAAGCGGTTCATGCGCACGCCTTTTGCGATCGACTGCGTTGCCTGCACGCCGTTGATCCACAACGCGCGATTCGAGTTGCCGGTGTTGCCTTCAGGTTCGGATACGACTACGGTGCCTTCGACACCTTCCTTGTATGCAACGACGTGGTGCTCGGCGGGTAGATAGCTTTTGTTCAGCGAACGACTCACATCTTCGGGTAACCGCATCCAGACAAACAAGCCGAGCACGATGGGTAACGAGAGTGCCACTGCAGCAAAGGATTTGCGCCGGACATTTCCAAAGATCAGAACGGCGCCGACGAGCAGCAGCAATACGGACAGTCCAAGCAGACCGTCATGTGCGCCGAGCAATGGCAGAATAAGATAGCCGCCGCCGATTGCGCCAAGCACTCCACCAAACGTATTCAGGCCGTAGAGCAAGCCGACGTCGTTGCCCAATCGATCATGGGATTGAGCGACCGCGCGCACCGCGAGGGGGAACGTCATTCCAATTAGTAGTGTCGGTATTAAAAGGACGGTGAAGGACGATGCAAACAGCACCATCATCTGTCCGTCGAAATCGAGCGAATAGGTTTGCCTGAATGCGCGCATGCTCTCCGGCAAGCGCTCGATATAGATGAGCGTGGCTGCGCAGCCGATTCCGGCCAAACATTCAACAAGCCCAAGCAGTACGCCGGGAGATTTTGTGCGATCGGCAATGGCCGCGGCTATTAGGCTGCCGGCAGCGATACCGATAAGGATTGATGCGAGCATCGCCGTGTAGGCATAGGTGGTGCCCATGAACACGAGCGACAGGAGCCGCGTCCAAATTACTTCCAAGGCAAGCGTGCAAAATCCGGATACGGCGAATGCGATGAAAATTAATTTCGTTTTACGCGTTTGGATATCCCGCGGCTCGACATTTATGGGTGTCTGCGCGGTGCGCTCATACGGAAGATAGATGCTTGCCACGAACGCGACGATACCGATACCGACATTGATGGCCGCAGCAACGTATGTCGTTTTTGTGTAACCGAGCATCTCGATGCCATACACGCCTGCGTAGAGACAGCCGCTGACCGCGCCGATGGTGTTGAGTACATATAGGAGTCCAATGCGCATCCCGCGTGTCGAGTCGGATCGTCCTATCAGTTTTGATAATAGCGGCAGCGTGGTGCCCATGAGTGTGACGGGCACAAGCAGGAATGCCGCAGCGAGAAACGCGCGCAGCGCGACGCCACCTGCTCGCGTAGACGAGAAACTCTGCAGCGCACTGGCGACGATGAACTCGCCGCGATCGATTCCCACAATAAACACGACAGCCCAGATCCCGATTAGAATTTCGAAGATGGCATAGAGCCGAAGCGGATTCCTGGAGCGGTCGGCGAGTTTTCCGCCGCAGAAACTGCCGATGCCGAGTCCAAGAAAAAAAACGGATAACACGGTGCTAACGGCGTATGCAGTTGTTCCGAAGAGCAATACGAGCTTTCTCGTCCACACCACCTGATAGACCAGCCCCGCCGCGCCGGACAGAAAAAAAATGAGCAGGATAAATGTGAAAGGGCCCCACTCGCGCAACGCGCGACGATACGCGCTGATTGGAATGCCAAAAAAAGTCTGCACTGCCCGCCCTGTCTCCGCAACCTTCGTCAATGAAGGGGCGCATTCTACATGACCCGTGCGCTATGTCCCAACGTTGGCGTCGGCGCGATACGGCAGAGCGTGCTACAATTCCGGGCTGGGGGAACATATCGCACGCACGTGCGTCCGGGCCATGCCGTCAACAACGCCGGATATGGCCGCAGCAATTCGGGGGACAACTCAAAATGAGAAGCATCGGCATATCTATCCTCGCCGTGACACTTGCTTCGATCGCTGGCGCTCAGCAAGAAATTCAGTTCGAGAACCCTCCCGCGAACGATCGTCCGTGGGTGTATTGGTTTTGGAAGAATGGCAACATCAGTCGAGAAGGCATAACTGCCGACCTCGAGGCAATGCAGCGCGTGGGAGTCGGTGGCGCGATTCTGATGGAAGTAGCCCTGAGCGTGCCGCCTGGCCAATATAAATTCTTTACTCCCGAATGGCGCGACATGTTCAAATTCGCGATCCAGGAAGCAAAGCGGACCGGAATTGAAATCAGCGTGAACAGCGCGCCGGGCTGGACGGGAAGCGGCGGACCCTGGGTCACGCCCGAACAGTCCATGCAGCAGGTCGTGTTCAGCGAAACGAATGTCGCTGGGCCAAACGCGATCGCGATGGCGTTGCCTGCACCGGACGCGGTGTTGGGGTATTACAGCGACATTGCCGTGCTGGCACTTCCCGTAACAACGGGCACATATCGCATTGCCGATATCGCGGAGAAGGCATTCTATAAACGTGGTGCGTTTTCCTCGCAACCGTCTGTACGCGCGGCCTTGCCGTCGCTCGCAGATTATGAAGACGTGCCGCAGGACGCTGTCGTTCCGCTGCAACGCATCGTCGATCTCACCTCGCACATGGACAAGGACGGTAAACTGACGTGGGACGCGCCTGATGGGAATTGGACAATCCTGCGAATCGGTCACACGAGCACGGGCCAAACAAATCGGCCCGCGCCATTGCCCGGGTTGGAATGCGACAAGCTCGATACGGAAGCGCTCGACGCGCATTACCGCGCATTTATAAATGTGCTTTTGGAGGACCTCGGACCGGACCTGCGAAAGGCCCTTGTGTCCGTTCATCTCGACAGTTGGGAAGTAGGCGCGCAGAACTGGAGCAGAAACTTTCGGAGGGAGTTCGTCAAACGACGCGAATATGATCCGCTACCGTATCTGCCTGTGATGAGCGGACGCGTGGTCGAGAGCCTGGAAGTTTCCGAGCGTTTCTTGTGGGACCTTCGGCAAACCGTTTCTGAACTGATCGTCGAAAACCATGGGCGGCGCCTGCGGGAATTGGCGCACAATGAGGGGCTGTGGTTTTCGGTTGAACCGTACGACATGACGCCCTGTGACGACATGTCGCTTGGGGCTACCGCGGACGTGCCGATGTGCGAGTTTTGGAGCAAAGGATTTGACACGCGCTACAGCGTGCACGAAGCAACCTCCGTCGCGCATGTGTACGACAAGCCCGTTGTCGCCGCGGAAGCATTCACTTCGATCGACCGCTGGCTGTTTCATCCGGGCACAATCAAAGCGCAGGGAGACTGGGCGTTTTGCGAAGGGGTGAACCGCTTCGTCATCCATCGCTACATTCACCAACCCTATCCGAATATTCGTCCTGGATTAAGCCTGGGGCCGCATGGTCTTCATTACGAGCGCACCCAAACGTGGTGGGAATTTTCGCGGCCTTGGCACGAATATCTTGCGCGGTGCCAGCACGTCCTGCGGCAGGGCCGCTTTGTGTCGGACGTGCTCTACCTCGGTCGCGAAGGTGCGCCAAACGTTTTTCAAGCGCCTGACCCCGCGCCCAGAGGCTACAAGTATGACGGATGCACGCCGGAAGCCTTGCTCACACGCGTGAAGGCAGATCAGGGACAACTGGTCTTACCCAATGGTGCAGGCTACCGAATGTTGGTTCTGCCGAACACAGAAACCATGACGCCTGCGCTGTTGTGGAAGGTTGCCGAGTTTGCCGCATCGGGGGTCCTGCTGGTCGGCGCTCCGCCGCGCAAGTCGCCAAGCTTGTCGAAGTATCCGGAGTGCGACGCAGAAGTCGCTCAGTTGACCGCCCAAATATGGGGCGCATCGGGAGGGACGGTCGTGATACCTCAAGATTCGCCAAAAGCAGCGGAATCCATCGGCAACGCACGCGAGGCGCTGGCACACGCGCATTGGATCTGGCACAGCGAAACCGATCCGTCCACAGCGCCACCTCCAGGCAAGCGCTATTTCCGGCGTGTGTTTTCGTTGCCGGAGAAAGCCCAAGTGAGAAGGGCGCGCGTCGTGATGACCGCAGACAACACATTCGAATTGTATATAAACGGTTCGGTAGCCGGGAACGGAGACAATTTGAACGAGTTGTACACGTCGGACGTGACCTCATTCATTCGGACCGGAGAGAACATTGTAGCGGTCGCCGCCGAGAATAAAGGCGGGAAGCCGAATGCCGCGGGGCTTGTTGGCGTGTTGAAGATTGATCTGGAGGGTCAAGTTGAAATAACGGTGCCGGTAGACTCCCAGTGGCTCTCGTCGAGCGAGGTTGAGGCGTCGTGGACTCAATCGAAAGACCCGCGCGGCTGGTCTCAGGCTCACGATATCGGGTTGTTTGGAATCGCGCCTTGGGAGGACGTAGGGAAGAAGGCGGATCGCATAGATCCATATCCGGACTCCGCGCAGATTGAGTCCTTGCTGCACACGATGGGCGTGCTTCCGGACTTCTACACGGAAGCGCCATTGGGCTATGCACATCGCCAGCTAGGTACGGATGACGTCTATTTTGTGCGAAACGAAAGTCAGGATGCGGTGAGCGCTACGTGTACCTTTCGCGTTGAGAATAAGGACGCCGAATTGTGGCATCCCGAAACCGGCCGCAGGCGCGGACTGAATCGGGTGTCGCAAACAGTCGACCGCCGCACTACACTACCGCTCCGTTTCGAACCGATCGAAAGCTATTTTATCGTGTTCAGCCCGCGTGTTGGCGTAGATGCGCCTGAAATGGCGAATGCCGATTTCCCAAACTACCGCATAGTTGAGACGATCGACGGCGCGTGGAGCGTCACCTTCGATCCGGCGAATGGGGGAAGTGGAGAGGCGGTCACCTTCGACGAACTGGAGGACTGGTCACTACACGCCGAGGAGAGGATCCGGTTTTATTCGGGCACGGCGGTTTATGCCAAGACAATCGAGATTCCCGAAGTAGTTTTCAAGGAGCGCCAGCCGCTGCATATCGACTTGGGCCGTGTCGAAGCGATGGCTTCGGTGAGCTTGAATGGAAAAGACCTCGGAATCGTATGGAAGCGTCCGTTTCGAATTGCGGTCCGTGATACCGCCAGACCGGGAAAAAACGACCTTCTGTTGCGTGTAGTCAATCTGTGGCCAAATCGCATGATTGCCGACGAGCACTTGCCGCCAGACAGCGAACGCGACGAATCCGGCAACCTGAAGCGGTGGCCGCAATGGATGCTCGAAAACGGAAAAAGTCCCACAGGCCGCGTCACCTTTGCCACTTGGCGGCATTGGACCGCGGACAGCCCATTGATTCCGTCTGGATTATTAGGGCCTGTGACAATCCTGCTGGAAGAGTAATTCACGTGGTGTAATACGTGTTTCCTGCGCGCTCCGGCATTTGGGCCGCGATCAAATGGAAACCCCATACCGCCATGATCTATGGTACACGGAGCAAGGGTGATTCTATTGGGGCATTAAGCAGATGGAGGGTCAGTTCGTGTTTCGCAAATCGTCCGTATTCCCCGTAATAGTGGCTGCCGCGCTCATGCCGTTGGCATTCGCGCACCCAGGCCATAAACACGAACGCAAAGAAAAATCAATTTCTGTCGCGCAAGCAGATGCAGGCGCGCCCGCGCAGCCGGCCCCCGGCATTACGGGTCAGGGCGAATTAAAGTTCAAGCTACTTTACAAGTCCGATCACCTGCCGGCTGAAGCCGTTGCCGTATTGAAGAACGCGCATGGCGGGTTTGCGGTGGATCGGCGCGACGGCCAAGGCGAGGTGTACTTCGCGCTCCCTGGCGCGGGCATCATCGAGATCAGCGGCGATCTGAAAAAGGCCAAGATGTTGAAAACCGATCCGGCGATGAAAGATACCAATTTGCACAACGCTGCGATTTGGTACGGGGGTGGCGCTTCTACGTACCTCGTCTTCCCCGGCAACGCAGTAGGCAAGGTCTTTACGACGACGCTCGATGGCACGCTCGTGAATACGCTGGACGCGCCGACCGCGGAGACGGAATTTGGCACGGAAGCAGTGAACAAGTATTTCGACGATGCAAAGAATAAATTTGTTCCAACGGACGTCACGAAACTTGGCGATCTGTACTATATTGCGACTGGATACTCGGACCTCGACTATGTATTGACCGCAACCGTCAAGGGCAATGCCGAGTCGGTCGCCTGGAACAAACTTGCGTTTGGCGGCAAGGGTAGCGAGCCGGGACAGTTTGGGACCGGACACGGTATCACGCCAAGCCCGGATGGCAAACAGATCACGGTTGCGGACCGTCCGAACGCGCAGATTGATCGCTTCACCCCTGAAGGCGCATACGTTGATACGGTATCGATCCCCGCGGGATCACTGGCCTGCGACATTGATTACACGGAAGGGCTTGCCGTGATCGGTTGCCTCGATGGCCCCGATAAGACTAAAGGCGCGCCGATCTATCTACTAAAAGACGACAAAATTGTCTCGACGTTGATGCCAAAGGAAGACCTGGGGCTCGCTGACTTTGTGCACATTCACAACGCAACCCTCACGAAAGTGGGCGACAAGCTATACGTAATTGCGCAAGCGTGGAACCCGGGCGACTTCGCGATCCTCGAACAGGTGAAGGAATAGCGCGCGCCGTCATATTAAGCGCGCGCTAACGAATATGGGGCCAGCAACCGAGTATGCTTGACGCTCCGAAGCGGGAACCCAGTTTCCAGTATTCCGCGTTTGTCAGCTATCGCCATCTGGAACTCGATCGCGGCTGGGCGAAGTGGCTCCTTAACGCGCTCGAAACCTATCGGGTACCGCGCGCGCTGCGTGCGCGCGGGTTTCCCGCCAAGCTCGGTCGTATCTTTCGTGACGAAGACGAAGTGCCTGCCTCCAACGATCTCAATGAGCAGATCATCCAGGCCCTGACCAATTCAGAGTTCCTGATCGTGGTCTGTTCGCGCCACACTCCCCAATCCCAATGGATATGCCGCGAAATCGAAATGTTTCGCGAGATGGGCAGAGGTGACAACATCCTCGCATTGCTAATCGACGGCGAGCCGGCGGAATCCTTTCCAAAACCGCTCATTGAAGAAGAGCAAATTCACGAATTACCTGACGGCACGAAGCACGAAGAAACGGTGCTAGTCGAACCCCTCGCCGCCGATGTCCGTCCCCGCAGCGACGAATCGATGCACGAGCTGCGCCACATGGCGCTGCTGCGTTTTGCCGCCTGCATTCTCGGCTGCAAATTTGATGACCTTCGCCAGCGTGATCGCGAACGTCGCAACCGCGTGAAACGCCTGGTGTGGAGCGGCGTGGCCGCGATGTTCCTCCTGGCCTCCGGCTTGGGCGCGTGGATTTGGGATCAGAACCGTATCAAAGAATTCTATTTCGAGGATTTCGTTCCGCAAAACGGCGTGGCGGAAGGGATACGTCCACTGACTGTACAGCAACGCGCCAAGATTGCTACGAGTTATCGTTTCCAGACGCGCAACGGGCGCGTGCTTCGCGTGTATCGAGAATCCAGTTCGGGCGGCGCCGCGCCCGACAAGGATAATGTATACGAACGCGACTACTATTACCGGTTTGATGGCAAGGTCGAGCGCGCCGAACTCAAAGATCGTTTGGGACGCGTGGTACGCGAGTTGGCGTATAGTGCAGACCTTACCAACGTAAGTTTTCGCAGCGGTAATCGCCCGGTCACGCAACCTTCTGCGACGCTCTCCATTCCAACAGGCGCATACACAGCACGCACCAGCATCACGCAACACACGGTCACCTATAACGATCAAGGTTATCCGATCGAAACCCGCTACGCGGACGTTTGGGGCGCACCGCGCGCCGATGCGGACGGCAGCTTCGGCGTGCGCTATAAACTCAATTCTCAAGGACAGGTCATGCGATCTGTCCAGCTTGATGCGGACGGCAATGTGCGAATCTCCAAAAACGGAGTCGGCGCAGTGGATCTGCAGTACGACTCAACGGGCCGCGAAAAGTCGAACACGCTACTGGATAAAGACGGCAATCCCATTGACGACGTGACGGGCGTGTGCACGGAAGAACGCACATACGACGCAGCTGGCAATGTCGTCGAGATTCGTTTTAAGGACAGTAAAGGTAATGCAGTCCTGAACATGGATGAAGTAGCCGTTATGCGGCACGAGTGTGACGGTGCGGGTCGCGTTGTCTCGACGAAAACCTACGATACGTCCGATAAATTGACTTCAAGTCGGGACGGCTTTGCAGAGCTTCGCTCGACCTACGACGACAGAGGCTTCCTTGCTGGGGAATCGTTTTTTGATGCGCACGGCAACCCCGTCTACGCGCCCGCCGGTTATCATCGGGTGCAATATGTTCGCGACGGCACCGGATTCGCGACCCGGACGGAATACTTCGGCGCGGACGGCAACCCCACGTTTGCCCGCGACGGTTTCGCGCGTAGCGAGGTGGTGCTGAGCGAGGATGGCCGCACCTTTGAAGCCTCCTACTTCGGTACGGATGGCTCGCCAGTTTTGTCCGCGAATGGATGGGCGCGTATGACCGTGACTTTGGACGCGCGCGGAAAAATGATCGAAATGCGCGGCATGGACGCTGGTGGCAATCTGCAATCCGGCGTGGACGGATACGCCGCCATTCGCTACGAATATGATGAGCGCGAAAATCTTGTCTCCACCGCCTGGCTCGGCGATGACGGAAAACCGGTCGATACTCCGCGCACGGGTGCCGCTCGCAATCAGTTCAAATATGACGAGAGAGGCAACCTTGTCGAAACTGCGGCGTTCAACGCGGAAAATAAACTTTCTCCGGGGGCAGATGGCATTGCGATGATTCGAAAAGAGTTTGACGATTCCGGTTTCGAAACTCGCACTGCGTACTTCGACGACAACAACCAGCCAGTCCTGTCGCGCGACGGTTTTGCGGCAATCAACTACGAATACGATAGCTTTGGGTATCGTTCCCGCGAATCATATTCGGGTGTCGATGGGAAGCCGGCGCTGTCCAAGCATGGCTACGCAAGCGTTACCATGAAGAACGATGCGCGCGGGAATCTCCTCTCCATCGCGCAGTTTGGAGTGGACGGAAAACCTGCACTGGATGAACAAGGCGCGGCGGAAACCCGATGGACCTTGAACGAACGCGGGCTAACGCTGGAAATCGCCAACTTTGGCACTGACGGAAAGCCAACGGTCATCAAGGACCAATATTCCAGGCAGGTTCGCGTCTTGGATGATCGGGGATGGATTACTTCGATTTCGTATTTCGGCAGCGATGGCGCGCCCATGTTGAACAAGGATGCTGTCGCGCGCATCGACTACGCGTATGACGAAAGGGGCAATACCGCCCGCGAGTCGCATTTCGACACAGAAGGAAGACCGGCGATTTCAGTCAAAGGGTATTCGTCGTTAGTCCGGATTTTTGATGACAGGGATCGAATCACCTCGCAAACGTTTCTAGACGCGGAAAGCAAGCCGACGCTTTCGGTGGATGGTTACGCGCGCGCGACTTCAAAATACGATGACCGAGGCAATCTTGTTGAAGAAGCATATTTCGATGCCAATGGCGCCGCGACATGGACAGCCGACGGCTTTTCTCGTATCAAATATGTGTACGATTCCCGAAGCAATCGAACAGAAACCAGCTACCTGGGAACGGATGATAAACCTTCCTATTGCATTGACGGTTACTGCATCGCGCGATTTGATCACGACGCATACGGTCGCATAGTTCATGAGGCTTATCTCGGACCGGAGGGCGAACCTGCTGTCCATCGTTCCGGCTATGCATCGCTGACACGCGTATTCAACAAGCGGGGCAGAATCGAGCGCGAAGAGTTCTTCGGCGTTGACGCGAAACCCACCCTGTGCGCGGAGGGCTATTTTCGTTTCGTGCGCGAGTACGACGCGCTCGGGAACGAAACACGCAGCCAGGCGTATGGTACCGACGAAAAGCCAATCGTCACCGTTAAGGGGTACGCCACCATGCGGCAGAGCTACGATGAGCGCGGCTATCCTGTTTCCCTCGCCTTTTTTGACGCGGAAGACCAACCCTCCGTCGACGTCAACGGCATTTCGCAGATTATGTTTGTGAACGACGCGCTCGGCCGCGTGGTCGATGAGTCGTATCTCGGAACGAGCGGCGAACCCACCGTGAGCACAAAAGGCATTTCACGGCGAACGCTGCGATTCGATGCGCGCGGGCGAATAACCGAAGAATCGAATTTCGGCCTCGACGGGCTTCCAATCATGGTTCGAGACGGCGCTGCAATCACGCGCTATACCTATGACGAAGCCGCGCTCACAACGGTCTGCGAATTCTTCGGTCCATCCAACCAGCCCGTGCGTTTACCCAGCGGTGCATCGCGTGTGTTTCGGCGCTTCGGCGTTCGTGGCGAGTTGCGGGAAGAACAATTCTTCGGTCCGAACGGCCAACCTGTAATTGCGGAAGATGGCTACGCCCATCTCATTCGGGAATATGACGCGCGCGGAAACGTTACGCGCGAACTGTTTCTCGACGCCACCGATAGACCATACGCAGCAAGAGGGTATTCTGCGGTGGTAAACGAATATGACGAACAGAACAACGCCGTGCTGACTGCTTTTCTCGGGCCCCGAGGCGAACTTGCGCCTGATGAAACCGGGGCCGCTTTAATCAAGCGCAGGTTCGATGGGCGGAGATTTGTGATAGAGGAATCCTACTTCGATATGCGCGAGCAACCGGTAATCACGCGCGATGGCTTTGCGCGGCGGACTCTGGAATACAATCCGCAAGGCTACCAAGTTCGCGAGAGTTTCTTCGGGCCCGAAGGCGCGCCATTTCTTGCCGGCTCTACGTACGTCACCATAGTCACCGCGCCGGATCTCAATGGATTCCCTCGTGAAGAGTCGTTCCTCGATGCAAGCGGAAACCTCGTAGAAAACGCAGCAGGCTTTGCGCGATATACCAAACGGCCCAACGCGCGCGGACAAAACGTTGAATCCGTTTATTACGATAGATACGGAAACCGTGCTATCACCTCGGAAGGGTTTTCGCGACTCACCGCCGAGTACAACGCGCAAGGCCGCGAAATCGCGCGTGCCTACTGGGGTGTAAACGACGAACCGGTCGCGCGCGGCGGTTTGTTTGCAAAATGGGCAGCGACCTATGACCCGTACGGAAACTGCACCGGGGAAGCCTTCTACGATATATACGACGCGCTAATCCCTGGTCCAAACGGTTTTTCAAAAATTACGCGGACATACGACGAGCAGCACAGGCTCACGGAAGAGATCTACTACGACCCCTCCGGCGCACCGTCGATTTATCCGTTTGGCTTTGCCCGCATCGTCTGGACCTATGACGACATCGGTAATCTCGTCCGCATCGAATATTCGGACACCGAGGGCAATCCTCAAAACAACGCCAATGGCGTGGCCCGCGTCGAAATTACATACGACGAACACGGGCGTGCGCTGCAAACCAGCGAATTCGATGCAACCGGCAAACCGGTGTACGTCACGCCGGATACTAATAACAAAAACGGCACCGCTGTCCAAACATCAGCAGAAGTCGGCCCTTAACCATTGTTTGCGCCTCTTTCCATTCGACTGGAATTAAGTAAATAGGTACGCCTTGAAAATGAAACTTGCTGTTGCAGATAAATCTGTGGTTAAATGTGTTCGGGCTTATCTCTCGGAGCGGGTGAGAATAGCGTCGGCAATTTTTGCCAGCGCTAACGCGTACCAGCTCGGGAGAGAAGGATGAGCGAACAAGACACCAGTCTTTTGTTTGGGGTTTTCGCGGTTCAGTTCAAGAAGATTACACCGCAACAACTCCACGAAGTCGCAGCCCTCTGGCAAAAAGAACCCTCCCGCCAATTGTCTCGAATGCTGGTTGAGGCCGGCTACCTATCCGAAGATGACTACAACTTTGTCTGCGGCTTAGTCGAAGACGCGCGGCGCGCGCATAAAGGCGACGCGGCCGCAGCCCTGCAGACGTTTGGCGGGCAGCGAACAATCGACGAGACCTACCGCGGCAGCGTCACCTTAAGCCACGACCAGATTAATACTGTTCCAATGCCGGAAGGCGCCATTCCCGGGATTCCTCTGGATACCGTAGAAGCCGTGGACGAAACACCCGGCCGGTATACGAACCAGAGTGAGTACGCTCGAGGCGGCATCGGACGAGTCCTCCTGGTACACGATCAACATCTGGGTCGTGAAATTGCTATGAAAGAACTGCTGCCCTTCACCGACTATGCCGATGAGTCCATGCGGCTTGAAAAATCGCCGGTCCGGCAAAGCATGGACCTCGTGGTGCGATTCCTGCAAGAGGCGCGGGTCACCGGGCAGCTCGAACATCCAGCGATAGTGCCGGTTTACGAACTCGGCCGCCGGCGCGACGGAACGCTCTACTACACAATGAAGCTCGTGCGCGGGCGCACGCTAGGCGCCGCCATACGCGAAGCAGGCACACTTCCGGATCGATTGGCGCTCCTTTCACACTTTGTGGATTTGTGCCAGGCCATCGCCTACTCCCACAGCCGCCGCGTAATCCACCGAGACATCAAACCCAGCAACGTCATGGTGGGAAGATTCGGCGAAACGGTAGTGCTCGATTGGGGCCTCGCAAAAGTAAAGGACAAAAAAGACGAGGCGGCAGCACAGATAGAGGAGACCCTGAAAACGCTCCGCCTACCGCCAGCCGCAAAAGGACATGAAACGCACGCCGGCCAGGTACTCGGCACGCCGACGTACATGCCCCCAGAACAGGCCGCCGGACAAATAGACCGCATCGACGAGCGCTCGGACATCTATTCGCTTGGCGCGGTTCTCTATACCCTGCTCACCGGAAAATACCCCTACGACGGGGAAAACGTGAGCGAGATTCTCAATCGCGTACTGGTTGGACCGCCAAAGCCCGTGCTGGAAGTCGAACCAAACGCGCCACCAGAGTTGGCTGCCATTTGCGAACGCGCCATGCAACGCGAAGCGGACAAACGCTACAAAAACGCCAAAGACCTGGCCGACGAAGTGGTTCGCTTCCAAACCGGCGCCTTGGTCCTCGCGCACAGCTACAAATTCAGCGACCATCTCAAACGCTTCGTCCAACGCCACAAACCCGCGCTCGCCACCGCCGCCCTTTTCACCATCGCGCTAGCCGCCTTCGCCGTCTACTCCTACGTCCGAGTCACCCACGAACGCAACGATGCAATCGTGGCCCGCAACGACGAAGCCGAACAACGCAAAATCGCCGAGGAAGCCAAGGTCGCAGAAACCGAACAACGCAATAAAGCGGAGTCAAGGCTTTACTCGTCACAAATTGGCCTCGCGCAAAGTCAAATCGATGCCAGGCGATTTGATCTCGCGCAGAATGCGCTCGACAGTGCTCCAGAGGGGTTCCGAGGTTGGGAATGGCATTATCTTAATGGTTTGTGCAATCAGGACGTCTTTACCTTTGCTAAGCACAAACGTACGGTGAGCAAGCTTGAGGTTAGCCCGGACGGAACGCTGATTGCATCGGGTGACGAGGGTGGTGTCGTGTGTATTACTTCCGCATCGACGGGTGAACTGATCCGCGAATTCCCGCCTCTTGACGGAGCCGTTTCCGCGCTTGATTTCGATAGCAAAGGTACCAGACTCTTAGCCGCTAATCGAGGCGGCGAAATGCGAACCCCCGATGGGAGTGTAATCGTCTGGGACGTCGCGACCGGCCAGCAGACTGTAACGATTACCGCTCAAGGCGGCACTTTGTGGGACCCGAGATTCTCTCCCGATGACAAGCTAATTGCAAGTTCAGTAACTAGCCTAGGCGTCCAATTATGGAACGCCGCCGACGGAGCGCTGCTACACACATTCAAGTGTGTACCAGCAAATGAAGGTGGTTTGGCGTTTCACCCTTCTGGAAAGCAACTTGCTGCTTGTGTAGGTACAGATAAATTTGAAGTTAAAGTTTGGGATGTTTTACTGCGCGGCGAGGTTGCTTCGTTGGAAGCACAACCAGATCCAAATACTCAGCTACGATACAGCCCGGATGGACGCTCGCTGTTATCATGGCGTTCGACCGGTGGCATCGTGCTGTGGAACGAAAGCTACGTCCAGCCTGCGAGACAATTGTTGCCGCCTGACGTGAAAGTCCTTTCGTTACAATTCTCGAACGATTCTAGCCGGATGTGTGCAGGTTTGAAAGATGGCTCTGCACAAATCCTCGATGTTGCAACTGGTAACGTCCTCACTACCCTCTCCGGCCATACCAAAGCGATTGATGATATTCAGTTTTCTTCGGATAACTTGCTCGTTGCTACTGGCTCCGGCGATGGTGCTATCGGACTCTGGGACGCGGTGGCAGGAAAACAACTGCATGTGTATGTTGGGCATTCAGCTGAAGCCAGCAAGATACGTTTTACAAAGAATGATGCACTGCTCATTTCTTGCTCCAGTGACACCACAGTCAAAGCATGGCAAGTCAAGCAGGTACCGGTTCCGCAAAAAATTGTATTGCGAGGACATACAGGTGGCATCAGCCGAATAGCGTTTAGCCCAGATGGGGAACGGGTTTTGACCGTTGGGCAAGCCCGCCCACCTTATGAAGAGGATAATACGGTTCGTATATGGAATTGTCGCAACGGGGTTCAACTTCATGAATTGGTTAGTGCAAACCTCATGATCCATGGTGCCACATGGAGTCCCGACGGTAATTATATCGTGACGAACGCCAGTAAGTCGGTCGTGGTATGGGACGCAAATACCGGTCAGCAACGTCACGAATTGGCGGGGCACAAGGGGCCCGTACATAAGGCTTTATTTAGTCCCGACGGAAAGACGATTCTTACAGTATCGGGCGATAAGACGGCAATTCTATGGCGCGTGAGCGATGGTTCCATAATCCACACGCTGGCCGGCCACCTGGCGCGGGTTGAGGGCGGCGCTTTCAGCCCTAACGGGAAGTTGATCGCGACCAACTCCGTCGACCGTTCAATCCGTGTTTGGGATACGGAAACCGGCAATGCAGTTGCTGTTCTTCAGGGTCACCAGGCGCCAATAAACGCAGTCATGTTCATGAACGACGGTAATCGTTTGATAAGCGCAGCGGGCGATGACACACTAATACTGTGGGATGTGGGCGAGGGGAAAGCTATTCGCGTCTTCCACGGACATTCCGGAATCGTCTTCGATGCAGCGATAAACGTCGATGAACGAGTGCTCGTGTCAGTCGCAACAGACGCAACGCTACGGTTGTGGGATATCGAGTCCGGTAATCAGATTGCACAAGGCGATGGGCATTCGTTGGACGTGTTAAGTGTGGCTTTCAGTCCGGACGGTAGTAGAATAGTCTCTACTGGAGATGACCGTACTGTGCGAATTTGGGACGCGAAAGATGCCAGAGAAGTAGCTGTATTTCGCGAACATAGCGATGTCGTTACAGATGCGGTCTTCAGTCCGGACGGATCAACTATCGCAACCTGCGGTGAGGATGGTATAGCGATCTTGCATAAACTTCCCAAATGATAGGCTGCAAAACTCCCGCCAGCAGAATTGGGGATCGAGAATGTGTGACGAAACAAAGGAGGTAGGACCATGGCGACCACGTGTACAGTAACCCTGCGAACCCAAAGTGCGAAGTACAACCCACCGGTGAGTGGAAGGCCAACACCGCCAACTTTGGCAGACCTAAACGATGTTGTTGTTTTTGTTTACGGAAGGGAGTGCTTAATGATGAAAGGGGGGCCGACGTTTACTTTTGATTTGCGGCCAGGACAGTACGAATTGTTTGTTAAAGACCGGTCAACAGCTAACGACGATCCGCATATTAAGAAGTTGCTCCGAATCACTGGATTTGAACCTGGTAATGCTATCAACATGCAAATATCAGTTTCGTGGCTTTCTTAATTATAGTTTTACTAGGAGAGGATAATGAATAGTACACGACGAGCATTTCTGCAATCTGCGCGTACGATCGCTGTAGCGGGAGCGGCCATTTCGGCGCAAGGCATAGCGGAAGAAAATGATCTAAAACATTCATTTATTGGGCCTTGTTGGTCTCCCCCTAATGACGATCTGACCATTCATGTCTACGACCAAATCTCTGGAGCATATATTGGAGATGCTTTAGTGCGTCTTGTACCTAGATTTAACGGAACGGAATTAGAAAAGTACACAGGTGCCATGACGGGCAATGCTGTTTTCAGTTCCGGCCAAGACGGACGTTATGATGTTGAAATATCCCATCCGAGCTATCCGTCTGGCGGCTTCCTGGGGAACAAAAACTTTACCTCAGCAACACTGCCGCAGACCGTACATTGTCCGCTCTAATATTAAGAGCCAGTGTTAATGTATTTGATACGCGATTTTCGTAAGAATTATACGGGAATTAGTGTTAGCGACTTATGGGAAAATTTCTTTTAAGGCAATGGAGGAAGAATTAATGGGAAGTCACAGAAGGATTGACGTGGTTGTAAATACAAAGCGACTAACAGGGGCCGGTTCCACCGAAGACAATTGGACAGACCTGGACAATGTTGTCGTGTGTATAGTGGGAAAGGAGCCAATTATTAAAACAGGCGGGCCGACCTTAACATTCAGATTACCTCGTGGTCCGCATGAAATCTTCGTGAAAGATCTAACAGCGGGGCCCCGTGATATTTGTAAGCGTCATATTAATATTTCCGGCAGCGAACAGGGGGGGGCACTAAGTTTGACGATCGCTGTACCGTAACGTTTCGCCGGATTACTCTGCTTGATAAGCTTTTCATTTAAAATAGGATTTAAATAATGCACAAAACACGCCGAGCCTTTTTAAAATCCGCGGGTGTCGTTGCAACGGGAACAGCGCTGGCTACACCCGATGCTGAAGCGGAAGCAAATGACAAGGCAGAAGATAAGGCAGCAGCAGTTGAAACTGCACCTGGGCCTGTTGATCCAGAGTTCTCGAACTTTGTAGTGCACGTGTACAATCAATCTTCTGGCGCCCATATACAAGACGCCATAGTGCATCTCGAACCTAGATTTAACGGGGTGGGGTATGACCAACAAACGGGATCCAATGGTCAAGCAGCTTTCGGATCTGGCGATAACGGGCGCTATGATATAGAAGTTTCTCATCAGGACTACTATCCCGATTATGTGTTGAATAAATTGTTAAACGGCACTACAACACCAACGACGCTTGAGTTTCCACTTCAGCATTTATAGTGCCACTGAAAATAGTATGGGCTGGACGTATACGGTATTTCAGTGCAGTCGGCAGTGTCGTCGTGTGTTTGTTCGTTTGCTCTAACAGGGGAATTCTGCTCCCACGTCAACTGGCATTTCCGGCTCCCATTGACTACCATGACGAAACATCCGTTTATGCATGATGCAACGGATTTCAGAACGGACGTACCACCTCGGATTGGGAGCGAAAATTCATGAGCGATTGCACTTCTACACAAACTTCCCGCAGGGACTTTATGCGTGTGGCGGGAACAGCCGCCGCGGCCGCTGCGACGACGCGGATATTGGCGGCGAACAGCGTGTACGCCGCGGAGAATGGAGTGTTGCGGGTCGGCTTGTCGGGGTGCGGCGGGCGCGGGACGGGGGCGGCGCGGCAGGCCTTGATGGCGGACCCGGACACGAAACTGGTCGCCCTGGGCGATTTGTTCGCGGACAAAATTGATGGAGCGCTGAACAATCTCAAGAGCTACGGCCCGATTGCGGATCGTGTGCAGGTGGACGACGATCACAAGTTCATCGGGTTCGATGCATATAAGAAGGTCATCGATTCGGTCGATGTGTTGGTGATGGCGGAGACGCCGGCGTTTCGTCCGATGATTTTGCGGCACGCAATAGAGCAGGGCAAGCATTGTTTCGTGGAGAAGCCTATCGCGGTGGATCCGTCGGGCGTGCGGTCCGTGTTGGAAAGCTGCGAGATGGCGAAGGGGAAAAATCTCGCGGTCGTCTCCGGTCTTTGTTACCGCTACAGCTTTTCCAAGCGCGAAATCCTGAAGCGCATCCACGACGGCGAGATCGGCGACATCATCGCGATGGAAACGAAATACAACACGGGCACGCCGTGGCAACCGAAGGACCGCCTGCCGGAGTGGAGCGACATGGAATACCAGTGCCGCAATTGGTATTTCTACGATTGGCTTTCGGGCGACTTCAACGTCGAGCAGCACATCCACAGCCTCGACAAGCTGGCCTGGTCGATGAACGATGTGACGCCCGTGAAAGTGTGGGCAAACGGCGGACGCGCGGTGCGCACGGCGGAGAAGTACGGCAACATCTACGATCACTTCAACGCCGTGTACGAATATGCGAACGGCGTGCGCGCGTACAGCTCCTGCCGTCAGTGGGACAACACGGACACGGACGTGAACGATCACATCATGGGCACGAAAGGCATCGCGCATCTGCAGGATCACAAGATCGAATTCCGCGACGGCAAGACCTGGCAGCACGAACAAAAAGAAAAAGACGACATGTACCAGAACGAGCACGACGCGTTTTTCGCGTGCATTCGCAAGGGCGAGCCGATTAACAACGGCGAGTACATGTGCAAGAGCACGATGATGGGTATCGCCGCGCGCATGGCCGCGTACACGGGCCGGATCCTGACCTGGGACGAAGTGTGGAACAGCCCCTACAGCGCAATGCCGGAAAAGCTGGAATTCGGGCCGATTGCGCTGCCCGCGCTGGCGCGTCCGGGTGAGACCAAGCTGCCCTTCGCCGCAAAAGCGTAAGGTATTTCGGAACAAATTTGAGGGCCGTGGCGCGCCACGGCCCTCTTCTTTTCGCCCGGCAATTTTCGCGCGGATTTGATATACTATTTCCGCTAGTTACGGGGGACGGTTCGCGTGATGGGGAACACGCGCCGCGAACTTGATGGGGGTATTTGTCCTTCCAATTCTTCATTCTTGAAAAGCCAAGCAACCAGAGGGGGAATTCTGGTCATGGGTAAGATCGGTATTGGGATCAATCTCGAATTCGTGCGGCACGAGGACAAGCCCTTCGAGTGGGGCGTCGAGAAGGCCGCGGAACTCGGCTACGAGTATGTCGAGCCGATGGTGCATCTCGGCCGCGAACTCCTGAGCGAGGCCGGCTACTTCCACAGCGTTTCGATGCTCGACGATCCGTATCGCGTGAAGCGTGCCTGCGAGAAGGTAGGTGTGAAGTTGTCGGGGTTCAGCGCGCATTGTCCCCTGTGCAAACCAGAGATCAGCACAGAGTATCTCAAACAGGCGATCCGCTTCGCGGCGGAGGCGGGCGCGCCGGTCTGCAACACGGACGAAGGCCCAAAACCGAAGTGGACGACCGTCGAAGAAGATCATGTGCTAATGCGATACGTACTGCGCGAGGCGAGCTATCTCGCGGAATCGCGCGGTATCCTCATCGGCATCGAGCCGCACCAGCAATACAGCAAACATCCCGACGGGCTCGACCGCATCTACAACCTCGTGCAAAGCATGGCCATTGGTATCAACTTCGACACGGGCAACAGCTTTCTTTGCGGGCACGATCCATACGAATGGTTGGAGCGCGTCAAAGATCGGTTGGTCCACCTGCACGCGAAGGACATCTCAGTGCAACAGGCTGGGCAAGAACGAGGCAAGGTTACCGGCACGCCGGTGGGATGCGCCTGCGGCGACGGCGTGATCGACTGGAAGCGCGTCATCGAGATCGTCAAGACCGCCCCACGCGATATTGTGTTATCGGTCGAGTGCGGCACGGTGGAGCAAGGTAAGCGGAGCATTGCGCATCTGAACGCGATACTTGGACGATAGGAGGAGCGGGCATGTCGCGATTTACGGCTAGTGTTATCATCGCGCTGATCGTATTCGCGGGATTGGACAGTGCAGCGGAATTGTCGCTGGTTTCGACAGGCGATAATGTTGGCTTGTATACACATAACCCAAATCGGGCGGCGCTACTTTATGTGTTTGGTAAGGACCAATTCAAACCTTACGCGCAAGAGTTGTACACGCCGAATCGTGTCAACATCCTGCGCGATGCGCCTTCTGACCACTTGCATCATCACGGACTCATGTTTGCCATTCGGGTAAATGGCGTTAATTTTTGGGAAGAACGCGACAACCCGGGCAAGCAGAAAGTAGTTCCCGGAAAACTCGCAAGTGTTTCCAAGTCCGTACCAGGGGAAGGTATTACTGAATCGCTTGAATGGATCGGCCCCGGCGACAATGGCGTCATACTCAATGAAACGCGCACAATCGTCGCGCACCAAGTAGACGATACACCGGTCACGCTGCTCTCATGGCAATCGGTCCTGCACGACATCGACGGCAAGCCTGAGCCGAAATTTCACGGCACGAACTACAACGGCCTTGGCATGCGCTTTCTCGAATCCATGGACAAGGGCGGATCGTTCTTCAATGCCGACGGTGCTACGGGCGTGGCGGGCACGGTGGGCTCGAAATCGAATTGGTGTGCGTACACAGCAAGTGCCGATGGAAAACCGGTGACGGTGGCGATGTTCGATCATCCAACGAATGAGCGGCATCCTGCGACGTGGTACACGATGGACACGCCGTTTGCGTATTTGTCGGCGACGCTTGCGCTGGACAAAGAACCGCTGCAAAAAAAGGACCTCACGCTCACCTATGGCGTTGCGGCCTGGGATGGGACGAAAACAAAAGAAGAAGTTGAGGAGATGTATCAACGCTGGTTGAAGCTTGTGGAACCGCTTGTTGCGTCCACGGCGCCGGCAAAATAGCTCCGGGGGGAGTGCTATGAACACAGAATCGAATTCGGTCAGGCCGACGCGCCGCAGCTTCATCTACACCGCCGGGGGAATGGCGGCGGGCACGGTGCTCTCGCAGTTCGCGTTGGGACAAACGCCGGTGGGTGCGAACGATCGCATTGGCGTGGGGTTCCTCGGTTGCGGCGGGCGCGGCTCGTATCACGCCAAGGAACTTGCGGGCATGCGCGATCGCGGCGAGGCGATTGAACTCGTTGCCGCATGCGACACGTATCGTCCGCGCATGAACGCGCTGGCGGCGAAGCAAAATCTAAAAGCGTATTGGGCGCAGCAGGAATTGCTCGCGGATGCAAATGTGGACGTCGTGTGTATCGCCACGCCGGATCATATTCACGGACAGCAGGCAATTGACGCGGTACACGCTGGAAAAGACGTGTATTGCGAGAAGCCGTTTACGCATTGGCGGCAGCTCGAATTGACGAAGACGGCCTGCGACGAAATTGGCAAATCGGACCGCGTGTTTCAACTCGGCACGCAAGGGTTGTCCGATCCCGTGTGGCACGAGATGGCGAAATTCATCAAAGACGGATTGATCGGCCAACCGATTCATGCGGAGTGCGGGTACTTTCGCGTAGGCGACTGGGGCGAACGGGGGATGCCCATCGACGATCCGAATGTGAAACCGGGCGACAATTTGAATTGGGACGCATTTCTCGGCGACGCGCCGAAGCGCGATTTCGATGCGAGCCGTTATTTTCGTTGGCGCATGTATGAAGACTACAGCGGCGGACCCGTGACGGATCTGTTTCCGCATTCGCTGACCCCCGTGGTTTACATGCTGAACATCGGCGTGCCGTCGCAGGCCGTGGGTCTCGGCGGGATTTATCGTTATCCTGAGCGTGAGGTGCCGGACACGTTCAACATGCTGCTCGATTACCCGGAGAAGTTGACGCTTGCCGTACTGGGCACGCAGGGCAACAACATGCAAGGGGCGCATGGCCGCGGTGCGGGCGGGCGTTGTCCGCACCTTCGCGGATGGGACGGCACCCTCACCGTGATGCCAAACCGCGACACGAAACTGGACGAGATCGTGTTCACGCCCGCGGAAGGCGCGAAGAAGGACGCAGTGCGCATTCGTGTCGAAGGACACGAGAGCGTGCCGGACCATTGGAAAAATCTGCTCGATTGCATGCGTTCGCGCGAGAAACCGCACAGCTCGATCGACTTGGCGTATCGCGTGCAGACCGCGCTCCAAATGGCGGCGCACGCCACGCGAAACGGGAAGACAGCGAAGTATGACGCGAATGCGCGCGCGGTTGTCGTATAGGGAGGAGATTATCTAAATAATCTCAAGCATATTGCTTAATCGCAACAGACTCCACAAATGTCATTCCGAGCGGTAGCAAGGAATCTGGAATAGCACGCAGACTATTTCCCCTTCCAGATTCCTCGCTACCGCTCGGAATGACATCTCTTGCGGGTTAATACGGAGAAACTACTTTCCGCCTTTACGAAGTAAGGTCTGTAATTTTGCAACTATCGATGCGTGGTTCACTTCGTTTGTGAGGTTTTTCATTTCGGCGGGATCGCTCTCGTGATCGTACAACTCGACGCCTGCGCGGCCTTCGTCCCACTCGGTATAGCGGTACCGTTCGGTGCGGACGCTGCGACCCATGAAATCTTTTCCGTCGATCTTGCGCGTCACTTGCGAATAGGCTGCGTGGTCCCACTGCGCTTCTGGTTTCTGCACCAGCGGTTTCATGCTGTGGCCTTCGGTGCGCAAATCTGCGTTGATACCGCAGAGATCGGTGAGCGTCTTGTGCAGCGATACCAATTCTACGGGCCGCGTGCAGTCCTTTCCATTCGCGCTATTATTCGGGACCGATATGATGAGGGGCACGCGCGCGGATTCCTCAAAGATGCTCATCTTTTGCCATAGATTTTTCTCGCCGAGGTGGTACCCGTGATCGCCGTGAAATATGACGATGGTGTTATCCGTTAGTTTGTGTCGATCCAGTGCATCGAGCAATTGCCCGACTTGCACGTCCATGAAAGTCGTTGCTGCGGAGTAGGCCTGAGTCGCGGCGCGCTTGAGATCGTCGCTCATGGCAAGCTGCATGGGTTTTTGTGTGGCCAGCGCCGCTGCCGGAAACAAATCCTTGTTGTTGGGCGCAACCTCGGGCACCTTGATCGCCTCGCGCGGATACATGTCGTAATACTTCTTCGGAGCGATGTACGGTGTGTGCGGGCGGAAGAAGCCAACGGCGAGATAGAATGGTTTGTCTTCCTTTGCGCGTGCTTCAAGCATTTCGATCGCGGTGCCCGCGATCTTTCCGTCCGTCTGGTCCGAATCGACACCGTCGGACGCCAACCAGCTCAACGTGCCGCCGGTATCCTCCAGTTTTTTACCGGTGACGGTGCGCGCATTACCGTCCGGCCCAAGTTCGAGCACTTCGACGATTCCGATGTCATCGATATCGCGTCCCTTCGGATTGATTCGCTGTTCCCATGATGTGGGATCATCAAGACCATCAGTGCCGATCTGGCGGGGCACGCCGTAGTGATAGATCTTCCCTACGCGCGCAGTGCTGTAACCGGCTTTCTGAAAACTTTGCGCGATTGTCACTGCGTCGTGGATTTCATCACGGAAATGTTTTTGATTGTCGTATAGCTTGAGTGTGTCCGGGCGCAGGCCCGTCATAAATGATGCGCGGCTGGGGTTGCAGAGCGGGAACTGGCAATACGCATTTTGGAATTGCACGCCGCGCGCCGCGAGGCGATCGATGTTGGGCGATTTTACCATTGGATCGCCGTAACAGCCGAGGTGGTTGCAAAGATCGTCGGAGATAATGTGCAGCACATTCATCCGCTTTTGCGCAGCGTTAGCAGAAATCGCCGCCGTTGCGCATAGTGCTGCTGCCGAGCCGAGAAACTGTCGCCGATCCATGCTTTTCATAGTTGTCGTCCCCATGCATGTTTGCCCTTTGCAGTGGCGGCATCGTAACAAAGCGCATCCAAGAATGGTATATACTTTGAGGAGCGGTGGATCCGAACGAAATGGAGGGTGTGCCATGAAACGCACCAAAGAAGTCTCCAAGAAGAAGCGCCTTTTTATTGACGAACTCGAACGACCGGCTATGGCATTGACGGTGACTACCGCAGCCAAATGCGAAGAAGGCGGCAAGTGGTGCTGGATGACGACCATGGCCGTTGGCGAAGAGAGCACGAAGGCCGTCTAGTCCACCGTCATATCTCGCAGATGGGCACGGTAATCATTGTCGGTGCGCCGCACGATCCTCAGGTCGCTCGCGTGCAAGACGAGATCCGGCTGCGAGGGGGGCGTTCGTTGCTGATCGACACCGACGCGTTTCCTGAAGAGGCAACGCTGTCTATGCGTGGTGCGGTGATCGATTACGAAGGACGTCCACTTCCAAAAGACATTTCGTCCGTGTATCTCCGCGCGCTGGGGGCCAATCCTCTTGCGCCGCGCTACAAAATGGATCTCAAGCATCGGACGCATGGGCTACTCGCACAGATGGACGAGCGCCTCGCGCTACTGGCGTCGATTATTCTCACCCTGAAGAAGCGTGGTGTGCGCATTGTCAACGATCTGGAGGTCAACGCGCAGCATAGTCGCAAGCCCTATCAACTCTCGCTATTGAAGGAAGCTGGTTTGCGCGTTCCGCGTTTTGCTGCAACCAATGACCCGGAGACAGTTCTAAGTTTTGTGCGATCGGTAAAGCGAGCGGTCTACAAACCTGTTGGCGGCGGCGCTACGGTGCGTGCGGTGAACAAGCGCGATCTCACGCGCGCTCGCCTAGAATCGCTTGCACTTGCGCCGGTGCTGTTTCAAGAACGCGTGGACGGCGTGAGCCTGCGGGTATACGTCGTGGGCGGAAGTTGCGTTGCCTCGGCGGAGATTCATTCCTCGGAACTCGACTATCGGCGAAAGGAGGATGCCGTCATCGCAACAGTATTGATCAAGGCCGAGCAGCGCGCATGCATCGATGCGGCGCGGGCGTGTTCGATGACGTTTTCGGGTGTCGATTTGATCCGGGGCGTGAACGGGTTTTACGTGCTCGAATGCAACCCTTCGCCGATGTTCGCTGTGTTTGAGAAGAAAACCGGTCTGGACGTGGCAAAGCCTTTGGCGCGGTTTCTGCTCAAACGTTGACGCGCATTAAGTACCCGCTTTTGAAATGCATTGGAAGGGTTTAGCCGTCTCTATGGCGGGCTCCGAATGCCCGACAGGATTCGCCTTCGCCTGTTCCAGCGACCCGTGTTTGGCGAGTTCTTCCTCGGTGAGCGTGCGGCGCATGGTGCCGAACAGCCAGTCCGCAAGTGGCAACAGAAAATTCACGTTGGCTTCCATGTCCACATGGTGGATGTAGTGATGGACTTCCAAGAATTTGGACCATTTCTGCCGGGCAATCCAGGGGTGTAAATGCGGGTAGTGGATAACGTCATGCACGCGCACGAACAGATCGGAGACAATTGTGAGCGCGACGTAAAGCCCGATTAGGAAGGGGACACTACCTGTAAGTAACCACGCCGGCAGGCAAATCGTGCAGGTGCCTAGCACCATGTAGAACGCGAAGTGGCTCAGCTTGACGGTCGCGTTGCCCAGCGGTGTGGTGTGCAGTTCGGAGACGTCACCACCGCCAATCGGATGCCGCCGGACCGGGCCGTTCGTAACGTAACGCCACGTTGGAAAAATTGCGCCGTGGTGTCCCTTGTGATGTATCTCGTATATGCGTCGTAAAAAAGGAATCACTACGCGGTGATAGACATAACGATGGACGAGCCACTCCCAGGGTGACGCGGCTATTGGCAATGCCAGGACGCCCAGCCAGAACGAGATGCCCCAGCCTAAGCCATTGTCCGGCAAGAGCCGCACCGCGAATACAATGCTCGTGAGCACGGTGGTCAACAGCAGAAACATTGCAGCGACTCGCGGAAAAGAAATAGTGACTTGCGTCTTCATGAATCCATCCCCCGATAGATTTGCGATTTAGAACGCGTTGGATTTCCGTTCGTATTCCTGCCGCGCGCGGCGGAACTGCACCTGAATACCGGGATCGTAAGACGGGTCGTGGCTGGTGCGCCACATGTCAATGAGTTGGATGATGCGCATGTCGTACTGCGGCGTATAGTTGTTGATCAGATACATCAACTCGTTCTTGACGCGCATCGCCTTTCCGTCGCCGCCTTGTGCGCTCTTTGTCATCAACTCGCGCCGGCCCGCTTCAATCCGGTCACGAAATGCCTGATGGTCCTGCGTGGTTGCGTTCGACCCGCGAACTTTGCGTCTTGCCTCTTCGCGAATGCGCATCTTGAAGTCGGACTTTTTCATTGCTCCCATGGCCAAGCTCCCATGTTGTGCGGTCCAGGATTATTATATGGCATTCCGGCCCTGTGTCGATCACTTGGTTCAATCGTAGAATCTTGCGTGATATTCAGGGGTATGATAGCGTTTCCACCTGTATTTGTTTGGGGGATCGGCGCGGTTTTTCTAAGGAGTCGAGCGTGGCGGACGGGGTCCAGATTTTCGATTTGACCGGTAAAGTTGCAGTAATTACCGGGGGCGGCGGGGCGCTGGGCGGTGCGATTTCGTGCGGACTTGCGCGGGCGGGTGCGCAGATTGCCGTCACTAACGTGACGCTCGATAAGGCCGACTACGTTGCCGGGCAGATGCGCGAGACCTGCGGCCACGCGGTGGGGTATCAACTCGATATTTCCAAGCCCGGCGCGATCGAGCAGTTTGCCGATGATGTGTACACCGAATTTGGCAAAGTGGATATTCTTGTGAATTGCGTCGGCGGCAATTTGAAGGAAGCAACCACGTCCCCAGAGTTATCCTTTTTCGATATCGCGCCCGACGCGATGCGTAATGTGATGGACCTAAACTTTTTGTCGGCAATCATTCGCCCGTGCCAGGTGTTCGGGAAGCGGATGGTGAACAACGAGAACGGCGGCTCAATTATCAACATATCCTCGATGGCGGCGAGCACGCCATTGACGCGCATCGTCGGGTATAGCGCAGCGAAGGCGGCGGTGGACAATTTCACGAAATGGTTTGCGGTGTATCTCGCGCGCGAATGCAAATCGAAGCTGCGGGTGAATGCAATTGCGCCGGGCTTCTTTCTGACGGCGCAGAACCAGTTTTTGCTTACCAACGATCGCACCGGCGAATTGACCGAGCGCGGCAAGCAAATCATCGATCACACCCCGATGGGCGATTTCGGCATCAGCAACGATCTTATTGGCGCGGCGGTCTGGCTGGCATCAGATGCGGCGCGATTCGTCACGGGGACTATCGTGCCGGTAGACGGTGGGTTCTCTTCGTTCGCGGGAGTTTGATTCCGTTCAGCCACCACCCTGCCAGCGGTTGAGGCTCTCGATCGGGTAGATCAGATTGATGATGTTTAACGTGAGATTGTCGCGAATGCACACGAGCGTAAATAGCTCAAATGCAACGACAAGCCCTACCGTCGCCCACGCGTAAGCCCGCCATGCAAACAGGAACCCGGCGATCATGGCCAGGTTGTCGCACGTGGAATTCAGGATGCTGTCGCCGACGTATCCTTGCGCGAGCGCTTGCTTGCGATAATGGTTGATAACCATAGGCGTGTTCTCGAGGATTTCCCAGCCCGCCTCAAGGCCAACGGCAATTGCGAATCGCCAGGCCACCGGGATTTTGGGAAACACGAGCTTCAGCAGGCCGTAGAAGGCCAACCCGTGAATGATGTGCGAGAAGGTATACCAATCGCTGATGTGCTGTGAATTGCCGGAGCTCTTTACAACGCCTTCCCACAGCTTCACGTACCCGCAGGTACAGATTGGCGGCTGGCCGAAAAGGTAAAGCACGGTAACTTGGGTGAACAAAATGCCTGCGGCGACGTAAATCGCGGCCGGGATTTTCTTGAGTTGCGCTTGCATCGGCGGAGTGTAGCAGCGGCGGTGCCAGGAAAGCGAAGCGCTACAGTTCGTGGTCTTTGATCTGTACAATAGCAGGTCGATTTAGTCAGTTAACCAACGGAATTCTTGGGGGAGTCCATGTCCGATCCAGTTGCCGCATTGAAGAACCATAAACCGTCGCACGAATTTCTGATCGCCATCGATTCGGACGGATGCGCGTTCGACACGATGGAAGTGAAGCACAAAGAGTGCTTTATTCCGAATATCATCAAGTATTGGGACTTGCAACCCATATCGAAATATGCGCGCGCGGCCGCGGAGTTTGTGAACCTGTACTCGAAATGGCGCGGTATCAATCGCTTTCCCGCGCTTGTGATGACGTTTGACCTGCTTAGCGAGTGGGACAAAGTGCAACAGCGCGGCTGGAAAGCGCCGGACATTCCGAACCTACGCAAGTGGGTGGACACGGAAACAAAGATGGGAAATCCGGTACTCGCAAAATACTGCGAGCAACACGATCATGCGGATATGAACCGAACGCTGGCATGGAGCAAGGCGGTGAACGTGACGGTGGGGGAAATCGTGAAAGAGGGATTGCCGCCGTTTCCGTTTGTGCGCGAGTGTTTGCAAAAGGCGCAGGCCAAGGCGGACATGCTCGTGTGCTCTCAGACGCCGACGGAAGCGCTTCAGCGAGAATGGGAAGAACAGGGCATCGCGCAGTACGTATTTGCCATCGCCGGCCAAGAAATGGGAACGAAGACCGAGCACATTCGCTTCGCTTCCGAAGGGCGATATAAAAGCACAAACATACTGATGATCGGGGACGCGCCCGGAGATATAAAAGCTGCGCGCGGAAACAAGGCTTTGTTTTTTCCTATCAACCCTGGTGAGGAAGAGACGTCGTGGCAGCGTCTGTATGAGGAAGGACTCGACCGCTTCTTCAATGGCACCTATGCGGGCGAGTACGAGGCTGGCTTGGTCAAAGAATTTGAGAAGTTCTTGCCGGATTCCCCGCCGTGGAAGAGTTAAATTGCTGCAAGTCACCCGATGAGCCAGACTGTTCAGAACTATTCCAGGCACAAATTTGCCTTGCTCCTGTTAGGAGTCTTTTTGGGATTGCTTGTGTCCCGAGTTGCCTGTCGAGATAGTAAGCCAGATTTTCTGCAAGATGGTCCGCTCATCGTGGAAAATTATTCAAATAAGGTATTGAATGACCTTTCATTGGTTGCCGACCGAGGATTTGTGCAAGTGGGGACGGTTTTGCCCGGCCAGACCATCATCGATCAGCGGGCCGTTTCATTAGGTGAAATCGATTACCACCTTATCTATGTTGTGGATGGTGTGCCACATATTACGGGCCATCTCTACAATGGTGGAAGACTGACGGAGTTTCAAATGTATCATCGCTACGAACTCGCTGAGGATGATGTTACAAAGTGGAAAGTTGGGAACCGCAACAAAGTAGACGGTGGCGAAACTTCTTCAGAAGCGAAATTTGATGCGAGTATGAAATTGCCATGTTGCACGCCGAAATTCCCGCCAACATTCCTGCTGAAATAACCCATCGGAAAATTATGAAAATAGTAGTAGACGAAAACATTCCTTACGGCCGCGAAGCCTTTGAATCTCTCGGCGAAGTTGTGTTGCGCCCAGGGCGCGCGATCTCGCCTGAGGACGTGCGCGATGCGGACATGCTCATGGTGCGGTCGATCACAAAAGTGAATGCGGCACTGTTGGATGGTTCGAGCGTTCGGTTTGTCGCTACGGCGACAATCGGTGTGGATCACCTCGATGAGCCGTATCTGCGTGAACGCGGGGTTGCCTATGCCAGCGCGCCGGGCTGCAACGCGAATAGCGTTGGAGAATATATCGTCGCGGCGCTGCTGGTGTTGGCGGAAACGCGCAAATTCAAGTTGACCGACCGTAAACTGGGTATCATTGGTCATGGAAATGTTGGCAAGCGTGTTGAGCAAAAGGCGCGGGCGCTGGGGATGGATGTCGTTCTCCACGACCCGCCGCTTGCGCGCGCGACGCGAAGCATGCGCTACCGCCCGATGGAGGAAATCCTTGCATGTCCAATCATTACAACGCACGTGCCATTGACAAAGTCTGGACCCGACGCAACGCGGCACCTTCTCAATGAATCGTTCTTCGCGCGTTGCAAGACGGGCACCATTATTCTGAATACTTCGCGCGGCTCGGTGTGCGATGGCAATGCGCTGCGGGCGGCGCTGGAATCGGGTAAGGTTGGCGCCGCGGCGCTGGATGTTTGGGAAGGCGAACCAAACGTCGATCTTGAGCTGCTATCGAATTGCGCAATCGCGACGCCACACATTGCGGGTTATTCCTTCGACGGGAAGGTAAACGGCACGCGGCAAATCTACGAAGCAGCTTGCGCATTTCTTGGAACTCCAGCCACGTGGGATCCCGCGCCGCTACTGCCTGAACCCGAGGTTCCCGAGGTGCACGCGGACGGCAATTCGGAATCGGTCCAATCCGAACTCGCGGCCAAGGTACGAGACGTCTACGACATTACCGCCGACGATAATCACATGCGGGCGCTATTGGCACTACCGGTGGAAGCGCGTGGTTCCCACTTCGATCGGCTACGCAAGGAGTATCCTCGCAGACGTGAATTTCATAACACGCGCGCGGTTGTGTGGCCCAGCAATGTCGCGTTGTCGGAAGCATTCCGAAATTTGGAATTCCGCCCGTAATTCGGCCGTGTGCCCAGCCTGCACACAATCGCTATACTGATCATCAATTACCTCTTGCGAGACCATTGATGAATCGCGTGACACATTTTGAAATTGCGGCTGCCAATCCTGAAAAGGCGGCGCAATTCTATCGTGAAGTGTTCGGCTGGAACGTCGCGGGCTGGCCTGGCGACGATGAGTATTGGACTCTGACAACCGGGCCGGAAACCGAAGAAGGCATCGATGGCGGCGTTTATGGCAAGAAAAATGATGCTCAGCAGCCGGTAACGGTGTCCGTGTCGGTGAATTCGATTGATGACTACGTCGCTCGCGTGATCGCACGCGGCGGAAGGGTCGTAGTGCCGAAGCGCGAGATATCGGGAGTGGGCTGGCTCGCGTATTGTTGTGATTGCGATGGCGTCGTATTTTGCCTCCATCAAGAAAATCTAGTCGCGGAATAACAGGATTACAGGCTGACATGTTGAAGTTAGTTCATGAAGAGGCGCCTTTAACACCAGAGCAGCTTTCGGAATTTGTGCAACGCGCTTTCGAAGGCGAGCAGGTTGACGGCAAACGCGTGTTGTTTATCATTCCCGATTCCACGCGCAGCATGCCGATGCCTGCAATGTTTCGGGCGTTGTTCGATACGCTCCGGGTGCGGGTAGCGAAGATGGATTATCTCATCGCGCTGGGTACGCATCCGCCCATGCCGGATGATGCGACTAATAAGATGCTCGGTATCACCGGGCAGGAGCGCAATGGCGTTTACCGCGACGTGGGTGTTTTTAATCACGATTGGAAGAATCCCGCAATGCTCGCGCGCATTGGCGATCTCAGTGCAGACCAGTTGGCAGAGATTTCCGGCGGGCGCTTGCGCGAGACTGTCCCTGTCACGATTAACAAACGCGTGCTGGACTACGATTTTGTCTGCATTGTCGGCCCGGTTTTTCCTCATGAAGTTGTCGGATTCAGCGGTGGTAACAAATATTTCTTCCCGGGAATCGCAGGCGAAGAATTGCTCAACGTGTTTCACTGGCTCGGCGCGCTGATCACCAATCCGATAATCAATGGCGCGAAATATACTCCCGTGCGTGCGGTGGTCGATGCGGCTGCTTCGTTGATTAGGACCGAGAAGCGCTGCTTTTGCCTCAATGTCATGGGCAAAGATTGCAAAGCAATTTATTATGGCGCCCCAGAGGAGGCATGGTCTGCTGCTGCCGACCTTTCCGCGAAGACGCACATCGTATATAAAGAGAAGCCGTTTAAGAGCGTCCTCGCGATGGCGCCGGAGATGTACGACGAGATTTGGGTGGCGGGCAAGTGCATGTACAAGCTGGAACCCGTGGTTGCGGACGGCGGAGAGCTGATCATTTATGGACCGCACATTGAAGAAGTCAGCGTTACCCATGGTGATTTGATAAAACGCATCGGCTACCACACGCGCGATTATTTCCTCGCGCAGATGGACAAGTTTGCCGATATTCCTGGGGGAATCCTTGCGCATTCCACGCACGTGCGTGGTATTGGCGCTTATGAAGACGGCGTGGAGAAGTGCCGCGTGCAGGTTACGCTTGCCACCTCCATCCCCGAAGAGGAATGCCGGGCGATAAACCTTGGTTATCGCGATTGGCGCAGTATAGAGCCAGAGAAATGGCGTAATCGTGAGGACGAAGGATATCTGCTTGTCGAGCGGGCGGGTGAGGTTCTTTACAAATTGGCAAATTCGATCGGCGTATAACCATTCGTCGCGGAAGCAAAGTAAAAGGTTGACCATCCATGGATTGGCGAACACATATAACATTATTTGAGGACGCGGATACGGCATGCCTCGTGTTTCGTTCTACAGGCTTGCCGGTGGGGGATGTTTTACATTCAGCATCACAATCCAACCCGCCATCGATCGGCAGCATTACTCCCGACGATTTGCAGGCGAGTTTGTCGCTGGCCGCTGAACTGATCGCATCGGCCGCGTACTTTCCGCATATACGCCAGGCGGCGCTGCAATTTGATGAGGGAGAAGAAGAGCAAGCAGTCCGCGCGTGTTTCGAGAATTATCGCAGCGCTGTGAATGAGAGCGACGGCGCGACGGCCACTTCCATTGTCAGCGCCAACACCTTAAAACGATACGATGAAAATGCAAACCACGCGAAGCATTCGGACCGGGCGACGATCCAACTCTTGCCCTTAATCGATCAACTGACAATTCTGATGAGCCGATGCAAGATTTCAGCTTCCGAACTGGCAAATATTTCTGGCGGGGGATTGTTCGCTACGGCGGTCTCGGCGGGTTGGGTGAGCAAGAACGCGCTCTACGGGCTGAATCTGGGAAGAATTGAAATCAAAGGTACTCGGGCAGAGGCTGAAGGAATCATCAACGGACGCGTCACGCCGGCGCCGCAAGTTTTTGTGTTCGAGGACGAAGATTGGAAGTACGATCTGGTGGCGACCTTTGACACGATTGAAGACGCATTGAGCCAGCTTGCGGCCCGGAACGAATTGTCTGCGCAGGAACTCGTCTTTAGCATGATCGAAAGTAACCTGGGCGAAGCGCCAAGTGAATCGATTTGGAATCCGCCCCACCCGCATTAGTCCGAGATTTGACGCATCTCCCGCGACGAACTTTCCGGCAAATACTTGGATAGCCCAATCCATTCAATTATTATTTCTGGCCTACGTTTTGAAGTTTTTGCCGAATCCAATTGCTTGGGGGAAGAATGCCGAAGAATGTAATCGTGGCCCAGTCGGGCGGGCCGAGTCCGGTCATTAACAGTTCACTGCGCGGGATTATCGATACCTGCAAGATGTTCCCTGATAAGTTTGGGAAGATTTACGCGGGGTGGCACGGTATTGAGGGCGTCCTGAAGGAAGAATTGCTCGATATTTCGGCACAGACCGAAGAAGAGATCGCGCTGCTGCGCTACACGCCGGCGGCGGGATCGATTGGCACGTGTCGATACAAATTGAAAGCGAAGCAGACGGAAGATTTTGCGCGCGTCATCGAGGTGATGAAAGCGCACAACATCGGCTATTTCTTCTACACCGGCGGAAACGATTCGATGGACACCTGTCACAAGGTGTCTGTGCTGGCGCATGAAAAGGGACTCGATCTCGTCGCTGTCGGCGTGCCGAAGACCATCGACAACGACGTCGGCGATTCGGAATTCAAGCTCATCGATCATACGCCGGGCTACGGAAGCGTGGCGCGGTATTGGATGGCGATGGTGCAAAATGCGAATGAGGAAAACGGCGGGTCGTGTCCTGCCGATCCGGTACTCGTGTTGCAGGCGATGGGGCGCAAGATTGGGTACATTCCCGCGGCGGCGCGTCTCGCTGATCCGAATCGCGAATTGCCCCTGCAGATTTATATGGCGGAGTCCGGCGTGACCGCGGAGGAAATGTGCGATCGCATCAACGATCAATTAAAGAAGGATGGACGTTGCATCGTTGTCGTGAGTGAAGGGTTTGAGTTGGGCACGGAAGGCGGCGAAGTGCTCGATAGTTTCGGACACAAGGTATATGGCTCCGCAAAGATGAGCGTGCAGGCGCAGGTCGTAGCGATGCTCAACGACAATGGCCTGCCCGTACCCGGATCGGCGCGCGGGCAAGTTTCTGGAACCGATCAACGAATGACTGCAGCATATGCGTCGATTGTCGATCTGGACGAAGCATACAAAGTTGGACAGAAGGCGGCGCTAATCGCGGAGTCCGGCGAAAACGGTTGGATGGCGACGATTCTGCGCAAGCCCGGTGTCATCTATAACGTGTACTACGACAAGGTGCCGCTGGAAAAGGTCGCGAATTCTGAACGCACGTTTCCCAAGGAATGGATCTCACCGAACAAGATCGACGTCGCCGATGACTTTGTGCGTTATGCCAAACCCCTTATCGGAGAAGACTGGGCCAGCGTACCGGTCATCAACGGCCGCCAGCGTTTCACACAATTTAGACCTGTGTTTGCGGATAAAAAATTGCCCGCGTACACCTTGGAGGCGTTGAAAAAATAGGATTTGGCCGTCCACAGGTTTCAATGATGATTCAGACGAAAGCCGTTTTTAATTGTCTGTGTAATCTGTGTAATCTGTGGACGAATTTTATTTAAAACGGAAGGACGGCACTATGTCGCAAGCGGATATTGGCCTCATTGGCTTGGCGGTGATGGGGGAGAACCTCGTACTCAACATGGAGAGCAAAGGTTTCACGGTCGCGGTGTTCAACCGCACAGTTTCGAAAGTTGATGACTTTCTCAATGGCCGCGGAAAGGGCAAGAAGTTTGTCGGGGCGCACAGCATTGAAGAGTTCTGCAAGAGTCTGAAGCGTCCGCGCAAGGTGATGATGCTGGTGAAGGCCGGCAAGGCGGTGGACGATTTCATCGAGCTACTTCTGCCGCACCTCGAACCTGGCGACATCATCATCGATGGTGGTAACTCGCATTTCCCGGACACGGTTCGTCGCGTGAAGTTAGTTGAGAGTAAGGGCTTGCTTTACGTCGGCACAGGCGTTTCGGGTGGTGAAGAAGGCGCGTTGAAGGGGCCATCGATCATGCCGGGTGGATCGCCTGCGGCGTGGGAACACGTAAAGCCGATTTTCCAAAGTATTGCGGCAAAGACCGATAAAGGCGAGCCTTGTTGTGACTGGGTCGGTGAAGGCGGTTCGGGCCACTTCGTAAAGATGGTGCATAACGGCATTGAGTACGGTGACATGCAGATGATTTGCGAGACCTATCATCTCATGCATCATGGACTCGGACTGTCAAACGATGAAATGCACGACGTTTTTGCGGAATGGAACAAAGGCGAACTCGATTCATACCTGATTGAAATCACGCGCGATATTCTCGCGCACAAGGAAGATGGACGCCACACCGTTGATATTATTCTTGATACGGCTGGCCAGAAGGGCACGGGCAAATGGACCGTTGTGGAGGCGCTCGATCATGGTCAGCCGCTGACATTGATTTCCGAAGCAGTGTTTGCGCGCTGTCTTTCGGCGATTAAAGAAGAGCGCGTGGCCGCGGCGAAGATATTGCACCCGCACATCGCGCAGTTTGCGGGGGATAAGAAACAGTTTGTGGAAGACCTGAAGTACGCGCTTTACGCGTCAAAAATCGTGAGCTACGCGCAGGGGTATCAGCTCATGCGCGCGGCTGCGAAAGAGTACGGTTGGAACCTCAACTACGGTGGCATCGCGCTCATGTGGCGCGGCGGCTGCATTATTCGCTCGGCATTCCTTGGCAAAATTAAGGAAGCCTTCGACAAAGACCCAGGATTGGTAAACCTCCTGCTCGATCCGTTCTTCACCGATGCCGTGACCAAGGCGCAGCCCTCATGGCGACGTGTCATCAGCACGGCGGTGAATGTTGGCATTCCAGTGCCGGCGTTGGGCAGCGCCCTCGCATACTTCGACGGCTATCGCACGGGGCGCTTGCCTGCCAATCTGTTGCAAGCACAGCGCGATTATTTTGGCGCGCATACCTACGAACGCGTGGACAAACCGCGCGGCGAGTTCTTCCACACCAACTGGACAGGTCGCGGCGGCACAACGAGCTCGACTTCGTACGTGGTGTAACAAATGAACGGATCGATTCAAGACTACGCACGCGTAGGTATTGTTCATTTCATGGCATACCCCGCCTGCGCTGGCGGCGAAGGGCCAATCCTGGAGAGCATCGAGCGCATTGCCAATGACCCTTATTTCGATGTCATAGAGTTGACGCGCGTAAAAGACGATGCACAGCGGTCAGCAGTCCGCTCAATCGCCGAACAAGCAAAAGTCGACTTGTACTTTGGCGCTCAGCCAATCTTGTTGGGCGGTGGGCTTGACCTAAATCACGCTGATAGTTCGGAACGACAGAAGGCGATCGACGCTGTGAAGGCTGGGATAGATCAAGCGTTTGCGCTGGGGTGCAAAGGCGTCGCCGTACTCAGCGGGAAAGTCTCCGCAGATAAAGAAGCAGCGACGCAGCGCTTAGTGAATTCATTGAGGGAACTGGCAGCGTACGCGCGGAGCAAGGGTATGCCGCTCGTTATGGAGACATTCGATCAGGTGCCGTTCGGCAAAAACTGCTTGATCGGACCGAATGCCGATGCTGTCGCGGTGTCGAAAGAAGTCCGGAAGGAATTTCCTGATTTCGGCATCATGCTCGATCTAAGCCATCTGCCCCTGCAATACGAAGAATCCGCGCCCGCCATAAAGCTTGCGGGCGAGCATCTGGTCCACGCGCACATCGGAAACTGCGCCATGGATGACGCATCGCACCCAGCGTATGGCGACAACCACCCGCGCTTCGGCGCGCCGGGCACGTGCAACGACGTGAAGGAACTGACCGAATACCTTCGCGCACTGTTGGACAACGGATACCTATCGACGACGAACCGCCGCGTGTTGAGCTTTGAAGTGAAACCGATGGCCGGTGAAGATTCGGAAGCGATTATCGCTGGATCGAAACGGACATTAGATCAGGCATGGAGGATACTTTAGGAAGAGGAATTATCCCAGTTAATTAATTATTGGGGCGAAATTTTTCCGCAGCGTAGGCAATTGCGGCATGTATGTGTTTGGGTTCAATTCTGGGATGTGCTTCTACGATATCATCAATCTCAGAGCCCTCCGCAAGCTCCTCCAAGATAATTTCGACTGTGATGCGAGTTCCTTTAATCACCGGCTTACCCAGCATGACTTCCGGTCTGCGTTCGATGTATTCTCGCCAATCCATTGTCTGTAACTCCTATTCAAGAATAGCACATTTGGAGCATGCCTATGCCACGGGTTTTTGTTGCACGCCAGATTCCGGATGCCGGATTGAAATTACTATACGACGCGTTTGGGAGAGACAGCATCGTCGTCTTTCCCGAAGACCGCATCATCTCGCGTGCGGAGTTGATTGCAGGAGTGAAGGGGGTAGATGCCGTCCTCCCAATTCTCACGGACAAGATTGACGGCGAAGTGCTCGACGCCGCTGGTTCGCAGCTCAGGATCGTCGCGAATTTTGCGGTGGGATATAACAACATCGACGTGCCCGCCGCGACAGCGCGCAAAGTGCCGATAACAAACACACCGGGCGTTCTGACAGACACAACCGCAGATTTAACCTTCGCGCTGATTCTAAGCGTCGCGCGGCGCATGGGCGAAGGCGAACGCATGGTGCGCGCGCGCCAATGGCCGGGCTGGGGGCCCATGCAATTAATGGGTTCGGACGTGTTCGGCAAAACCCTCGGTATCTTCGGAATGGGCCGCATCGGCCAGGCGGTCGCGAAGCGCGCGACGGGTTTCGATATGAAGGTGCTTTACACAAACCGTAAGCCGCTCGATACCGCACTGGAGAAGCAGCTCAACGCACGCTACGTCGATAAGGCGACCCTGCTCGCCGAGTCGGACTATCTCAGCATTCATTGCCCGCTGATGCCGGAGACGACACACGCATTCGGCGCGCCCGAATTTTCGACGATGAAGAAATCCTCATATCTCATCAACACATCGCGTGGGCCCGTGGTGGATGAGTCTGCCCTTGTTAAAGCGCTGAAGCATGGCGATATCGCAGGTGCTGGGCTCGACGTATACGAACATGAACCCACCTTGCATGAAGGTTTATACGATTGCGAGAACGCGGTCATCGCGCCGCACCTCGGCAGCGCCACGCTGGAAACGCGCGGCAAGATGGCGAGCATCGCAGCCACAAACATCATCGCGCGATTGCGCGGCGAACGTCCGCCCAATTGCGTTAACCCGGAAGTGCTGGATTAGGCATCGCCAAGAAACAAACCGAGGGCCGCCCACATGGACGGCCCGCGGATCGTTGGGTGCCAGTGACTGGCGAGTCGGGAACCCAGCTACTGGCTGAGATGGGCGAATTAGGCGCGTTACGCCGTCGGCTCTTCGATCTTCACGCAGTCGTCTTTGTTGATCTCGCCGTCATCATTCTTGTCGAGCCGGTGAAACGCCGCTTCGTCTGCATTCGGGAATTCAGCCTGGAATTCTTCGAGCGTCACGCTACCGTCACCGTTAGTGTCCGCTTCCGTCAATCGCTTCAGAATGCGCGCCCGTTCGTGCCAAGGGATGTCTTCCTTTGACAGAACACCATCGTCGTTCTTATCAAGCACGTTGAAGCGATCTTCGGACGCGTTCGGGAACTTGGTCAGAAATTCTTCCAGCGTGACTTCCCCGTTCTGATCGGCGTCCGCTGCCTTGATTAAACGACTAAGCGGCGGGGGACATCCTCCACTAGGTTCTGCAAATACGGGGGCGACTGCGAACGCGAACAATGGTGCTAGCAAAAGATACCGATTCATACATGTTTTCCTTTGTCGTTTTCCACAGTTACCCGAGTGCGCATCCCGGGGGTGCCGGTTCGCAGCATCCAACACGCCCTCGACAGAAAAGTTCCGCAGATTGGCGGGGGTGTTGGCGCTGAAGACAGTCAATTGGTTTTAAATGGGCGCCCGCATGGTAGATTGTAGTTAGGCAAAGGGTGTGGTGAGGCATGGAAATTCTGGTTGGTAGTGATGACATGCGCGTGCGCTTGGCCGCGGTCGTGCCCTGTTACAACGCCGGCGCGCGCGTAGAACCGGTGGTGCGCAGCCTGCTTGAGCAGCTCGAGCACGTGGTCGTGGTGGATGACGGAAGCACGGACGGCGCGACGGCCCCGCTGCAAGCGCTCGGCGCGAGCGTGATCCAGTTTCCAGAGAACAAAGGAAAAGGCTTTGCCATGCTCGCGGGGTTTCGCGCGGCGCTCGCCGCGGAACCTGTGCGCGGCGTAGTCATTGTTGATGCGGACGGCCAGCACGACGCCGGCGAACTGGCACACCTCTGGGAGACCTTTGTTCGACAAGACGCCGATCTCGTCATCGGCACACGCACCTTTGATGGCGCGCAGGTGCCACTGCGCAGCAAGATTGGAAACAAGTTTACCGCTACGGCCACCCGCATCTTGATCGGCGCTCCTATCGCCGACACGCAATCAGGCTTTCGCGTCCATTCGCGGCGCTTGCTGGAAGATATTTTGAAAACAATCAAAGGCGGCCGTTACGAAACGGAAATGGAAATCCTCGTGAACGCTGCCCGCGGCGGTTACAAGATCGCGGCGTCACCCATTCAAACCATCTACGAAGCGGGCAATCCTTCATCGCACTTCAACAAATACCGCGATTCGTGGCGAGTCATACGGAAGCTCTTCGGCGCTGCCTTCAAACGCAAACGGAAGTAGGCTCCAAATGAGCTCCTCGCGAGTCGCCGGTCACGAAGATAACTCGAAGCGCTGGCGTGCAATCGCGAGCTCACCGCGATTGTGGGTCGGGGCACTTTGTTTACTCATGCTTTTCAATCCACTTCTCGTGGGCAGCGGCGGAAGGTGGTTGTGTAGTCAGCCGCAGCAAAGCGTGATGTTCAACCTGCATCCCTTAATTTTCAATAATTATGCAGTTGTCGCAAGTTTGTGGGTCTTCGCTATCGCCGGAATATTCGTCACGCTTGTCTATCAGCTCTTTCAACACGATCGCCGGGAGCGCGTGTGGAAAACGATGCTTCCCCTTGGCGTTGGCGTTGCCGGCTTATTTACTCTGCCGTTCATGGTCGACTTTGACGCTGTGGAGAAGCAGGCGTTTATTCGTATTTCCGCAAATGCGCGCCCGATCATGGAGGCGCTGGAAAAATTTAAGGTCGAGAATAGCCAATATCCAATCACTCTGTCCCAGCTTGTTCCCATCTATCTTGAAGAATTGCCTAGTCCCGGCGTTGTGGGCGCGCGCGAATACGGTTATAGGTATCCCGGCCGTCGCTACGCATACATCACAGGTGAACGCGAGCCGGCAACTTACGAGCTATTCGTTCGCATAGGTATAGAAGACAATTTTTTCTATATACCGGATGAAGCCAGGCGATTGGACATTCTGAAGTGGGGCGTGTTCTCTCGGGAAGCCGACGGCTGGATATACGAGAACACCTAGCCCTGCCTGATAATTTTCTGTAAACCGCAACTCACCCTCATACGTTAAAAATACCGTACGTTTATGCTTTGACGAATTGGGGAACTTGTTGTGCACAGCGGATCAATTCATTACGACCTATTGTTTTGATTGGTATCCTCTGGTAACATATTGAAAATGCAAGAGTTGTCTATGTTTGGAGTAAGTGGCCGTGGCCGGTGAAATCGCTTTCGAGCGGCAACTGATTCGGGACGGGGTTCTGGACGAGGCCCGGCTGGCGAAGGCGCGTCAGGACGCCGCGAGCCGGGGTGTGGCGTTGCCGGAGGCGCTGGTTCAGGCGGGCGTGGCCACGGCCGATACGGTCTACCGTTCTCTGGCCGATTTTTGCGAAATGCGCTTTGTTTCGCCCAGCAAGATGGACATCCCGGTGGATGTCGTCTCCAAAGTCCCCGCACGTTTCGCGACCCACTATAACTTTGTGCCTGTGCAGGAACGCAATGGCACGATCGTCGTTGCCGTTTCCGATCCGCTGAACCATCAATTGCTCGACGACATTCGCCTGGTACTCAAAAAACAGCGCGTCGAAATCGTCGTGGCAACACCGGACGAAATCAGCCGTGCAAAGAAATCGCTCTACGGCGTGGGCGCGGACACGGTCGAGAGGATTCTAAGCGAGTCTGACAGCGTCGCCAACGTCGTAAGCCTTGATGCTGCGAGTGCAGGCACCGATCTCGGCGACGACAATCTCGATGCCTCAATCATTAAATTCGTAAATGAACTGTTCGCGGAGGCGATTCGCACCGGCGCGACGGATATTCACCTCGAACCGTTTGAAGACCAGTTACGCTTGCGGTACCGCATTGATGGAATACTGCACGGCGTGCCGACGCCGCCATCCATTCGCGGGTTTCATCCCGCAATTGTTTCGCGCGTAAAAATCATGGCGAACCTGAACATCGCGGAGAAGCGCCTGCCGCAGGATGGCAAGATCCGCGCGTCGTTGGGTGAGGAACAATTCGACTTGCGTGTGTCGGTGCTACCGACCCCGCACGGCGAAACGGTGAACCTGCGAATTTTGAATCGCTCTTCCATGTTTATGACGTTGGAACAACTCGGTTTCACCGGCAAAGATTTGGAATTGTTCAATACCTTTCTCACGCGTCCGCACGGCATGATCCTCGTTACTGGGCCGACGGGTAGCGGAAAAACCACCACACTTTATGCGGCGCTGAGCAAGCTCAACAAGCTCGAACACAAGATCATCACGATCGAAGACCCGATCGAATATCAGCTCAAAGGCATCACGCAAATGCAGACCGCCGCGCAGATCGGTTTCGACTTTTCGTCGGCGTTGCGCTCTATGTTGCGTCACGACCCGGATGTGATGCTGGTGGGCGAGATACGCGATTACGAGACGGCGGAGATGGCGATCCGTTCGAGTCTTACCGGTCACCTTGTCTTCAGCACGCTGCATACAAACGATGCCGCCGGCGCGGTGACGCGTTTGACCGACATGGGTGTTGAACCCTTCCTCATCGCGAGCACGATGATCGCGTCGCTCGCGCAACGCCTGGTGCGCTGCATCTGCAAACATTGCGCGGAAGACTACACGCCCAACGCTGCGGACTTCGCAGAATTGGGCCGTTCGCCCGAGGATGCGAAAGGCGCGACATTCAAACGCGGACGGGGCTGCGATGCTTGCCGTCATACGGGCTACCACGGCCGCATCGCAATTTACGAGATGCTCCCGTTCACAAATGAAATCAAAGAGATGACCATTCGCCGAGAACCGTCCACGCGCATCAAGCGCCGCGCGATCGAGCTCGGCATGCGCACGCTGCGCGATTCGGGTTGGCAACGCGTGTGCGATGGCCGCACGACATTCGAAGAAGTGATGCGCGTCACCGCGGAGGCCGACGTCTTCGACGACGTCGCGGTGTGAGATGCCGCAGTTCCAGTACGAGGTGAAGAAGGGGCCAGGGCCAGCCACGTCGGGTGTGCTCGAAGCGGAGAGCCGCCGCGCCGCTGCCGCGCGATTGCGCGACATGGGCTACTTTCCGATCTCGATCGAGGAGTACGCTGGCGAAAAGCAGAAGGATGTTTTGCTTCGCGCGATCACGCGCGTCCGCCTCAAAGAGCGCAATATTTTCTTTCGTCAACTCGCGACGCTAATCGAATCGGGCATGCCTTTGACGCGCGCCCTCTCAACCATCGCGCAACAAACCACGAATTCAAGATTAATCACCGTAGTCGAGCAACTTCGCGATGACGTGCAGAAGGGCAGCACCTTCGCGGAAGCGATGGAGCGGCACCCAAAAATCTTCACGTCCATGCACTGCAACCTTGTGCGCGCGGGTGAGACCGGCGGCATGATAGAGGAAGTTTTGTGGCGCATGGTGCAGTTCGGCGAGCAGGACGAGGAGCTTCGCGCCAAAGCGGTATCTGCAATGATTTATCCGGCCATCCTGATGTTCATGGGTACCGCAGCGATTTTCATTTTAACTTCGTTTGTTTTCCCAAAATTTCTATTGCTCTTCAAAGACTTTGGCGTGGAATTGCCCGTGCCCACGAAGGTTGTCCTCGCCATCTGCGGATTCATGGGCAACTGGTGGTGGGCGGTGCTTCTCGTTGTCATCGCGATAACCTTCGGCGTCGTTTCCTATTGGAGGACGCCGGTGGGGCGCGTGTTTTTCGATCGCCTGGTGCTGCGCGTTCCCGTGTTACGAATGGTCATACAGAAATATGTGATGGCCCAATTCGCACGTACGCTAGGCACACTGCTCGATAACGGCGTGCCGGTGTTGCGGTCACTGCGGATCACTGTTGAAACCTTGAGCAACCGCGCAATTGCCGAAGAAGTCGATGTCGTGCAGTCGCGCGTGGCCGAGGGAGACAGCATCAGTTCGGGCCTTGCGCAGACGAAGCATTTTCCGCCGATGGTGGTGAACATGTTCGTAATTGGGGAAGAGAGCGGCAAGCTCGGCAACGTTACCAAGCGAATGGCGGATGCCTACGACATTGAAGTCGATCGCGCCGTGAAGACGCTGACGGCGCTGCTGGAGCCTTTAATGATTGTCATTATGGGCGTGCTCGTTGGGGGGCTTGTGATATCCATGCTCATGCCGATCCTAACCATGAGCGCAAACGTTTCGTGAGACGTGGAGGAAACTAAGATGAAAGCAAACGAAGGCTTTTCACTGCTGGAACTGATTCTCGTGATGGTCATCATGAGCATCCTCGCGGGCATGGTCGCCTTTGCCGTCGCGGGCCGCGGCAATCAGGCACGCGAAACACGCGCACGCGCGGACCTTTCAACCTATCAAAATGCAATTGAGGCATTCGCGCTGGAGCATCAGGACAAATATCCAAAGTCGATCAGCGAACTCGCGACGCCAAACAAGAAGGGTATCTCGTACATCCTCAAGATAAAGCCGGATGGATGGGGCAACGCCTACGTGTATTCCTATCCCGGTAAAAAGAACAAGTACGACCTGTATTCGATGGGCGCGGACGGAATTTCAGGAACCGAAGACGATCTTTCCGTGTGGGACGATGCAGAAAAGGAATCCGCGCAATAACGCGGTCGCATGCGCGTGAGTTCGGTCAAGGATAAAGGCGGTTTCACCCTCCTTGAAATGGTCGTCGTTCTGATGATCGTTATGATCATGACCGCCGCGGTGTTGCCCATGTATCAAGGCTCGGTAACCTGGGCGCGGCGCGATAAGTTCACGCGCGACATCGTAGCGCGAATGAAGTATGCGCAGGAACGCGCCATCGCGGACGTTACCGAATACCGCTTTTACCTTGACGAAAAAGAGGGCGAATTCTGGCTGATGCGTAGTGCGGGCAAGAAGGACGGAAAAGAAGAATTCGCCGAGGTCGATGACGCCGGTGCGACGCGTGCGCGGTTGCCTGAGTCGCTCGAATTCGACAAGCCAAAGGCCTCGCAGGACAAGGATCGCAAAGCGCATTACATTGCGTTTTACCCCGGCGGCGCCTGCGACTATGCGACCGTGACGATGAAATATGATAAGACCGAGGAGATCACGATTAATACCAAAGGCCGGCTCGGTCAGCTCGAAGTAGAACGGGACGACAAGTGATCCGCGCGCGGCGTAATGAAGGCTGGGTGTTAATCGAGACGCTGGTGGCGATGGTGCTGCTGAGCGTTGGCGTCATGGCGATTAACCGCGCGCTGGTGGAAGCATTGCGAACGCGCGCAATCGCCAAAGACTATACGGTCGCGCGTTTCCTGCTCGATGAAAAGATGGGCGAATTGGAAATGCAGCCCGTGGTGAACGAAGGCGACAGCGGCGCGGGCGCGTTCAAGGATCAAGAACGCTTTTCCTATTCATGGTCGGTGGCGCGCGTCGATTTGCCGACGCCCCCGATTCCCGCAGAGTTGCAGCAGCTTTTCGTTGAGCCGCCAACCTTGCCGGAGCCGAATCTCGGACGCATATCGGTGACAATCAAGTGGACGCGCGCGGGCCGCGAGTTCGATGCGACAGGGGAAACTTTGATCTCAGCGCAGCGTATTTTGACGCTGGAGGAGAAAAATGCGCTCGCGCAAACTCCAGCAAAATGATGGCTTCACACTGGCCGAACTGCTCGTTGCAAGCACCGTGCTCGCGATCGTGCTCGGCACGGTGTATACCGCGTTTTCGTCGTCCGTGAGCATGTGGAAAATCGGTGAAGCGAATATCGCTGCGTTTCAAGACGCCCGCACGTCGTTGGATTTTGTCACGCGCGAGCTACAGAACATGGTGCCCGGCGCCGCGCACTTGTTCGTAGGTGACGATACAGAGTTTGAGTTTTATGCCGTTACCCGCCCCATGAACGTCGAAGACGGCGCGGAACCGCGTGTGCTCTGGATCAAATATCGCGTTAAGAACGATCCGAAATCCGAGGGTAAACTGTTTATTCGCGAAGAGCGCCCCGTGGAGAGTCCGCTGCCTTCCAAGGCGCCGGAAGACGGCAAGGTGGATGACACGATCGTGAAGCTTGGCAGCGAATCGCAATTCGAGCTGGCGGCCGGCGTGAAGAAGCTGGAGTTGCATTATTACTGGGTCCAGCCGAAGGAAGATGAAGGGCTGCTCGGCGCGGATCCCGGCGCGCCCGCGGAATTTGTCATTCGAGACGAACACGAAGAAGGCGCGGGCATTCCGCAGGCGATTCGGATCGATCTGATCATGATCGATCCCAACGCTGAAAAAGGAGAGACGAAGTTTTCGACTTATGCGGTAATGCATGGCCCGACGACGAAATTGACCGAAACATCGGTGGACGCCGAAGCCGTGGTGCCGCAATGAAGCATCGCGAAGAAGGCTTTGTCTTGGTGGCGATGATTTGGATCGTGGCGATACTCGCGGTGATTACGCTTGGATTCGCGCACCGCGCGTTGCTCGATCAGCGCGCCGCAGCGCTGGCGTTGGACCATAGCAAGGCACAATACATGGCGCGCGGCGCGGTGAACTACGCCGTTGCCGATATGCGTAACAAGGCATACGTGGACGGCCTCATCGAGCGTGCGCGCGCGCAGCTGACCGGCGCAGCGCAAGCAAACGCGCCGATCGGTGAAACAGTGCGACCACTTCGTAAATCGCCGAATCTACTTGCAGGCGATAGTTCGTATTCGGGTGCAAACGTTGGCGACGGCAACACCGCGTCGTATTCGGTCGCGGATGAAGAGGGCCACATCTCCGTGAACACGGCGCCGGAAGAGATACTTGATAATATCGATTCGCTCGGCATGCGCACCGTGTCCGCGATCATGCGCCGCCGCGATACCGAAGAAGCGCCAGAGGAGCGGGAGCAATTTCTCGCGATAGAAGAGATTCGTTTGCTCGACGACATTGACGAAGAGGACTGGCTGGGCGACGATGACACACCAGGCCTGCGAGATTTGTTCACCATCTACGGTGACGGCAAGATCAACGTGAACACAGCGCCCCGCGAAGTACTACTGGCTATTCCCGACATTGACGAAAGCACGGTTGATCGCATTGTCGGCTTTCGCCAGGGCGACGACGCGAAACTCGGCACCGAAGACGATCGCTATTTCCCGTCGCTTGAAACGATGTCGCGCCAGCTCGAAATCGATCCGACAAGCCTTGCGCCACTCGCAAAGTATTGCACCTTCGAATCGCACTTTTTTACAATCACCGGCTTCGCCGCGCTGCGCCAGGGAAAAGTCCGTGCGTCAGCGCAGGCAGTCGTTCACGTACAGCCCGGGAGCGCCGCGGTGTTGACCTGGTCGGAGGGGGAATTTGGCCCGCAAGACGCATATTAGCATCCTGCAATTCGACGAACGCACAATCACGCGTTTGCGCGTGAAGCGTTCGCCGAAGGGTGTGGATTGTGTGTCCTACGACGTCGAGTCCGGCGCGTGGTCCTATTCGGACGGCACGCTTGCCGAAGCCGTGCGCACGTTCGCAAGGGCGCATCAGCTAGCAGAAGATTCCATTTGCACCGTGCTACCGCGTCATGAAATGACCGCACGTATCCTATCGCTGCCTACGCAGAGCGCCGTCGAAATCGAAAGCATGGTGCAGCTCAGCGCTGAGGAATATGTGCCCTATCCCGCGCACGAGTTGGTCATCGATCAGGCCGTGCTGCAAAAGAGCGGTGACGGCACATCGAAAGTCATTGCCGTGTTCGCGCACCGGGATGTTGTCGAGGCGCACGTCGATGTGTTGCGCAAATGCGGAATCGATCCAGAGCACATCTATGTCAGCACGGCATGCTTGGCATCGGCGCTGCAAGCGGCGCGCGTTGAGGAGCAGCGTTATGCGCTGGTAAATCTTGCATCTGGCGGAGTCGAAGTCCTGGTGATGGAAAATGGCAGGCTTTCCTATGGCCGCGGTGTAGCCGCACAGCACAATTGGAACAATCTCTCTCGCGCGGATTCGCAGGAAATCGAAGACCTCGCGATGGAAGTCCGCGCATCGCTATCCGCGTATCGCCGTGAAAGCGAAGAAGGCGAAGGCGTTGACCGCATCTACGTGAGCTCCGACTATGCCGATTGTGCGGCCGCGGCGAACGCGCTCGCGGAAGCGACGGGATATGAGTGTGCCCCCGCGAAATTTGCGGCGTCGTTGTTCGAGCACGGCTCAATTCCCGCGAAAGGATTACCGCTTGTCTCCGCAGGTGCGGCGCTTTCAGCGCAGGGCCGCGGCTCGCTCGCGATCAGCCTTGTGCCTGCGTCTTTGGTGCAGGCGCGGCAAACGGGCGAATTGCGGCGTTCGCTGCTCAAGGGCGGTGGCCTCGCCGCAGCGGTGGTGCTTTCCGCATTGGCTGTATTTGGCCAGGCCTATTATCAGCGCGCCTCGTACTCCGGCGAGCTTCAAAATCGCATTGACGCGATTAAGGAAACCGCGGAAACCGCGCGCAGCCGTCACGCGCAATTGCTGCGGCTTCAGCAAAATCTCGATCGCCGCGGGAGCGCGCTCGAACTCCTGGCCGCGGTGATCGAGCTCATGCCGCGCGGCGGCATGACGATTACCCGCTTTGCTTATGCGCACAACGACGCACTGACGATTCAGGGGCGCGCGGAGTCGCAGGGTCTCGCGACGGATCTCGCCGATGCGATGCGCGCCGCAGGCGCGAAGGACATCCCGCAGTTTGCGCGCGTGCGCGGCGGTGCGTTCAAACAAGAGATGGAGCAGGACCGGCAGGTCTGGCAGTTCGAAATCATCGTGCCGCTCGCGCCGGAGGAAGTGACGGAAGAAGGCGAGGCCTCAAATGAGTAAGGCGGCGCGCCAATGCTAAAACGCTTCGCAAAACTTTCGCCGTCAGAGAAGCGGCTGTCCGTCATTGTGGCCGTGCTTTTTATTTTGGCCATTGCGATGGTGATCGGGTTTCGTTGCATGGACGCGCTGCAATTGCTGGACGAAACCATTGCGAGCCAGGAACTGCTGTTGCTCGATGATTCGCGCTATTCCGCGCTCGCGGGACCGGTAGACGAAGCGTACGACGCGATCGCCAAACAACATTCGAGCGAGTGGACCCAGGAACAAATCCACGATCGGCTGCGCACCGAAATTGCGCGGTTGTCGTTGCGTCGGGTGCCGGACGAAGGCACAGCATTGCCCGCGGTGCAAAACCCCGGGGATTTGCTGGTCGATATTCGCGCGTGGCCCATGGGCGCGCTGGACGACAGCGGCGAAGGCTTCCGCACCTATCAAATCAACTTCCGCACAGAACCAACGTCGATACAAAACATCGCGACATTTCTCGAACGCTTACAGCAAAGCCCGCAGGCCTTACGAGTGGAGGGTCTGGAACTCACGCGCCAGCCGTTGTCAACCGAAGTAACCGCCGCATTCCGCGTCGCGCGCACAGTCATTGGTGAAGGGAAAGGCGCATCACCCGCGCCAGCCGTCGCGCAGGAAACGAGCGAAAAGCCAACGGGCAACTTAATTGAGAATGCCGATTTCGCCCAGTGGGACGCGCAAACTTCCAGCGCACCGGGGTGGAACGTATCGCAAGCGGCGTTGACCCTCGAAAAAGACATCGTTGCCGGCGGCGATAACGCGCTAGCGGTCCACGCGCAAGGCGCGAACGCCGAACTCTACCAGGATCGACAGCTTGTTGGCGGCGCGACATATGAAGTCACTTTTGTAGCAAAGGCGTCCGGCGCGGTGCGGTTGCGGATATTGAACAGCCTAAGCGGTGAAGCCATTGGCGGTGACGTGCAGTTGCAGCAAGGAGCTACCGGATATCAGTACCGGTACCGGTTCACGGCCCCGGGTGAAGCGGGCGCGAAGGTGTCCATTCGGCTCCCCATGTTTGTGATAGAGCAAAGTGGGGCCACACTCGTGCTCGACAACGTCAGCGTGCAGGAAGCGAGCGCATGATTAACAAGCAATACGCATACACCGCCGGATGGATCGCGCTCGCAGCGATGGCAGTGTTCTTTGTTGTTGGGCTCGTGCGCGACCCCACGCAGGCCGCGCGAAAAGAAATAGAACGGCAGCTCGCCGAGGTCGCGAATGGCGAAATCGATTTGTCGCTCGCGTCCGATGCGGAGTCCGCCGAATGGCAACGCGGCATATCCGGGCGTCCCAACATTTGGGGCCCGCTCGTGCCGCCGCAGAAGGTCGAAGCGCCGCCGCCGTCCCTGCAGGACATGCTCAAGGGCGTGGAGCCTACGCGCAACAAGATCGGTTCCGGCGCGGCCATGAAAGTGCAAATACGCGTTGACGGGAAGAAGGAATACTATGGCGTGGGGGACCAGGTAAAAGGCTGCGCGATCAAAGAGATTACCGACGCACATGTCCTGTTTACGCTGGTGAAAGACGGTAAGACCTACGGAATTCCTTTGCCTCGAAGGTAGTCTGTTGTCTACCAACTACCGGGCTGATTCGTTATACTCTCTGCGTTGCGCCCACAAAGGGGCGGTCAATGCGGAAACTGGGAAGGGGATTGTGCGGGGTGCGGCGTATCGTGCCGCCCGCGACGATACATTGATGGCGCAGCGAATACTACAAATCGGGTTTACTTCGATCGGGTTGGCAATATGTTGCGCCATGACCGCATTCGCTCAGCAAAGCCCATCGACGCCAACCCAACAGCCCACCGTCGAAAGCAGCGTGAACAGCATCCTCATGCAGGAACCGCAGTCCCAGCAAGAAGGCGGCGGTTCCCAGGGCGAAGCGCCACGTTCACGGCGCAATACAGAACCCGGCAAATCAGGCACGGGTGTAACGGCAATTCAGGGCGAGCGCCGCTCTGTTACCGTTGGCGGGCAGGGTGCGTTTGAACCAATCTTGAATCAGAAGATTCCCACTGTTGAGCTCCCCGATGACGGCGAATTGATAACAATGAACTCGTCGGACGGGGCGATGCCCGTGATTGAGATATTGGACGGCATTGCCGCCGCCACCGGTTGGAACGTCGTGGCGTCACCTGGCGTGGAAAAGGAAGCCATTCGCTTCTGGGTGAAAGACGTCAAACCACGCCAGATCATGGAAATCCTCAAGTTCAATCACATTCACTACGATTTCGATCCGGCCACAAAGTTTCTATACGTAATGTTGGACGGCGAATTTCTCGAACGCGAATACGGCGACATGAAGAAGGCCGAGTTCAACGTGAAGCACGCCGATGTGATGGACATGGAGCAAGTGCTGAACGGCCTGATGTCTACGACGGGCCGACTCATCAGCGACCCGCGCACCGGCAACGTGATCGTGTGGGACACACAGGCCAACCTCGACGCCATGCGCGATGCCGTGCAACAATTGGACGTACCGCTGCAGCCGCGCGTGTTCATGCTCAAACACCTTCAAGCCGATAGTTTGCTCGAAACGATTCAGAGCCTTTTGTCTGAGCGCGGCCTCGCCCAAGCCGACCCGCGCGCGAACAGCATTGTGGTTACCGACCTGCCCGCGCGCCAGGACCAAATCGGCGAGATGATAGAAGCGCTCGATCAACCGCTCATCACCAAGACTTGGACACTCCGCTACATTGAACCCAAAGACGTCTCGGAGCGTTTGGAAAATATCGTTCCCGAAGAAGCCGGAATCATCACCTTCGACGAAGATACCCACCAGATCAGCATGACTGCGATCGGCAGCCGCATCGACGAAGTGGATGCGATGATCAAGGAGTGGGACATCAAGGGACTTCAGGTCCAGATCGAGACGTTCCTCGTTTCCGCGAGCAGCAATGTCATTCGAGATCTATCCATCGACTGGGCCTACTTCGATGAGATCAGCGGCGTGCCCTTCGCCATCCAAAGCGGAGGTTCGCGTCCCAATTACACGACCGCTCCCGATGCCGGCCAGCGCGCAAGCGTGGGGCGCTACCCTTACCGCGCGTTTTTGCAAGACGACGTGACCGGCTCGTTCTTCCAGGAGTTGAGCAACCCAAGCGGACGCGAGGCCGGCGCGCCCACAGGCAACCTCATCCTCGATCCCGATTTCAAAGGTAACCGAGTCGCAGTTGTGCTCGATTACCTTGACCGCACCGGCGAAGTGAACATCCTCGCGCGTCCCCGCGTGACCGTACAAGACGGTGAAGAGGCCACCTTTGAAAACACCACCGATCAGCCGTTCCAAAGCGTTGGCTTCACGGGTTACGGTGGCACCGTGATTGACAATGGCGGCGGTAGCGACCCGGTGAATGACGTGTCCAGCCGCGTCATACCTGGCCAGGTTCAATTCATCAAAGTCGGTACGATCCTGAAAGTGAAACCGCGTGTGAACGATGAGGACAACATCCTCATGGATATCGAGACCGAAGAAAGCACCGCGGAAGACAAGACGATTCTCGCAGGCGGCCTCGCCAGCACGATTCCCCAAAAGACGCAGAACAAAGCCGAGACCCAAGTGCTCGTGAACGACGGCCAGACTATCGTTATCGGCGGTCTGCGCGCGGTCACGGTGCAAGACGACGTCGAGCGCGTGCCTGTCTTGGGTAGCATTCCTTTCATCGGCCGGCTGTTCAAATCTACAGAAAAAGATCATCGCGACCGCGAACTTGCCGTATTCATCACGCCAACAATCGTAGACGAATACACGCAATCTGAAGCCGTGCGCGCCGCGGCCTTTGATGAAGAGATGGCCGACAAGGTACGGCATTCCCAGAAGGGCATTTTCGGTCGTGCGCAAGACCGCCTGACAGACGGCAAGAATGAACTCAGCGTTTCTGTCGGTCACACGGGCGCCATTCAGTCTGAGGGCAAAGTACTCACTGAAGAAGAACTCGGCGACAAGTTCAATTCCTTCCGCGACGCCAAAGTGAAACCCTTGGTGATAGTCCGTATTCACCCCGATGCCCCAAGGGGCATTGAAGCGAGCATACGCGAACTCGCAATGCTGGCCGGATTAAAGATGGAAACGGAGACACAGCGCACGCCATTTGTCCCCGCCGCCCGCGACCAAGTACCAGTGCCATTAGAGACAATGGAAACTTCTCCGGAACCCTAGCCCGCCGTTCCTGCTTTTTATTTAAGCGCCTGTTATAACCCCGGTTAGAAAGATACAAAATAGTTGCAAATATAAAATGTATACTATACTCTTACAGTTGTCCGAAGTGTTTACCTAACACTAGGAAAAAATCTAAAGTCGCTCTCAACAAGTCAGACAGGACTTGAGAAATCCCCCGCTCAAGTAGGTCGTCCACCGAGCGCCACAAGTTGGCGTGTCGGACATTGGAAGATGCTATGCGAATATCGACGCGGATATGGATTGCGATCGTGGTCTCGGCAGTCGCCACAGCGATTGCGGTTGGAGTTATAACCAACCATTACATAGAAGAAGCAATCCTTCCTGTCGCCTTAATTCACCTGCAATCCGAATCGCAGCGCATGCTGGATCGCCTTGGCGCCGATGTTTTGGCCGTGCGAGGCGATGTACTTGCGGGGCGTTCCGCGACTGCAGTGCAAATGCTCATGCATGCCGCCGAAGCCAAGGATGCAGACAGCTTCGCCGTCTGGGCTCAGCGTGTTGAACGCAGTTTCGGCACCCAACTCTCCGCCAAGACCTCTTACCTTCAGATTCGCGTGATTAACGCCGAAGATGGGCGGGAAATTATTGCGCTCGAACGCCTCTCGCAAAACAATAAACTCCGTATTGTTCCCGACAGCGAACTGCGTGACGTTTCCGGTCGCGATTACTACACACAGACCATCGCTTTGAACGACGGCGAGGTCTATGTCTCTGACATCACCCCCAACCGGGAGCACGGAACCGAATCGCAAGAATCTTTGCCGACGGTGCGCGTCTCCGCGCCGATTTTCAGCGAGACTGGAACGAAGCTCGGTATTTTCATAATAAACGTAGACATGCGGCCCTATATGGAGCAGCTTCGCAGCAGCAGGTCGGCGGATGCACGGTTTTATATGCTGAACGGTGCAGGCGAATATATATTGCACCCCGAAGGCATATCGGCGGCGGCAGGCGGCAACAGTACATTCTCAACCGATTTTCCCGTCTTCGACACGGTAAATCGGGAAGAGGGTGTCCATGTGAAAACGTTCAGCAGGGGAAGCAGCGAGCGCCTCGCTGCGGCGATGGTAACCGCGCGTCTGGCCAGCGGTCCCCTCGTATCGATCATTGAAACTTTACCGATAGAAACCGTCATGGCGCCGGCGCGTGATGCACGAAAGACAGCATTTATTGTAGGCGGAATTGCTGCGGTCTTCGGGACCTTTCTTGCGTACTGGGTTGGACGTTCCATGTCGCAGTCTATGGACCAACTCACCAAATCGTTGACCTCATTTCATGCGCAAAAACCCGTTGCACCACCGATAAACGCCGTCGGGGAGATTGGGGTCGCTGCGCGCGCGTTCGCAGAAACCGCAATGGAGATTCGCGAAAAGTCCGCGGAGTTGCGCGAGCGCGTGGAAGAGTTGCACCGGACGGAAAACGAACTCAGGAGTCAGATTGAACGAGTCGGACACTTCGGCGCCGCGCTCGAGCACGCGCACGAAGCCATATTCACGATGCGATTGGATGGAACGATCACCGCATGGAACCGGGCGGCGGAGCGCTTGTTTGGATACTCGGCGCCGGAAATGATCGGGAGAAATGTGTCGCGCATCGTGCCTGAGGAAAGAAACTCCGAACTGCGCCACTTGGCAACGCGACTAAGCGAAGGGGATACCGTCAATGTTGTCGAGACGGTCCGGCTTGCCAAGAACGGATCCACCATCTTGGTGTCGCAGACGGTTGCGCCCGTCAAAACCGATCAAGGCGAAATAATCGGGGCCGCCATCGTGATGCGCAGCGTTGCGGAGGAACGCAACGCAGAGGCGGTGCGGCTGGCGCTCGATGCTACGCCGGACGCGATGATCATGGCCGATTCTCGCGGGCGAATCGTACTCGTCAACGCGGAGACCGAGCGGCTCTTCGGATACCGGTCGAACGAATTAATTGGGGAGACCATCGAAATGCTCGTGCCTACCCGGTTCCGTTTCCGTCACCGGGAAATGCGCGGCGAGTACGATAAGTCGCCTCACATGCGGCATATGTCCGAATTGGCGCCGCTGCCTGCACTGCGCAAAGACGGCACAGAATTTAGCGCGGAGATAAGCCTGCACCCAATTGCGATGCACAATGGCAAGTACGTTTTGTCCGTTGTGCGCGATGTTACGGAACGTCTGGAATCGCAGCGAGCAATCCAGCGCTATACCGAAGAGTTGCGCCGTTCCAATGCGGACCTCGAACAGTTTGCATATATTGCTTCGCACGATCTTCAAGAACCGCTGAGGATGATTGCCAGCTATACCGAGCTGTTGTCCGAACGCTATTCCGGGCGCCTCGACGAAACGGCCGACAAGTACATTCACTTTGCAGTGGATGGTGCAAAGCGCATGAAGCGTTTGATCAATGCACTCCTAGAGTATTCGAGAGTCGATAAGCAGTCTCTGCGACTCGAACCGACAGATACGAAAGAAGTGGTTAACACCGTTGTTACAGTCCTCGATACGCTGATAAAAGAAAAGAAAGCGGTAGTGCACTACGATGGTTTGCCGAAGATCAACGTGGATCGAAATCTGGTGGAACTCCTCTTTCAAAACCTCTTGAACAACGCCATCAAGTTCCATTCAGAACTGCCGCCGCGCATCAAGGTCACCGGGGAACCAAACGGCGACATGTGTATGCTGGCGGTTGAAGACAACGGCATCGGCATTGACGAGAAGTACGCAGACCGCGTGTTTCAAATGTTTCAGCGTTTGCATCCGCGCGATGCGTATGAGGGTAACGGTATTGGATTGTCGGTCGCGCGCCGTATTGTGGAGCGGCACGGCGGCCGCATTTGGTTTAAGTCGCGTCCGCTCATCGGAACGACATTTTATTTCACGCTACCGCTGAATAAGGACAACTGAAGATGAATAGACGTGTATGTGCACTTCTAGTGGAAGACAATCCCGCGGATGCGGAACTCGCACGCGACGCGTTGCAGGACGGAGCGCTCCCCATCGACCTCCACGTCGTTGGCGACGGCGAGCAGGCGTTGGCGTTTGTCTTTAAGCAAAACGATTATGTAACGGCGCCGGATCCTGACATTGTACTTCTGGATCTAAACTTGCCAAGACTCAATGGCAAGGAAGTTTTGTCGAGACTGAAAAGCGACGAAACCTCCAAGTCGATCCCAGTCATAATCTTGACTTCTTCCGAGGCCGACGAGGACGTTGTGTCCAGCTATAGTCTGGGTGCGAACAGTTACGTAACAAAACCCCTCGACCTCAAGTCGTTTCGGCGCATCCTCGATCTGTTGAAGAGCTATTGGTTTGTTGTTTCGAAACTTCCCAATACTGGTACGACCTTATGAGGGCCCTACATGCAAACGCGCGGTAAGACATCCGCATCACCCTTGCGAGTTCTTCTAGTAGAAGACAACCCCGGCGATGTGGAATTGATCCGGACATATCTCGCACGGTTCCAGCCGACCTCCGTTACCGTCGAAAGCGTGGGCCTCCTTTCTTTGGCGTTGCAGATCGTTGTTCAGCGGGTATTCGACGTGGCGATTGTCGATCTCAAGCTCCCCGATGCACAGGGAACGGAAGCGATTGACGCGTTGCACATTGTCGCCAGTAATGTTCCCATCGTCGTGCTGACACAAATGCAAGACGAAGAGTTGGCATTCAAATGCATCGATGCGGGTGCGCAGGATTTCTTGTATAAAGACGATCTGCACGAAAACACGCTGCGCTGCGCCATCCGCTTTGCAATATTGCGCCATCACGAGGCGCAGGAAAAAATGATGCTGCTTCGACAACTCGAAGCCACATTAACCAAAGTACTTTCGGGCTACGTGACGATTTGCATGCACTGCAAGCAGATCCGCGTGGGTAGCGCCTGGCAATCGCTCGAGACTTACGTGGAACGCCGCAGCAACGCCAAATTCACCCATAGCGTTTGTCCCGGGTGTGTCGAGGCGCATTACCCTGAATATGCCGAGAAACTTTGGCCGCAAGACCTCGGCAAGCACGATTTCACTGCGCCAGTACCGAACGAAAGAGGGGTGGACGGTTTTGTCGATGAGGTGCAAATTTAGCGTCAAGCGTTCGTGCGGCGCAATCCTTCTACGGCGATGCAGCACCAGCCCGCAATAAACGCCACGCCGCCAAAGGGAGTTATTGCGCCGAGCCAACGCGTATCGGTCACTGCCAGCAGGTAGAGGCTTCCCGAAAAGATGGCCACGCCGGCAAGCCAACACCAGCAAGCCCGCTTGAACCAAGCGTTATCGCCCGCATGCTTCAGGGCAAGCGCCACAGCCAGTATGGCGATGGCGTGGTACATGTGATAACGGACGCCGACTTCAAAGACTGCCAATAGTTCAGGCGTTAGTCGCTCCTTCAGTCCATGTGCGCCGAATGCGCCGAGGGCAACGCCCAGCCCGCCCAATGTCCCCGCAATCGCTACCCATGTGTTTCGCATGCTGCTCTCATGGCTCCAAAGTCGAAATGGTTTCCAGTATAGTCTATTTCATCGTCCGTGCAGATTGCTCAAAATCTAGAAGGAGGAATTGGTCCATGGCGATTCAACCCGTCAAAGCGGCATCTTCATTAGTCTCGGAATTCAAGGCGTTCGCGCTGAAAGGAAACGTCGTCGATCTCGCCGTCGGCGTCATCATCGGCGCTGCGTTCGGCAAGATCGTCGATTCGCTCGTCAAAGACATCATCATGCCCGCGATCAGTCTTGTCATGCCCGCCGACAAGACCTACACCGAATGGGCTTTCGCCGTCGGTGAAAAAACAATCCCCTACGGGAAGTTCCTCGGCGAAATCGTGAATTTCGTAATCGTCGCGCTCGCCCTGTGGATTTTCACCGTAAAGTTTCTCGGCTTCGTACTGAAATCCAAAAAGCAAGAGGAGGCCGGAGCCCCGCCTACGCTAACCAAAGACCAGGAACTACTTACGGAGATTCGGGACCTGCTGAAATCACAGGAACAATCGGCATAACCGCCGGGTCTTCTGTGGTGCATCGGGTGTATTTTACATCCCGCGCCGTCTTTTGCTAGACTATCTCGTTTGCTACGAATGACTTTTGGGCTGCGCAAGGCTTTGGTCTGCCCGCGCCCTCTTAGGAGAGTTACTGTGAAAGAAGGTATCCACCCCAACTACGTCGAGTCGAAGGTGACCTGCGCCTGCGGGAACACGTTTACCACGCGCTCGGTGAAGCCTGCGATAAACGTCGAAATCTGTTCGGCCTGCCACCCGTTCTTCACGGGCAAGCAGAAGTTTGTCGACAGCGAAGGCCGTGTCGATCGCTTCAACAGGAAATACGGGAAGAAAAACTAAGCCCGTATGGAGCGCGTGATGTACGATCGGCTCCTCGCCTTGTGCGGGGAGCATGAGCGCCTCTCGCGCGAGATGGCGACTGAGGAAGTTGCCACCGATCCCGAGAAGTACCGGTCGCACGCCAAGAAGGTCAAGTCTATCGACGAGACAGTCCAGGAATTCCGCCGCTACCAGCGCATCGAAAAGCATCTTGGCGAAGCCGAACAGATGCTGCGCGAAGAGACGGATACTGAACTGCGCCTCATCGCCGAAGAAGAGCGCGACAACACCACCAAGCAGTTGCAGGAGCTCGAACAGGAACTCCGCATTCTGCTCATTCCAAAAGACCCGAACGATGATAAGAATATCATCGTGGAAATTCGCGCGGGCACCGGTGGGGAAGAGGCGGGCCTGTTTGTGGGCGACCTCACACGCATGTACACCCGCTACGCGGAATTGAAGCGATGGAAAATGGAAGTGCTCAGCTCCAACTCGACCGGTTTAGGCGGCTACAAAGAAATCAGCTTCAAGATCTCCGGCGACAGCGTGTACAGCCAGTTGAAATTTGAAGGTGGCGTGCATCGTGTCCAACGTGTGCCCGCGACCGAAGCGCAAGGCCGTGTACATACCTCCGCGGTTACGGTGGCCGTGCTGCCGGAAGCGGACGAAGTCGATGTGCAAATCGATCCGACTGAACTGCATATCGACGTCTACCGTTCATCGGGTGCCGGTGGGCAGCACGTGAATACGACCGACTCCGCCGTGCGAATCACACACATCCCAACGGGTGTTGTCGTGGCGTGTCAGGACGAACGCTCGCAACACAAGAACCGTGCGAAGGCGATGTCTATTCTCCGCGCGCGTTTACTTGCGCATAAGCAAGAACAGGAAGCGGCAAAACGCTCTGCAGAGCGAAAGATTCAGGTCGGTAGCGGCGACCGCAGCGAACGCATCCGCACCTACAATTTCCCCGACAATCGTTGCAGCGATCACCGCATCAAACTCACCTTGCACTCGTTGGACCGCATTATGGAAGGCGAACTGCAGCCTGTCATCGACGCGCTAATCTCAGCCGACCGCACCGCGAAACTCTCCGAGTAATGACTACGGTCCAGGACCGTATTGAAGAAGCGGCTCAGGTCCTCGCCGAAGTGAGCGACACCCCCCGCGCCGATGCTGAATTCTTAATGGCGCATTTGCTGAACGTGCCGCGCGCGAAACTTCCGTTATGCTTCAACGACGCGTTCGATACTCCCGAATTTCAGATTTTTGTGGAACGCCGCCTCGCCTGCGAGCCCGTTCCGTATATCCTCGGCGAATGGGAATTCTTCTCGCTGCCGCTCAAAACGCGCGCACCGGTGTTGGTCCCCAGACCGGAGACAGAGCACCTCGTCGAAGTAGTCCTGCACTGGGCACAAAACAATACGGCGCCGAATATTCTCGATCTGTGCACCGGCAGCGGCTGTGTCGCGCTCGCGCTCGCGATGAACCTGCGCCACGCGTGCGTCACCGCTACAGACATATCAGACGACGCGCTCGCCTTGGCCAACGAAAACATCAACCTTCATAATCTGGATCAACGCGTCACAATCCGTAAAGGCGATTTGTTCGATGCCATCGGTCCTGCGCAGCAGAGATTTGATGTCATATGCGCGAACCCGCCCTATGTTGAAGACGGCGAGTTTCCGGGCTTATCGCCCACCATTCGCCTCTATGAAGACCCGCGCGCGCTGGTCGCTGGGGGAGACGGCCTCGACATCGTCCGGCGTATCGTCGAAGTAGCTCCGCAATACCTCGCCGAGGACGGCCTGCTTGCGCTTGAGATGGGAGAGCGGCAGTATGATGCAGTCGCAGCATTGATGCAGGCGGCGGGTTTTCGCGATGTGTCCGCGCAAGACGATCTCGCGGGCATCAGGCGAATCGCCTACACAACAAAGGGAAAGTAGCAATCCTGGTTAGCCCCAACGGATTGCAGTCTCCAGCCCATGTTTTTGGGGTAGGTAGTACTTAACATCTGGATCTTATCCCGAAGGGATTACGGCGTGCAGCCCAGGGTTGGACCGCCGGAGTCGCTTCGACGAAGGCGGACCTACCCTGGGTAAACTGCCAGCAACGGGGAATGAACCCCGATGGGGTTCCGGCAGTCTTGTGAGTTACTAAAACGGCAAGTAGGCGGAAGGAGGTTGCAATGGATTACCCCCAATACTCGACCGCGGTACGCGAACTCCCGCCCGAAGAGCGTCCGCGCGAACGCCTCGCCAAGCTTGGCCCTGAAGCGTTGAAAGATGCCGAACTCATCGCGGTAATCATCCGCTCCGGCACGCGTGATTTAGGCGCGGTCGCATTGGCCGAGAGCATTATCCGCAAGTTTGGCGATCTCCGCGGTGTCGCGCGAGCGTCTATCGACGAATTGAAAGCCGGTGTGAAAGGCCTCGGTGAAGTAAAGGCAATCGAGATCAAGGCCGCGTTGGAACTCGGAAAGCGGCTCGCTGCCCACACCGCGGATCTGCGCCCGAAGATTAATTCCGCGGAAGACGTATCGCGGTTGTTGATGATCCCTTTCAAAGATTGCGAAATCGAAGTGTTCAAGGCATTGCTGATGAATCCCAAGAACGAAGTCATCAAAATCGCGGACGTGTCGCGCGGCAGTCTCGACGCGTCGGTCGCGCTGCCCCGCGAAGTGTTCCGGCAAGCGGTACGCGACGGCGCGGTATCTGTGATCGTCTGTCACAATCACCCCAGCGGCGATCCCGAACCCAGCCGCGCAGACATCGCGCTCACGCGCCGCCTCCAGGAATCCGGTGAACTAATCGGAATAACCTTACTTGATCACATCGTGTTCGGTGACGGACGCTATGTGAGTCTGAAGGAAAGGAATATGATGTGAAGGCTAAGTTCAGCGCATTCAACGAGGCATTTCCGTACTACGGCGGTCTAATGGTGATGACCATCGTGTTCTTAATCGTAGCGCAGTTTTATCCACTCGCTTATACCATTGCGGTCGTATTCATTATTTTTAAATTATATACGCTGTATTTCTTTCGTGATCCTAAAAGGACAATTACTACTGATGCTTCAGCGATTGTTTCCCCTGCAGATGGCACCATCGTGGCCATCGAGGATTTCACCGATTCGCCGCACTACGAAGGCCCATGCAAACGTGTTTCGATATTCCTATCAATATTCAACGTGCACATTAATCGTTCGCCATTCGAAGGCACGGTCGAATCCATTACCTACAAGCCCGGGCAATTTCTAGATGCGCGAAAGTCCGACACTTCTGAATTAAACGAAGCCAACACTATCCGTATGACCACACCAAAAGGCCCAATGACCGTCCGCCAGATCTCCGGCCTGATTGCCCGCCGCATCATCTGCAAGGTCGAAGTGGGGGAGACCCTCGCCAAAGGCGAGAAGTTCGGTATGATTAAGTTTGGGTCCCGCACGGAGTTATACCTGCCCGTGGACGCCCAGATATGTGTTACACTTAAAGATAAGGTCCAAGGCGGGGCGACTATCGTCGCACGCTTCCCGGATTAAGGCCCCGGTACCAACAAAATGCTGAACCAGAAGAAATCGAAGAAACGGCCAAACATCGCGCGCGGATTCCGTCTTGCCACCGCGCAGCGTCGACGCAAACTGGTCAATCGCCGTCGTCCTATCAACGTCCTCGCCAGTTTCATCACTACGCTCAATCTCTATTGCGGTATTGCTTCGATATTCGCGGCAATTGAAGGCATGGGGCTTGAGGACGCCGCAGCACAGGGGCTTCAATTTCAGAAAGCGGCGTACTTCATTCTCGCGGCAATGGTCGTCGACACGCTCGACGGCGCGGTAGCGCGCATGACGCGCAGCGCCTCCGAATTCGGCAAGCAGCTCGACAGCTTGTGCGACGTTGTGTCCTTCGGCGTCGCGCCTGCCGTGCTGATCTACACCATGTTCCTGCCGGGCGAACAAGAGTACTTCGTGCGCACGGGAGCCTTCATCGCAATCATCTACGCGATATGCACCGCGCTGCGTCTCGCGCGCTTCAACGTCTTCCAGTCGGACATACGCGAATACTTCATCGGTCTGCCGAGTCCCGCGGCAGCAGCGACTGTGGCGACCTTCGCCCTTTTCACTATCGCAACGAAATTCACGCCAAGCTTCTGGGTGTTCGGCCCGCCGATGCTTGGGCTTGCAATCCTGATGGTAAGCACGGTGCAATTCCCAAAGAACAAAATGAAAAGCCTGTTGCTTTCACCGCGCCTGGGTTTCCGCCTTTTGGTGGTGTGCGCCGTCGCCATTGCGGTATTCGACCTCGCGCGCCGTCAAGATCCCGCCCTGGTGCTATTTCCCGTGACCGCCGCCTACGCGGTCTACGGCATGTGCGATACGGCCTACCGGCGTTTCTTCCGGCGCACGCTCGTCTCGTCGTCGGGCGCTTCGGATTCGACAACACCTGCACCGCCCGCGAAGACTGGCGACGCTCTGTAATACGCGACGCCTTCCACAACGAGTACTTTCAAAGCCGCCGCGATTGGCACGGCCAACAGCAGGCCGAGGAACCCGAGAAAGTTTCCAAACACCATAATCGCGAGAATCACCCACACCGGGTTGAGGCCCACCTGCTCGCCGACGATACGCGGCGTAAGTATGTTGCCTTCCAGAAATTGCACAAGCCCCACAACGACAAGAACGCCGACGATGTGCCAGTCGGTGCCGTGTTGTAATAGCGTGAGCAGAATTCCGAGCACCGCCGTCGTTGCCACGCCAACGAACGGAATGAAACTCGCGATAATTGAAAACATCCCAATAATGATCGCAAACGGAACGCCGCAGATGAGAAACCCGATGGTGTACATGATGCCAAGCAGAAAGCAGACCGTCATCTGCCCGCGCAAGAAACTGCGCAATTGTACATCGATTTTTCCGAGTATCGACAACGTCTTCGGCGCGTAGCGCGGCGGTATCAGTGTGCGCGCGGTTGCCTTCAGCGGATCGAAGTCCTTCAACAGATATCCTGCGACGATTGCGAACAGTGCGAAGTTCGCCAAGAACAACAGAAAATCGACCAGGCCCTGGCCGACCGATGTTGCAAAGCCGAAGATATTCACCCCTGCGCGCTGGCCGAATGATGCGAGGCTACTCGCGTGGGTTTTCATAAATTCGATCGCGAAATCGCGCACGTTCTTTCCGATATATTCCGCGAGCAATGCGCGCGCATCGACTTTGTCGATCGGTTCCGCGGGTAAGGATTCGGTTACTGCCGGTTCTTCAGCTGGCGCTTCATCGGTCGATACGGCCGCGGATTCGTCAGGCGTCGTAACCGGCGCCGCAGGAGCAGCGCTTACGACTGGCGCTGGTGGGGCTTCCGTGGTTTGAAGCGAACCTTCCGTTGGCGTTGAATCGATTGCACCATCGGGTTTGGTCGCATGGATTGGCGTGGCATCAGCGGCAGGTGTGTCAACGTCAGCTGGAGCCAATTCGAGCGCTACGGGCGCGGGTTTGTCCAGATCGAGAATCTTCACCAGCCGGTTAACGGGCAGGTAATCGAGAAGTGTGTCGAGCATTGAGCTGCGCCGTACACTGCCCCCGCTCGATCGCATGTACGCGTCCCACTCAACTTTAAGTATTACGTTGTCATGATCGAAATCGGCGATGATGAAATCGTTGCGATCAAAGCCGCGCGCCTTGGTAATCAGTTCGTCCTCGGAGATTTTTCCGTTGTTGTTTGCGTCAATCTGCTCGAAACTGTAGACCCCGCGCGCGGACGCGATCAGTGTTCCTGCTTGATGAAAAATCGAAGGCACGATGATGATCGGTATGCTAAGGGCAAGCACAACCGCCACGGCCGCGAGACCAATAATCGTCGCCATGCGCGGAATGCGCCGCGCTTCGAAGAAATCGACGACGGGGTCCAGCACGTAGGCAACGATGAGCGCAAGGAACAGTGGTATTAACACCGGCTTGAGCGCGTAAGCCAGCAAACACAACAGCACCAGCGCGAGTACAACGCCCAAGGCGCGTACCCATGGATTTTCCAGAACCGTCTTCACCGCGATACTTCCCCTTGCCGCGCTACTATTTGTCCGATCCGCAACGCGGCATTCTAGCATTCACGACGCGGAATTCCGATTTGTGATAGGGGCACGGGCATCCTGCCCGTGGGCATTGGAGAGAAGGGCGGTTTTACTTGAGCCTGCGACTTCGATTTAATCACGGGCAGGATGCCCGTGCTCCATTGGCGCTCAGCCAAGTTATTTCTGCGCCGGCTGGGTCGCCAAGCTGCCGCCATCCACGAGCGGATAATCGGGCATACGTTCGTCTTCGATGGGCGTGACGGTATCGGGCGAGTAATCGACGGGGCCGAAGTTTCGGGTAAAGACCTGGCGGTGTTGCAGGACCCAGACCAGCATCACCATGGAATAGGTGGTTCCGAAGGCAGCAACAATGACGCCAACCGGAGTGTCCAGCCCGAACCAGATGCTGGCGAACATGAATCCGGCGACGGACATCGCCGGTTGTCGCAAAAGTTCCAGAAGGAAGGCCCAGCGCTTGGCCTCGAAGATTCCACCCACGCAAACGAGCGTGATAATCACGAGCCCCGCGACGCCTACCCGCGTCTGCCAAGTCATGGTGCGCTCGTAATTCAGAAATGCCGTCGCGATGATCAAGGCCGGCACAATCTGAAACAAGGTATACAGGCTCAGTGCGACAGGAATGCGTGGGTGATATTTTTCGTAAAACTGCCGCGTCTGGTACGCGGGTGGCCCCTGCTTCTCAAGTCCCTGCGGACGCCACGCAGGTTTCTTAAACCAGATCAGGAAACGGTCTTGCCAGCGTGGCGCTTTCCAAGCCAGCTTAGCGAGGTCTACCCAATAGTGCAGGTCTGCCCACACCGGGTTCCAGCTCCGCAACGGAGTGGCCGTACCGTAGATCGGCTCCTCTTCTTCCTTGGCAAAAGTGCCGAAAAGTCGGTCCCAAATGATGAGTATTCCGCCGTGGTTCTTGTCAATATATTTCGGGTTCTTGGCGTGGTGGACGCGGTGGTGCGAGGGGGTATTGAGCACCCATTCCAATGGACCAAGCTTACCTATCGTGCGCGTGTGAATCCAGAATTGATACAGCGTGTCAATCGAAGCCATCAGAATAAAGAGCGCCGGAGGAAATCCAATGAACGCGAGTGGTAAATAAAATATCCAGAAAAAACACCCCTGAAACACGCCCTGCCGCAGTGCAACGGACAGGTTGTACTCCTCACTCTGGTGATGGGGGATATGCGAAGCCCACATGATGTTCACGTCGTGGCTCGCGCGGTGCGCCCAGTAGTACATCAGATCGTAGGCAAGCAGACACGCGATCGCTGCGGCGATCGAAGTTGCGGAAATATCGAAAAGCCGGTGGTTATGGTAGAGGTATACATAACCCGCTCCAACGATGGAACGAAGGAACACGCCGCCGACCGTATCGATGATGCCCATGCTCAAATCGTTGATGCTGTCCGCGTAGTGGTATACGCGCCGTTTAATGAGATGGCTGACGAACAGCTCAAGAAAGATGAGAACGAAAAAGAACGGAATGGCGGATCGAATGAGGTTTACCATGTGCCCGGACCTCGCAGTGCTCCCGATGCGCGCCATGATACGCCGCGCCGACCTACCGGTCAATAGGTTTCTGCGCAGGTAAGCATATTTGATGATAAGGCAAAGTCTGCGTTACGCTATTCGGTTTAACGGGATCATCTCCAGCCGCGCGAAATGGGGGAATAACGGCCAGCTACCGCGCGGCGCGGAATAAGCGAAGGAGTCACATCAATGGAACAGCGCGTTTTTAACTTTTCTGCGGGTCCGGCGGGCCTGCCCTTGGCGGCGCTTCAAGAGGCCCAGCGCGATCTCCTCGTCTACCCAGGCGCTGGCGCATCGATTATGGAGATCAGTCATCGCTCAAAGGCCTTTGAGCCAGTGTTGCAGTCCGCTCGGGACAATATAACCCAACTACTCAATATCCCGTCGAACTACAAAGTACTGTTTTTGCAGGGCGGCGCTTCGATGCAGTTCTCGCAAATTCCGATGAACTTCCTGCGCGGCACGGGCAAGTCCGCCGACTATATCCTCACGGGTGCGTGGGGCGCGAAGGCGATCAAGGAAGCGAAGAAAGAAGGCGCGACGCGCACCGTGTGGTCCGGCAAGGAAGAAGGTTATAAGCGCGTTCCGGCGCAAAGCGAACTCGATCTCGATGCGAACGCGTCGTATTGCCATTTCACGACAAACGAAACGATCGAAGGCGTGCAATTCCAGACCGAACCCGAGGTGGGCACAGTGCCGCTCGTGTGCGATATGTCCTCGGACTTTTTGTCACGCACTTTCGACGTCACAAAATACGCGCTCATCTACGCGGGCGCGCAGAAGAACATCGGGCCCGCGGGCGTGGTCGCCGTAATCATCCGCGATGACATGCTCGCAAAGGTGCCGGACGGCCTGCCTTCCATGCTCGATTACAAGCTCGCCGCGGACAACGATTCGATGTACAACACGCCGCCGTGCTTTGCTATTTACATCGTTGCGCTCGTGACGAAGTGGCTCATCAACGACATCGGTGGCCTCGACAAAGTGGATGCGCGTAATCGCGAAAAGGCCAAGTACATCTACGACGCGATCGACAACAGCGATGGCTACTACCGCGGCCACGCGCAAAAGGATTGCCGTTCGCTGATGAACCCGACGTGGCGTTTGCCGAATGAAGAGCTCGAAGCGAAATTCGTAAAGGAAGCCAAAGCCGCAAGCATGGACGGCCTCAAAGGACACCGCAGCGTCGGCGGCATCCGCGCATCGATTTACAATGCGATGCCCGTCGACGGCTGTAAGGCATTGGCGGAATTCATGGCGGAGTTCGCTAAGAAGAACGGATGATTCGGCTTCTCCGCACAACGCCCTGCGCGGAGGAGATCGGGCACTACGCTGTCACGGCGTAGTCTACGCCGCGTGGGTTTTCGATGCGTTGGGAGGCGTTGAGGACTTCGAGACCAACGAGGTTGCCGTCTTTGTCGTAGTCGAGAATGACGCCGGGATTGTTTTCGTCACTTTCCTGGATGGGTGCATCACGAAACAAAATTCGTAGCACGTCTACCTGAGAATCGTAAGTCACTTTCATGGCTGCGTATTCCAGTACTTGTCGATCTTGCTTGTGCGATATACCGTCACAACAATCGGCGGATCCACCGTTTCATTCACCATCACGCGCAAAAGATATCGCTTTGTATCTATCGTCACTGCCGATTGGTAGCATATCACATTGCCGTGTTCGGGTACCTTTTGATCCGGGGCAGTCAACACAGATTCGACAAGGGCGGGGGAAATGGCGCGTCGCGCCATTTCCGTGCTGGCGTGGCTGGATAGTACGTAGTTCATCCGCGCTGGCCGTGATCGCGGTCAGCGCGGTTTTTTATTAAGCCGTTGCACGCCAGGTCACCGCTCCCTGCGGTTCGAAATTGAAATCGATCGGCTGGCCGCCCATATCGCTCAAGCGCCGCATGATTACATGGCGTTTGTCGAAGGGCGCGAATACGAGCAGATAGCCGCCGCCGCCGGCGCCCAAAATCTTGCCGCCCGTTGCGCCGAGTTTGCGAGATTCGTCGTACATCTCATCGATGCGCGCGTTCGTGATCTTCGTCGCAATCTGTTTTTTCGCTTCCCACGACGCGTGCATGAGCGCGCCAAACTCCGCGAGTTGACCTTGCAACAACGCGTTCTTCATTTGAATGCAGAGGTCTCTTAACGCATGCGTAGCGCGCAGGGCATCGTCGTTGCCGCGCGCGATATGCGCGATCTGTTCGTCGATGATCCCCGCGGACTCGCGCGTCTGACGCGTGTAACACAGGATGAGCGAGTAATGCAATTCGAGCAATGTCTCCGGGCTTAAACGCAGCGGGTTCACAATGGCCTTCGTCGCTTCATACTCGATGAAATTGAATCCGCCAAACGTCGCGCCATACTGGTCCTGCATGCCGCCCTTCATGCCGAGGTCTTTGCGCTCGATCTCGTATGAGAGTTCCGCGATTTCATACGAAGTGAGCGGACGTTTGAAATACTCCTTAAACAAACTCACCAACGCAACGACCATGGTCGATGAACTACCCAGCCCGCTTCCTGGCGGTGCGTCGCTGTGCATGAAGAGGTCAAAACCCTTGGCTGTAGCGCCGCGGCGCAATTTCGCGATCACCGCCTTCGCGAGATCAAGTTCGCCATCCATCACAAACGCCTGCTTGGTGGAGTATTTCGCGACGATGTCGTAATCAAGCGAGCGCACTTCAATCGTATCGTCGTTGCGCGGCCGACAACTCACATACGCAAACTTGTCAATCGTTGCGCTGAGCGTGCAACCGCCGAACTGTGTGCGATAGGGATCGACGTCCGTTCCGCCGCCCGCAAAACTGATCCGCAGCGGCGCTTTTGCCCGCAGAATGGTTACAGGTTTTGGCATGGTAGAGAGCCAGGCCAATTAAGCGGCATAGCTCAACACGGCTTCGATTACGCGGGCAAGTTCATCGTCGGTCATGCCGTTGTACATCGGCAAGCGAATAAGCCGGTCGCTGATATCTTCGGTCACGGGAAGATCGCATTCGTTGTAACCAAGGCGCATTCCCATTTCGGAAGTGTGCAGCGGAAGATAGTGGAAAACGGCAGTGATCTTATTTTCCTTAAGATGGCCGATTAGTCCCTGCCGTGCCGCAAATGAGGGCATCAACAAATAGAACATGTGGTACGCCTGTTCGCAGTGTTCTGGAATGATGGGCATGCGCGCGCCAACGGATGTCGCCCAATCGCGAAGTTCTATCGCGTAAGTCGTCCAAATCTGTTTGCGCTTTGCCTGGATCGTATCGCGCACTTCGAGTTGCGCGTAGAGGAACGCCGCAAGGATGTCAGACGGTAGATAGCTTGAACCAACATCCACCCACGTATATTTGTCCACTTGCCCGCGAAAAAAACGGCTGCGATTCGTGCCCTTCTCGCGCAAGATTTCCGCGCGCTCTTCAAATTTCCAATCGTTAATCAAGAGCGCGCCGCCTTCGCCGCACGCGAAATTCTTCGTCTCGTGAAAACTTTGCGTCGCCATACACCCGAACGTGCCGAGCCATTGTCCTCGATATTTTCCGAACAGGCCGTGCGCGTTGTCTTCCACAACCGCGATTCCGTGCCGGTTTGCGATATCCATGATGGGGTCCATCTCGCAGCCGACGCCGGCGTAGTGCACCGGCAGAATCGCGCGGGTATGCGGGGTGATGAGGTCCTCGAGTACGGACTCGTCCATGTTCAACGTGTCCGGCCGGCAATCGATGAATACCGGCTTCGCACCGCGAAGCACGAATGCGTTGATCGTGGAAACAAACGTAAACGAGGGACAAATCACTTCGTCGCCGGGAGCGATGTCGAGCAGGATCGCCGCCATTTCGAGCGCATGTGTACAAGATGTTGTGAGTAGGACTTTGTGTACCCCAAACAACGACTGCATCAATCCATGGCATTTGTGTGTGAAGGCGCCGTCGCCCGCAATCTTCCCGCTGGCGACCGCTTCCGCCATGTACTCGAGTTCCTTCCCGAGCGGCACGACCTTGTTAAACGGAATCGCTGGCAGACACTCCGCTGACAGGGCTTTTGCAATCGGTCGTTTCAGATTTTGACTTGCGTGTGACACGAATTCTCCGTAACAAATACAGCCTCACATTGCACTCGAATTCTCGCTATACAGGCCACACATGTCAAGCGATTGGGCGAATATCGCGTTGAACTTCCGTTCGTGGAAAAACTAGGATTTTGACTTAGGGGGGCATGACTATGTGCGGTTCATTCTTTCGTTACATTCTGACGTGCTTGTGTATGTACCAGTTTTGCACCGGCTGCGCGAGCACGGCGGCAAGACATGAGGCGACGCATGCGGTGAAACCCCTCGCTGCGGCCGAGTGGCTCTTATTGCCCATGCCGCGTACCCTGGAATTGCATAGGACATTCGAGAACAACAATATCCTTACGCACGGGTTCACGCGCGTTCGCTCCGAAATCGATCCCGCGCGCATGCCGCACCCGCAAGGTTACAAACTTACCATTGCACGAGGGGGCGCAGTATCCATCGTCGCGCATGACGACGCCGGCGTATTTTACGCCACACAAACCCTTCTCCAGATGGCTGAGCAGGCACGAAAAAAAGGTGTCCTTCCCGAATGCAGTATTGAGGATTGGCCGGATTTTCCCAATCGCGGCGTAATGCTCGATGTAGCGCGCTGCAAAGTGCCGGAGATGAAGACGCTCTACGCGCTGGTCGATCGGTTTGCGTCGTGGAAATACAACCAGCTTCAACTCTACACGGAACACAGCTTCGCGTATCGCAACCACCGCACCGTGTGGGAAGACGCGTCGCCGATGACGCCGGAGCAGGTGCGCGATCTCGACGCGTATTGCCGCACGCGGCACATCCAACTTATCCCTAATCAAAACTCGTTCGCGCACATGGGGCGCTGGCTGATGCATCCGCAATATGCCCCACTCGCAGAGATGCCCGGCAGCGGCGATCTGTGTCCGACGGACCCCAAATCAATCGCGTTGCTGCAGGACATGTACGCGTCGCTGTTGCCGAACTTTTCCAGCCCGTTTTTCAATGTCGGCTGCGATGAAACCTTTAGTATCGGGAAAGGCCGCAGCAGCGCGGCGGTCGCGGAGAAAAGTGCAGGCCGCGTGTATCTGGAGTTTCTCCTGCAAATTCACGGCGTCGTCGCGGCACAGGGCAAACGCATGCAGTTTTGGGCCGACATCATCAACAATCATCCCGATCTCATCCCAAGGTTGCCGAAGGATGTCGTCGCGATGGAATGGGGCTACGACAAAGGCCATCCTTACCCAGAGCATACGAAGCGATTCCACGACAATAACGTGACGTATTACGTGGTGCCCGGTACGTCCTCATGGAATTCGTTGCTCGGGCGAACCGATAACGCGCTCGCGAACCTTCGCGAAGCCGCGGAGAACGGTCACAACAACGGTGGCGAAGGTTTCCTCGTGACGGATTGGGGCGATGGCGGGCACTGGCAATTCCTACCCGTGTCGTACCTGCCGTTTGCGTACGGCGCAGGCGTCAGTTGGTGCTACGACAGCAACAAGGACGCAGCCATTTCCAAGCAGGCGGACGCCTACGCATTTCACGATGCTGCGGGTGTGATGGGCCAATTGGCGCATGACCTGGGAAATGCACACCAACTCTCGGGCCTGAAGCTGGGAAACAACACGGTCTACTACGCGTTCATGCAACATTTTTTGAGTCGCCCGATTCAAGGCACCGGCCTCGATACCTTGAAGCCGCAAGACCTTGATGCGACTGCGGCACGCATCGAATCGCTTGTAGCGCGGCTGGATGACACCCGCATGGATTTGCCGGACGCGGACTTGATCAAAGCCGAGTACCGCATGAACGCAGCCATGGCGCGTTTCGCCTGTCACTTAGCCGCTGCGCGAATTCGCGCAGGCGCATGCATGACCTCAGAAGTACCGAAGGAATTCCGCACCCAACTCGCGCAAGAACTCGAACCACTCATCCCCGAATTCTGCCAACTCTGGCTCGCCCGAAACCGATCGGGTGGACTCAAGGAAAGCGCCGGGATTCTGGACAATATTCTCACGGTTTTGAAGAACTAGGCGGCGTGGAGATTGAACCATATGACCAGAGGACCCTGCTGCTTTCTCCGCGCAATTCTTGACTTGGATCGCGTTCGTTCGATACCCTATCGGCTTATTGCCGGATAGCCAAATGGTAAGGCGCCTGCCTCTGGAGCAGGAGATTCTAGGTTCGAGTCCTAGTCCGGCAGCCATAAGCCAACACTGAGGCGGCCTTCAAGCCGCCTTCTCTGTGCGGCCCGTTCATCTAGGGGTTAGGATGCGGGATTCTCAGTCCCGTCACAGGGGTTCGAATCCCCTACGGGCTGCCATTTATTCTCTCCTCGAGTTCACCTGCAGGCACTTTGCCAAATCCGTACAATGAATGTGGAGAGGGGAGACCTATGAAATCATCCAAAGGCACCTGGGGCTTGCGGTTCATTATCCACGCGCTGACCGTCGCGCTTGGCGTGCTCGTTTATTGGCTGCTCGGCTTTATGTTGAGCGACATCGCGTCTATCGAGGGCCCAGACTACACGACAATCGAAGCGAAGTATGTCGAGCCGTCGTTGTACGAGAAGCGCGATGACCTCGATCAGCGCATCGCGGATTTGGATCGCGACCTCACCAGCGCGCGCGAGCAGCAGGGCATTGTCAGCGCGAGTTCGCAGAACCTGCAGAGCACGATCAATCAGCTGCTCGAATTCAAGCGGCTCAGCTTCGAGAAGCAAGTGCCGCAAGCCGAAGCCGATAGCGACACCATTGCTACGAGCCAGGCGCGCTTCCTCGAAAACCAGACCAAATTTCAGGAACTGAACCAGCGCATCGCTGAGCTTGCCGCGCAGCGCGACGCGCTCGAACGGGAAAAAACAGACTTATCGCGCACAATTGACGATAAACTGGAACCTGCGCAGGAGGAGTATCAAAGACTCTACGACGCGCATCGCATTCGCCTCGCAACGTATCAGCTCGTACTGTTGATCCCCGTGCTGCTCGTCGCGGCGTACCTGCTTGCAAGGCGTCGTGGCAGTGCCTACTATCCGCTGTTCCTGGCATTAGGCGGCGGCACGCTTCTACGCGTGGTACTCGTAATTCACGAATACTTCCCCGCGCGCTATTTCAAATATATTGTCACCATCGCGTTGCTGATAGTCGTCGTGCGCCTGCTGATCTACGTGATTCGCCTCATCACCCATCCAAAACCGGAGGCATTGCTGAAGCAATACCGCGAAGCCTACGAACGCTTCTTATGTCCCGTATGCGAATACCCAATCCGCACTGGCCCAAGGAAATGGTTGTACTGGACACGTCGTACCGTGCACAAAGTCTTGCCGCCGTCCGGCGTGGGGGAAGTCGAAGAGACCTATACCTGTCCCGCGTGCGGAACAGCGCTGTTTGATGCGTGCGGCGGGTGCGGCAAAGTGCGGCACACCAAGCTGCCGCATTGCGAACATTGCGGCGCGGAAACCGATCCGGTGAAAACCAGCGCGCCGGTTACAGGAAGTAACGCTTAAGAAAACGTGCGGCGCGACGCGACACCGATACCATCGAGCCGCGGGGTTCGATGCGGCCGTGGCGGGCCGCGGCGCGAAATTCGAATGCGTGGCGTGCAATACCAATTGCAGCGGAGAACTCGGGCGATTCGACACCATTCGGCAGAACTTCGACGCCCGTAGGCATACCAATGCGGCAGGGGACCTGGAATACCGCCTCGGCGAGATCCGTATATTTCTTGATCGATGCCGCGCCACCCGTGAGCACAATTCCGCGTACGAGATTCTTGGTGAGCCCGCGCGCCTGGATGTGTTGGCGCACCTTTACGAGCAGCTCTTTCGCGCGTTCGTAAACAATGCCATCGAGATCCACGCGATCGACGACCGACGGCGATCCCGGCACGTTGCTGCGCAGTTTTACGCGAGCCGCAGAATCGTCACTATCGCCGCGCAACGATTCTGGTGTTTCATCAAACTCTTCATGGATGCACGCCTCTGATATGCCATATTCAAGAATCAGTTCATCGGCTTCTTCAAAGCTGACCTGCAATCCCGCGGCGACATCGCGCGTGATGTGGTAGCCGCCCCACTCGAAACAGTGCGTACCGAGGATGCGGAAGTCGCGATAGATGGCAAGGCCGGTGATACCGCGTCCCAGATCGAGTACACCGACGCCCAGCTCAAGATCTTCCGGCGTCAAGCATCCAAGCGCCGATGCGATCGGCACGAAAATCATGTCCTCAAGCTCACGCCCCTGCGATTCGATGCACGTAACGATATTGTCTTCAATCACTGCCGGCAGGCGCGCAAAATGAATGCGCGTCTTCAAAACCTGCCCACGAATGCCGATCGGATCAATCACGCGCATATCGTCCACATACCATTCCTGCGCGCTGATCGACGATGTGACGCGTTTGCCGGGGGCGAGGATATCGCGCGAGGCGATGTCGCGTGCCTCGATCATATTGGAATGTTCGACGATGTCTCGTTCGATCTTGCAGGTGCCCTCACGAATAAAGGTCTCGACCTTCTTGCCGTTGACGCCGCAAAACACCGAAGTGATCTTCGTGCGGGATTCTTTCTCGGCGAAGTTCAGCGCGCGCTTGAGCGAGAGTTGCGCGGCGGCGCGGTCCTGTATCACTCCCTGCGACACACAACCGTGCGCCGGCGCCGTGCCGTGGCCGATGATTTGAATGGTGCCGTCGTTGTCACGCCGCGCGACCAGCACGCGTATGTCCCGTGATCCGAAATCGACTACGCTGACAATCTCGCCTCTGCCTCGCAAAATAAGTCCTCATTTCTATCGTTCGATCGGCATGCACAATGAACCATCAAACGATACACACACGAACCGAATACAATTCGGCCGTACTTCCCCAAAATGTAACTGCGCTAATACTAAAACAACATATCGTCGCCGCTGCCGCCAGTCGCGCCTTCGGCGTTGCGAATCTGTTCGATCGTCTGTTCGATATCCGCGACGGACGCACGCTGTCTATTCAACGATTCACGCGCACGCTCCATCGTGCTTTCGTTGTCCGCCTGCTTCCGCTGCAACTGCTTCACAGACTGCCTCGCGTCTTCCAGCTTCACGCGCGCGTCCTGCTCCGTGCTCAACGTCGTATCCAGCGTTTCTTTTGCTGCACTTTCCAGCGTGCGCGCTTCGTCCAACGCTTCCATCGCCGCGCCGCGCTGGCGTTGGCCTTCATCGCGCTGCGCTTCGAGCTCGCGGATGCGCCGCTCGATGTCCGCGATGCGCGAATCGATACCGTCGAGGCTGCTCTGCATCGCCTGCGTGTGACGCCCGCGATCGAGCAATAGGCCGCGGCGTTCGCTCACGGCAGTCTCTGCCTCGGCAACTCGAACTTCGGATTGCTGCACTTGGGTGCGCGCCGCTTCAATCGCGCGCACACCATCCTGTAAACGTGTCTCCGCAAGGCGCACGCGCGCTTCCGCTTCGGATGCCTGTGCACGCGCAATGCTCGCCGCGGCCTGCATCGCGAGCAATTTCGCATCGGCGATCGAACCATGTTTCACGGCCCGGCGCGCGGTATCGAGTAGATGCGTGGCGGGGTCATCCGACTCAAAAGGTTCGTCGTCTTCTGCCGCGCTGGTAACAACGCGCACTGCGTCATCGTCATCTTCATGAACGCGATCCGCACCCCAAGCATCGTCCATCGAAGGCACGTCGTCGTCCTCTTGACCCGTTTCCACCGACAATTCTATCTTCGGTTCCTGGAAAGGTATTTCCGGCGGGGTTTGCGCCGCGACACTTGGCGCCGTCGCCGCATTTTCCAGCGGACGCTCCGACCAGAACGCCAGGTAATCGTCGCACTCGCTCAGCCAGTTCTGAAGAATCGAATCTCCGGCGCCCGGCAGCATTGCATCGCCGAAATGCCCACCAAACGCATACGCGAGTTCAAAGAAACGATCATCGCGCGCGTTAGGGTGGTTTTGCGCGAGATTGCAGATGCGCTCCATCGCTCGGCATGCGCGTGCAGCGCCGGTCCAGTTATTCGCATCGGCACGCTCGCGCAGATCGTGCAGGCTCGCATGCATGCGGCCAAATACCGGGCCAATCACGCTTTCGTCTTCTTGCTCAATGCGAACGAGGCAATCGCACAAACGATCCAACACTACCGCGACGTCCGGCGCGGGAGCTGCCGCCACAGCAGGCTCAATATTGGTGATAGCCGCTGGTTCATCCACCGGCATTTCCAGTACGGGTTCCGGCGCGTACTCCGCCAATGAATCAATGTCTTCAAGTTCAAAGGGCGACGCGTCGGTCTCTTTCGTTTCCTCGACTGTCCCTTCGTCGCCGACATCTTCAAATTCGTCTTCTAATTCCTCTTCCTCAGCATCCTCGACGTCTTCGTCTTCGACGACCGGCACGTCGCCCATCTCAATTTCTTCAACATCGGCGTCCGTGAACGGCTTCTCCGGTTCGAGGATACGAAGCGACGGCGCGCGCTGCCCTTGCGGTTGCGGCGCGGAGGCTTTCGAACTGCGACGGTCATCTTCGTCGCGCACCAAGACCAACCCCTTAGCGGCGATGTCTTCCAACGCGACCTGGTAGCGTTCGCGCCATTTACGAATCACGCCCGAGCGCACCTTGTCTACGATCAGATCACCAACCATCAAGCAAAGGATTTCGTAGCTGTCCGCGAGAAACGGCACGCACTCGTTCGCACGGCCCGCGTTCTCATAGGTCTGAAGCACACGGCCTGTCTCAGTCAGCGCCTCTACCAGATCCTGCCAGCGCTGCTCGACAGCAATCTCGACAGCCTGAATCAGATAGTTCATGCACTCGTCGGACCAGTGCTCCTGGGGTGCGCCGTTGCGGGCTTTCACAAATTGTCGCTGGAATCGGCCCAGCGCGGTCAGCAGGCGTTGCGTCGGATCACTTGTCATGGCTGGGTCTTCCGCGAGGTTATCGGTTGTGGGAAGTGGGGGGGGCAGGGATGCGTCGGCGCTGTCAGAGAGTTCGTCCGGTTCGAGTGAATCACCGGTAGACCTATCCAGCACACGAAGAGACAAGCGCCCCCATGACCGAGATTTTTGGCTCAGACGACCAAATCGCATAGTGCTCACCCCTAGCTATGGGGAGATTGTAGCATAATGCGATCTTATACGCAATATATTGTGGTGATACCCAGAAAAGGCACAAAAACGTCGGGTCTCTCGTGGCGCTTGTCCTGTATTTAGTGGCCCTGAAAAGGGCTACACGATGACCTCAATCTTCCGAAGATAGTCCAGAACCCGGCCCGCGCTCTGCTCCAGCGTTTCGTTGCTGGTGTCAACGATCAATTCGGCGTTGTCCGGTTCTTCGTAAGGAGCGCTGATGCCCGTGAATTCCTTGATCTCGCCCGCGCGCGCTTTCTTATAAAGGCCCTTCGGATCGCGCTCTTCACAAACCCCCAGGTCGCATTTCACATACACCTCGATGAAATTGCCATCTCCGGCGATTTTACGGGCTTTGTCGCGGTCGCCCTTGTACGGAGAAATAAAGGCTGTAATGGCAATCACGCCAGCCTGAACAAACAATTGGGAAACCTCGCCAATACGGCGGATGTTCTCTTCGCGGTCTGCGGGGGAAAAGCCGAGATCCTTATTAAGGCCGTGGCGGATGTTGTCGCCATCGAGCACATAGGTGCTGCAACCCATCTGATACAGCGCGTTTTCCACGGCATGCGCCAAGGTCGATTTACCAGAGCCCGATAGACCCGTAAACCACAGCACAACGGCCTTGTGCCCGTGCTGCTTCTCGCGGTCCGCCTTGGTAATGTCCGCGTGGTGCCATGTGATGTTCGTTGCCTTGACCTGGTCCGCCATGAAAATGCTCCGTTTGTGGGTTAATTTTTATTGGAATTAGCCCAAAAGCATAGCAAAAATCGCGGCAGTTTTCGACTTTCTATTGGCGGTGATTGCGGGCTAAAGCCGCACACGATTCTGGAGCCTCTCCACCTGAAATCCCACCGATGCCAATACCCGGGGCGCAGCGCGCACAATTGCGCGTGCCTTATCCTGCGTTTCCTCGTCCAGTTGCTCCCATGGTACGAGATTTGGGTGAGTCTTCTTTGTGCGCGTCCCCGGCGCATACGTAATTCCAGCCCGCTTCTTATCCGCGCACCAGCGTTCGTGTTCCATCCGCGCCATTTCATCCACTTCAACGTCTGCGAATGCAAAGTTTTCCGCCTCCCAATCCGAAAGCGGGACGATCTGGTAGCCAAACCGTTGCAGGCGCCGAGCGAGGTGCGCGGCCTGGTGGCGGTTTGATTCTTTCAGCGGCTCTGACAATTTGTCCCATTGCACAGTCGCCGGGTTGTTTTCCGTCGGTGCACCAGTCGCGGCCACGCTCCGCACGTATTCGGCGTGCAGCGCCTGCGCGATTAGTTCGTTGGTGCTGACGCATAGGCGTTCGGGCGTGCAGGTTTCGTCGAGCAGGTGAAATGCACGAATATTGCCGCCGTCATCGGACGCGGAAAACATCGCTGCGAAACCCGACGCCTCCGACATGCGAATGATAATGGGGATGCTCGCACCGCGCCGTTCGCAGGCGCGATTCAAGGTAAACGCCGCGGTCAATCCGGCGCTCTCGTCATCAAAACAAATGTATATGGCCGTCGCGGACACGTTGCCGTTGATGTCGAACAAAAACGCACCACGCGCGAAGTCCGGCGCGAGCGTATCCAGTGGGATCACTTCGAATTCGCACACGCTGTTTATTTGCGGAAACCGCGAACGCAGACGTTCGAGCCGTTCGGCGCCGCCACGATCCACAATGGTGATGCGCAACTTGCGCTGTTGATTTCCGCCTGAGTTACGCCACGCCCGCGCCGATTGCAGCACCAGGCTGGAACCGAAGCGGCCGGGGCCGACGACGACAATCTGCGGAAGAGCCTCATGCTCCGTGTTGGCTCGATCGATGAAGGGATGCCGATCGAGCAAGTTGCGCGCGCCGGTTTCGTAGATACAGAAAAACTCAACCTTCACTGGAGACGATTGCACAGATTCCACCTCGCGTTCGCGTAGGAATCGGCACAACTCCAGATCGTGAATGTGCGCAAAAGAGGTTAGTTGGGAGGCGCCCTCGCCAATCAAGGTTCTCGCTTGCATCGCTATTTCGGCGTTTCGTCCATCACTACCGGTCAGCGCAAAGAGGAATCGCGCACGTTGCACTGCGGCGCGGCGAAGCACAAACAGATCCTGCGCGTCGCCGTGGAGCAAGATAATGTCGCGAAACCTGAACTCGTCACCGTAAGCATTTGACTGCGCATTATCGATTACAACGACGCGGTGACCTTGCTCGCGCAGGGCCTTGGCGAGCAGCAGCCCTTTCTTCCCAAGGCCGCAGATGACAATGTGGTTGCGCCACCAGAGCAGTCGTGCGAGGTTGTAGCGCTCGCGGAACAGCGCCCCAAGGCCAAGGAATACCGCATGTGCGAAGAGGAGCGGTGTCGCGAAACGAGAAACTTCCAAAGTCCACGGTACGTTCCCCGATACGTCCGCTCCGAGGCCGGCAATCTTGAAGGTCTTGTAAAGCGCATCAAATGCCGTGGCCTGCGGGCCAAGGTATTCACGGTAGCCGACAAAGCCGAGGCCCAGCGAAATGAGAATCAGGACGATGCTGATCAGCCAGTACCACGCGCGAAGCCAATTGGCTACGCGCGTGCCAACGGTAGGCTGGCGCAATTTCGTTGTAACAGTCGTCTTGTCGTTTAGCGCGCTGGACAATGGACACCCCACCCCGATTCAAGGTGCAGCTTTGCGAGCCGATGGTAGCGCGAACGCGAGTGCCGTGCAACGGCGTTATGCTAAACTGCGAAGATGCACGCAAAAATCAAATCGTTTATTTACCTGCTTGTCCTATGCCTGGGAAGTCTACTGGCATTGGCCGACGCGCCGGAGCCAGTTCCGCCCGCGGTTGCTGAGGCTACTGCGGAAGAGTTTCCGGTGGCCGTGGATGGAACGACAATCACCGTCCGCGTGTTAACGCCGCCCGCGAACAAACTGGCGAAAAATCCCGCATTGTTTATGGCCTTTGCGGTAGATCGCAACACCACATTAACAAAGCGCCCTTACTGTCTGGCCGCCGAGTATTTCCTGGAGAACGGACACCGCGCACTGAGTTTTGATTTGCCATCCCACGGTGATCGCGTTGGTGCATTGCGTTCCGGTATCGACGGCTTTCGCGATGCATTCGTCGCCGGCAACAATGTGTTCGCCGGGTTCGTCTGGGAAGGCAAGGCCGTTATCGATGAATGCATCAAGCGCGGGCTCGCGACACCCGGGCGCATCGCAGTAGGCGGCACCTCGCGCGGTGGCTACATGTCGCTGCGCTTGCTAGCGGGTGATGATCGCATTGTAGCCGGCGCAGGTTTCGCGCCCGTGACCGATTGGCGCGATCTGCGCGAATTCAGTGAAGACAAAACGCGAGAGGACGTAGCGGCGCTCTATCTCTCAAACTTCATTCCTGCGCTCGCCGGTAAGCACGTGTTCGTTGCGATTGGCAAGACTGACGAACGCGTGAGCACGGCAAAGTGCCAAGCTTTTGCCGAATCCTTGCAACAAGCGAACACGGCCGCGAACAAACCCGCTGGTACCGTTGACTTTCATCTAACCGACGACGCGGGACATTCATTAAGCGACACGTGGTACGAAAAAGGGCGTGCCTTCCTTTTGCAAAGCGTCGCACTCCCGTCGCCCTAACACGTTTGCGCATTTGCACGGCCAAACCTAATGCACGAATATACGGTTCGTCCAATAACTTCGGAAGATCAAGACTTCCTCTGGGAAATTGTCTATCACGCGATCCACGTGCCGCCCGGCGCGGAACCACCACCGCGCTCCATTCTGAATGAACCCGGCGTTTCGAAATATGTACGCGAGTGGGGGAGACCCGGCGACTTCGGGCTGCTTGCCGAAGAACAGAAAACCTCGCAGAGAATCGGCGCGGCGTGGCTGCGCCTTTTCACATTGGATGATCCGGGTTATGGGTTTGTAGATGAAAACATCCCTGAACTATCCATAGCGTTATTCCCGGGATTCAGGGGTAGCGGGATTGGCACTGCACTAATGACGCGCATCTTCGAACATGCGAAGTCGCTTTATCCCGCAGTGTCGCTTAGCGTCGTCGCATCGAATCCCGCGCTACGGCTATATGAACGCTTGGGATTCCAGCGCGTCAGCGTTACAGGCAACTCCATTACCGCACAGTTGAGATTCGCTTGACCGTCTGTTTTCGCGCGTGGAATTTGATTGATATGATGCACAGATAGTTTCGCCATGTGTAGGGGTGTACCGGCGAAAGCAACAAAGGAATAGGCAGTGCAGATTCGTAAAGCAGTGATTACGGCAGCGGCGCGCGGCGCGCGGTTGTATCCCGCAGCCGATACCGTTCAGAAAGCCATGTTGCCATTGATGGATCGCGACGGATTGACGAAGCCGGTAATTCAGATCATCGCTGAAGAGGCGCTTGAAAGCGGCATCGAGGAAATCGTTGTCGTCTGCGCACCGGGGGATGAGGTGTACTACCGGCGGCATTTTCAGTCGTTGCGCGAGAACCTCATGGAAGCGCAGCGCGGCGTAGAATGGGCACGGCTTCAATCGGAAAAAATCGCAAACCTCGAAGCACGGTTGCGCTTCGCCGTGCAAGACGACCCGCATGGCTATGGTCATGCAGTCTATTGTGCGCGGCCGTTCATCGGCGACGAGCCATTTCTTTTATTACTTGGCGATCACCTCTACGTTTCTCATATCGACGGCAAGCGTTGCGCGCAACAACTCATCGAACTCGCACAACGGGAAGAGTGCGCGGTCGCCGCGGTCCAGGCCACGCGCGAACATCTGGTTGGTCGTTATGGGACTTTAACCGGCCGGCGTCAACAAGGGCTGGCGGGCGTTTATCAAATCGATCGCATAATCGAAAAACCATCTTTGAGCCAGGCGGAATTGGAGCTTAACACGCCCGGACTCCGCGTGGGCCATTACCTCTGCTTCTTCGGCATGTACATCCTCACGCCAAATCTATTTTCGATCATCGATCAAGCCTTGCACGCCGGTGACGAGAAACACGATGTGGCGTTGACGCCATGTCTTCAGGAACTCGCGAAGCGCGAACGCTTTCTCGCACTCGAATTGCAGGGCACGCGCTACGACATCGGTGCGAAGTATGGCCTGCTGCAAACCCAACTCGCCCTTGCGCTCGCCGGCCACGATCGCGAAGAAATGATGACCGCCGTGCTCGAGTTGCTCGCCGAATCGGCGCGCCGCGCGAAGTCTTAGGCCACGCGCATGAACCGCTTTATTGAAACGATCACAAGCGACAAGTCCGCCCTGCGCGAACGCGATTTCCGCGAACTCTGCGCGGGCATGGAAACGGCCGCCTTACTTCGCGCATGCGACGAGCTCGAAGCGTTCCGCCAGAAATCCGAAAACCTCTACGAGCGTGTGCGCGCGACACTGTACTTGTACGCCGCGCATCGCTTCTTGCTGGAGGAAGCGAAAGGTGTCGCCGAGACTGGTTCGATTCCATACGGCGCGGTTTGCGATCTCCACGAACGCCGCTTTGAGGAAGCCATCGCGCAATTTCGCGTAGCGCAACGTGCGCATGGCGCAAGCGGCGCGCTCATGAGTGCGCTCGCGGAAGGCTATCACCACCTCGCGTTCCAAACGCTCGCGGACCAGGTGCGGCGCAGTGTGCGCGCGAGCCGCGGCAATCAGTGGATGTTTCGCGTCGGCCACGCGGACAATCACCCTGCGCGCATTCGTCCTGAATTGGTGCGCCGGGAAGATGGCTCGATCCTCTATCCCCTGTTGTCCGAACATACGCCGGTGCGCTTGGATCTAAGTCACAGCGGTTGGTCCGACATTTTCTTTCTGGGAATGGACTATCCGGACGGCGCGCGCGTCATCAACATCAGTGTGGATCTCGGCGTCTACGGCCGCGACAACGATGTATGTCCGCCCGTGGAAGCGCATGTGCGCGTAATTCCAGAGCCCTTGCTGCGCCTTACCAGTATCGATCTCGGCGCTACGAAGGATGTCACGACGCTCGACGATCTCTTCAATTTTGGCAATGACTATCTAAGCCTCATTAAGGCAGGCGTGATAGCGTCGGGTCTCATACCTTCATCCTTTGAAGGCACGCACCACAGCATCGCCGCGATTCTCGCCGCGGTTGTTGGACCCGGCATGGGGCTCGAACTCGTCACACAAGTCAACGATATCCCAAAAGGATCGCGGCTCGCTGTTTCGACAAATCTGCTCGCGAGCATCGTGAGTGTGCTCATGCGCGCGACAGGCCAAACCGCGTCGCTCGAAGAGGGCTTGACGGAGAACGAACGCCGGCTCGTTGCGTCCCGTGCAATCCTCGGCGAATGGCTCGGCGGCAGCGGCGGCGGTTGGCAGGACAGTGGCGGCGTGTGGCCCGGCATAAAAGTGATCGAAGGCGCGCCCGCGCATGAAGGCGATCCCGAGTTTGGGGTTAGCCGCGGGTGCTTGCTGCCGCGACACGCCGTGCTCGGCGAAAACGAAATGCATCCGGAGATCGCGGATCGCCTCGCACAATCGCTCGTGCTCGTGCACGGTGGCATGGCGCAGAACGTCGGGCCGATACTCGAAATGGTCACAGAAAAATATTTGCTGCGTTCCGGCCCCGAATGGCGCGCACGCCAGCACATGCGCACGATTTTCGACGGCATTCTTACAGCATTGAAAAAAGGCGACGTACGCTCGCTCGCGCAACACACCACACAGAATTTTGACGGCCCGCTGAAAACCATCATCCCATGGGTCACGAACCATTTCACCGAAACGATGATTTCCAAATCGCGCGCGGCCCTCGGCGACAATTATTGGGGCTTTCAAATGCTCGGTGGCATGTCCGGTGGCGGCATGGCGATGTATGTCGCGCCCGAGGTCCACGGCGCATTCCGCGATCAGGCGCTCGACATCATGCGCTCCACCAAACGTTCGATCGAAGACGCGCTGCCCTTCGCGATGGACCCCGTCGTCTACGATTTCCGTATCAACATGCGCGGCACCTGGGCCACGCTGCACAGTGGCGAAGACGCGCTGATGCCCTCGCGCTATTACGCGTTGCAGGTTCCCGAGCTCGTGCGCCAATCGCCGGAGAACCTTTCCTATCTAAGACGCGCCGAACTGGATCACTTTACCGCGCGCGGACAAGCGCACACGGAAACTTTCGGATTGCTGCGCACGATCGTGAGCAATTTGTTTCGGGTCTCCGATCCGGCGTCTCGCGCCGAACGCATCGAATGGGACCGCGAAGTCGATTCGATCAAGGCGAACAACGGTTTCGATCCCGTGCAGCACGAACAGATTCGCGCGGACCTCAAAGCGGGCCGCATAGGTCTCGCGCACAATCGCCTTTCCATCGAGACATCCATCGAAGACGTACACGACGGCGACGTCGCGTTGATGCAACACGCTGGAAAATCCAAATCGCGCGGCGAACGCGCCCTGCGCGAAGGCCGTGCGGCGGTGCTGTCGCTTGCGGGCGGCGTGGGTAGCCGCTGGACAACTGGCGCGGGTGTCATCAAAGCGCTAAATCCCTTCGTTAATTTAAGCGGAAAGCATCGCGGCTTCCTGGAAATACATTTGGCGAAGTCCCGCGCGGTGGCAGATGCATATGGGAAGGATCCCGCGCACCTCGTATCCACGAGCTTCCTGACGCACGCGGCCATCGAGAAACATCTCGCGACTTCGAGCAATTTCGGATACGACGGCCCCGTGCTGTTGTCGCCGGGGCGATCGATTGCGCAACGCCTCGTGCCGATGGTGCGCGACCTTGTGTTCCTATGGGAAGAAACGCAGCAGGAAACGCTCGACGAACAGAAACAAAAAGTGCGCGAAGCCGTGCGCGGCGCGCTGATAAATTGGGCGCGCGAAACTGGGGAAGGCAGCGATTACGCGGACAACGTGCCGATCCAACGTTTCAATCCTCCCGGTCACTGGTACGAAGTGCCGAACCTGTTTCGCAACGGCGTACTCGCGCGTCTGCTGCGCGAACGTCCCGATATAGAGACCATCATGCTGCACAACATCGACACGCTCGGCGCCGATCTCGATCCGGTTGCGTTGGGCCATCACCTTGAATCGGCCAATGTGTTGACCTTCGAAGTCGTGCCGCGCCGCATCGCGGACAGCGGCGGCGGTCTTGCCCGCGTGGGCGGGCGCGTTCGCTTGCTCGAAGGCCTCGCGCAACCGCGCGAAGAAGATGAATACAAACTGCGCTACTACAATTCGATGACAACCTGGATCCAAATCGATCCGTTGCTGGCGGCGTTCGGATTGACCCGCGACGATCTCCATGGCCCCGATGATCGCATCGGTGAAGCTGTGCGCGCGATGGCGCAGCGGCTGCCCACATACGTCACAATCAAGGACGTAAAGAAGCGTTGGGGCCACGGACAGGAAGATGTGTATCCCGTCGCGCAGTTCGAGAAGTTGTGGAGCGACATGAGCGGGCTCGCGGATTTACAGTGCGGTTACCTCGCCGTATCGCGCATGCGCGGCCAGCAACTGAAAGATCCGTCCGAACTTGATCCGTGGGCGAATGACGGCAGCAAGGACTACGTCGAAAAACTTTGCCGTTTCGGTGCGTAACGGTGCGCGCACCGAAAATCGATCTCACCAAACATCCGATCGCATATCCCTTGATCGCCGCCGCGTTGCTCACGGCAACCGGCCTCGGTGTAGGTTTCGTCGCAGACGATGCCTACCACTTGTTGGTGATGCGCGGCGATCGCGTCCCAGCGATCGATGGTAACTTATATTCGTTCATGCCGGGCGACGCGGCGATCGCGCAACCTTTCATAGAAACCGGACCCTTTCCGTGGTGGATGTATCCGGAAGCGAAGGCGCGTTTCTTTCGTCCACTTACCAATGCGCTGCACCATTTTGATTTCAACGTATTCGGCATGCACGCGTTCTGGTGGCACCTTCATGGACTCCTCTGGTACCTCGCAATGGTCCTCGCGTGGATACTCATCGCGCGCAGATCGCTGTCGCCACCAATCGCCGCATTCGCGTCGTTGCTCTTCGCGATCGACAATACACACTGGATGCCCGCAGTTTGGATTGCCAACCGCAACGCGCTGATTGCATGCGTACCCGCACTATTCGGCGTATACGCGCACATACGCTGGCGCGAATCGAATTGGAAACCCGGCCTTTCGCTTTCCATCGCCGGATACATTACCGGCATGTTCGGCGGCGAAGCATGGCTCGGCATGTCGGCGTACGTGGCGGCGTATGAACTTTTCGGCCGCCGCGATTCTTTTGTGTCCCGCATGACTCACCTCTTGCCGGCTGCGACGTGCGCGATTGTGTACGCCGCAGCGTACATGCTCTCCGATTATGGTGTATACGGCTCCGGCGCGTATCTACAGCCGCTCAGCGGCGAATATGTGAAAGAGGCCCCGGGCCGCATACTCGGTCTCATCGGCGCGTACGTGTTTGGCGCACCCATTGATGCGTGGGCATTCTTCCCGTCGTCGCGCATCGCGTTCGCGGCAATTGGAATTATTGCCGTCATACTCTTGTCCATCCTGTTGCACCGCGCGTGGCCCGCGTTGGAAGAACGCGACCGCTATGCGCTGCGTTGGCTAATCCCCGGCGCTGTGATGTCGATGCTACCCGTCATCGCCGCATTTCCCATGTCGCGCTTGCTATTAGGTCCATCGATCGCAGGCAGCGCAGTAATCGCTGTGGTTCTGACGCATTGGTGGCAGAGCCGCGTCAAAGGTCGTTTCCGAGCGTCCGGCATCGTGTGTGCATACATTGCGTTTATCCACATTGTCCTCGCCGTGATCGCGTGGCCGCTGCAATCTGGCATCGTGACATTTGTCGGGCGCTGGGGGGATCGCGCCTACCACGGCGCGGCAATCGACGATACACGCGTCGCGGAACAAAACCTCTATCTCATCGCCGCAAACGATCCCATGACGATCATGTATCCGCCGATCATTCGCCGGCTCGCGGGTAGCCCGGTGCCGCGCAGTTGGCATTGTTTGTCCGCTTCGGGTTCCGATCACATCTTTACGCGCACGGCGGTAGAGACTTTTGAGTTGGAATGCAAAGACGGCGCGCTCGTTCAGGGTGTGTTCGCGGAAATCCTGCGCGACATCTCCGCGAATCCGTTTTCCGCCGGTGACAAGGTAAGACTCTTGGACGCCACAATCGAGGTACTCGATGTTGCGGACGGCAGGCCGCGTAAGATCCGCGTGACCTGCGACAAACCGCTCGACGATCCTTCGATCGTCTTCCTGCAATGGAAAGACCGATCGCTGCAACTCTTCGCACTTCCCCCGGTGGGCGAATCACGCGAAGTAAAATACTTCAGCGAGTAACAGCGCGTTGGCGTTGCGGCTGACGATCGCGTCGCTCCCATAATGGTTCAATATTTTGCGAGTTCCATTGGTTCCAAGCCAGCCGCAATTCGTTCGCCTTATCGGGCAGTTGCGCGATGAGGTTATGGTCTTCATGGATATCTTGCGATAGGTCATAGAGCGCGAGCGGTTCATTTGAAACTTGAACGAGTTTGAAGTTTCCTTTGCGCACGGCAAAGTTTTCTCCTTGCCGCCAGAAGAGGGCTTCATGCACCAGGGGGTGGGAGAGGAAGCTTAACCAAAGGTTTAAGCCGTCGCACGCGTCGTTATTGCCAATTTTACCGCCCGCCGCGGAAACAATCGTAGGAAGTATATCGAGCGAGATAACCGGTTCTGAGTAGGTGACGCCCGCCGGAACAAATCCTCCCGGCCATTGCATCATGAATGGCACGCGAATGCCTCCTTCGAGAAGCTGCGACTTGAAGCCGCGCAAAGGTCCATTCTGTGATGTGATCTGAGGCGTAGGCCCGCCGTTGTCCGAGATGAAGATCACAAGTGTGTTGTCGGTCAGATCGTGTTCGTTTAATTTGCCCAAGATATTTCCTACGCCCGTATCCAGCGCAGTTAGCATCGCCGCAAACTTCCTACGCTTCTCGTCCTTTATGGATGCAAAAGGCGCGATGTATCTCTCCGGCGGATCCATGGGGTTGTGAACGGCATTGAAAGGCGCATACAAAAAGAACGGATGATGTTGATGCCGATCGATGAAGCCACAGGCTTCTCGCGCGAAATCGTCTGTGGTGTAGGTGATCTCATCAACAACTGTCTTGCCGCGTAGGATTGGGTTCTTGGAATCCGCCTGCGCATCCACGTACGAATGCGCGCCGCCGAGAAATCCGTAGAACTCATCGAAACCACGATCAGTGGGGTAGTAGCCATCGCGATTTCCGAGGTGCCACTTGCCGACCATGCCCGTTGCGTAACCAAGTTGCTTCATGCGCTGCGGGAGCGTGGTCTCCGACAGTGGCAATCCGAACACGTTTGCTTCTGTCCCTTGCGGGCCGGGATTGAATTCATGGCCGAACCGCTGCTGATAACGCCCCGTCATCAGTCCCGCGCGCGTCGGACTGCACACCGGGCACGTGACGTACCCATCGGTGAAGCGCACGCCGTTGCGCGCGATGGAATCGATATTCGGCGTGAGGATGTCTTTCGATCCCTGCACGCTCAACTCGCCGTACCCGAGATCGTCCGCTACGATGAGCACGACGTTCGGTTTGCGGCCAGCGGAAGGTTGCCCGCTAGTTTGGCAGCCACTCTGCATGACGGCACCGGCCCCGATCATGCCGCATAGTGCAAGGAATTCACGTCGTACCATGATTGTCGGCTCCCTTCCTCAACCACAGATTGCACAGATTGAATTCTACAAGAAACTGTTCTTCTGTCTTAAGTCTGTGTCATCTGTGCAATCTGTGGTTAAAAGTCTTGTAGCGTATTGTACAATGCACCAACAATCGAGGCGACCCGCAATGCGGCTCAAGAAGACAAAAATCGATCCCGAGCAGAAGGCGCAGTTTCTTGCGAAAGTAAAGCAGGAAAAGGACGCCAAACAATCCGGCTACCGCGAACGCGCACTCGCACTGTTCCCGCACATTTGCGGACGCTGCGGTCGCGAATTCGCAGGCAAGAACCTCGCCGAACTCACCGTCCACCACAAGGACAACAACCACCTCAACAACCCGCCCGACGGCAGCAACTGGGAACTACTCTGCGTCTCCTGCCACGACGACGTGCACCAGGACGGAGACCGCGTTAACCATTTCGGCGGCTACGCCAAGGGCGCCGCACCAGATGAATCGCTCAGCCACAATCCGTTCTCGGGGCTCAAATCGATCCTCGGTGCTGACGAAAAGGGCGTTGACTGAAAAGGGAGCACGGGCGTCCCGCCCGTGATTTGCCTTCAACCATTCCAATCACGGGCGAGACGTCCGTGCTCCCTTAAAACTACCGTACTCGCGAAATCCTTTTCTTACGGATCATCAGCATTGCACCGAGAACCGCAATCAACGTCAACGCGATAGGCGCGACGGCCCGCGTAGGCAACGCAGGCGTATCACCCGCGTCCAACGGATCCGTACCCAGCGAGATCTCAACCGCGTCCCACACGCCGTCATTGTCATCGTCAAGATCAACGTTGTTCGCCTGCCCATCGTTGTCGGTGTCCAACAAAAACGAGTCAGACGTATCAACGATCCCATCCGCGTCGTCATCGGTATCCACGTCGTTATCGATGCCGTCGTTGTCGGTATCCAGCGGAAACGCGTCATCACCATCCAATACACCGTCATTGTCGTCATCGGGATCGGTGAGGTTCGGGTCGCCGTCTTCGTCAACATCGTTCGCATCTTTAGGGCCCGCCAACCCGTAAGTGGAAAATCCGGTCAACGTAAACGTAATCGTGTTCGCATCTAGGTCGCGATTGGTTATCGTCGTAATCTCTTGATCGAACACGCCGCTGCCCGGGTTGTAGCGGTACACGCGCAAGGTCGCTTCGTCCATGCCATAAACTTCCGCGTCGGTGTAACCAATCGTAACTTCCACCGGCGACGAAAAAGTCGTTCCATCCGGCCCAAATTCGCGCACGACAGGAATCGCGTCCACACCCGCCGGTAGTTGCGGCGCGGTAACGGGGGCGATCGGCGTGGTGATCACGATTTCCTGATCCGCGCCATTCGGGAAGTTAATCGTTGTGCCGCCGTTTACTTTTATATGCGTGCCACTCGCATCCGATGCGGTCTGCTTAAAGGTCACTGCGATGTCATTGTTGCCAAGCTGCGTGCCCGCGACAGGCTTCTTCACATCCAGCGTCGCTATAAAAGCGTGCGGCACTCCGGCAACATCGCGCATGTAGACAAAGCGCGTGCCGCCGTGTGTCGGCGCAAGCACGCCCTGGTTACCCGCTTCCTGCAAACGCACGTCCTTCTCAAATCCGTCTGCGCCCGCGATCATAATGTCGAAATCCGCCAGCAGCAGCGTGGGGAAGAAGTCGTCGTCCGCGAAGACGTTGTTCCAATCTTCGTTGAAGAAGACAAGACTCTTGTCCTGCGAATACGCCGGCGAATGCGCAAAGTTACCGCTCTCCGCCGTTCTGATCTTCACCATGTATTCGCTGTCCGCGGACGTCGGTGCGAGCGACGAAATGTCCGTGCTCGGAATTTTCGGAGCCGCAAGAATTTCGGGCAAGTTTCGGATCGAGTACACATCCGATATGTCGGGCCCCACACCCAGTGCGCCATCGCCGTGGTAATCGGGGAACGTCAACGCTTCACCATCAGGCGATACACTCGGCCAATCCGGATTGATAGGCCCGGCACCAAAATTGGTCACAATTACAGGCGTGCGCGAAGTATCCTCGTCGCCGTTCGGCAAGATCGGCAACGCCACAATTTCACCTGCTTCAAGTGCGAAGGCCCAATTGTCCGTCGCGTGCGCAGTGGTGCTAGCGTCATTAAAATCGTAACCGTGGTTGAGCGGGTTCGTAATCGTACCCAATTGCCCAATCGGCGGAATCTCGATCTTCATCCCGCCGACGAAAAGCGCCGAACCATTCGGCGCCCAATAAATCGGCGCGTCCGGCGTCGCCGCAAAGTCCGGCGTGATCCGCCGCCAACTCGCGGGATCGCCGACATTCACCAAAAAGATCGACGGCTGAAACGTGCTCGCGTTCACCGCCCATAGCGCCACCTGCGTTGCATCGTTCGACGCGCGGCCAAACAACGCCCAGCGTCCCGCGACATTTGATCCGTCGCTTGCCTCGCCCGCATAAAACGCGGCATCCAGCAATTCCGACTCCGGCCCAAGCTCATACTGCGGCCCGTATGGCAATACATCGGGAATCACGCTGACTTCCGTCGTCATGCGGAACGGAAAGGTCCCACCGCTTGGAAACGTGAATTCCACAAAGAACGCCTTGAACCCAGCGCCCGGCAGCGGAACATTCGTCACATAATGCCCCGGCGTTGACTCGCTCAACGCAGTAGCATTCACCGAGTAGATACCCGTCGATCCAACCTCGTTCCATATATAAGACCGCTGCGTTGCATTCGTAGCTTCCCAAACCGTTACGCTCGTGGGCGTTCCGCTGGTCACATCGATCTCAAGCTGCCCATCGTCACGCTTCACCCAGGTAATGTTCGGTCGCGCCGCACCGTTGATCAGCATCGTGTACCACGCTTCGAGATCCATCGCCGCATCGCCCGTGCGCGAAAGGCTGTGGTCATTGTTCTGCACATAGCGCAAATGCTTCTCGCCCTGCAAACGATCGAAATAGAACTGCGAGGAATCAGGCAGGAAGAACTGGTCCTGCGACGCATTCAAGATGTACTTCGGCATCGTCAGCCGATCACGATACGAATACGGCTCGACATAATCCTGCAAGCGCCGATACTCCGGCGTGCCCGCGAAGTCAAGGATGCCATGCTCCGTGTAGTCATCCACGGCGTCCGCATATCTGCCCAGCGCCTCGAAGTGGTGAACGAACGACCGCTCCATGTTCAACAGGTCGATCACCAGCGGCGCAAGACCCACCACACGCGAATCAACAGCCGCAGTGGTCCACGTCGTCCAGCCGCGCTTCGACGCCCCGGACACAACATAGTTACTAACGGTATGTCCGCCAACGCCCGCCCCCGCGCAGAACGCCGTTACCGTATCCATCGCGCGCACCGCGGCTTTGGTCATTGGCAAGCGCGAGAGCCAGATGGCGTCCTCAGGATCGCCGCCAGCATCCAGGAATTGCCGCCAGCAATACGCGATCTGCGCATCCTCCGTGCGCGCCAGCGACAACGGATCGTTCGCAAAGGTCAGCGGCTGATTGGGTACTTGGCGCAACCGCGCAATAATCGACTGCGACCGCACCGCGATATCGCGCAACCATGCGTCGTTCGGCGACGACAGGTTCGCGGGATTACTGCTGCCATCAATGAAGAGCATGCCCGTCGTGTGCGACACCGTCGTCGGGATCGTGATGATCAGCGCGTGTTCCCACAGCGTCCGGTTCACGCCCGCGGGTGGATCCGGGTCCCAGGTCTGCGACTTCAGATCGATCACATAATCGGTATAACCAGCGCCCGGTATCGTCGAAGCAAGCCCCCACGAATACGCCGCGTCTGGCGCGTTCACGTAATCATCCAACGGCGTAGCGAAAGCAGCCTGACAAACGAGAACAGCGAAAAGAAGGGAATACCGGATCACGCGGCGTTGTAGCGCCCGGCTTACATGCAGGGCGTCTTGGTCTCCGCGCCAAAAACGTTGAGATAAACGCCGCACCCATACGGAAAATGAAAGCATGGAAGAAACACACAGATTTCGCATGGCACCCGCACCCCTTGGTTAAGAAAAGACCCCAAGGTCCATACGGCCAGTGTGCGAAATCCACCGGTAAAGTGTCAAGAGATAAATCTGTACGCTTGTCCTGCAAACACGGCCGATTGTGTATCGGAAAGCAGCGTTATCGCGTGAGCCAATCCAGCGAAAACTTGGCGAAGGTAACTTTCCGGTACGGCGTGTCGTCGCCGCGCTCGTAGAGGATCCCGATTTGCCCATCCGCAAGCACAGCCATACACGAGTATGCCGCCGGCCCATCGTGCAGCACCTTTGCGATCGGCCACGATTTCCCTTCATCGCGACTGGCCCTAATCGTCAAGCGACGGCGTTCCGTATCCGCCGGGTTGGAGAACAGCAAGTATTGCTGCGAATCATGGTCATAGCGAATGAGACACGCCTGGCACACCGGCTCCACCAGCTCGTTGACATGATGAAAATCGCCCCACGTTACGCCGCGATCCGTTGAAATCGCAGCCGCCCTACGGTTCTGTCCGGCATTGCTGCGAAGGTTGCCGAGCAGGGTGCCATCGGCACGCTGCACAAGCATCCACTCGTCGGTCCTCTCGCCGGCGGTACCACCCGCGCGCCACGTCTCGCCGTGGTCGTCGCTGTAAATCACGTGACTGTACAGCGTATCGCCGGACTTCCGGCTATGCGGAAAATACAGGCGTCCTTTCGTATCTTGAAAACCGCTACCCGGCGACGACCACACCGCCTCCCACGCGGGGTCCTTAACATCCGCGGTTATGTTGCGCGGCTTGGACCACGTAACCCCATCGTCGTCACTGTGCATCAGGTACAGTTGCAGCGTGTTTCCCGTGATGCCCGGATTGCTCGTGTGCACACTCACGCCGTCCGGCGCATACACGAAAAAGCACCACACCCGGCCATTCGACCGATCCACCAGCAACGCGGAATCGCCGCAACCCTGCTTGCCGAAATCCGCGATAACCTTAGGTTCGCTCCACGTCGCGCCGTTATCGACGCTCCGCCGCATGACGAGATCGATATCGTTCGGCAGGTCCTGGCCCGTGTCCGCGCGCGCATCGCACACAGCAATCACCGCGCCACGCGTCGTCACCGCAAGCGCGGGGATGCGATACACCGGCACGCCATTCATGCCCTGATAGAAAAGGTCCTGCTGCGGAGGCGCTGTCGCCGCCTTGGGATCCCAAATGGAACACGCGATGAAATGCTGCGGCTGCGCGTCGGTCGCCCAGTAATACAACGCCGCGAGTTTCCCGTCCGTACGTTTCAGCAGGCGGGGGTAGCCCATGTCGGCGAAATCGTCTTTCGTGAGGTAGTCGTCGCGAATGACGAACTCCGGCCCCCACGTCGCCCCGCGATCGCTGCTGTAGCGCCCCGCCAGAACCCGCGCGTCGCGATCGCCATACACGCAACAAAGCCGCCCGTCATCCAATTCCACCATCGCAGGCGGATTGGAATTGTTTTTGATCTCCTTCACCGTGCTCAACGCACGCCACGATTTGCATGCGTCCTCCGACACATACGCCTCGATCGTACTCTCCAGTTGCGACTGGTCCGCGAATATCTTGCGAAACGCCATCACATAATCGCCGTTCGACAGCCGCAGCGTCTGCGGCATGATCGCGCGATACTCCGCCACATCCGGCGTCACCCACGAGACGAAGTCGAAGCTCAGCCCCCCGTCTGTCGTCTGGATACACGCGATCCGCCCCGTTGCATCTTTCCGCGTGCTGATGAACACGAAACACGACTTCGGCCCCGTGAGGATGTAGTCCGTTCTCGGGGTGAGCATCTTTCCTTTGAGTTCATCGTGCTGGTTGATCGCACCGAGGAAATACGGACCCTTCCACGTCGCGCCACGGTCATACGAATAATAAAAGCCACCATCCGGATCGTCGTTGCCGTGGTAACCCGTCGCGAACACCCGCATCGCGAATCCCGGATGCGCAAAATCCATCGAGGTGTCGAGCAGCTTCTTTCCCTTCGGAAGCCACTTCTCGTCGTTGCCGTCGAGGAAGTTTTCCGGATCGAACATTTGCCATGTCACGCCGCCATCGAGACTGCGGGCAAACTTGCTCCGCTGAATCCCCGCGATATTGTGGCCTTGCCGCTCCGCAAGCTCGCCCTGCGTGAAGCCCACGAGAAACTCGTCACCCCATTGCCACGCGCCATTGTTCGCCGGCCACCCGTGAAACCGGTCCTTCTCAATCGCCACGACACTGTGCTGCGCCTCGACGCGCTCCTGCGCCACCCCCGCGCAAACAACGCCAAACACGACAACAACAACCCAGCAAAAACTGCGGTAATCCATTTCCCACCTTCCCAACGCGGATACTCAGCCAGCCGTGGTGGCTGACACATCCCGCGTTGGAAGCTAGGATAATCCATCGTTGCGTGGACTCGGAAATGTTCACTGGCTGTTAACTCGTTCCCAAGCTACGCTATTCAACTCGTTCCCAAGCTGTGCTTGGGAACGCACGTGTCTTGGAAGCTCTGCTTCTCGTGATCGATGTCCGTGGGGGAGGGTGGGGGTTGCGAAGCGCAGCTTCGCGGACAATTGCGTTCCCAAGTGCAACTTGGGAACGAGTCAGAGCAAAGCGGAGCTTTTCAAGAGTGCGTTACCAAGCAGGAGCTTGGTAACGAGTTCAAACACGATCAATCCACACGCGTCATTCCGAGCGGATGCGAGGAATCTGGTAGGGGGCGCAGCGCTGAGCGTGTTCCAGATTCCTCCGCGGTAGCGTTCGGAATGGCATGGGCGGACTTTTTGGTCCTTTCAATCCTTAGCCCAGCGCGTTGCACTCACGTGTGAAGGGCTTCGCGAATTGGTTCGGGAATCAAGGGGTCGGGAGGCGTGTGGGCGGTTCGGGATTCAAGGGGCACTTTGTTGACGAATTTGATGTAAGTGGTTTGGCGGCATAGTTTGAAAAGCTCCGCTTTGAGACCTCTGCGAGATATCAAAACAGCGGCGTCCACGGCCCTTCGAGTTCATAAGAAACCATCGCCGACTCCGGTAATCTCACCCCGCCGCGAAACGTCACTTCCACAACGCTCCCCGGCGTAAACGCAGCACGCTCCGCGGTGACAAACGTTTCCGGCCCGCGCGGACTGTGCTTTCCACCCACGCAACGCGGCGAACCGGAATTGTATTTGCAGAATTCCACCCGCGCAGCATTCGCCGCGTCCAAAATGTCCGCCGTCGGCACACGAATTAGTGCAGGCCCTTTACCACGATACCGTTCGAAATGCCGCTTTCCATGCGCGATAGGTGCCCCATCCTTACCCGGCCAGAAGTACACGCGATCATTGATCAGGTCAATCAATTGCTCAAAGGTAAAACCCGGTGCAAATGCGATGTTTCCATTATGCAAAGGCCGCTGATCGCGCAAGTACACCTTTGTTCCATCCACCGTCACCGGAACCGACTCCTTGCGTCGCATCGAACACAAGTCATTCCGGCGGGCTTGTTCTATGAACTGCGCCGCAGTTTCTAACAGCCGCGTGTGTCGGATGCGTTCGAGGTTATCGCGATGCGTCAGGTGGTACAGGCAGGGACGTATCCGAACGAATACTTGTAGAGAAATTGCCACAGCGCGCTCCAATAGAGTTACGCGCAATTCTCATGGTATGGAGGACAAGAATTCAACGATACGGTCTAGAAGGGATGCAATAGTGAATTTGCTAGAATTCTGACCTCCGAAAAAGTAATCATACGTTCTCTTTGCGACTTCTGGGCGATCTTCTTGACTTGTCGTCACCAATCGACGGAAGAGTTTCGTGGGTGTAAAGTGATATGAACATAAATGTAAAGAACGCGATTTCACGGTTTTACCCTAGTCCTCGTTTCCAACAGATATACTATGAGGCGGTGGCTAATGCGTTTGATGCTGGGGCCGACCGTGTTAACATCGTGATTAAAATTGATGAGTTTAGTCGCGTTGATACTCTCGAGATTGCTATAACTGACAATGGCGAGGGGTTCACAGATCGCAACTTTGATAAATTTTCCAATTTAATGGAAATCGACGGCAATGATCATAAAGGGTTAGGGCGCCTTGTTTACTTAGCATACTTTGAAAAAGTAAAAATTGTAAGTTTGTATGGAAAAAACAAAAGAACTTTCGATTTCCATGCAAAATTTCGGGGCGCGAGTAAAAAAACTACCACGGAAATCGAACGAAGCGAAACCGTCTTGGTTTTTCAGCGCTTTTCGAACGAGCGAATCAAATCATATGATAATCTTAGGCCATCCGATATAAAAAAGGATTTACTCGAGCAATTCCTCCCGATGCTTTTCAGGCGAATTCAGGATGGTAAAGATTTTCGAATAAGTATTGAGCTTCAAACAAACAAGCCGAATCCGGAATATGATTTTTATTCTACAGCTGTAAGCCTAACTCCCGCCGATATACCAGACTTCAAGAAAGAGGAAATCCTCGACTTACCTCTTGACATGTTCGAGTCCATGGAAATTTATTACAATATTGCGCACGATCCCTCTATTCAGAAATCCATTGTAACCTCTATTTCGGTCGATCAACGCTTAATTCCCTATAGCTTGATGCCAATCGAGGCCGTGCCCGCCTGGTTTCAACTAAAGTTCTTGTTTATGTCGGAGTATTTTCAGGGCAAATCAGACGCTTCTCGTGAATTCTTGGCCATACCCAATGCTACAGATGAGAAAATTTTAAAGCAGTTTCTTAGAAAAGAAGTCAGTCGCATTATCTCAAGAGAGATTCCTGTAGTAGAGCAATCAAACCAGAAGACGAAGCAAGAGCTGGATCGTCAGTTTCCGCATCTGCTTGGCTATTTTCCAACCGACACTGTGGGACTGATCGTGCGCAATGAAGTTATAGCCACAGCGCAGGAGAAGTTCTTTGCGGATCAAAAAGCAACTCTTGAGTGTGTAGAATTAGATGATGCCGCATACAGCAAAGCGCTCGAAATGTCTGCGCGCGTTCTTTTAGAATATATCTTATATCGCACTAAGATAATTGAAAAACTTAAATCGATTAACTTTGTGAACTCCGAAGGCGAGATACATGATCTTGTCGTCCCGCGTCGTAGGGTATTCAATAATGTAGATTTTTCGAACGACATTTTTAATAACAACGTGTGGATGCTCGATGACAAATACATGAGTTATACGACGGTCTTGAGTGATGCGGACATGGGGAAAGTCATCCGAGAAATTGCGGTGGCGGAAGATCCCTCTCCTTCTAAGGGGAGGCCGGATATCGCTTTAGTCTTTTCGGCTGATCCTGAAACATCACCCAAGGTTGATGTTGTGCTCGTGGAACTAAAAAAGCGAGGACTAGACATTGCTAAGAAGGAACAAGTCGTAAGCCAATTGAAGCAAAGAGCTCGGCGATTATTGGGTCATTACCGGGAAAAAATTGGCCGAATTTGGTTTTATGGAATCGCGGATATAGACGATGAGTTTCGGCGGTCATTGAAAGAGGATGGGTTTATACAGCTATTCTCCCATGGAGAAATCTATTACAAGCAACAGCCGATAATTCCGGATGGCACGGAGGAGTATCATTTTGTCGACCTATTCGTAATGACTTGTGAATCGTTTATCAAAGATGCTGAACAAAGGAATTTAGCTTTTTTGTCAATGTTGAAGAAAGGTATTCGAGATATCATCCACGAGCAAATTGTGACCGTACCGTAGATGTTTTTAATTGCTCTTTTCATTTGAACTGAAAACTTCTGTGAATAACCGCATGCATTAATCTGCTTTGTCCAAATATGCACGTAACCCGTATGGTCGTCGCTACGCGCTATAGCGCACCGCATTTAATCCGACATAAACCATTGGACTGCAAACACAAACTGCAAAGATTGCACCCGCGCCGGTCAATAATTTCCCCTTTGATTCCGGAATCCGCGTTGAGTTCTCTCGCGGCAGTCGAATTCGCATCCCCTTCGTGTCCTTCGTGCCTTCGTGGTGAGTCCAAAAGTGCAACGCCGTGGGCTACAAAGTAGAAGACAAATCGAGTCCGCCCGCTAAGAAAGAAGCGAAGCAGGCCTTAACGGCAAGTCAGAAAGTTCTAGCAAGACGGCCCGCGAGGTGGTACAGGACAATGTTCGTATCGAGCAGACGCTTCAATCCCATTCGCCCCGGACTCGCAGTTGATACTCCAACGGATCTTCCGTCAGCGTTAGGCAACCCCGGTACGAATTGAGGTCGGTTGTGCGCGGTTCCGCGCCGCCCCCGTTGGCGAGCAAAGTCTCGATCTTAAGCCAGTCCGCATAATCGATTTGCACGGCTATCGGACGCTCTTCATCATCCCGCACGATATGCTTACGAATGGTATCCATATTCCTGTACCTCGAATTCATTCTAGCATGATCCCGGTTCTTCATGAACCTACCCGCGCCAAACCTGCGCATTCCAATGCATCGTCAACCATTTCCCCCTTGAATCCCAGCGCCAGCAACTCACCATCCTCCACGCATTCTGACTTCTGTCTCCTGACTTCTTCCCAGACTGCAACGCCGTGGGCTACATCAGTAGGAGCACACATCCATGCAACCAGACCAACCTGCCGATACCCGCCCCCGTACCCCCCTCGGCACCCCGCTGTCCTCCGCGTGGGACCCCGCCCACATCGCCCTCGTCGAAGCACGCGAAGCGGAACTAAACCGGCGTATCTGCGGCGCTCGCACCTTGTCCGGGGTGCCGTGTTCGCTTGGGCCGAACCATGAGAACGGACGTTGCAAATATCACGGCGGGTTTAATCTCACCGGCGCGCCGCAAGGCAACCGCAACGCAACCGTCCACGGCCTTTACTCGCGGGCGATCCAGGTGTGCGGCGAGCAATGTCCGATGTGGAAGACCTGCCCCTGTGCGAGTCCTGAGGTGACGAAACTGCCCGGACCGGAACGGCCGCAATGTCCCTACGAAGTGGCCGCGTACAATGCCGCGTTGACCGACGCTAAGGCGGGCCTTGCGGCGCGCGTCGAAAAGGAAAACAGCTTGTCGCGCGAGCCTGCCAGCGCGGCGCAGCCGATGGCGGATCAGGCGGCGTGTACGCTGGCGATCCTGCAGGTGATGCTGTTGCGCGCGTCCTCGGCGCTGTCGGTGAAGCCGATGGTGGATATGGCAATCGTGACGTCCGAGAAGTACAACAGCACTTCCGCGAAACCGAGCGCGTACCTGCAGGCATTCATGCGGATATCCAGCGAGCATCGGCGTTACCTGCGGATGTACGCGATGGACGTGCCCGCGCCTGCGTCCGACACCGTGCTCTTCGAACAAGACCACCGCGGACAGGCCGACACTTCGCTGTTACCCGAAGACCTCGTCGAACTCGATCCCCACGAAACCCCCGCCCAACGCCGCGCAGTAACGCTGTTGACCGAATGCGAATGCCAAATCGCCAAGGGCAACCACGATTATTCGAAGAAAGTCTTCAGCCGCGCGCAGTTCTTGTCGCCCGAATTGGCCGCGCTCGCGCATGACCCCAACTCCGAATTCTTTCTACCGCGATTCCATCAGGTGTATCCGATGAAGTTATCCGGGTAGTGTCTCGCTCGTGTAGCGCCGATTAGGTAGCGCCTCGCTCGCCGAGCGCGGCGTGTCTCGAAGCAGAGCGCAGCGGCGTTAAATAGACAGAGCTTTCGGCGAAAACGCCCCACCTTAATTCACGCCGCGCTCAGGCGAGCGAGGCGCTACTACGATCGTCCCCATTCAACTCGTTCCCAAATTTTTTTTGGGAATGGAGAAAATGGATGACGAGCACGAATGGCGAGCCGAATACCGCCCGGCATGGAAGCCGGGCGCTACAAAGATTCCAGCCGCTTCAAGTGCGCCCGCAAGCTGAACTCCGCCAGCGGCCAGGTCTCCGGCGGGACATCGTCGTAGGCGAGGGCTAGGAGATCGCCGATCTCGCTGGCCCCGGTTGCCAGGGCGCCTTTTACCTTCCCTTCGCGCCAGAGGCGGTGTTCGAGATGTTTGCGGATTTTCTCGGGGCCCTTCGTGAGGGGCATGCCGTGGGCGGGGAGGATGGTGTCGTAGCCGGGGTGGTTGGCGATGCGTTCCAGGGAGTCAATGAACTGAGTCATGTCGCCGCCGTGATCCAGGGAGACGACGATGGTGCCGGGATTGGCGATGAGGTCGCCGGCGATGAGCGTGCGGGTAGTTTCCTCGATGAAGCAGAGGTGACCAGGGTCGTGGCCGGGTGTGTGGATGGCGTGGAGAATCCATTCGGGATTGCCGGGGATTTCGATGGTGTCGCCGTCGTTAATATATGCGTCTACTTTAAAACCAATCTGTTCCGCAGTTGTTTTATGCGACCAAATTGGCGCGTTGTATACATCGCGGCAGAACTCGGCGGCGCAGATGTGGTCGGGGTGGGAGTGCGTCAGGATGATGGCCTTTACCGTGCCGCCCAGGTCGATGAGCATCTGAACTTGGCGCGTGAGCAGGGCGCGTTCCTCGTCGTCATCCGCGGCGGGGTCGATGAGGTAGAGGTCGCGCTCGCCGATGATGATGCAGTTGGTGTGGGTGGCCGGGGGAATGGTGGGCGAGCGCAGCGGGAGGATGTAGATGCCATTGGCAAACTCCATTTTGGAGGGGCGATCGCCGGTGTGCTCACCGCAGTCGCGTAAATGATCTAATACATCTGGGAACGGGTAAGCTGCGAGGTTCTGGAGGACGTATGCGACGGGCGGCGGCAGTTGGATCGTGCCGTCGCGCCACGCTTGGCGTGCGCCGGCAGGGGTGAACCAGTCGAGAGCGTCGATCTCGCCGACTTGTAGATCCTCGCCGATCGCCTCGGGCACGCGCACGATGTAGTAGCGGGTATCGAATCGGATGGGCGCGATGGCCGGGGTGACCCAGTCGCCGGCGAATTCGAATTGCGTTGCGTCGATGACGAGGTTGTAGCGGGTCAGGAAGGCGTCGAAGGTGTCGGCGCCTTCGAGGATTGAGCGTCTGGTGTCTGGCGAAGAGTGTCTGCCGGTTAATGCGACTGTTACCGGCTGGCCGTCATTGCGGAGCAAGCCAACAAGCAGACCGGTTTCTTCGAAAATCTCTCTTGCGACGGCGTGAACTGCGCGGGCTTCGGTGGTGTCTAAGGCGTTGACGACTGGGGCCGTGGGCTCGTCGTCATCGATGCGGCCGCCCGGGAAAACGTGGTAGCCGGCCATGAAGCGCAGGGCCTGGCTTCGGCGCGCGAGCAGGACGCGCGGCTCGGGTTGGTTGGTGAGGATGATGCCGGCGGCGGCTTTGATCGGTTCGACAGGTTGGAATGGCGGCATGAATTGTTGTCCTTCGGAACAGTTCGGGGATTTTGGAGTATTAGTAATGGCGAGTCCAGTTTTGGATCTTGGATTTGCGATTTGGATTGGGAAGGTGCGGTGCGGATTAACCGCGAAAGAGGACACAGATTACTACGTGCGGAGAATGAGCGGGTTGGAAATGTTTTGTGTGCAGACTTTGGCCGAAACTGATATTATTGCGGAGTCGGGCTTGTAATGGGTGGAGAAGCTGTAATGGTTGCGCCTGAAGGCAGTTCGACGTCTGAGGAACTGCAAACGATGGAATCGTTGAGCCGTTCGCTGGCTAGCGGGCGGTACCGCATCATGCGCATTCTTGGCGCGGGCGCGATGGGTAGCGTGCGCCTTGCCGAGGACACTGCGCTGCACCGTCGCGTCGCAATCAAGACCGTGAAGGAAGAGGTCGCGCGCAATCCCGAAATCCGCCGCCGCATCGAGCGGGAATGTCTGCTGCATGCGAAGGTTGGACCGCACCCGAACATCGTTACACTATTCGATAAGCTGGAATACGACGACGAGATGCATCTCGTCATGGAATACATCGACGGCGAAACGTTGCAGGCGCGGCTCGAGCGCAACAGCGAGATGGGCATCGTGATGCCGCCGTCGGAATCAATCCATATTGCATCGCAGGTGCTGGATGCATTGTCGCGCATTCACGCGCAGCAGATCGTGCACCGCGATATTAAACCCGCGAACATTATGCTCACGTATACGGAGAGCGGGGCGGTATGCGCGAAGTTGATGGACTTCGGCATCTCGCGTTTTGCAGAAGACAATGAGCAGTTGTCGCGTTTGACGACGACGAATAACGGCGGGCCTGGCACGCCGTTGTACATGGCGCCAGAACAGATCGACAGCCACACGTTTGGCGATATTTCGTATGCGACGGATGTGTACGCGATGGGCGTGATGTTGTACCAGTTGCTTTCGGGCAAGCCGCCGTTTCGCGGTACGTTGACGGAAGTATTGAACGGGCACTTGAACATGCCGATCCCGCATATCGCCGTGAAAATGGACGGCGTGTTGCCGGAAGCGGTAGAAGGTTTGTTGAAGCGCGCGCTTGCGAAAAAGACGGTCGACCGCATTCAGAGTGCGAAGGCGTTTCGTGAAGAGTTGATCGCGCTCACGGGTGTGGGCGATACGATGAGCCGGTTAAATGCGACCGTGCAGCTTGGCGGTTCGGCGTCAAGCGTAAATGCGCAGACCATTCAATCGGGCTTGAAGCCTACTACCACGCAGACGTTCTTCGGCGCGGGCAACACGATGATGAAGCTGGCGCAGTATCGGCGCAGCAAGATTGTGCTGGTGTTGGGCGGTGCGTTTGCGCTGACTGCGATTGTGTTGTCGGCATGGCTGTTGATTGGCCGTGGCGATGGTGCAGAGGCGAAAGTCGCGAGCAACGATCAGCCGGTGGGCGAGGTTGTGAGTGGGGCGCTAACCCCGCAGGCCCCGGCAGCAACACAGGGCGCTGCGCCTAGTGCAACGAATCCCGCCACGGTAGCCACGACGACGCCGAATACAGCGCAGCCGCAAATGCAAGCGCCGTTGGAAACACAGACAGTGACCGCGCCAGTTACGCAGGGCGTTGCAGTTGATCCGAACGCTCCAGTTGCAACACCGGGCCAAGTGCCCGTGCCGGGACAGACGCCAATGGGTGTCGCGCCGGTGCAGGGTGCTCAGCCGACGGGTGATGCGTCGCAGATGAATGCTTCGCTTGCACCAGGCGTTGCGCCAGCGCCGGGAACTGCGCCATTGACTGCGGAAGCAAATCCGCAAGGTGCTACCGCGCCAGTGCCCGGTACCGAGCCCGGCTCGCAGCCTGCATCAACTGCAGAGCAAGTGCCGCCAACGATGATCGCGACCGCTCAGCCGAACGCGTTGACACCGGATGGCGCGCCCGTGGTGGTGGGAGGTGCGACGGTCCAATCGCCTGAGGAAATGAAATCGTATACGGTGAAATCGGGCGATACGTTGAGCAAGATTGCAAAAGCGAACAATATTACCGTTGAAGATTTGCGTTGGTGGAACGATATTCTCAATCCGTATTCGCTCAAGGTAGGTCAGGATTTGAAGTTGTTCGCGGCAGCGGACATCAAGCCGAAAGAGCAATTCCTTTCCGAAGCAAGTGCTGCCGAGAAAGCGCGCAAGGAAGCGGCCGCCGCGAAGGCTGCGGAGAGTGGCACGAGCGCGCCTCAGGAAAGTGCGCCTGAGCCGAATGGAAGCGGGACCTTGGAAGGTCAGTTCAAAGGCCATCCTGTCGGGCCTGCGACGCCGCCCGCGAACAAGCCGGAAGAGAAAAAGCCGAAACGCGGATTGTTCAGAGGACTATTCAACCGGTAATTCCCTGAACTTCGCAGGCGCTCGAGCCTGCGACACACATCTTGCCATGAAAATCATCTTTCGCGCGGCGTTTGCGCTCGTAACCCTGATCGCTGCGATGAGCGTTTTGGGAAGTGTCGCGTCAGCACATTGGATGGGCGAGCTATTCGCACAGCCTCGGCCACAGTACGTCATTGGACTCGTGCTGTGTACTTTCCCAATCGTCAAACGGTTTCCGCGCGCGGGTTGGTGCGTTCTTCTGCCGATTCTGTTCAACGTTTGGTACATCGCGCCACTATATTCCACCGCGGAACACCGTGTTGAATCCGCGAGCGCAGAACTCACACTGTTGCACGCGAATGTCGATCGATTTAACGATGAACCCAAAAACGCGATCGAGTGGTTGCGCGCACAGCACGCAACGATTGTTTCGCTTCAGGAAGTAACGCCGGGTTTTGAAGAGGCGCTCCTCAAAGCACTGCCGGATTACATGGCGGTGTTGAGTCATCCGCTTACAAATTCGCACGGATCGATAGTGCTCGTGAGAAGTGCTGCACTGCTGGAGAAAATATCCGCGCAGATTATTCATCTGCCTTCGACATCCGAGCGGCCTTTGATCGAATACGTTTTCAGGATGCAAGACCGCGAAGTGGCGTTGTTGAGTCTGTTTCTTTCGAGACCGATTTGGCAGCGACACTTTTCCTATCAGTCGCTGGAACTGCGCGAGGTTGCGAAGTGGGCGCGCGGGCAACAGGAGTTGGGGCGCGAGGTCATTATCATCGGTGATCTGAACTTGACGCCGTGGTCATCGCGATTCCAGGAGTTGTGCCGCGACGCGGAGCTCGTGAACAGTCAGGTTGGATTTGGAGTTCAATCGACGTGGCCCGCGATGTTGCCGCAGTTGTTTGGGCTGCCGATTGACCATTGCTTGCACAGTGAGCACATTCACACGGTTTGGCGGCAACCCGGGCCGAATATAGGGAGCGATCACCGGCCGTTGTCTGTGACATTGCGCGTGGCAAACCTATCTCATCAATGAGTGCCGCAACCCCGTTGGGGTTGAATGTGGGGTGGTTCGTTTACCCAGGGTAGCGCCGCTAAGCGCGGCGCAACCCTGGGCTACACGCAGTATCCCCTTCGGGGAAAAGAGCAGTAGAAAACCTCGATGCACTGCATATTGCGATACAAGATATTTCGATGCCGCTGTTATCGATGCGATCTTGTTCGACGCGATCTTGTTAGATGCGCAGAGGCACGTGTTTGGTTTGTTCGCTACGCCTCTTGGTCTTCGCGTAGTTTTGCGAGGACGGTGAAATCTTCGAGGGTTGTGGTGTCGCCCGTGGTGTCGCGACCTGCCGCGATGTCGCGCAGGAGGCGGCGCATAATTTTGCCGGAGCGCGTCTTGGGTAGCGCATCGGTGAAGCGGATGATGTCGGGTTTTGCGATGGCGCCGATTTCTTTAGCGACGTGTTCGCGGAGGGCTTCTTTGTCTTTTTCGCCGGGCGTGTTTCCAACGGGCACGGAGACAAATGCGCAGACGCCCTGGCCTTTCAGATCATGCGGATAGCCGACGACGGCAGCTTCGGCGACCATTGGGTGTGAGACGAGTGCGGATTCGATCTCCATTGTGCCGAGGCGGTGACCGGAGACGTTGATGACGTCGTCGATGCGGCCGATGATCATGTAGTAGCCGTTTTTATCTTGATACGCACCGTCGCCGGTGAAGTACCAGTTCTGCTTTTTGTACTTCGACCAATACACTTCGTCGTAGCGTTCGTCGTCGCCGTAGAGCGTGCGCAACATCGCCGGCCACGGCTTTTGCACGACGAGCAGGCCGCTGTGTGAGTTGTCCACTTCCTTACCGTCTTCATCGACGATCGCAGGTTTGATGCCGAAGAAGGGAAGCCCGGCAGAACCGGGTTTGGTTTCATTTGCGCCAGGCAAAGTTGTGATCATGATCGCGCCGGTTTCCGTCTGCCACCACGTATCGACAATCGGGCAGCGTCCGCCGCCGATGTGCGTGTGGTACCACATCCATGCTTCGGGGTTGATCGGTTCGCCGACCGTGCCGAGCAGGCGGAGGCTCGAGAGATCGTTGCGCGCGGGCCAGCCGTCGCCCCAACGCGAGAACGCGCGGATTGCGGTGGGCGCGGTGTAGAAGACGTTGACATGGTAGCGCTCGATGATTTGCCAGAATCGATCCGGCGTCGGGAAATTGGGTGCGCCTTCGTACATGATGCTGGTCGCGCCGTTTGCGAGGATGCCGTAGACAATATAGCTGTGACCGGTGACCCAGCCGATGTCGGCGGTACACCAGTAGGTATCTTCTTCACGGAGATCGAAGACGTACTTCGAGGTGTAATAGGTGCCCACCATGTATCCGCCAGTCGTGTGCAGGATGCCTTTGGGTTTTCCCGTCGAACCGGAGGTGTAGAGGATGTAGAGCGGGTGCTCGGCATCGAGGGGTTCCGCGGGACATACGTCGCTGGCATTTTCCATGGCCTCGTGCCACCAGATGTCGCGACCGTGGACCATTTGCACGGGCGTGTGCGTGCGCTGCGCGACGACCACTTTGCGGACCGATGGGCACTTGCCGAGGGCTTCGTCAACGGCCTTTTTCAGTTCGACGACTGCGCCGCGTCTGTAGCCGCCGTCGGCCGTGATGACCATTGATGCGCCGGCGTCGTTGATGCGATCAACGAGGGCCGCGGCGGAGAAACCGCCGAAGATGATCGAGTGCGGTGCGCCGATGCGTGCGCAGGCGAGCATGGCGATTGCGAGATCGGGGATCATGGGCATATAGATGGCCACGCGGTCGCCTTTGGAGACGCCGAGGGCTTTCAATACATTTGCGAATTTGCAGACCTGCCGGTGGAGTTCGCGGTAGGTGAGGATTTGGCGTTGGCCGTAGGGTTCGCCTTCCCAGATGATCGCGGCTTTATTCTTGCGCCAAGTGGTTAGGTGACGATCGAGGCAGTTGTAAGAAAGGTTGGTCTGGCCACCTTCGAACCATTTGTAGAAGGGTGGTTTGTCGTCGTTGAGCACGCGGTCCCACTTTTTGAACCAGTGCAGTTCTTCCGCGGCTTTGGCCCAGAAGGCTTCGGGGTTGTCGATCGATTCTTTGTACATCGCTTCGTATTCGGCTTTGGATTTCACCCGTGCGAGCTTTGAGAATTCTTCGCTGGGTGCGAAGCGGCGCGATTCGTGCAATACGTGTTCGATCTGCGTGCTCACGATGTACAACCCTTTCCCTCGCCGTCTGGAAACGGCGCGCAGCCCTTGCCGGACTTAATTACCAGTGATTTTCTCTGCCCTCGGAGAGAAGGGGGGATTGTTCCATTTTGAGCGGGGTAAATCAAAGTGGTGCTTGGATTGGGACGCGAAGCGGAGCCTCTGGCGCGAGTGCGTTCCCAAGCTGGAGCTTGGGAACGAGCAAATCAGTTTAATTTGGGGGGCGGGGGGATCGTCTGCATTTCGCCGGCGTGGTGGCGGATGATGCGGCCTTCGACCATGTAGATGATGTCTTCGGCGATGTTGGAGGCGTGGTCGGCGATGCGTTCGATGTAGCGGGAGACGCCAAGGAGGTGGATGTAGCTGTAGGCGGCTTCAGGATGGTTGCGTATGCACTCTTCGGTGCGCACGTATATGTCGCGGTTGATCGCGTCCACTTCGTCATCGGCTGCGATGACTTGTTGGGCGGCGGCGACGTCGAGGTTGACGAGTGCGTCGAGACTTTTGTGCAGCATGGAGAGGGCCTTTTTCGCCATACCGGGGAAATCGTAGGGGATGTCCACGCGGGGGCGATCGGAAAGGAACAATGTGCGCTCCGCGATATTCACCGTTGCGTCGCCGATGCGTTCGAGGTCGGTGTTGATTTTGAGTACGGCGATGATGAGCCGGAGATCGTGGGCGACGGGTTGGTGCAGGGCGAGGATTTTCTGGCAGTCCTCTTCGATGTCCACTTCCATGTCGTCGATTGCGGAGTCGCCGTCGATTACGGATTTGGCGAGCGCGATGTCGCGTTCTTCCAGCGATTGGATGGCGCGGTACACGGACTGTTCGACGAGCGCGCCGAGCTGGAGGATGCGCTGTTTCAGTTTGTCGATTTCGTTTTGGAGGTGTTTGGACATCGTGTTTGTACCCGTTTTACCCGTAGTGGCCGGAGACGTAATCTTCGGTGCGTTTATCTTTCGGCTTCTCAAAGATGTTGATGGTAGGGCCGAACTCGACGAGGTCGCCGAGCAACATGAATGCGGTTTCGGAAGCGACGCGCGCGGCTTGCTGCATGTTATGCGTAACGATCAGGATTGTGTACTGCTCGGCGAGATAGGACATGAGTTCTTCGATGTGACGCGTGGCGATGGGATCGAGCGCGGAGCAGGGCTCGTCCATCAGCAGCACCTCGGGTTTAACGGCAACGACGCGCGAGATGCAGAGACGTTGTTGTTGCTCCGCAGAGAGGGCAAGCGCGGGGCCCGCCAGTTTGTCTTTCACGTCGTCCCACAGGTTGGTCGCGCGCAGACTGCTTTCTACGATCTCTTCCGTTTCTGCGCGGTTTGTGAGGCCGTGTACTTTGAGGCCATAGGAGACATTTTCGGCTACGGACAATGGGAACGGGTTGGGACGCTGAAAGACCATGCCCACACGGCGTCGTAGATGGGTAAGTTCAACGGTCGATCCGTGAATATTCTCGCCATCCAGAAGTATCTGGCCCGACACGCGCACCGTCTTGATGAGTTCGTTCATGCGATTGAAGCAGCGCAGCATCGTGGATTTTCCACAACCGGATGGGCCGATGATCGCGGTGATTGCTTTGGGCTTGATTTGAAGGTTTACGTCCTTCAATGCATGGAAACTACCGTAGTGCAGGTTCAGCGCTTTGGCTTCTATTTTGAATTCGCTGCTCATCCGAAGCGGCCTGTGATGTAGTCGTCCGTGCGGGGATCATTTGGTTTCGTGAATATCTGCGTGGTGGGACCGGTTTCGACGAGTTCTCCCATGAGGAAAAATGCGATGCGATCCGACGCGCGACTGGCCTGTTTCGTGTTGTTGGTCACAAGGATTATCGTATGGCGAGCTGCGAGCTCCGCGAGCGCGTCTTCGATCTTGCCAGTGGAAATTGGATCAAGGCCAGAGCAAGGTTCGTCGAGAATGAGTACGTCGGGGTGCAGCGCAAGTACGCGTGCGAGGCAGAGGCGTTGCTGCTGCCCACCGGATAGGTTGTGCGCGGGTTCGTGCAGGCGGTCTTTGATTTCGTCCCAGAGCACGGCGGACTTCAAGGATGTCTCGACGCGTTCGTCGAGCGTCGCTTTATCGCGTATGCCGGTGACGCGCAGGCCGAAGACGATGTTTTCATACATGGACCACGGCAGCGGCACGGGGACCGCGTAGACCATTCCCACGCGGCGGCGTAGTGCGGCGACATCCACATTGGGTGCGTAGATATCGCGACCATCGAGCAGGATTTGTCCCGTCACAGAAAATCCGTACTGCAAATCGTTGAGCCGATTCAGGCAACGCAGGAGGCTGGTCTTACCGCTATTCGCTGGGCCAATGATGGCGAGGCGCTCGTTAGGATGAATGTCCAGGCTGAGATTTCGCAGTACCGCTTTTCCGGCGTAACTGATGGTCACGTCGCGGACCTGGATTTTCGGTTGCTTGGTTGTGTCGGTCATCGTACGCGCCGCATGAAACGGTTCATGATCCAATAGGCGATGACATTGAGCGAGAGAATTGAAATGATGAGCACGGATGCAGTTGCGTAAGCGTTTGTCATCGAGATGCCTTCGCGCGAGAGGATGTAGAAGTGCAGTGCGAGCGTGCGCGAGGAGTCGAACATGGATTCGGGCATTCGCGGCGCGGAGCCTGCGGTAAGCATGACCGCGGCGGTTTCGCTGATGCTTCGCCCGACGGAGAGCACAACGCCGGTGCAGATGCCGGGCAGTGCGGAAGGGAGGACGACTTTGGTGATCATTTGCCAGCGGGTGGTGCCGAGGCCGTAACTGACTTCACGGTAGGAATACGGTACGGCGCGGATGGCGACTTCGGCGGTGCGGATGATCGTTGGCAGGACCATTAGCGCGAGCGTTAGTGCGCCGGATATGACGCTAAGGCCCATTCCGAGCGTGATGGTAAAGAACACAAATCCGAAGAGGCCGAAGATAATTGATGGAATTCCGGCGAGGCAGTCGGCGCCGAAGCGGATAAATGACGTGAGCCGACCTTCGCGGGTGTATTCCGTGAGATAGACTGCGGTGGCGACGCCGACTGGGCCTGCGATGAGTACTGCCAGGCCGGCAACGGCCACGGTCGCGACAATCATCGGCAGGATTCCGCCGCTGCGCCCCATTTGGCGGGGCGCTTCAGTGAGAAAGGACCAGGTTACGTAAGGGAGGCCGAGTACCAGGATATAGCCGATTATAAATACGAGAATGCCAATCGTGATCGCGGCGAGCGTCCACATGGTCGCAACGGCGACCTTTTGCGCTTGCGCTGGGGAGAGCAATCTCATCGGTTGTTCGACATGATGCCGCGGCGCGCAATGGTGAGCGCGGCAATGTTGAGAATCATGATGATGACGAAGAGTGTGACCGCCGTAGCAAAGAGGGCTTCGCGATGTTCGCCGGTGGCGTAGCCCATCTCGAGCGCGATGTTGCTGGTCAAAGTGCGGAGCGGATCCAGCGGAGTACTCGGTATTTCGAGTGTGTTGCCGCAGACCATGATGACCGCCATTGTTTCGCCGACGGCGCGGCCCATTCCCAATATGATTGCCGCGACGATGCCGGATCGCGCGGCCTTTAACATGACCATATGCGTGGATTGCCATTCCGTTGCGCCGAGCGCGATCGAGCCTTCCCAGTAGGAACGCGGCACGGATTTTAATGCGTCGATGGAGATGCTCGTTACAGTTGGCAGGACCATTACGCCGAGGACGATGGATGTGGCGAGGACGGAGAGGCCCGGTCCGCCGAAGTAGTCGCGAATGAAGGGAACGATGGTGACGACGCCGATGAACCCGTAGACAACCGAGGGGATGCCTGCGAGGAGTTCGATTAATGGTTTGAGGATTGCTGCGAGCGCTTTCGGGCAAAAGATGGTGAGAACGATTGCGAGACCGAGTCCGAAGACGGTGCCGATGATCATCGCGCCTGCGGTGACCACGAGCGAGCCGACAATCATGGAGAAGATGCCGAACTGTTTGGCCTTCGGGTCCCAATCGGTGGAGAAGAAGAAGCCTCCTGCACCGGATTTCAGGATGAGGGGCAGGCCTTCCTTGAAAATAAAGACCGTGATAAGCGCGAGTCCCGACACGGCGGACAATGCAATTAACATCAGTGCGAAGGCTATTGCTTTGTCTTGTTTCATTGGGCGCGCACCAGGCCTTCGGATTCGAGGGCTTGCTGGCCTTCCTTGGACAAGACGAAATCCATGAAGCGTTGTGCGTCGGGGCGTAGTGGGCCTTGAGCTACGAAGAGAAATGGACGAGCGAGTTTATAGGAGTGATTGAGGACATTTTCGCGGGAGGCTTCCACATCGTCCACGCGGATTGCTTTTAATTCTTTGCCGACGAGGCCAAGCGACATGTACCCGATCGCGGCGGAATCGCCTTTCACGAGTTCTTTCACGGCGCCGTTGGATTCCTGGGTGAGTGCGCTTTTTGAAATGCGTTCCTTGGCCATGACGAGGTGCACAAAACTTTCGCGCGTACCAGAGCCCTCCTCGCGGGTGATGGGGCGCACTGGGCCGTCATGCCCTCCGACCTCCTTCCAGTTGCGGATTGCGCCGCTGAAGAGTCCGCGTAGTTGTTCGGTAGTCAATGTCGTGACGGAATTGGATTGGTTTACGACGATTGCGAGGCCGTCGCGCGCGATGACTGTTGCGGTGAACTTGGGGGATTCCTCCTCGGTCAGGCTCCGCGAGCACATTCCGATATCGGCTAGCCCATTAATTACCGCTTGCAGGCCGGCAGTTGACCCGCCGCCCTGCACTTCCACATTTTCGGTGGGATGGGCGGTGAGGTATTCTTCGGCAAGGAATTCGGCAAAGGGCTGCACGGAAGTTGATCCGACGAGGTTTACTGCGCGGGCATGCTTACCGCCGCACCCGGCGCAGAACACGCCGATCGCGAATGCCGCGGTAAATAGCGACACACTTCGCAGACCCTTGAGCGACATTTTCCCCCGCGCACCGACCAGAATACCCAACGTTTCAGATAGGGTAGCATCCTCGCGTCTTGGAAACAAAACTCATATTCGATCATTAGTGCGCCGGTACGCGTGTTGTCATACCCGCTGGGTGTCCCGTAGAATCCGATTTTGAAGCAACCTGGCGGGCATGGTTGTCATGGCGCAAATTGACACGCATACGCTTATTGTCGGGGCAGGTCCGTCGGGACTTGCGATGGCGGCGTGTTTGACCCGTCAAAAGGTGCCGTACGTGTTGCTGGAACGAGCGGAGCAGGTGGGGTCGGCGTGGCGCTCGCATTACGAGCGCCTTCATTTGCACACTGTGCGGAAGCACTCCAATTTACCGTACTTTCCATTTCCTGAAAGCGCGGGAAAATACCCTTCGCGCCAATCTGTTGTGGACTACCTGGATGCCTATGCGAAGTATTTCGGCATGCAGCCCAGGTTTGGCGAGAACGTGACGTCGATACGGAGAGAGAACGGTCGATGGTTTACGGGCACGAGCAAGGGCGCCTATGCGTCGGACTGCGTAGTGATCGCGGCGGGATACAATCGGCGCCCAGTCATTCCCAAGTGGCCTGGTCAGGAAACCTATTCTGGAACCATCGTTCATAGCGCGTCGTACCGCAATGGCGAAATGTATCGCGACAAACGGGTGTTGATTGTTGGTATCGGCAACACGGGTGGTGAGATCGCAATTGATCTTTGTGAGCACGGAGCGGCGGCGGTGCATGTATGTGTGCGCAGTCCGATCAACGTAATTCGGCGCGAGTATCTCGGTACCCCAGCTCAAGTGTCGGGCATTTGGATGAGTAAACTGCCGCGCGGTATTGCGTATCCATTGAGCAAGTGGCTGGCGCATTTCTCGGTGGGCGATTTGTCGCAGTACGGAATCGCATGGCCGGGAATTGGGCCGATGGAAAGCGTGGAGCGATTCGGGCGTGTGGCACTGATCGATATTGGGACGATTGATCTGATCAAGCGTGGCGCAATCAAAGTGGTGCCGGGTGTGCAGCGGCTCCATGCCGACGGAGTTGAATTCGTCGACGGTGAGAAGCACATCTATGACGCGGTGATTCTTGCTACGGGATATAAGCCGCGGATTGATGAGTTCCTTGAGAATGCCGGCGAGACAATGGATGAGTCCGGGTATCCGATTCCTCCTGCGGGTGAATCGAAGTGGTCTGGACTTTATTTTCTGGGCTACGTGAATCCTGCGACTGGTCTGTTGCGACAGAGCGGGATTGATGCGAAGCGCGTTGCTGTGGATATCGCGCGCAAATATTCAGAACAAGGCAAACAAGTTGGAGCAGCACATTGAGTAAAGGACTGGCTGTTGTTCTTGCAGAGAATATCTACGAGAACTTGGAACTACATTATCCGCGGCTTCGTCTGATTGAGGCGGGATATGAGGTGAAAGTCGTTGGCCCGAAGAGAGGCGAGACTTATGGGTCGAAGGAAGGATATCCCGCGGTTACGGACGCGACGTTTGAGGAGATTGATCCGAAAGCGGTGAAGGTACTTGTGGTGCCGGGCGGGTTTGCGCCGGACAAGTTGCGGCGGTATCCGGCATGTAACAAATTGGTGGCGGATGCTTGGGCGAACGGCGCGGTGGTGGGTTCCATTTGTCATGCAGGCTGGGTACCGATCAGCGCGAAGATCGTGCGCGGTGTGCGGCTGACGAGCGTGAGCGCTATAAAGGACGACTTGGAGAATGCCGGCGCGACGTGGGTGGATGAGCCTTGCGTAGTGGATGGAAAATTTGTGTCGGCGCAGGTGCCGAAGGACCTGCCGGCATTCATGGAAGCGATCTTGCGCGTGGCGGGGCAATCATGATCGCGCAAATGCTTTGGCAGTCGAATGAGACAACGGCGCTGGCGTGTTTGAACCATCCTTTTGTGCAGGGCCTTGCGGACGGTTCGCTGCCTCCGCAACGCTTCGCGCGGTATATGGAGCAGGACGCGTACTTCCTCGATGCGTTTGCGCGCGCGTATGCGATGGCGTTGGCGAAGAGTCCAGACCGGGACGGGTTCTTCGCGTTCAAGAATTTGCTCGACGGGGTGCTCGACGAATTGGAACTGCATGAGCAACTTGCCGCGCGCCATAACCTGAATCTTGAGCCGGAGCCATCGCCGGCAACTACTGCATACACAGATTTTTTGCTGCGCGTTGCGGCGATGGCGCCGGTGGGGGAAATTGTCGCGGCGATGACGCCGTGCATGCGGTTGTACGCGTACCTTGGACAAGAGCTGTCGCAGCGGTTGTCGAAGACGAGTCCGTATCGTGATTGGGTGATGACGTATAGCAGTCCGGAGTTTGAGGGATTGGCGACGCGGTTGGAAGATTTGTTGGACCGCTATGGCAAGGGGCTCGACAAAGTAGCGAGCCATTACATACGCGCGATGGAATTGGAATACGCGTTCTTCGATGAAGCGTGGAATACGGGTGGCGAGCAATGAAACTAGATTCGGTACCAGCGCGGTGTTTGTGGCGTGCACTTGGGCTTTGTGCGTTCGTATTTGCGCATGTGCTTTCGGCGGGCGCGCTAAATTTTGAGCCACTATGGACCGCAGACACGCACATGGTGATGGAAGGCGCGCCGATGACTGTCGATCTCGATGGTGACGGCGATGCAGAGGTCATCACTGCGGCGTATGAAAATTTGATCGCGGTCGACGGGACGGGAAAAGAGCTTTGGCGTTTCGATACGCGCGGGCGTTACCAAACTTGCCCGGCAATTTGGGAACGCGATGGCGCGTTGCCGTTGATTTATGCTGGCGACAACACGGGGCAATTCACGTGTGTGGATGGATCGGGAAAAGTGATCTGGCAAGCGGATACGAAACCGATCTTCTGCGCGTCGCCAGCGGTGGGTGATTTGGATAACGATGGTGCGATGGAGGTCGTGCAGGGAGATAAGTCCGGCCTTTTGTATGCGTTCGATGCGTTGACGGGAAAACCGAAATGGCAGACGCAACTCGAAGGGGAATGTGGAAGCGCGGCGCTTGCGGACTTGAACGGCGACGGTACGCGTGAAGTGGTGATCGCAACTGGCGCGGGTAAGGTTTTTGCCATACGCGCCGCGGGCGACATTGCGTGGACGTTTGCGATGGATGGTACGACCGCGGATTGGGCTACCTGCGCGCCGATTGTGGTGACGTATCCGGAAGGAAACCGCCAGATTTATGCGGCGTCTGGCAAGGAGCGTGTGTATAGCCTGGATGCGGCCGGCAACAAGTTGTGGTCGCGGGCCGTACGCGGGTCAGTGGCTTCGACGCTGTCGGCTGGCGATATTGATAGTGACGGGCAGATCGATGTATTTGCCGTTACGCAACTTGGCATCGTGTACCGGTTCGATAAGGCAGGCGCGGTGGTGTGGGAAATCGACACGCAGGGGCGTTCGCTTGCTCCCGCTGCGATTGTTGATATCGATGGAGATTCCCAGTTGGATTTTGTGTTGAGCACGCAGAACGGCAACTTGCTTGTGTTCGATTCGTCTGGTTCGCTTCAGTACTCGCAGCAGTTCAAGAACCGAACGATTAATGTGACGCCGGCGTTTGGCGATATTGTGGCCGACCGGCCCGGCTTAGAGTTTGTGCTTACGGGTGGCGAGACCGGGCGCGTCCTATGTTTTGGTAGCGATGCGCCTGTTGGAAGTCGATCGGAATGGGCAGCATATCGTGGCGATAATCGCAATACGGCATCGTTTCCCGTGCGCCGTAACGTAACGAGGCCACGCGACATTCCCGCTGGGTTGGCGCGTCCCGATGAAATCCTGACAGGCGATGTGCTGCACTTTTCGTTTGAAGCGCCTGAAAACTCGAAAGACGTGCTCACGGCGTTTGCAGTTTGCATGCGACCAGACGGATCGCAGCAACGTGCAATTGGGCGCATGGCCGGAACGCACGGCGTTTTGGAGTTGCCTCTTCTTGTAACCGTTGAAGGGGTATATCGTTTTGAGTGGGGGGTGAACGACGAGAAGGGTAATTGCATTTCAAAGGAGATGTTGGAAATTCGGTTGCGTCCACTTGAAAATGACGATGCATTTGTTTCAAGAGCTATCGATTACCTGCGCCCGATTACTGATTCGGTCGAACATGGCAATGCTCAAATCTCGGACGTGCTGCGGTCAGAGCTTTCACGGATCGAAGAGGACGCGAAAAGCATTCATCTGTTGCGGACGAATACTGCAATGAATGACACAGACGGCTGGAATATTATCTTGGGCAAAATGGCCGCGCTTAATGCACGGTGCAAACGCGCAATCGACGTGGCACTCGTCGCATTCGAGGTAAGCAAGCAAGAGGGTCGTCCGCTTGTAGCATTTGTAATTAATTCATGGGACAACCGGAGTATCGATACGTTGTTGCCAAAGGATGCGAAAGAACGGACTCGTATTTCGCGGCGTTGCGTTACCGGAGAACATGAGCCGATCTCAATCAAACTGTTTAACGCCACGAGCAAGTCCGTGTCGTCGAAAATTCGCATCGCGTGTAAGCGTGAGGACCTACAGTTTTCGACGTTCACTGCGCGGTCCGTGGCGACCAACCTTGGCGATACGGCGTGGGATCCGCTGGTAAACTCAACGGACGCACCGATCGAAATACCGCCGCTGGAGACGCGCGAGGTTTGGCTTGATATCGATCTCGCCAATACAAAGCCGGGAAAGGTGGACGTAATCTTTGTAGCGGAATCCGATGGCGCAAAGGAAGAGGTTCCGATCAATCTCGAAATTCTTCCGTTACAAATGGCGGGTTACGATCAAATGCGGATGTGTGCTTGGGCGAAGTACGACGCGATGGGCGTGAAAGATCTGCTTTCGCATGGGAACACGGTGTTTATCGGTAGTTTGCCGCCGGCGACGATTGGCGAAGGTGCATCGCCGGCGATCACTTGTGACTTCACGGAGTTGGACGCGTTCCTCGCGCCGTTGAAGGGGCACGATGTGTATCTGCTGTTCCACGGCATACCGCAGTTGGGTGTGCCGATGGAGAGCGACGAATATGTGCCTCGGTTTGCGAAGTTCATGGAAATGTTTTTTGCGCGGTTGGCGGAGCAAGGTTTCGACGAGAAGAACGTTGCGTTGTATCCATATGACGAGCCGGGTGGAAACGGCTGGAACACGGTGAAGCAGTATACGGCGTTTGCGCGGCAGGCGTTGAAGGCGCGTCCGGGGCTGAAATTCTACGTGAACGGTGGCGCGGACCTGGCGATGTTCGAGGAGATGGCGGAGTACGCGAGCGTGTGGAGTCCGAGCTATTACATGCTGGCAGACGACACGCCGGAGATGGCGGTGCTGCGTAAGAGCGGTAAGGCGCTGTGGTCCTACGATTGCGCGGTGCCGTTCTCTCGTCCCATCGGCGCGAATACGAAGCGGATCAATGTTGTCGCGCAGTATCGTTTTTCCGCGCCGATCGCGATGTACTACGGCGCGACGGGGATTGGCTGGTGGTGTTACAACCACGGGCCGTCGATGTGGGACCCGATTCAGTTCGAGTATCCGCTGGTGTACATGAACGCCGATGGCACGTATGAGACGTCGCGGCGTTGGGAGGCGGTGCGCGAGGGCGTGGAGGATGCGCGGATATTGATTGCACTGCGCGATAAGCTGAATGACGCAACTGTGAGCGCGGAAGCGAAGGCGAAGATCACGCACCTGTTGGAGACTTCATTGCCCGCGCTTTCGCAACAGACGATGGACGAGGCGTTGATTGGCGTTGCGCGGTACGTGATGGATGCCACGCACAATGACGAGACGGTCGCGAAGTTTCGAGATGAGATGATGGATTGCGTGGCGGCGGTGTCGAAGTAATTACTGCGGCGCTAGTAGCAGGCAACCGACCAAAACAACATCCTCGCCCAACGCGCAAGGGACGATTTTGTATTTACCGCGAAAGACACCGAAGCAAAGCGCGTCGACGTGTTTGCGGATGGGGTCGAGTAGAATATCGCCAAGCAGGCTCACGCCGCCGCCCATGGCGATGCGTTGGGGATGGAGTAGTGTGATCACGTTTGAGAGCGCGGTGCCAATGCCTCTGGCCACTTCGTCGAGCGATTGAATGGCGAAAGTGTCGCCTTCGCGCGCGGCTTGTCCCAACATTGCGCAGGTGATGCGTTGCGGATTGCCGGCGCAATGGTTGTGCAGCGGCGTGTTTGGTTCGAGGTTTCGGGTCGCGCGTATTCGTTTTTCAATTGACCAGCCACTGCAGAGATTTTCCAATTTGTTATGCGCGCCGGGCGCGGGGTTAGTCCAATCGGCGATGTAGGTATGGCCGATCTCGGCTGCGCCGTACCCTTGGCCGTCGTGCAACGTGCCGTTGATCACGAAACCTCCACCGATTCCGCTACCGATGTTCATGTAGCAGAAAGTGCGCGTGCCCTTGCCAGCGCCGCAGACGTATTCACCCCATGCCGAGATGCTGGAATCGTTGCCGACATAGGTGGGCAGATCAAAGCGCGATTCGAAGTGTTGCTTGATTGGATAGTCGCTCCAGCCGCCGACTTGGTGTGACACGAGTGCTTTGCCGGTTGCGGTGTCGACGGGCCCACCGAAACCTACACCGATGCCGGTGATGGTTGCCCCTTGCTCGTGCGCTTGCGCTTGCGCAATTAGCCTCGGCACGGCTGCGTCGAACCATGCGAGAATCGCTGCCGCACCTTCGGATGCGGGTGCGGCGCCACGCTCTCTCGCGAGAATTTCGCCGTCGTGCGTGCCGAGCGCGGCTTGGAGTTTTGTGCCGCCGATTTCGATGGCTATTACCAACTTACTCAATCTCGAGCTTTCTCACCAAATAGGTAGCGACTTTCCATCCTCGAAAAAGAATAGTTGGACGTGTCCGCAAGCGTTGCAGACGAAAAACTTGTATGTATTGCTGCCACGGACCTCTAATCCGAAATTTGATAATTTGACTTGTTCCCTATTTGCGCGTAACAGATACTGCCCTTCACCACATACTCGACAATGACGCTTAAGATCGTCGCGCAGGATTTCGCCGCCGAGGGCAAGCATCTTAAGTAACTTGTCGACTTCCTCTAGCAATACAATCGCAGAGGGGATGCAGTTTTCTTCGTCCTCTACAACGCATTTTCGAAGTAAATCATTTATCAGACGCATGTTGTCATCGTTTGGAAACAAAGTTTCGAGATTGTTTCCGTCTCGAAGAATATACCAAAGTACTAATCGTTCACGGCCGGCGAGCATGGACCATAAGACTTTGCCGAGTGAATAAACATCTGAATTCGGCTTGACGTCGTCCACGCGCCCATGTAAAGCCCAAGCTGGCATCCAGTCGCGAGACCCAGCTTGATCAAAGGTGTCAGTTAGTCGTGTGCGTTGATCGTCCTGAAAAAAAGCGATTCCGAAATCTCCGAGAACTAAGTCGCCATTTTCAGCCACAAAAATATTTTTGGGCTTTATATCACGGTGTACAATACCCTTTTCGTGCAGGTATCGAACTCCATCGACCAGGCCGCGAAACGCTTTTAGGCTTTTCGATATTGACCCTTTATAATTGGACAAGTTTGAGTGAAGTGTTGAGCTTGCGAAGTATTTGGAGACAAACCAGAATTCGTCGGGATTCGCGTCCAGAATCGGTAATAGGTTGCTATGCGCAACTGTTTTCATCAAAGCAATCTCGTTGTGGATTCGTGCGATCTCTTTCTGATCAACTGGTCCTTCCGTCGGTTTGTGTAACTCCTTTAGAGCCCCCTGATAATCCTGTTTTTCTGCCGCAATTAGGTCGAGGATCGAATTAACGATATTTTGGGCATGACCGCGTCGCGCTTCATCTGTCGCGATACCGCCTATGTACGGAATGGACGATTGGAGTGTGTAGCACGCTTCGGCTCGCCGTGTCTTTGTCTTGTCTAGGACAAGCGATACTCTCCCTTGAGCACCCGATCCAAGTTCCTTCACATACTCCCAACGTTGCGAGTGCGGCATAGACTACGTTTCGTTGGTGTTGAAGATGCGTTGGAGAGTGCGGTAGTCTTCTTCCAAGTCTTCCATCGTAAGACTGCCTTCGAATACTTTGTGCCTTTTAAGGCACGCTTCAACTTGGAACCGGTCCAGCTTTAAGCATTTGGCTAATTCAAACCGGTCGAGCAAGCCACGTCGATATAGGTCTACGGCATATATTTCCCAAATTTCGTCCGCCAGATTTGTAGACGACGCAAGAACTTTTTCTTCGATTTCTGGGGGGAAATCCAATTCAATACGCACTTGCATGGCGCGTGCCTTCCGTTAATTTAGTGAGAATCATAATCCACATGAAACCTGTGCGAAGCAAGCGGCGCACCTTGTATAGAGGTATTATGCGATTATTTTGTGGAGCACGTGTCCCGATACATCTGTCAAGCGGAAGTTGCGGCCGTTATGGACGTATGTTAGGGCTTCGTGGTCGATGCCGCATAGGGAGAGGATGGTTGCGTGGAGGTCGGGGACGGAGACGGGATCGACGGCGGCTTTGTAGCCCACTTCGTCGGTTTCGCCGTAGCTTGTGCCGCCTTTGACGCCGCCGCCGGCCATCCACATGAGGAAGCCGTCGGGGTTGTGGTCGCGGCCGATGCCGTTTTGCGAGACGGGGAGGCGTCCGAATTCGCCGCCCCAGACTACGAGCGTGGAATCGAGTAGGCCGCGGCGTTTTAGATCGGTGAGCAGGCCTGCCATGGGCACGTCGGTTTCGGCGCAGTGCATGTCGTGATTGGCAATGAGGCCGTTGTGTGCGTCCCAACTATCTTGCTGGTGGCCGCCGCCGCTGTAGACCTGCACAAAGCGCACACCGCGCTCGACGAGGCGGCGTGCGATGAGTAGTTGGCTGCCGAAGTATTTCGTCTTGTCGTTGTCGAGGCCGTAGATCTTGCGCGTTTCTTCGCTTTCTTTTGCAATGTCCACGGATTCGGGCGCGGCGCTTTGCATACGATAGGCGAGTTCAAAACTTTCGATGCGCGCGGCGAGGTCGGCCTCGTGGGGGTGCTGATCGAAATGCGTCTGGTTGAGTTGACCTAGCAGATCGAGTTGCGCGCGTTGTTGTTCGTCGTTCATGCCGCGCTGTTTTTCGAGATTGATAATCGGCGAACCGCTATTGCGCAGTGGCGTTGCCTGGAACGAACTTGGCAGGAAACCGGAACCCCAATTTTGTGGGCCGCCGATGGGACCGCCGCGGGGATCGTACATCACGACGTAGCCGGGCAGGTTTTGATTTTCGGTGCCGAGGCCGTAGGTGAGCCATGAACCGATGCTGGGGAAGCCGACGCGGATGTAGCCTGTGTTCATCTGGAACAACGCGGGTGCGTGGTTGTTGCTGTCGGCGTGACAGGACTTGATGAAGGCGATGTCGTCCACGCAATTCGCGAGCGCGGGAAATTTGTCGCTGACCCATGCGCCGCTTTGGCCGTACTGTTTGAAGGCGTAGGGGCTTTTCATCAAGGGGCCGGGATTTGGGCTGAAAGGTTTTAGTTCACCTTTCCAGTCGAGTTTTTTCCCGTCGTATTTATCGAGGTCAGGTTTGTGATCGAATAGGTCGAATGCGCTGGGGCCGCCGTACATGAAGAGGAAGATCACGGACTTCGCCTTGGCCGCGTATTGCGCGTTGCGTACTGCGAATGGGGACGCGGCGTGCGCCTGCAAGAGTCCACCGAGGCCGAGCATGCCAAAGCCGAGGCCGGTGCGCTTAAGGAAATCGCGGCGCGTGGAGACGGTTTGGCTTGCGCCGAAGTCGCAATGGTTGCAGGTGGAATCGTTCATTGCGGGAATCCAAGAGTTGCCACGAAGGAACACAGATAACACAAAAAGCTAACGGTTGGTTGATTCGATAATACTGCCGTAACCCTTTCAGGGTATGAACGCTGGGGAAGACAACTACCCAGGGTAGGCCCGCCTGCGTCGAAGCGACTACGGCGGCCCAACCCTGGGCTACACGCTGTAATCCCTTCGGGATAAAGATCGGAGCAAAACCAGGCCACCAGTAACGAATCATGATGAGCATGCTTAGTCAACATACACAAACTCGTTAAGGCTTAAGATGACCTGCGCGAAATCGGTTAGAGCTGACTGCACGATGTCTTTGTCTTTTAGCGCGTAGTAGTTCGCGGTTTTCTCTTGTGCTTCCTGTTTGATGTGACGCTGCATTTGTTTTTCCAAGAAGTCGAGCGAAAGTGCCAATTCCTGATCGCTGGGCGCGCGGTTCAGGGCGAGGGCGTAGGCGCGGCGGACCCAGCCTTCGCGGTTGTCGCCTTGTTCGCGGCGAAGGCGATCTGCGAGATATTTTGCCTGGTCGGAGGAGAACGCGCTATTCATCATGGAGAGCGATTGTGTCGGTGTGACGGTCGCGAGGCGACGTCCGCAACTCACAACGGTGTCGGGCGCATCGAAGGTTTCAATCATCGGCATGCGTGCAGAACGGCGCACGAAGACGTATACGCTGCGGCGCCAAGTGTCGGGGCCGTCCTTTGCGTCGAGCGGCCATTTGGCTGTTGAGCCTGTGGCGACGGCGTCTGCCGGTATGTAGGGGAACACGCCGGGGCCATACATGCGCGTGTTCAGATTGCCGGTGATGGAAAGCGTTGCGTCGCGGATGATTTCCGCTTCGAGGCGTTTCGGGTTTTGCCGCCAGAGCAGTTTGTTGTCGTGATCGACTTTTGCCGCAGCTTCGTTGAACGCGGAGTCCTGCTGATAGACGGCGCTCATCAAAATTAGTTTGTGAATGTGCTTGAGGCTCCAGCCGTTTTGCACAAGTTCGTTCGCGAGCCAGTCGAGCAGTTCCGGGTGCGTGGGACGATCGCCTTGACGTCCGAAATCGTTTGGCGTGCGGACGATGCCGTAGCCGAAGTGATAGTTCCAAAGGCGGTTCACGATGACGCGCGCCGTGAGAAAGCCTGCGCCGTGATCGGCGTCCGTTAGCCAATCGGCCAGGGCGGCGCGGCGGAATGTGGTGTGCGCGTCGGCTGGACGAATTTTTGCCGTGTTGAAGCGCTCGTCATTTTTTCCTGGAAGCACTGCGAGAAAGCCGAGGCCCACTTTCGCTTCTTTCGCGTCTGGGTTACCGCGCAACAAGTAATAACTGTCCGCGGGTTCCGGCTTGGCGTCGGTCAGCGCGAGACCTATCGGCGGCGAGACTGGCTTTTCAATTTCGATGGCCGCGATTGAAGCTAGTGCTGCATCCGCTTTCGCGAGGGATTCAGCGTTGAGCTTCGCGCGGATTTCTTCGTCGGAAACTTTTAGTTTTTCGGCGAACTTGGCCAGCGCTTGTTTTTGCGGTTCGTTCGCGTCGTCTTTATCAGCCTTCAGGAGCGCCTTCTCTTCGTCGTTCGTTTCGAGCGTATCGATCTTTGCGGTACGCAGTTCGGCGCGCGTGGGGCCGTATATCGCTTGCAGTTCTTCATGCGCTTTGCCGTTTTTCTCGTTCCACGCGGCGAGCTTCTTTTCGTACTCCTGAATTTCCACGCGCGGCGCGAGCATGGGTTGATAGCGCTTTGTCGTGGTAAAGGCCGAGAGCATGCGGTAGTAGTCGTGCGCGGAGATGGGATCGTACTTGTGATCGTGGCAGCGCGCGCAGGCGACGGTCATGCCGATGAAGGCTACGCTGGTCGTCGAGAGCATGTCATCGAGTTCGTCGTAGCGGTTTTGTTCGAGGACCTGGTTGTCGATGGTCGGCCCGCTGGTGCAGAAGCCGGTGGCCGCCAGCGCGAGGGGATTGTCCGGTTCGCATTCATCGCCCGCGAGTTGCCATTTTACAAAGGTGTTGAAGGGTAGATCTTCGTTGAAGGCGCGGATGACAAAGTCGCGATAGTGGTAGGCCGTCGGGCGTTCGATGTCGAATTCGTAACCGTCGCTATCGGCGTATCGGGCTACGTCGAGCCAATGACGTCCCCAACGTTCGCCGAAGTGGGGACTCGCCAATAGTTGGTCTACCATTTTTTCGTAGGATGCTGGTGATGGATCCTGCACGAACGCGTCGACTTCCTCCGGCGAGGGTGGAAGGCCGATGAGATCGTAATAGATACGGCGAATGAGTTTTTCCGGGGATGCCTGTGCCGAGGGGGCGAGCCCTTTTGCTTCCAACGCCGCGGCGATGAAATTGTCGATGTCGTTCTTGGGCCAGGCGGCGTTTGTAACGGCTGGGGCCTCCACAACCTTTAGCGGTTGGAAGGACCAGAAGGCGCGGTCTTCGTCAGTGAACTTACGCTCGTTTACGTTGAATATTGCCGTGTTTACGCGATCAATCAGGGATTTTTGCTGCGCCTGCACTTCCGAGAGCGTTGCGCGCAAGGTATCGGCGGGATTCTGGACGGATTCCTGCGAAAAGGCGGGCAAGGCCGCGAGGAGCACGCAGCATACTAACCCGGCGCACCGGTGTCTCGTTGCCTTGCAGGGCATGGGACTAGGGTAATCATGTGGGGCGCGGGACGCAACTGTATTTTGTGTCTGGGGTTGCGGGGGGCGTACCATTGCGGGTAGACAAACTGAAGGACGTGCAGTACCCGTGAGTAACATTCCTTCCAGCGGCAAGCCGGTTGACCCGGACAATCCTTATAACATTGACTTTGAGCGGGAGCGCCGCCTGAAGCGGATGTTTCAGATACTCATTGCGTCCGGTCTTGGGATCGCGTTTGTGTTGCTGGTAATTGGGTACATGTTGGATGCGTTGATCGCCAGCAAGACGGGCGATATCGCGCCGGTCACGCCGTACAGCACGCCCGGGGCGCCGGAAACGCCAAAGAACCAGCCGATCACCACGCAGTAATACTGGTCGCTTTTTGAAATTATTGCGTTCTTGGCTTAAACTTTTCTGTTTGTTCCCGCAATGCGCATGTTAGGGATAAATGCATGTGAGTGATGCGTTTCGGGATGGCGTCCGGGGTAATTTGAATTGTCGATAACGAGCACGACTTCAGTCGGCGCATCGGTCATCGTTTAAGGGTCAGGAAAAGCAATGCGTCGAAATATAGTCCATATGGGGGCGAGCAGCCTCAGCTACGAAATTCGCGAGATTGTGCTGGTGGCGCGGCAGATTAAGCAGATGGGCCAGGAGATTACCTGGGAGAACATCGGCGATCCGGTGCAGAAGGGCGAGGTGGTGCCGGAGTGGATCCGGGACATCGTGCGCGGGCTGGTGGACGATCCACAGTCGTGGGCGTATTGCGATACGGCGGGGGTGCCGGAGACGCGGGAGTTTCTTGCGGGGAATGTGAACAAGCGGCGCGGCGGGGTGAAAATCACGACCGACGACATTCTTTTCTTTAATGGTCTCGGGGATGCCGTCGCGAAGGTGTACGGGTTCCTTCGGCGCGAGGCGCGCATTCTTGGGCCGTCGCCTGCGTATAGCACACACTCCTCCGCGGAGGCTGCGCATTCGGGGTATAACCACGTTACCTACAATCTCGATCCCTACAACGGCTGGCAGCCGGACGTCGAAGATATTCGCAACAAGGTGAAGTACAACGATTCGATCGCGGGTATCTTGCTGCTGACTCCGGACAATCCTACCGGCGCGGTGTATCCCCGCGAGATTTTGTTGGAGATCGCGGAGATCGCTCGGCAGAACAAAATCTTTTTGATCACCGATGAAATCTACGCGCACATCGTTTACAACGGGAACGAGCGTTCGCACCTGAGCGAATGGATCGGCGACGTGCCGGGGCTGGCGATGCGCGGAATCTCAAAAGAATATCCGTGGCCGGGTTCGCGTTGCGGTTGGTTGGAAGTGTTGAACCGCGACAAGGACGAGAACTTCGCGACGTATGTGAACAGCTTGCTGGCGGCAAAGCGCCTTGAGGTTTCTTCGACGACGCTGCCGCAGATGTCGATTCCGAAGGTGATGGGCGACGCGCGGTATACCGGGCACCTGGATCGGCGCGAGGCGATGTTCGATGCGCGCGCAGAGGAGGCGGTGCGGGCGTTTGACGGGTGCGACGAAGTGATCGTGAACAAGCCGGGCGGCGCTTTCTATTTTACGCTCATGTTCAAGCCGGGTGTGTTGAACGATAAACAGACCCTGAAGATCGGGAACAAAGAGATTCGCGAGAAGATCGAGCAGCTCACCAAGAACGTCGCGCCGGATAAGCGTTTCGTCTATTACCTCATGGGCGCGACGGGGATTGTGGTGGTGCCGTTGACAGGGTTCCAGTGCGCGCACGATGGGTTCCGCATGACGTTGCTGGAGACGGACGACAAGAAGCGCGAATGGATATTCAAGACCCTGCGTGCGGCGATTGAAGAGTATATAGAATCCTAGTCCTGTTTGTTCCGTGCCGCCACATGCATCAGTAACGCAAACCACGGCGTCATCGCATAGTCGCGCTACGGCCCTTCCGGCTGCCATGTCACTGTCATCCGACGTGCCATGGCCTGTCCCGTGGCTGGCACGATGAGCACAACTGCTCCCTTGTCTCCAGCAAGCGATTCTTCGGCGTGTGGCTGTCCCGGCGGCTCGACAGCAACCGTGTAGCCGTTTGTACGCACACGTTCTGGAATATAGATGCGGGTTGGCGCGAGAATCGCCGGTTGCTCGTTCCACACACAGATAAACGTTCCCGCCTCAGGGTCGTTGGCATACGACACCAGTGTCCCTGACACGCGCTCTGGCGCTGCCCGGACCAGCGCGGGCAGGTATGGCGCATTCGCAATCTCGCGTCCGTAGTCCCAGTATGTGTCGCTGAACAAGTGTTTCTCGAACTGGCGCGCGCTAAATTCTGCCGTGGGTACAATCTCGGTACCGGAAGCGCCGTAAGCGCCCCATTCGCCGATTAGCACGGGCATACCCAATCGTTTGCCGGATTCGGCGTGCCGGTCGAAAATGAGCTGCACGCGGTCGCTCGAAGCATTTGCGAGATCGGGTGTGTCCACGACGATGTCGTAACCGTGCGGGACGTAGGCCTGCTGCGGGTCGCGCGAGCCGTCCGCGAGTATCAGCGGTTGAATACCTGTGCGTATGCCCATGTTACCAGCCATGAGTGTTTCGAGGAACAGGATATGGCGCGCGTCCACCTCGCGGATGGCATTGGCCACGCGCTGGTACATCGGTACGACCCGCTCGCGCTCGAACTGCTGCACAATCGCTTGCGGTCCGTCTACGACCTTCGTGTAGACCGCGATGTCTCGTAAGTACGCCATGATTTCGCTGCGGCCCTTGGGGTCCAACCACTTTGCGGCGACTGCGGCGGGGTCAGGCGGGGTGGCACTGCCGGTGGCTATTGCCTCGGCGAATGCAGAAAGCATAAGCGCATCGAACTCGGGAGTGCCGCTGCCTTGGTTTGGCTCGTTGAACAGATCGTAACCGATCACCGTCGGCTCGTCTTTGTACCGTTGCGCGACGTGCTTCCATGCCAAAGCGAACCGGTCTTGTATGCCTATGCCGTCGGGCCCTGGTGCGTTCGCCCAGAAGTTGTCAAACGCCTTTTTTACCGCGGGGCTTATCTGATACGAATCACTCCAGACCGCGCCGGCTGCATGCGGAAGACCTTCATCCAGCGTGGCCCACGCGGGGGCACCGTCGCTGTACTTTGCGCTGAACAGGTCTTGGTGCATATCGAGGAAGACGTAGAGACCCTGTTGTCGCGCCCAACTAATGCGCTCGTCGACTTTGGCAAGATACGTTTCGTCGTACTCGCCTGGCCGTGGTTCGAGGCCGTCCCAGATGATACCGAGCCGGATGCAGTTCAGCCCCCAGGCACGCATGCGCGCGAAGTCTTCAGGGCCGTGCCAGCTCTGATAGTTCTCTTTTGGGTCTTTGCTGATCACCGCCATGCCGCGCAGCAGTACTTGACGTCCTTCCGAATCGACAAATGCATTGCCGCGGACCGACAGGAAGCCGGGTCTGGTTTTTTTGTCATAGCCATGCGAATTCGAATGCGAATGTGCTGGCATGACGGGAGGCGTAGGCGCCGGCCGAGTTTTACAGGCAACGCAAATTATGACGAGGGCTATCGCGACGGCTATTGCGACTTGCTTCACAATGACGGCGCCCTTTCTCCAGATTATGCGCTCGGTGCTCACTGCGCCGCACGCGTTGGTTCGGTTTTAATTAAACGAACAGCACGTCCAAATGTGGAGCCGGGTTTCGACAATAGTAGAGCCACCTACGTCAGTCTCCAAAATTGTAAGATGCCATCATGCGAGCGCGATGACGTTGTCACGCCATGGTGCTCCATTTATCCCATGCGGCGTTTTTCGCTACTATTACGAATAGAGAGATGTAATATCGAATTCTGCGCGCGCGAAAGCAACCCGCAAATCCGATCCTACAATTGGGTTGAGTATTTACTGATACAAGTCTCGATCAATCTCATGGGCGGCCAAACTCTAGATCAAATCAACCTCAGGTTGCCATGATATGCGAAAAATTTTTTATAAGGGGGAGCGCTTCATGCCACGGTGTTTGTTAATTATGTGCGTCCTGATATCAGGTGTGCTTGCCGATGATGTCACATTGATGCGCGCGCCTTCTGGCGAGCGTTATGTTGAACTTAATGTGAATGGAACGACGGTGCTGCCGAATGGGCGTTTGATTGCGCCGATGGGGCCGATGATACGCGTGCAGCCGCATCCGTATGGGTTGACGATGAGCGGGGACGGGCGCTGGGTGGTGGCGGCATGCAGCGATGGGCCGCAGCTTTCGTTTCTCGATATGAGCGGCGCCGAAGGGCCGAAGCATTACCAGGTGCCCGAGAAGCCGGACGAAAAGAGCGATGTGCTGAGCGCGTGCTTTATGGGGCTTGCGATCGATCCCACGAACAAAATTCTGTACGTGGCGGGTGGTAGCGACTGGAGCGTGATGGCCTTCGACCTGGAATCGCGTCAGCGGATGTTTCGCATCGATTGCGCGCACAAGAATGCGGACGGCGATTTTACAAACGGCTATCTTGGCGATCTGCGTTTGACCGCGGATGGCAAGAGAATTTACGCGGTAGATCAATCCAATTTTCGCATGCTTGTGATCGATGTCGAACAGAAGAAGGTGGCGCGATCAATCGAAGTGGGGCGGTATCCGTTTGGCATTACATTGTCGCCGGACGAGCGGCGCGCGTATATCGCCAACGTGGGGATTTACGAGTACTCGCATATCGTCGATAAAGACGGAAAGAACGCGAAGCTGCATTTCCCGGCCTATGGGGTGCCATCGAAGGAAGCCGAGGAAGGTGTCGAGGTAGAGGATTTAGTCGCGCCTGCGCTAGGCGATCCCAATGACATTCGCGGGATGAGCGTGTGGACCGTCGATTTGCGGCGCAAAGGCAAAGAGCACGTTGTCGGTAAGGTGAAGACGGGGCACCTTGTTGGCGAAGAGCTGGAAGATTTTCCGGCAGTGGGCGGGAGCAGTCCAAATTCGATTGCGGCGACGAAAAAGTTTGTGTACGTCTCGAATGGCAGCAACGACAGCATCAGCGTGATCCATACCAATGGAAAGAAGCGCGAACACGATATCGATCTGAAACTCGATCCGCGCGTGGATCATTTACGCGGGATGATTCCTTTTGGCGTGGCGTTGTCGCCGGATAAAAACACTTTGTATGTCGCGGAGGCGGGCATTAATGCGGTGGGCGTGATTCGGCTGAGCGATCATAAGGTGCTGGGGCATATACCGACGGCGTGGTTCCCGAGCAAGCTTGCCGTGTCGCCCGATGGGGCGCGGTTGTATGTGGCCTGCGCGAAGGGCATTGGGTCGGGCCCGAATGCGGGAGCAGGCCACAATCTGAACGATCCCACCGGTATCGGCGCGTTGATGCGCGGGTATGTGAACGTGATCGATCTGCCTGCGACACAGGCGCAACTTGATGAATTGACGCAGAAAGTGATCGCAAACAATGTGATGCTCTATCCGCCGAGTGAGGACAAGCGTCCGCAGGGTTTTCCGGTTCCGCCGCACAAGGGCGCGTGGCCGAGTCCGATCAAGCACGTGATTTATGTGACGAAGGAGAACCGCACCTACGACGAAGTGTTTGGTGCGTTGCCGGGCGGGCGCGGGGACATCGAGTGGTGCCGCTTGGGTAAGCCGATCGATGTGTCGAACAAGGACAAGTCGCGCACGGTGAAGGATGTGGTACTGATGCCGAATCACATCGCGCTCGCGCAACGCTTTGCAATCAATGACAATTTCTATTGCGACTCGGATCATTCGGTGGATGGACACCGCTGGCTTGTGGGGACCTACCCAAACGAGTTTATGGAAGCGCGTATTGGCGAAGATGCGCGGGGAGAAGGGCCCGGGAACTTTTCATTTATCGGGTCGTCCGGCGCGATTTATCCCGAGGACTACAACGAGGCTGGATCGATTTGGGAGCATTTTGAGCGCGGGAATCTGCGCTTCCGCAATTTTGGGTTGGGATTCGAATTCTGGCCGGGTGACGAAGAGCAGGAGTACAAAGACACCGGCATTCGTTTGCCGATCAATTATCCCATGCCGAAGGCGTTATTCGAGAACACGTCGCGCGAATATGCGACTTATAACACCAACATTCCCGATCAATTCCGTTTCGATCGGTTTGACGCCGAGTTTAAGGAGAAATGGTTGTCGGGGAAGGAACCACTACCTCAGGTGATCACAATGATGTTGCCGAACGATCACGGCGCGGGGGAACGTCCGAAGGATGGCTATCCGTTTTGGGGGTCGTTCATGAGCGACAACGATCTCGCGCTGGGGCGATTGGTAGAGTTAATCAGCAACAGTCCGTTTTGGAGAGAGACGGCAATCTTCGTGACGGAGGACGATGCGCAGGGGTATCGCGATACGGTGGACGCGCACCGTTCGATCTGCATGGTGATTAGCCCCTATGCGAAGAAGGGCCACATTTCGCATACGCACTCGAGCATGTCAAGTATTTTGAAGACGCAGTTCCTGATTTTGGGGTTGCCGTCACTCAATCAATATGATGGCTTTGCCAGCGACCTTGCCGACATGTTCACAATGAACGCGGACAACGCCGAGCCGTACAAAGCGGTGCCGGTGAACCATGAGATTTTTGATCCGCAGAAGGCGCTGGATCCGTTTGACGCCGAGTTTAATTGGAAAGCGGCAGGCGAGTTTGTATCGATAGACAATCAGGAGTATCTGGACACGGATCCGTATGGGCACGCCGGCGTAAAGGGACATGCGGAACGTGAAACGGAAAAGTGATGTCCGCAGATTCTTCTTCGGTATTATCGCCAGATGCTGACAGATCTGTCCTTGTGGAATAAGGTAGGGTGCCTCTAAGTCATTGATATGATGAAGGTTAATGGAGGTGGTGCGTAAGGCATAACAATTGCGGTTACCTTGCAGTTTTGGCAGTGACTGCCGAGCTGGAGCGCCCGCGCCGTGATTGAACGCATCATAGAATTTTCCTGCCGCAATAAGGCGGTGGTGATCATTTGCTGGCTGGCGATTGTGGGGTACGGCGCCTGGATCACGCTGAATACGCCTGTCGATGCGATTCCCGATCTCTCCGAAAACCAAGTCATTGTCTTCACGGATTGGATGGGGCGTAGTCCCGCCGAGATTGAAGACCAGATTACGTATCCACTGTCCGTGAATTTGCAGGGGCTGGCCGGCGTGAAGGCGGTGCGGTCGTCTTCCGAATTCAACTTCTCGATGATCAACATCATCTTCGACGATTCTGTCGATTTTTATTTTGCGCGTACGCGGGTGCTTGAACGATTGGCGCTTGCGAATACTTTCTTGCCGAATGGCGTTGTGCCATATCTCGCGCCGGATGCTACCGCGCTTGGACAAATTTTTTGGTACACGGTTGAAGGCGAAGGCCAAGACCTTGGGTCATTGCGCGCGATTCAGGATTGGTATGTGCGCTATCAATTGAATGCCGTGCCGGGCGTGGCGCAGGTGAGTAGCGTCGGGGGGATGCCGCAAGAGTATCAAGTGGATGTAACGCCGGAGCGGTTGCGCGCGTACAACGTGACGCTTGGGCAGATCTATGCGGCGATTGAGAAGAGCAACAGCGCGGTGGGCGGGCGCGTCGTACAGAAGGGCAACGCGGAGTATCTGATCCGCGGGGTGGGTTGGATCGCGTCGATCGACGACATTCGCAACACCGTTGTGACGGTGCGGAACAATGTGCCGGTGTTGGTGAACGATGTCGCCACGGTGCAGATGGGGCCGGAGTTCCGGCGCAGCGTGCTGGAAAAAGACGGGCGCGAAGTCGTCGGCGGCGTGGTGATGATGCGCTACGGGGAGAACCCGTTGCGCGTTACGCAGGCGGTGAAGGAAAAAATCCGGCAGTTGCAGAGTGGGTTGCCCGCGGGTGTAACCATAGTGCCGTTCTACGATCGCACGCAGCTTATCCATGGCGCGATACACACGGTTTCAACAATTCTTGAACATGAAATCCTCATCGCCGCCGTTGCGATCCTTATTATTCTCACACACGTGCGCAGCGTTTTTGTGGTGATCATCACGCTGCCGCTATCGATCCTGGTGGCATTCGTGCTGATGAATTGGTTTGGCATTTCATCGAACATTATGTCGCTGTCCGGCATCGCGATTTCGATCGGTATTCTCGTGGACCAGGCCATCGTGATGCTGGAGAACGCGACGCACCGCCTGACGCTTCACTTCGGCAACAAGCCCATCCGGGGCGACACGACGGAGATCGTCGTTGGCGCAATGAAGCAAGTGGGCCGGCCAATCTTCTTCTCCGTTGTCATTATGGTGATCTCGTTCCTGCCTGTGTTTGCGTTGTCGGGCCAGGAAGGCAAGCTGTTTCATCCATTGGCGTTCACGAAGACTTTTGCGCTGATTGGAACGGCGATTATTTCGGTCACCCTGGTGCCTGCGCTGGTGCCGTTGCTCGTGCGGGGACGCCTATCGCGCGAGGAAAACAATTGGCTCGTGCGCAGCGTCATCGAAATGTACCGGCCCGTGCTTGGGTTTCTGATGGAGAAGCCAAAGACCGTAATCTGGTTGTTTGTGCTTCTGCTCGCATTTGGCTTGTACACCGCGCGGCACCTTGGGCGTGAATTCATGCCACCGCTGGATGAAGGCAGCATTCTCGATATGCCGGTGACGGTGCCGCGCGCGTCCGTGACGGAAGTGGGCGATGATCTAAAGGCGCGCGATGCGCTGCTGCGCGCGGTGCCGGAAGTGGAGATGGTTGTCGGCAAAGCGGGCCGCGCCGATACGCCCACCGATCCGTCGCCGTTGGACATGGTTGAAACTGTGGTGAACCTGCATCCGCGCGAACATTGGATCAAACGCAAGATCAAGTTTGGCGACGCATTCGATGAAGCGGGGCGTTTGGTGAAAACGCTGGAAGCCAGCCAGACGATTGATGCGTATGCGTCTGAGGACGAGCGCAACAGCTTCTTAAATAGCGTCGCGGTGGGTGCGCTAGACCGTTACGACACGGCGATGCGAATGCGGCTGATGGGCCGTTTGCTGGAGTATCAATCGGAGCTCAGTGAAGAATCGATTCGGTTTGTACTCGCGCGCATTTTTGAGCAAGTAGACCACCATAAGGCGTGGAGCGCGGATGTAGGCGCAACGGAAAAGGACGCGCACGAGAAGGAATTGACTGCGCGTTTTCATGCCCAGTTTGCGCGGAGACCGGAGCTGTTCGATGTGGAGCAATTGATCAACGCGTCTTTAGAATCTTTGGATCAATCCAAGGCAATTACGCAAACGCCGACGCAGATACTGGCACCCAAGGACAACGTGATTGGCGCGGTTGTATCGGACCTTCGAGAATCTTTCGGTGTCATGCGGAAAGATTTCTACGCGTCCTCCTACGACGCGCTGATGACGCACCGAAACGAGCACGCGACAGAATGGACCAAGCGCACCAATCACGAACTGTTTAATCCTGCGATGAAGGCATTTTCGGAAGCGTTGCTTGCGGAGATCGAGTATCAGGCGGGCATGCAAAACAAATGGCATGGCTCTGAGCATCCGCACAGCGTGGATTCTGAAAAGCTCGCGGGCGAGATGGGCGATCGCGTGTTTCTGTGGGTAAAGTCGAAGACTGACCTAATTCAGGAACTCGATAAGCACGTGCGCCAAATTGGTTGGGCGAATATTTGGACGCAGCCGATTATCAACCGCGTGGATATGTTGGCTACGGGCGTGCGCACGCAGCTTGCCGTGAAGGTGTTCGGGCACACACAGGAAGAGATTCAGGACGTTTCGAACAAAGTTGCAAACGTGCTGCGCGGGATTGAGGGCGCGGTGGATGTCGTGGCCGACCAGACTGTGGGCAAGGGCTATATTGAAATCCATATCGATCGCGCGAAGGCTGCGCGATACGGTCTGAATGTCGGCGATATTCAGGACACCGTTGAAGTGGCGCTTGGAGGAAAGCCGATTACGACGACGGTGGAAGGTCGCGAGCGGTTCCCAGTGCGGCTGCGCTACGCGCGCGACTATCGCGATGACGAAGAGACAATTCGCAATATTTTGATTGCGAGCGGCGGCATGCAGGGGCCGGCCGACGGCGGCAACATGCAACTGCCATCGGTGCGGCTTATTGATGTTGCGGATGTGACCGTGGTGGAAGGGCCGGTGATGATCAAGAGCGAGAACGGCCTGCTGCGCGCGTATGTGCAGTTGAACGTGCGCGACCGCGACATTGTCGGGTTTGTCGAGGAAGCGCAGCGGCTGGTGTCCAGCAAGGTGCAATTGCCGGAGGGTACCTACCTTGAATGGACCGGCCAGTTTGAGCACCAGGTGCGCGCGAAACGCACGCTGCGCATCGTGTTTCCCGCGGTGCTGCTGCTGATCTTCGTGATTCTCTACATGACCTACCACGATTTTGTGCACGCCTCGTTGATGATGATGGCCGTGCCGGGCGCGCTCGCGGGCGGCGTTATCTTCCAGACTTTATTTGGCTACAACTTCAGCGTCGCCGTGTGGGTTGGTTACATCGCGTGCTTCGGGATGGCGACGGAGACGGGCATCATCATGCTCGTGTATTTGCGCGATGCAATTGAAGAGCGTGGCGGACTTGCCGGTCTTGCGTCGGTTGAAGAATTGAAAAACGCGGTGATGACCGGCGCGGTGCATCGCTTGCGTCCAAAGTTTTTAACGGAAGCGACGGCGATCGTCGGGCTCGCGCCGATGCTGTGGGCGAGCGGCGTGGGCGCTGAAGTCATAGCGCCAATGGCCGCGCCGGTATTGGGCGGGCTGCTGGTCGCGGACGAAGTAATCGATATTTTCCTGCCGGTCCTGTTTTACCACGTAGAAAAGCGCCGCTGGCTGAAATTGAAGCGCACACCTGCGCCGGCCACCGTGCTCGAAGGAGCTGCGTCATGAGCGAAGAAACGATCAAGAAACCCAGCATCGTGAAGCGCGTGCTGTTCTTTATCCGCTTCCTCGAAATTCGGCTGCGGTTTATCGCGATACTGATCGTGACCGCGCTGATTGTCGGGTACTGGGACCACATCGAGAACTACTACGAACGGTGGCAGCGGCATCGCGCGGGTGTCAGCACGTTGGAAGAAAGCGTAGCGCACAGCGAGTTTGAATATTACTGCGGCATGCACCCGTTTGTTGTGCGTGACACGCAGGGGAAGTGCCCGATTTGCGGGATGGACCTCGTGCAGCGTAAACGTGGTGCACCGTCAACATTGCCTGAGGGTGTGTTTGCGCGCGTGCAGGTCGCACCCGATCGGATCATGCAGGCGGGTGTGAGTGTGGAGCCTGCGCTGTACCGCATGCTCTCGCGCACGGTGCGATCATATGGTGTGGTTGAGCCTGCGGAGACGCGCGTGGCGGAGGTGATTGCGCGGTTTCCAGGGCGTGTAGAAGAGTTGATGGTGAACGCTACGGGTCTGCCTATCAAGAAAGGCGAGCCACTGGCGAGGATATATAGTCCCGAGTTTTTGCAGGGCGCGCAGGAATTTACCCGCGCACTGGACAACAAGCAGCGCGTTGACGCGGACGAAAAGGCCGATCCGATCGAAAAGGAACGCGCGAAGAATTTGGTGGAAGCCGCGCGGAAACGGTTGAGTCTCGCGGGATTTACGGAACAACAGCTGCAGGAGATCGCAGCGTCGGGCGCGGGTTCTACTTCGGTGACCCTGTATTCGCCGGTTACCGGAACGGTGATGAAGAAGAATGCGGTCGTGGGGCAGACCGTGGATGAGGGCTCGTCGCTCTACAGTATCGCTGACTTGGATACCTTATGGGTGCAAGTGCAGGTGATCGAATCGGAGATCAGCGCCGTACACGAAGGCATGCCGGTGGAAGTCTCGAGTGTGGCGTGGCCGGGTGAAATTTTCTATGGCACCGTGGATTTCTTTTACCCCGAGGTCGATCCCGCGAGCCGTTCGCTGAAGGTTCGTGTTGCGATCGTGAACCGAGATGGAAAATTGAAGCCGGGCATGTACGTGAATGCGGTGATTCGTTCGCCGATGGGGCGTCATGGTTCGGTCGAAGAAATGCAGATCGAGGAAGCAGCAAAATCGGCGCAGGCGGCAAAGGTCGCGCTGCCAACGCAGGACGCACAGAGTGCGGCGCAGTTTCTTGCGGGTCTCGCGGACGGGGCGAAGTATTTCACCTGCACGATGGACCCGCAGGTAATGTCGGACAAGCCGGGCGATTGCCCAATCTGCAACATGAAACTTGTGGAGCGGCACAAGGGGAAATCCGATTTGCCAAAGGAGGACAGCGGCATTGTGGTGGCCTTCCCAACACAGAAAGCTGAAGATGCGGCGACGTATATCGCGAGCCTACCGGAGAGCGCGGAGTACTATACCTGTCCGATGGATCCGGAGGTTGTCTCAAACAAGGCGGATGACCTGTGCCCCATTTGCAATATGAAGCTGGAGACGCGCACGAAAACCGGTGGTGCAGATGAAACTGGCACGCAAAGTGCAGCTGTCGGCAGCTTCAATCAATGGGCCGAAGGGTTCACGTGTCCAATGCACCTTGATTCATTGAGTGACGAGGGCGGCATCTGCACGGACTGCGGTTGCGGGATGCCGAAGAGCAAGTGGCGCATCGAGCGCGTCTTATCCGTGCCGGAGGGCGCGGTGATCGATACGGGCAATGACCGGATGGTGTATGTCGAAACTGCGCCGGGTCTTTACGATGCACGCGGAGTGACGCTGGGTGCGCGCACGGGCGCGTATTATCCCGTGCTGGGCGGACTCGTGCTTGGCGAACGCATCGTTGCGCGTGGGGCGTTTCTCGTGGATGCGGAGGCGCGATTGAATCCGGCGGCGTCGGGTATGGGGCAGACGGCGAAGAAAGCAGAGATGCCAGCCGCCGGAAGTGCAAACGAGCATGCACAGTCTTCCGCACACGTGCATTAACTAGTGGATGTGAAGCAATTCACCTCATGGACGCAACAGACACGATGGACGTAATGGACAGTGCCGACGTAAGGCGGTTCTCGTGCCTGGTTTTTATTTACGTCCTGATGGTCTGTGGAACGAAAGCGGCGCCTTGCGTGCGGAGGGCATCCGAGGCGCGCTCACCGTTGGCCCGTGCGGTTTCTTCCGCAGTTCGTCGTCGCCACGTACGGCTGTCCACGGGGCGGCGGGTTTGACAATCGAGTTGCGTGAGGCGAGTTTGGCGGCGGCTTTCGCTAGCATCATAGTGCGTGCCTTTCGTTGAAGCTTTGTCCAACGCGGCGCTGATGGCGGGTTGCCGAGAGCGTCCGAACGCATTATACCACGTGTGGCGTGGTTTCGATGGCGCAAGTCGTGTAGACTCAGCTTTGTCACGGTGCAATCACGTGGGGTGTCTGCGCCGTGCGGCCAAAACATACCTTTAGAATGCGGTAATGGACTATCAACGAAGCACCTACTTCCCCTTTGGTTTCGCGTTGCGCGGCGATGTGTGGACGCGCTACCGCTTAGAAGAGATCGCGGACGTCGACGAATCTCGCGACAAGCCTATCGATACGCGCGGAGTGCGTGAATTTGCACAGCGCGTGAACGAAGACCACGGCGCGCGCGTGGAATCGGCGCCGCCGATTGGCGCGGGGCAATTGCTGACGCTGGGCATTCTCACCGAGGTGCTGCGCTATCTCATTGATTATTACACGGACCAGCAACAACCGGGCGCTATGCAAGGTGGATTTGCGTTTGCGAAATCGCGGGAAGGCGAGCCTGTTGTCGCGGAACCGCCGCCTGTGTTTGTGGATGAGTATCCGCCGCAGCGCGTGCAGTTGGGGAAATTGCAGCCGCACGAGTTTTTGGTATCCAAAGAGGACGACAAGCCGGCGCGCGAGGTCACCGCGCGGGAGATGGTGTTGCTGAATCTGGCGATGTCGAACCCGGCGATGCAACAGTTCTTTTCGTTGTTCGCGGACGACTCGTTGCGCGCGCGCGCTCCGTACGTGCCGTTGGTGGTGAATCTGGAGCAGTATTTTAATCAGCAACCGGCACTTGATTTGTTGGGTGAGCCGTTGTTCGAGGCGTTGCGCGCGCCGATGCGCGCCGATCCGGATTCGTTGGAAGGGCAGCTCGATTTCATCAAGAAGAAATGGGCCCACATTCTGCCGAAGGGACTTACCGAGCGATTGATGAAGGTGCAGGACATTCTGCACGAGGAGTACAAGCAGCGCGGCGGTTTTGTGCCGGGCGGCATGGTCGAGGTGATGCAGTTCGGCAAGGACCAGAGCGGTGGCGCGGGCGATGTGTACCCCGAGTTTGAACGGTTCTCCGCTGACGCCGACTGGATGTCGAATGTCGTGATGATCGCGAAGAGCTCCTACGTCTGGCTCGATCAGTTGTCGAAAAAATATAAGCGCGAAATACACCGGCTGGACCACATTCCTGATGAGGAACTCGACCAGCTCGCGCGCTGGGGTTTTAATGGGCTTTGGTTGATCGGGTTGTGGGAACGGTCCGAGGCATCCGCGACGATCAAGCGCATGATGGGCAATGCGGACGCGGTGTCGTCAGCGTATTCGCTTTTTGATTACGACATTGCGCATGACCTAGGCGGAGACGAGGCTTACGCGAACCTGCGCGAGCGTGCGCGGCAGCGTGGGATTCGACTCGCGAGCGACATGGTGCCGAACCATATGGGCATGTTTTCGCGGTGGGTGATTGAGCATCCGCATTGGTTCGTTCAATTGTCGTATCCGCCGTACCCGAACTACACATTCAATGGACCGAACCTTTCGCACGATCCGCGCGTTGGGTTGTACATCGAGGACGGGTATTGGACACACAGCGATGCGGCGGTGGTGTTCAAGCGCGTCGATCACGGCAACGGCGAAACGCGATACATCTATCACGGCAACGACGGCACGAGCATGCCGTGGAACGATACCGCGCAGTTGAACTATCTAATGCCTGAAGTGCGCGAGGCCGTGATTCAAACGATTCTTCACGTTGCGCGCAAATTTCCGATCATCCGTTTCGATGCAGCGATGACGCTTGCCAAAAAGCATTTCCAGCGTCTGTGGTATCCCAAGCTGGGAGATTCCGGGGCGATCCCTTCGCGCGCAGAACATGGAATGAGCCGCTACGATTTTGATCGTGCCATGCCGGAGGAGTTCTGGCGCGAAGTGGTCGATCGTGTGGCGCGCGAGGTGCCGGACACCTTGCTGCTAGCCGAAGCTTTCTGGTTGATGGAAGGTTATTTCGTGCGCACGCTGGGCATGCACCGCGTGTACAACAGCGCGTTCATGAACATGCTGAAGATGGAGCAGAACGCGAACTACCGCGCGACGATGCGGAACGTGCTGGAATTCAGTCCGGAAGTGCTGAAGCGTTTTGTGAATTTCATGAACAATCCGGACGAACGCACCGCGGTGGAGCAGTTCGGCAAAGGCGACAAATACATCGGCTGTTGCTTGTTGATGATCACGATGCCCGGCCTGCCGATGTTTGGTCATGGGCAGATTGAAGGCTATACCGAAAAATACGGGATGGAATATCGCCGCGCGTATTGGGATGAGCATGTGGATGAAGACCTCGTGCGACGGCACGAGCGCGAACTCTTTCCGCTGATGCATAAGCGCTACCTATTCAGTGGCGTGGAACATTTCGCGTTTTATGATTTTCATTCTGAGCACGGTCACGTGGATGAGAACGTGTACGCCTATTCGAACCGCGCGGGCGGCGAGCGGTCGCTTGTTTTTTATAACAATGCATACAATACGACTGCGGGTTGGATTAAACAATCGACCGGATTGAACCAGGGTCGTGGCGATGAAGGCAATATCATCAGTAAATCACTTGCCGATTCGCTTGGGCTGCGTCGCGAAGACAATGTGTACTACGCCTTTCGCGATCACCGCGAAGGTCTTGAATACATCCGCCACTCGCGCCAACTTTGCGATGAAGGAATGTTCGTTACCTTGAACGTATACGGGTGGCATGCCTTCATCGACTGGCGGGAAATTGTAGATGCGGATGGATCGTGGGGCGATCTCGCGTGGCGCCTTGAAGGACGCGGGGTGGGCAGTCTGGAATACGAACGCCGCCGCCGCGAACTGGCTCCGTTGCTCGACGCGTTCCGCGCGTATTTCAACGTCGATCAGTTGAAATTCCTCTTGGACTTTACAGACGACAAGGCCAGCGAGCCGGCTTTGATGAAGGAGCTGATTGCCCCCTTGGATGAACATCTGTCCGCACTTAAGGGGCACGCGTTGATAAAAGACGAGGCGGCGGACTTGCTGAAGCCTTGCGCACAGAGCGTGCTCCATTGGAGGCGCGAGCGCGGAGTAAAGCGCGCACACGAGATCGAGGAGCAATCGGGATATTCCGACGTTGAACGCTGGGCTGTTCCAATTGCGTATGCCTTGCTCAAGCCCGTGAGCGTGGCGCTCGCGCGCGGGGGAGACCTTCATGATGGTGCGGGATGGCTCGATGCGTGGCTAATGACGCAGGACGTGGTCGCGGCGCTGTCGGAAGTGTTGGGCGATTCTTGGCGGGGCGAAATGTCCACGAAACTTTTGCGGACGACGCTGCGGTTTGCAGAGCATCCGCTGCACCGTATCGAAGCGCCGCCATCGTTGATCGCGCAGTTCGAGCATATTCTCGACGATGCCGACGCGCAGCAATTCCTGCAGTTCAATGCGCACGAGGGCACGGTCTATCTCAACCGAGAACAGTTGGCGCGGCTGGTGCAAGCGGTTGCAGACATTCGCGAGCCCGCGCTGGAACACATTCAGCACGCGGAAGCGAAGGCAGTTGCACTGCAAAGCGAGCGCGAAGAGCGTGCTGCGATTCTTGCTGCGGCGGATTCATGTGGGTACCGAGTTGAGGGATTGCGCGAGTTTGTCGATGCCCACGTGGCGGACATGGAGGTCTAGCAGATGACGCGGCGAGATTTTTTGAAACGGGCCGGCGCGACTGCTGTCGCAATTGCGGGCGCACATAATGCATGCGCCGAAACGAGTCATCGATATATCGATGTGCATACACACATCACGCAAACTTTTGGTGTGAAGCCCAAATTATCAGCGGCGGATCTGGTGCGCTGGATGGATTCGGCGGAGATTGGGAAGGCGTTTGTGTTGCCGCTGGTGAATCCGGAGTCGTGGGACCATTTGATTTCGGTGGAGTATGTGCTGCGGGAGACGGAGCAGTTTCGCGACAGGTTGATTCCGTCGTGTTGCATCGACCCGCGCATGAATTACCTGAATTCCGTTGAGGCAAAGGTGAAGCATTTACAGCGGTACATCGACGCGGGGGTTAAAGGCTATGGCGAGCACAAGTGCGGGGTGAATATTGACGACCCGCGCAATATCGAGGTGTTCGCTGCTGCGGCAGAATTGAAGCTGCCGATTCTGTTTCATCTCGACAATGATCGGAATATGGACAAGCCGGGTTTGCCCGGGCTGGCAAAGGTTTTGGAAGCAGTGCCGAACGGTATTTTTATCGGCCACGCGAACGGCTGGTGGGCGAGTATTTCCGGGGATGCCACGCAAGAAGATTTCGGGGCGTATCCGAACCGGAAGACCACGCCGGGCGGTGCAATTGATGCATTGATGGATCGGTTTCCGAATATCTACGGCGATCTCAGCGCGGGTAGCGGGTCGAATGCGATCTTGCGCGATGTGGAGTTTGGCAAGGAATTTTTGGTGCGGCGCGCGGACCGTTTGCTGTTTGGCACAGACTACTTGATGCCGGGTCAGCAGGTGCCACAATTGAGTATGTATAAGGAAATCGAATTGCCCGAAGACGTGCGGACGAAAATATTTCATGGCAACGCGGAGCAGGTGTTTGGGATTTCGTTGAAGAATTGGCCGCGAAAGAACACATAGAACACAAAGAATTTCGGTCAACGTTTTGTTTTATCGACTAATCCTATCGATAATTTCTTTCAGCGAGTGAATTGCCTTTCCATCCTGACTTGAGGTGTCGTTGCGCACGATGTGCAGGCTTTGCAGTCCGGCGTTTTGCGCTGCGATGACGTCGTCTTCCAGTGAATCTCCGACATGGAGGACTTCGTGTGCGGGTATGCCGAGGCGCACGAGGGCTTGTTCAAAAATTTTTTGGGACGGTTTACTCACACCCGCTTCCGCGGATGTGAGAATGAATTCAAAACGGTCTGCGAGGCCCATTGCTTTGAGCAAGCGGGGGAGCCGAGAATCCCAATTGGAGACGATCGCGATTGGGATGTTGCGCGCACGGAGCGCGTCGAGCGTGGGGATAACGTCGTCGTAGAGCCGCCATACATCGGGCTCTTCAAAGCGCAGGTATAGCGCGTTGAAAAACGATTCGAAGCGATCCGCGAACGCGTCGGGTCCGCATGCTTCGTCGAATACGCGCTGAACCAGTGTGCGCCACCACGCGCGCTCGATCGCTTCGGAGGTATGGAAGGGTGTTTTGCCGTCTGCGTAGGGACGCAATTCCCGCCAAGCGGAGCGGAACGCGGCATTGATGCTATCGACGGATGCACACGCCCCGAAACGTTTCGCCTCTTCTGCATAAACACTACCGACAGATGGATGCACGTGCAATAACGTGCCAGCGCCGTCAAAGAGAATTGCGCGAGCTATCAACGAATTAACTGTGGATTCGTTCCACCGTTCGGTCACGGAGAGCTCCCATTCTATTAGTCGTTAGACTTGCTCTCGTGAGCTACGTCCATAGAGTTTTCACCCGAGTCAAGTTCTTTCCCCTTCAGACTGCCTTTCCATTTCCTCAGTTTATTGTTTACAAGCCCATGAACGACTGCGCCCAATGGAGTAAACGAAAACGCTGGTGTGTTGTCCTCAAACTCGCCCATACATTTAGAGCCTCTAACAAAAGTCATTCACGAAATTGAAGCAGATACAGACACAGCCCAAGGCAAGAAAGGCTTCGTGGATGTCCACGCGGCGTTCGTATCGCACGCGGAGTCTTCGGAATTGATGAAGCCA
>JADLHJ010000062.1 GCA_020848835.1 Candidatus Hydrogenedentota bacterium
GATTAAAGCGCGTAGCCCAGGGTTGGGCCGCCGGAGTCGCTTCGACGCAGGCGGACCTACCCTGGGTCAAGCCGATACCTAAGCCGAATCAACCCTGAAGGGGTTGTGGAACCACCTACCAGCGCACGACCGCTGACCCCCAGGTCAGCCCTGCGCCGAACGACGCGAGCAACAGCACCTGCCCATCCTTCACACGCCCTTCATCGCGTGCCTGACTCAAAGCAAGCGGAATCGATCCCGCGGTGCAATTGCCCACCTTCTGAATGTTCACCACGCATTTTTCCGTCGGCAAACCCATGCGCTCCGCGACAGATTCAATGATGCGAATATTCGCCTGGTGCGGGATGAATAAATCGATATCGCTAAAGGTCATCCCCGCCGCTTCCAGCGCAACGTTCACCGCGTTCGTAAACTCGATCACCGCGCGGCGAAACAGGTCCTTACCCTTCATGTGAATGGTGTTGATGTCGTCGTCCACATTTTGCGCGGTCACCGGAATCTTCGAACCGCCCGCCGGCAGCCACAATACCTCGCGACCCGAGCCGTCGGACCACAGGTGCGTCGTCAACACCCCGCGATCGCCTTCCTCCGCGCGCAACACCACCGCGCCGGCGCCGTCGCCGAAGAGCACCGCTGTGTCACGTTTTCGGAAACTCACCCGGTTCGTTGCCAACTCGCCGCCCGTCAACACAACAGTTTTATACGCGCCACTCCGGACAAACGCGTCCGCCGTCGCGAGGCCATACATAAAGCCCGAGCACGCGGCATTCAGATCGAAGGCTGGCTTCGTGCCCATGCCCAGGCTATCGGCAATCACGCAGGCCGTCGCGGGAAAGATGTAATCCGGGGTAGTCGTCGCGCAAATCAGCAGGTCCACGTCCGCAGGCGTCAGCCCCGCCGACTCGATCGCCATCCGCGCCGCCGGCGTGCAAAGGTCGGAAGTCCCCTCACCCGGCTTTGCCGCATGCCGCTGTTCGATACCCGTCCGCTGCCGAATCCACTCGTCCGTCGTATCGCACAGCGACTCAAGGTCCTTGTTCGTCAGGACTCGTTCAGGCAAAAAATGTCCCGTACCAATTATCCGTGACCGAATCATGCCGTCTCGACTCCCTCAGAAAAGCACAGCCAAATTAGGCTGTGCAGCAACCGTCCCCTGCACCGGGAAGCCTAGCACAAGTAAATCCGAATTGGAATTCGGCGCTCTTAGGTTTGTAGTTCCGCGTTTACGCAGTCTGGCCCATCGCCCGACCTAAAGCCATCAATTAATACAAGATTAAGCGGCGCATATATTCACTCGCTACGAAGTTTCCACTTCGTAACGCACTCTTGAAAAGCTCCGCTTTGTCTTAGTCCGTCCACCGCCGCGCCACCCCATCACCCGCCATCAAATCCACGTAACTCCCCTCGATCAAATCTCCATCCCCAATCCCAAACGCCTCCCGCAACTTCGCCAACTTCAGATATCCATCCGCATCATCAAACCGCTCGCCCAAAACCGCCTCGAACTCAATGAAGGTGCCCAACCCCTCAACCGTATCCAAATGAATCCGCACGTTCTCCCACAACCACAATCCGCGCAGCTTCCGCACCGCGCAACGCACTCCCAACGCCGCCGCCAACATCTCTCGCAACTCCGGCGACCCCTGTACAATTTTGTAATCGCTCGCTTTGCTCTCCGCCTCGTCCACCCGGTGGTAATGAATCAGCTCACATTTCCCCGGATCATTCTCCCGCAATTTCAACCTTCCCGAGGCCACGACGAAGTAGGTGTCCACCTGCCGAATATCAGATTGAAACACGGCCCCTAGCGCCCGGCAGACCTGCACCGCCCGATCGAACCCACCCACCCGCGCCTTCAGTTCAATATTGCGCATCCACCCTCCGTACCAAAACGGTCAACTTTCTCAGCACTATTCGCAATAACTTATTAAATCAGTCAATTAAACACGGGTCATTTCGCAAGCCTCACCGCGCCTTCACCGTCATTCTTCCACTCGCGTCAACCAAACACGGCTTAATCCGCAGCGCCCGTGTCCCAGTCCGCTCCAGACGTCCGCCCCGTCGTACCCCTTGTTTCCCGATGACGCTACGGCCCATCGGGCGTCGCTTGGCCAGTGACGCAGAGTGCAACACGCTGGGCTAAGGAATGGAAGTCAACCGCACCACATGCACACACGGCGGCCGCACCACCCTGCACAATATCGCGCGTGCAAACCTTCGCGGGTTCTTGAACTCCCGATCCGGGTGATCCGCAGTTGCAAAAGTGCAACGCCCTGGACATAGTATGTTGACGCAACCCGGAACCGTGTTCTCCCTCCACGGCGCGGCATTGTGACAAATCGCCGGTGCTTGTGCTAGATTGCCGCGAATACGCAGAAGGGGTATTACTGCCATGAAACTCGGAATGAATCTTCTCCTTTGGACCGGCGCAGCCACCAAAGAGCACTATCCATTATTCAAACAAATCAAATCCTGGGGCTTCGACGGCGTCGAACTCCCCATGTTCAGCGCCACCGGCTCGGACTGGAAAGAGCTGAAGACCGTGCTCGACGGTGAAGGCCTCGCCAGCACCGTCGTCTCCGTACCCGCGGCTGGCTGCAACTTCATCAGCGAAGCCCAATACGAACGTGCCGCCGCCCTCGACTTCTTCAAGCAATGCATCGACGCCTGCCACACGCTCGGCGCGGAAAAGATCGCAGGCCCCCTGTGCTCGCCGGTCGGACGCCTCGTCGGTCGCGGTCGCAACAAGCCCGAATGGGACTGGTGTGTGGAAGGCTTGCAGGCGCTCTGCGACTACGCGAAAGATTTTCCGATCTCGATCGAGCCGCTCAATCGCTTTGAGACTTACTTCATCAATTCCTGCGCGGACTCCGTCGATCTCGTGAACGCCATTAGACGCAAAAACGCCGGATTCCTCTTCGACACATTCCACTCGAACATCGAAGAGAAGAACGTGCCCGATGCAATCCGCGCATCCGGCAAAGCGATCAACCACGTCCACATCTCCGCAAACGATCGCGCCACCCCCGGCGAAGATCACGTCGATTACGCAGGCGTTTTCAAAGCCATCAAAGACATTGGGTATGACGACTGGCTTGTGATCGAGGCATTCGGCCTCTGCCTTCCCGAACTCGCCGCAGCCACCTGCATCTGGCGCCGCATGGCCCCCAGCGAAGAACACATCGCAAAAGAAGGCTGCAAGTTCATCCGGAAGGGTTGGGGAAACTAACGAACAGTCATTAGCAGCAACATATCATCTCGTGCTCGTAATCGAATCTTCGATTCCGATTGCAGGCAGCAGTACATGGTGAGCTAAAGGTGCCAACGGGAGTCTGACATGAACAGCGACATGATTAGACCCGAAGTAATCATCATCGCCTTGATCGTTCTTATCTTAATCGCGATTCGATTCAATTTGTATTCACAGAACGGCGTGAGGCATATACACCGGCACTACTTTGGTCTACTTATGCTGGCCTTCTTTTTCATTTTCTTTTTCATCGAGATACGCGAAAAACTTCTAGCAAACTTGCCCATCGCAATCCCCGTCGGAATCGTCCTCGGTATCGTTATATACCTACTCTCGAAACGCTGGTTCGCTTGTCATTTCGACGGTAAATCGCTCTTGTTGGAACCACGCACAAAGCAATATATTCGTGTGTTCATATTCTGCTTATTGGCACCCTTTATCTATGAAGCGTTCGAGGAAGCGCTCGAGGCATACTTCTATCCAGCGCTGGGTGCATTGCTGATTTCCTGGGCCATCGGAACGGTATTGTCTATGGTCCATGTACGATCACTCGAGCGAAAGCTCGGCCATCCCATCTTCGAGCGCGAAGCATTACCACCGCGTGCGGCGAATTAAGCGCGCCACGCGGGATACACAAAGAACGTATACGCGCCCGCGATGCAAAGACCCGCTACAGTGAGCACGATCCAAAGCGGCGATGATTTTCCGTCCTTGGGATGCAAAGTGCTGTGCTCGATGTTCCCAGGATCGTAGAAGACAAAGACTTCACACTTCGGCTCTTTCAGTTTCTCGATTTCAGACGGTGCCAGCGCGTTCGGGCTTCCAACTTCCGGCCAGTATCCGTGGAACTCGCCCAGATACTTACCCATGCCCACGATGTAGTCATACGTCACATCGACCTTCGTGCGGTAATCCTGCGCATTATAATGTACGCGCTGAAACTCAACCGATGTGATGTTGCCCGCAGTCTTCATCCAATCCGGCTGGTACTGCTCGCTCCACCACGCCATTGCCGGCGCCAGCGCAAGCACTACGAACGACACGAGCCAAACCTCGGGCCAACCCAACTTTCTGTGCCTGCGTCGCGCGCGATACTGCATGCGATATAAACATCCCTGTCCCACAACAATTATACATGTACTGTCAACAATCCCGACGATAAATCCCACCTCGCTGCACAGGCTGCAGGCGCCCAACACTCATCCGGTTTGTCCCCGATGCCAAATTCCGGCCTGTTCCCGATTGCCGCGCTCCAGCACCGCGAGCACAATACGGCATCTCGTTTGGTTTCATGCTGTGGGATGCTGCTGCGTTGCCGTCCCCCTCGGCCTAGGTACTCCACCAACCGTTGCAACGTAGCAGCATCCCAGCTTTTTCTCCGTCATTTAAGACACCCGAATTTCCTCTTGCCAAAATCCTCCAATTGGCGAATAATCACAGTAAGGGCTGTCCAGCGTTTCACTTCAATTGGTCTTGGGTAACGCGGGCAACATGGTCTGCTGTGTGTTATAGGCGGTGCATTCCAATCAACTTGTGGGAGAGGTCTGTATGGCGGGTAATCGCGGAGTAGCGTACATCAAGCCGGGAGTCGTCGAGGTACAGAAAATCGACTACCCGAAGCTCGAGCTCGGCAAACGTAAATGCGAGCACGGGGTCATCCTGAAGGTCGTAACAACCAATATCTGCGGCAGCGACCAGCACATGGTCCGCGGCCGCACCACGGCGCCGATGGGCCTCATCCTCGGCCACGAGATTACCGGTCAGGTGGTCGAATGCGGGCGCGACGTCGAATTCATCAAGAAGGGCGACATCTGTTCCGTGCCTTTCAACATCGCCTGCGGCCGTTGCCGGAATTGCAAGGAAGGCAAGACGGGCATCTGCCTGAACGTGAACCCAGCGCGCCCAGGCGCAGCCTATGGATACGTCGATATGGGTGGCTGGGTCGGCGGTCAGGCGGAATACGTTATGGTCCCCTACGCCGACTTTAACCTCCTTAAGTTCCCGGACAAAGACCAGGCAATGGCGAAGATCAAGGACTTGACCCTCTTGTCCGACATTTTTCCGACCGGCTTCCACGGCGCGGTCAGCGCAGGTGTCGGTCCCGGATCGATCGTGTACGTCGCGGGCGCGGGCCCTGTCGGGCTTGCCTGCGCGGCGTCGTGTCACTTGCTCGGCGCGGCATGCGTCATCGTCGGCGACATGATCCCCGAACGATTGAAGCAGGCGAAGAGCTTCGGCTGCGAAGTCGTCGATCTGAAGAAGAAAGCCACGCTCGCCGAACAGATCGAACAGATCGTCGGCGTGCCGGAAGTGGATGCCGCAGTGGATTGCGTCGGGTTCGAAGCGCGGGGGCACGGCGCGGACTCGGTCGTTGAGAAACCGGCGACGGTGCTCAACAGCGTCATGGAAGTCACGCGCGCCGGTGGTGCGATCGGAATCCCAGGGTTATACGTCACCGGCGATCCGGGCGGCGTGGACGAAAACGCGAAGATCGGTATGCTCGGCATACGTATCGGTCTTGGCTGGGCGAAGTCCCACTGCTTCACCACGGGCCAGTGCCCGGTGATGAAGTATCACCGCAACCTGATGCAGGCGATCCTCTACGACAAGATTAAAATCGCCAAGGCGACCAACGTCACGATCATATCGCTCAATGATTCGCCGAAGGGTTACAAAGACTTCGACAAAGGCGCCGCGCGCAAATACGTCATCGACCCGCACGGGATGGTGAAGTAACACATAGTCCTTATGTATTCGGCGAGGCATCCTCGGAGCATCCGCGGGGTGCCTCGCTTCTTTTTACTTTATACTGAACGTTCACGGTTTCGAGGCTTAGTCTGTAATGTCCGATAGTTGTTCAGCGCGAAAGATGCCGAAGTCTGCCGGCGGGTGGGCTTCGCTGCTGTACACCCTGCGCAAGGCGAAGCAGGTGGGCGGCGTGTGGCGGTTGTTCAACGCGTTGCGCACGAAGAATGCCTGCAAGACTTGCGCGCTGGGTATGGGCGGGCAGCTTGGCGGAATGGTGAACGAGGCCGGGCATTTCCCCGAGGTTTGCAAGAAGTCAATCCAAGCCATGGCTGCGGACATGCAGGGCCGCATCCCCAAAGAGTTCTTCACGACCTTCGATCTGCGCACGCTGCAAAGTTTTACCCCGCGCGAGATGGAAGCGGCGGGACGCATTGTCGAACCGCTGATCGTGGCGAAGGACGACACGCACTACAAACCGCTTTCGTGGGATAATGCGTTGGGCAAGATCGCGGACAAACTACGCGCGTCGGATCCGGACGAAACGTTTTTCTATTTTAGCGGGCGATCGTCCAATGAAGCCGGATTCCTGCTGAACCTCTTCGCGCGCGTCTACGGCACGAACAACGTCAACAACTGTTCCTACTATTGTCATCAGGCGTCGGGCGTTGGACTCAGCACGATCTATGGATCGGGCACCGCGAGCATCGTGCTCGAAGATGTCGAACATTGTGACACGCTGTTTCTCGTCGGCGCGAACCCGGCGTCGAACCATCCGCGATTGATGAGCACGATCATGAGGATGAAACGGCGCGGCGGAAAGGTGATTGTTATCAATCCAATCCGCGAACTTGGGCTCGTGAATTTTAGTATTCCGTCGAGCGTGCGCAGCATGTTGTTCGGCACGCGAATCGCCGACCTTTACGTGCAACCTCACATCGGTGGCGATATCGCATTTTTGATTGGCGTCGCGAAAGCGATACACGAACGCGGCGCGATTGATCGCGAATTCATCGAAAATGCCACCGTGGGCTGGCCGGATTTTGAGAACTATCTCGCGACCGTTACATGGGACGAGATCATTCAGCAATCCGGGGTGAACCGAACCACGATCGATCGCGTGGCCGATGCGTATGCCGCATCGAAAGGCACTGTGTTCGCCTGGGCGATGGGCGTGACGCATCACAAGCACGGCGTGGAAAACGTGCAGGCGATCGGCAACCTCGCGCTGATGCGCGGCATGCTGGGCCGCAAGAACGCGGGCCTGCTGCCGATTCGCGGGCACAGCAACGTGCAGGGCATCGGTTCGATGGGCGTGACACCGAAGCTGAAAGCCGAAGTGTTCAAGAAACTGGAAGAACGCTTCAACGTATCGCTGCCCACCAAGCCAGGTCAGGACACGATGGGCAGCATGGTCGACGCGTCGCAGGGGAAGGTACGCATCGCGTTTTGTATTGGCGGCAACTTGTACGGTTCGAATCCCGATGCGAATTTCGCGGCGGACGCGATGAGCAAGATCGATCTTGTCGTGTATATGAACACCACGTTGAACACCGGCCACGCGATGGGGCTTGGAAAGGAAACGATCATACTGCCCGTGCTCGCGCGCGATGAAGAAAAACAATCGACGACACAGGAGTCGATGTTCAACTACGTGCGTCTAAGCGATGGCGGCCCTGCGCGTCATGAAGGCCCGCGCAGTGAAGTGGAAGTTGTCGCGGGGATCGCGAAGCGCGTGTTCGGCGATTCGTCGCCGGTCGATTGGCGAAAGATGGAAGAGCACAATGCGATTCGCGAGGTCATCGCTGCGATCATTCCCGGTTATAGCGAGATCGAATCGATTGACAAAACAAAACACGAATTCCAACTCGGCGGTCGCACGTTTCATGCGCCGAAGTTCAGCACGCCATCGGGCAAAGCGCAGTTCCATACCTTTCCAATCCCGCCGCTCACCGGCGACGGCAACGGCAGCTTCCGTTTGATGACGCTACGCAGCGAAGGCCAATTCAACACGGTGGTTTACGAAGATCACGACTACTACCGCGGACAGGAGCGCCGCGATGTAATCCTGCTCAACAAGTCCGATATCGAAAAACTCGGCCTGAAGGAGAATGATACGGTCACCGTGCGTTCCTCCTGCGGTGCGTTAAGCAATGTCATTGCGCGCGCGTTTGATATTCGTGCGGGTAACGCCGCGATGTACTATCCCGAAGCGAATGTCGTTGTGCCGCGCGACGTTGATCCGAAATCGAAGACCCCTGCGTTTAAGAGCGTCGAGATTCATATCGAGCGCGAAGCTAGCGTTTTCTAACGGTCACGCCTATTGGGAATGCGCCTGCGGATGGACAGCGCTTTGACGCCATCAAATACTAATGCGTTGCACAGCCAAAGCGGTGTCTGCCCGCCACCGCACTCCAAATAATCTTCAATACCTTGGCCCAGCGCGTTGTATTCTGTGGGAAGCGAAGCAGCTATTCGATGGGCGCTTCTTTCTTGGGCAGGGAGCCGATGAGCAGTTTATCTACGCGGTGGCGGTCCATGTCGATCACTTCGAAGAAATAGTCTTGATACTCGAAGCGTTCGCCTTCGTTGGGGATGCGCCCAAGTTGTTTCATGACAAAGCCCGCGAGGGTTTGTATGTCCTCGCTATCTTCGTCGCTAAGTTCGAGTCCGGGCAGGATCTCTTCGACGCGATCGATCGACACCAATCCATCCATGAGCCATGTGCCGTCGGGGCGTTGTCTGCAATCCGGGCGCAGGCGTTCCTCCTGCGAAGGGAAATCGCCGAGGATTGCCTGCATGACGTCGTTGAGGGCGACCAGCCCGTCGATCCCGCCGAATTCATCTGCCACGAGCGCGATGTGCTTTCCTGTGCGGCGGAACATGTCGAGCAGTTGCATGACGGGCTGTGTGGCAGGCACGACGAGCGGATCGGTCATGAGATCGGGAATGCGCGCGGGAAGGCCAGCGGCGAGGTTTGCGTAGAGCGCTTTGATAGACACAATGCCTACGATGTTGTCGCGGGTGCCTTCGAACACCGGGAAGAAGGTGTGACCGCTAACGGCGATCTTGTGCCACACGGCTTCGTGCGGCTCGTTCTTGTCGAGCCAGGTGATCTTGATGCGCGGGGTCATGATGTCGTGCACGGTGAGCTCGTCGAGTTCGAGCGCACTATGTACGATCTCGCTTTCAACTTCGTTGAAGGTGCCGGAGCGCAACCCTTCCTGCATCATTAAGCGAATCTCTTCTTCCGTCACCGCATTCTCGTCACTCGGTTTGAACGGAAGGATACTTAGTAGCGCATCGGTGGAGATGCTCAACACTTTCACTGCTGGACTAGCAATCTTCGCGAGCAACTTCATCGGCCGGGCCATCCGCGTCGCGATGCCTTCCGGATTACCGAGGCCAATCCGCTTTGGCACGAGTTCGCCGATCACGAGCGAAAAGTACGTGATGCACACTACGACGATGGCGAGGCCGATCGATTCGCCGTAGGGTGCGAGGACAGGGATCGCCTGCAATTGCGCGCCGATGACTTCGGCGATGGTCGCGCCGCCAAATGCACCCGCGAAGATACCCACGAGCGTGATTCCCACCTGGACGGTCGCAAGAAATTGGTTCGGCGATTCGGACAGCGCGAGCGCGGATCTTGCGCCGGGTTGACCTTCCTCGGCCATCTGCTTCAGCCGTGCCTTACGCGAGGAAACGACGGAGATCTCGGTCATCGCGAAAATTCCGTTGATCACCAGCAGTACAAAAACGATGACAACTTCAAACCATATCTCGCCCATGGGTGCATATTAGCAGCGCCGTGGCCCCTTCGCACATTGGCGACAGGCCGGTGACCCTTTCGACTATTGACTTGGGAGATGCACTGTTCTCGCCTCGGTTCGCCCGAATCGGAACTGGGGGCTGGTGGGAAGTGGAGATGATTTCAATCGAGATGCCGATTCAGCGCAGACCGCAAGTGTATAGCGCTATTGTTGAGCGCCTGAATTGAAGGCTGTGCGCACTCGTGCGCGCCTGGGAGTTGATTTGCGGACTATTGCGGAAACTGCCGGCAGCGTGGCGCGCAGAGAGACGGGCCGAGGCGCCAACAATTATTCGAATGCGCTTGGCCGTGGGCCCGCCGTAAAGCGCCAAACGTTTGGCCGGTGCTCGTCGCCATCGTCGATCGCGACGGCGTTAGCCCAAGCAGCGCCGGTATACTTGCGCGGCATCTCACGTGTAGCTTCTGCTACAAAGGATTCGAGTGACTTCAGTATCTCTTGCTGTTTGTCACTCGGCAGCGACTTTATTTTTTCAGCGACCTGCTCGGCCAGCTTGGAAGTGGACATGGAACCCCCGAAAAACGACGTCAGCACCTGCATCCTTATAGCGGGAAACATAGCACGATATGCGACGAAGCGCAACGAAAAATTTGCGCGCATCGCAACATTGCATCAGGCTTGATCATACACACGTACTTCATACACGCGCGCGGTGTTCACGCCATTTGTCGCGAGCACATTAAGTCGCAAGCGATCCGTCGTCACGCGATCAAACCTGTGCACACGACGCCGTTCGTAGTTTCCTTCAACACGCAAGATGTCGCGCGTAGAACTTCCCTCACCACACTGAATGTGGTAATCCCTCACACATTCGGGATAACGAAACAGCGGCAAAGTGACGCGACGATTCGCGTTTGTGTCAAACGTTATTTCCACGGTGTTGAACGAAACGCGCCGCGGCCACCGCAGTTCGATCCACGCGGGTGTGTCGCGTTCCACTTCGGATATCCAGATGTTGGTCCAATCATCCGGTCTGTTCGTTCCATGTACAATATTTTGTGCCCCGTATGGAAAACTCGCTGGCGCTATGCGCATGGCAAATGTGCGGCCGTTTGTAAAAGGTCGCCAGCGCGTGCCGGACGGTAGACTGCCTGCCGTGACGCCGACCGGACAACGATTGTTCAGATCGGTCTCATTTTCACTATGCGTTTTCCAATAAAGGTTCCTGTGGATATCTGTGTGGATAAAATAGAGGCGGTCCGGCCGCACGCGAGTGCTGAGGTGAAACCTGACCCAACCGCTCGACTTGGCGTGCACCAATGAACGCGCCTGCGCGATATCACCCGCGCTGCGAAAATCCCAAACAGCGGGTGCTTCGCTTAAGCCTAGCTGGATCGTCTCGTCCTCATCGCTCTTTGATGCAATAAAAAGATCGACATAATCGACACGTTTCGCGCTCACGGGAAAAATCTGCGCGAGCGGCATCGCCATTTCGAGCTCGGTCTCGCCAACGGGAAATGACAACGCCGCTTCGCTGCTTGCCGTCACACGCGCGCGCCGCGCGAGATCGTTCGCGTCCTCGTTCTTCACACCGGGTATGTGCCCGCCTTGCCGCAAAATAATCTGCTGACATTCTTGCGCGTGATCGCGGGCGACCACGCGCGGCGATGTGTTGTACTTCTTGCACAGCGCCGCGGCAACACCGGTCGCCTGGCCCACGATACTGCCCGTTGACAACACGCGTGACGACGCAAATGCGATGTAACTTCCACTGATCGGACGACCCGCCATCATCATATTCTCGATGTTGCGCGAATAGAGCGATCGCAAAGGAATGCCGTAGACAATAATCCCGCGCTCCTCCCACTGATCGTCCTTCTCTGGAGGCGGATAGGGACGCTCATTGCGCGCGAGGATACCGCCCTGCGTGTGAATATCGATGCCCCATACGCCATACGCGACGCTGTCGCGCAGCGGCTGCGGATTCTGAATGTGCTGCTGGGTCAACACATAGTCGCCGAGAATGCGCCGGCACTCGCGCTTGTACGGCCAGAACCCTGCGAACTCCAGACCATAATTCTGCGCGCCGTGATCGCCCTTGTTCTTGATGTGGTCCCACACGCCAAGCAGTTGTCTCAGCGCCTCGTGCGTGATCTCATTGTTGTCTTTAATCGGATGCCACGGCGCCCCCACTTCGATCCACCAATACCCGCCCTCAAGGTAGCTATGGTTGCGCGAAGTGAGATCGGCCTCCGTGTCGAACGACACCGCCCAATCCGGCAGCTTGAATGGCACCGGATTGCCCGTGTCCACCGCGCGAAAGAACAGCGTGTTTCCCATTAATTTCTCGTCCGCAATATCCGGTGCAAGTGCCTCGCCGTACTCGTTCTTCGCCTCGCGTCCCCACCGATAGTCCGCGCCGGCGCGATGCGCCAATACGCCGTCACCAGTCGCGTCAATAAACAATGGCGCTTCTAATTCGAAGGTCTTCTCAGTGCCGAGCTGAATGCAATACACCGCGCGGATGCGCTTATCCGTGTCCATCACTACGCGATGCATGTGTGTGTTGAGGTACAGCGTGAGGTTGGGTTCGCGGATTGCCCATTCATAAAGCACGAGATCCCAATGACAGTTCATCGTGCCCTCTTTGTACGCTTGATGATTGCGCACACGCTCTTCGGTATGAAACTCCTCGTGGATGCCGCCTTCCTTGATCCACGGCTGGTGCCCCGCGCCATTCTCCGGAAACAGTTTCACTTCGCTCGACGAATTGCCGCCCAACATCGAGCGCTCATGGACCAGCGCCACCTTCACGCCATTACGCGCCGCACTAATCGCTGCGGAAGTCCCCGCGATACCCCCACCGACAACAATCAGCTCATACGATTCGCGAAAAGTCCCCGGATCGGACGGAGGAACGGTGGCCAAAGGAGCAGCGTTCTGTTCATTCGCCGCCGCCTTCGCGCTAGCGGGAAGCGCAACCCACGCAAACACAGAACCCAACTGCTTAAACCAATCGCGGCGCTTCCATTGCATAGTGAGGGCTCCTCTTGTCTTTATCGCTAAACGTCCAACCCGATTCCCCGCATCAACTCCAGCGCATTACTCTTCTGCACCACACCCGGGCGCATGGTGTAATCGAAAGCCAACTTCCCGTTCTCGATGTGATCTTCAAAATGCACGTTAATCGCATGCGGCGCGAATTGATCCACAGCCTGCGTCAGACTCAAATCGTGCGTCGTTACAAATCCAATTCCGCCCGACGCAAGGAATCGTCGAATCACGGCCTCCGCGCCAATCTTGCGATCGTGCGAATTCGTGCCGTGCAATATCTCATCGAGCAGAAACAGCAACGGCAACGGTCCGCGCGCAATCTCCGACAACATCTGCAAGCGCCGGATCTCTGCGTAGAAACGGGAGTCGCCGGATTGAATAGAATCCTGCACGCGCAAGGTAGCGCCGATTGCCAACGGCGACACGCGCAGCGATCTCGCGCGCACCGGCGCACCCGCCAGCGCCAGCACCACGTTGATGCCCACTGTGCGCAGCAGCGTGCTCTTACCACTCATGTTCGATCCGCTCACGATGAACACGCGCGTGGCGTCATCCAGCCGCACGGTGTTGCGCACACATGCACCCGACGACAACAACGGATGCCCAATCTCCACGCCGTCGAATAGCGCCTTGCCTTCCACAATTTCAGGGAACGGGTCATCAGGTCGCTCATAGTGGTACGCGGCGAGCGAACACAAGGCTTCCAGTTCGCCAAGCGCATCCAGCCACTGCTGCACACGCGCGCCGTAGCGTTTGCGCCACGCTTCAAACGCATACGCAAAATGCACGTCCCACATCAGCATCAGCGCGACGATTGCGAACAGTTGGTTGCCGCGCATTTCGTGCGCTGCAATTAACTTGCGCAACCGCATGATGCACGCCGACGCATTCATGCCTTCGGTTGTCAATGCAGCATGCAGATCGCGCAGCCGGCCGTGTTCAAATCTTTCCTGCTCCAGCCGCGCGAGCACTTTAGCAAGTACATCGAGTTCACGGCCGGGTTCGTCGATGGCGGAGAGAACTTCTTTGACGGCATTTCCGCCGATATGCCGCGCAGATAACACAGCGATGATGAGGCCGAGGAGAAAAAAATTTGGGCCGGTATCGAACACCGCCCATGCGACCAGTGCGAGTACATTGTAAAGTCCCACGACGAAAGCCACTATGCGCGGCCCCATCGATGCAAAGGCCTGCGGTGCGGTTGCCCATCGCGCCAGTTGCTCCGGCAGAATCCCCGTGTTGATGTCAGCGCCGAGAAGCGCGAGGTCTTCTCGCAAGTCGAGACCATTCCGCAGTTCTTTCAGCGCGTCCTGCCGCGCGCGAACTGTCTCGGGGTTCGCGAGCGCCGTCAGCCAATTCGCAAGCACCTGTTCACCCGCGCGCGTGCGGGCCGTGCACAACAACTCGAACAGCGAACCTTTGCCGAATAGATCGAGGTCCGCTGCGTACGGATGTTCCGCGGGCTGCAAATCTTCCCCGCCCCGTCCCGTGCCCGCCCACTTGTCCTGCACCCGCGCGATGCAGCGCTCATAATGCGCAATTGCGAGCCGCGCGCGTTTCAGCCCGCGAATCGTGCGATCGTGCGAAATCGCCAGCGCGACAAAGGCGACGATAGGCACAACGATCCAATAAATAGAAAACCACTGCATCCACCAAGACGCCCATAAGACGATGAGTCCGGCGGCAAACACAAGCAACCGCAGATTGGAAATGCGTTCCTCACGCCGCTGCAAGGCACGCGCCGTCTCGCGCCGCGCATTGAGGCGACGTTCGTATTCAATCTCAGGCGAATCGGAATGCAGCGGAACATCCCCCTGAATCCCCCTTCAAAGGGGGACTTAATTCGCTATGCCATGCACGCTTCATTCTTCAGACTTTCTCGTGCTCGTGCTCGTGCTCGTGCTCGTAATCGTAATCGATCACCGTATCGATCACACACCGCACAAAACAACACAGGCGCGGACGCACCACCGCGTCCGCGCCTGTGACAATAAAGTCAATTACGAAACGACAAAGGGATCCGGCGTCTCGAAGTCAAAGGTATACCACGCTGGGTCAATCGCCACGACCTCTTTCTTCGTCGCAGCTTCGTGTGCAGCGAAATCGCAGATCGACGCCATCAATCCGCACATCTGATTGGTGCGCGGTGGTGTGCCCGTCTTCACACATTCCGCAAACGCTGCGAACTGGCGAATGTCCGGGTTCGTCTTCTTACGCTCTGGATCGAGCTCGGAATCGAAATGCGCCTGCGGCTGATCGATCAATTTAGAATACTTCTGGCTCTGGCCCGTGGACTTGATCATCGCGATGATCTTTTCGTCCTTTGTCTCTTGACCCGTCTCCGGATCGAGCCAAATCTTGTGCGGTTCCTCCTGGAACCAGCTACCACGTCCGGAACCGTCAAAATTCAATTCGTGCATCTCAAATGTGCCAAGATCCCCGATTAGCAGCAAACCTTCGCTCTTTAGCGAACTTTGCAGCGTGCCCGTCCAATTGAAACGAACGGTGTATGGTTTTACCAGTTTGTCCGCCGTGAGCGGTTCTGCGCTTGCTTTTGGGCTGTGGGTCCAGTGACGGCTCTTTCCGATACGCATATCGTATTCGAACACGAGAACAATGTTGTCTTGCGTATCGCGGTCGTCTTTCCAATAATCAATTCCACCAGAAGCCATCACACGTGCCGGCGGCGTGCCCAACAGCCAATTCACAACCTCAATGTGGTGCGTCGCAAGCTCACTGATGAGCCCCGCGCTGTACTGTTGGTAGATTCGCCAGTTCACCATCTTTTTGAGATCGGGAATAAGCGCCGCCTCTTCCGGTGACAGTTCATAAGGAATTGTCTTGGTCGGATCGTTCGGGTCTTTTTTCATCGGCATTGGCCGCTTCCAGTCGCCGTAGCGGTGCCACTGCCCTTCAATGTATTGGATGCGCCCCGCGCGCCCTGCGATATAGCCTTCCACTGCGTGAATATAATCGGGGTTATAACGACGCTGGTGACCGCACTGGACAAACTTACCCGTCGAGTTGCACTTGGTCACGATATTGCGGCAGCGTTCAACGGTATCCGCCATCGTCTTTTCGCAGAACACATACTTGCCCGCATCAAGGCAGTCCATCACGATGTCGTAGTGCGTCGTGAACGGCGTCGCAATGAGGACAGCGTCAATGTTGTCCTTTTCCTTATCCAGCATTTGCTTGTAATCGAGGTAGCAATGGTTCTTCCAGAAATCATCGCGCTCTGCCTTGCGCGCTGGGTTCGTGGCCGCATCCGCAAACAACGTCTGCACGCCCGCGCTTAGACTCGGCCGCAGGCAGTCTGACAGCGCTACGACCTGAATCTGCGGATTGCCAGCGATACCCTGCTCGAGGTGAATCCGGTTCTGGCTGCCCGTTCCAATTAGTGCGAGACGCACCTTCTCGTTCTGCGCGTATGACAACGGCGACCAGCCTGTCGCGATCATGACACCCGCAGCCGCGCCGGCGCCTTGCATGAAGTTCCGTCTCGTCACTTCCATCGTCGAGTCCCTTTCACTTCGTGAAGTTGATGCGAACCGGAACAGGTTCATTTCCCTCGGCCGGGTCCGGCACCAGGATTGCCCGTACGTCCGGGTTCTTTTCGCAATACTGCCTCGTCCAATCCACGCCGTTGATGAAGAAGCCCTTGCTCAGGGCCTCGGTCGCGGTCCCACTTTTACCGATGACCATCGCGTACATCATTCCCTGCACCGGCATGCCCGTGCGCGGATTGATGATGTGCCCGTACTTTTTCCCGTCCACTTCGAAATGGTCGTGCCAATAGCCCGAGGTGGAAACCGCTTCATCCTTGATTGTCGTCTCATCGAGCAACGATCCATTATACGGATGTTTCAATTGAATGATCCATCCCGGTTGGCCCGGCGGCGCGCCCATCGCCAGCAGCGAACTCGCCCCGCCATCCAGCAATCCGCAGGTCACCCCGTACTGCCGCAATACCCCCGCCGCAACATCCACGGCAACACCCTTGGCTATCCCATTGAAATCCAACTGCATGCCTTCTTTTTTGAAGCCGACGCTGTGGTCGTCCCGCAGCACGATGATTTTGTCCGCGCCCACCAGGTCCTTCGCGGCGCTCAGTTCCGCGTCGGTCGGCAGGCGCGGCACCTTTTTGCACATTTTCCACAGCTCCACCAGTGGCCCGACCGTAATGTCGAAAGCCCCGTCCGTGGCGTGGGTAAATGCAATCGACGTCTCAACCAGGCTGACGATATCCATCGACACGCCGACCGGCCTCTTCGCGCCTTCGTAGTTAATGCGCGACGCATGCGACCCGGGCCGCCATGTGCTCACCCGGCTTTCCAGCCGGTCAATCGCGTCAAAGGCCTCGTTTGCCGCCATCAGCACATCGGCTTCCGTGAGACTGGCCTTCGGCACGATCATCGTGAACTCGAAGTCTGCGTACATGGCGGTATGCGTCGCAACGACTTGGATATACCCGTCAGGCAGGGCGTTCTGCTTTTGCACCTGGAGCGAAGTGTCCGCCCCGCGCGCGAGGCATGGAACGAGGCACGCGCACAAAATCATGGAGAGTGTCCGCCAACGGCACATAACACTTGCTACGGTACTCCCGCAGAACGTGCCGGTCAATGAACCAGGAATACCATTGCATGCGGCGTGTTCCTACTCGCGGTCAGTGTGGGAGGTATTGAAATTTAATTTGTCCATATATGGTATACAAGACAGCATTATCTTCTGTATATTGTGTTTGCAATGGACGCGATCGAAACCAAAAACCTCTCAAAGACGTATAGGGCCCAGTACGGCAGGCGTCCCCCGCCTTCGCTCGTCGGGCTGGATTTGATCGTCGCCGAAAACGAAGTCTTCGGCTTCCTCGGTCGCAACGGCGCCGGCAAGACCACCACTATCAAACTGCTTTGCGGGCTCATCCGCCCAACGCGGGGCGATGCGCGCATCTTTGGCGAAGACTCCAAACGCAAGGAATCGCGACGGCTCATCGGATACCTGCCGGAGAACCCATACTTCTACGAATACCTCACCCCGCGCGAGACGCTGGACTTCTACGGCAAACTCCACGGGCTCAGCGCCGCTGCGCGCGAAGCGGAATGGAAGAAGCTCTCCGAGTTGCTCGATCTGAAATCGATTGCGGATCAGCGCGTGCGCGGTTTTTCGAAGGGCATGCGCCAGCGTCTCGGTTTCGCAGTCGCGCTGGTGGGTGATCCTAAACTGCTCGTCCTCGACGAACCCATGAGCGGACTTGACCCGCTCGGCCGCCGCGCGATCCGTGAACTGATCCTACGCATGCGCGATGAGAAGAAGACGATCTTCTTCAGTTCACACGTGCTCGGCGACGTAGAGCAGATCTGCGACCGTGTTGGAATTCTCGTGAAAGGAAAGCTTACGCGCCACGGCAGAATCGAAGAACTGCTCACCGAAAAAATTACCAAGGTGGAGATCATCGCATCGGGCCTGAACGGCGCTGCAATCGGCGAAGTGAAGAATTTGGGTACTTCGATGCGCGTCTCCGAAGCGGGTCACCATTTCATCATGCCCGATCTTCCAACCGCGAACCTGGCGGTGAGGACGATCCACAAGCACGACGGTCAACTCGTGGATTTTGCCGCGGTGAAAGAATCGCTTGAGGACTACTTCATGCGCGCGCAGGAAGCGCAGTCATGAGAATTCTCGCCGTCGCGCACAACACCTTCCGCGAGGCCGTACGCGACAAGGTGCTCTATGTTTTAGTCTTCTTCGCACTGGCCACGCTGCTCGGCTCGAAAGCGCTCGGGTGGATCAGCATAGGGCAGGAAATCAAGATTGTAATAGACTTCTCACTCGCAGCGGTCTCGGTCTTTGGCGTGCTAATCGCCATCTTCGTCGGCACAAGCCTGGTTTACAAAGAGATAGACAAGCGCACGATCTACACCATCATCTGCCGCCCCATGTCGCGCTACGAGTTCGTGCTCGGCAAATATGTCGGCATGGCAGCTCTGCTTGGCGTAGTCACAGCAGTGATGGGAATTTCCGGCGCCGCATACGTCACGATGCTCGGCGGCACGGTCGACGTCACGTATATCTACGCCGTGATACTCACGTATTGGGAATTACTGATGGTCACGGCCTTCGCCACCTTGTTCTCGTCTTTAACGTCGCCGATTCTCGGTGCGATCATTGTTTTCTCTATATACGTCGTCGGGCATGCCACGACCATCCTCATCGATCTCCCCGCGCACTTCGACGGCACTACTTCCAAGAAGGTGCTCGAAATCATCTATTACATCGTGCCTAACTTCTCGAACTTCAACATCCGCGCGGAAGCTGCGAACAACGTCGCGGTATCCTTTGATTACGTTATTTGGGCGATGGCCTACGGCACCGTCTACACCGCGATGCTGCTCGTTCTCGCCGCGATTGCGTTCGAGAATAAGGACGTGTAGCCGTGCGCAAGCTCATCGCGGCGATTGTCGTTGTCTCTCTCTCATTTGTGTGTACCACATTTTCGCAACGCCGCGTCGATACGCTGCGTAAGGAAAACGCTGCTGAGGAAGTCCTCTATTTTCCGAACGAGCGCCTGCTGAAGTCCTTCACCTGCGGACAAAGCAGCGTGATCGCCGACATCCTCTGGCTCAAGTGCATCAGTTACACCTCAAAAGAGTTTCACGGCGACTTCAAGTTCACCTTGCTCGATCGCATGCTCGGCACAATTACACGGCTCGATCCATATTTTATTGACGCGTACAGGTGGGGCGGCGTGTTTCTCGCCATGCTCAAACGCGACAACGACGCGAGCATCAAACTGCTGGAAAGCGGCATCGAAAAGAACCCGAAGAGCTGGGAACTGCCTTTCGAGATCGCGCGAACCTACATTCTCAATCGTCACGATGGCGTCATGGGCGCGAAATGGATGGCCGTCGCCGCGTCAACGGGCGAGCCGCCTGAGTTTGTGGTCAACTGGGCGAAGCACCTCCAACAGAAACACAATCTCGGCGACATCGAGCGCGACATGTGGGCGCAAATAATTCAAAACACGACCGATGAAAATATGCGCGAAACCGCCCAGCGTCGCCTCATCGAAGTGGACCTGCGCGAGATTTGCCTCGCACTCGATGGCGTTGTCAAGAAATACGTAGAAGAAAAAGGCGAGGCCCCCAAAACAATCGACGATCTCGCCGCCGCCGGCCTCATACAAGGCAAACCCAGCGATCCCCTCGGCGGCACATTCTTTATCAATTCCAAAGGTGTCGTTCAAAATACATCGCTACTCGATTCACAAGTGGAAGAACGAATAGTCTTTTTGCAGGGTTCGATCAATAAGTACAAAGAGAAGCACGGAACCCCGCCCCCAAACCTCGACACGCTCCGCAACGAATACATCGTACCCACGCACCCGTACCTCGACAGAGATTGGAAATACAATCCCTCCACCGGCGAAGTAAAGTAAAAAATTCGAGCGCCAAAAAGGGGCACGGGCGTCCCGCCCGTGATTTAATTTTGAACCCGGGGCGAGGGTAGGCGCGGCGCCAAGTTCCCCCAATCCGCCGCGATGCATTTGCGTTACCCACTGAAGGGGTATAGCATTTAGATCATGGATAACTCGGGGGCAAACGATCTCGTCGCGGTACTCGGCGGCGTGTTCATCTTCATATTCGTCTTGGCTTTCTTCGCCCTCTATCTGTACTCCGCTATTTGGGCGTATGGCGACGCGGAAGCGCGCGGAAAACCCGGATGCCTGGTTGCGCTTTTGGTGCTTCTATTCTCTTGGCCGCTCGGGCTAATTATGTGGATAGTCTTTCGTCCAGAGCATACGTGGCGTCGCTGAGAATCGCGAGAACAGAGCTTTCGCTTAATGCGTCACCAAAGTCCCCATACCCTTGTCGGTGAAGATCTCCAGCAACAGCGAATGCGGCACGCGCCCATCGATAATATGCGATTTCACGACGCCGTAATCGAGTGCTTTCAAACACGCTTCCACTTTCGGAATCATGCCGCCTGCGATCACGCCCTGCTCGATTAAGTCTTCAATCTCCAGATAATTCAATTGATGAATTAACGAAGCCGGATCTTTCGGATCCCGCAGGATGCCGGGCGTGTCCGTTAAGAACACCAACTTCTCCGCCTGAATCGCCGCGGCAATCTCGCCCGCCGCGGTGTCCGCGTTCACGTTCCACGTATTGCCCTGCGGGTCCGTTGCAATCGGCGCGATGATCGGAATCAACCCCGCGTCACAAAGCACTGTGATGATTTTGAAATGCACACCGGTGATCTCGCCTACGAATCCGAGGTCCGCGCCATCCTCAGCGACCAGCTTGCGTGCGTGCAGCAGATTGCCGTCTTTGCCGCAGATGCCGATCGGGTTTCCGCCCGCACGGCTCACCAGGGTAACGATCTCCTTATTCAGCGATCCCGCCAGAACCATCTCGACAACTTTCACCGTCTCTTCATCTGTGACGCGCAGACCATTGTGAAACTTGGCTTCCACACCGAGCCGCTGCAATGTGCGGTTAATCTCCGGGCCGCCGCCATGCACGACGACCGGGTTCATCCCCACGTATTTCATCAGCACGATGTCTTCGGTCGTGCTTTCGCGTAGGCGCTCGTTCTCCATCGCCGCGCCACCATACTTGATGACGACGGTCTTGCCCTCGAACTCGCGGATGTAGGGCAGCGCCTCGACGAGTGTCGCCGCCTTTTGAATAAACTCCTGGTATTGATCGAGCAAGGACATTCTTCCGCTGTTCCCTCTCCGGCGCTAAGACCGGTAATCCGCGTTGATAGACACGTAATCGTGGCTCAAGTCGCAAGTCCAAAACACCGCCGATCCTTCGCCATTCCCCACACGCAACCGCACCTGAAATTCTTTCTGCTTCATCACCGCGGCCGCGTCTTCCTCGCGATAATCCGCCGCCGCGCCGTCGTGAACAAGCTGCACCGTATCCAGCCACAGCCCTACCTGCGCCGGATCGAACTCCACGCCAGAATACCCCGCCGCGCACACAATGCGTCCCCAGTTCGGATCTTGCCCGAAAAAGGCGGTCTTCACAAGCATAGAGTTCGCGATTGCGCGCGCAATGGTTTTCGCGTCGTCTTCGTTTTGCGCGCCTTCGACGGCGATCTCCACAAACTTCGTCGCGCCTTCGCCATCGAGCACAAGCAGCTTCGCCATGTCCACGCACAATTCCTGCAACGCCGATTCAAAAGCCTTGCAGTCCGCGCTATCCGCTTCGATCTGCACGCCCGACGCGCCGTTCGCGAAGCACAACACCGTATCGCTCGTGCTCATGTCGTTGTCAATCGTAATGCAGTTGAAGGACGCGTTCACCGCCGCGCGCAGCGCTTTGTCCAGCGCCTGCGAATCGATTCCCGCGTCCGTCGTGATGATGGAGATCATCGTCGCCATATTCGGCGCGATCATCCCCGAGCCTTTAGCAATCGCGCCCAGCCGAGCGGTCCCCGCGCTCAATTCCACTTCAATGGCGCGTTCTTTTGGCACAGTATCGGTCGTCATGATCGCCTGCGCCGCATCACTGCCACAGTTTTCGGATAACGCCTTCAAACTTGCACTCACGCCGTTCTGAATGCGATCCATTGGCAAGGGCACGCCGATGACGCCCGTGCTGCAAATGCATACGTGCTGCGCGTTGATACCCAAACCATCCGCGACCCAGCCCGCGGTCGTGCACACGTCTTCCGCACCGCGCTCACCGGTCGCCGCATTCGCGTTACCGCTATTGACGAATACCGCCTGCGCCTTGCCCGCGAGACACGCCGCTGCATTCCACACCACCGGCGGCGCCTTCATCACGTTTTTCGTAAACATTCCCGCAACCGTTGCAGGGACTTCACTCGCGATCAGCGCGCAGTCTTTTTTTGTAGACGACTTCTTGATGTTCGCGACGACGCCTGCCGCCTTGAACCCCTTCGGCGCGCACACGCCGCCTTCTATCTGCTTCATGGCGCGATACCTCCGAACTTCAGGCCCTCGCGCTCGTCAAAGCCGAACATGACGTTGATACATTGGATTGCCATGCCCGAGGTGCCGCCCATCAAATTGTCGATCGTGCTCACAATAACGAGATTGCCGGTGCGCGCATCTTTCGCCCAGCCGATGTCGCAAAAATTTGTGCCGCGCACGTGCTTCACTTCTGGCAGCGACCCCTGCGGCAATACACGTACAAATGGTTCCGCATCGTAACGCGCATACGCTGAAGCCGGATCAACCTCACCCTCGGCGCGAAACGTTATCGTCGTCAATATCCCACGCGTAAGGGGCGCAACGTGCGGTGTAAACTGCACCATCGCGCGATTGCCGGTCTCTTGTTCGATCTCCGGAATGTGCTGATGCACCGCGAGCTTGTACGCCTTGAGATTTTCATTCATCTCCGGGAAATGATATCCCTCACTTGGCGAACGCCCCGCGCCCGAAATCCCGCTGATACTGTCGATCACAATCGGCACCGCCGCCTTCGCCTGATCGAGTATCGGATTCAACGGTAGTATCGCGCTGATGGGATAACACCCCGGCACACACACCAACTTCGCGGACTTCAGTGTGTCACGATAAACCGGCGGCAAACCGTACACCGCTTCCGCCAACAAATCCGTCGCGCCGTGTTTTTCTTTGTAGTACTTCTCAAACAGCGCGGGGTCTTTCAAACGAAAATCGCCGCCGAGATCCAGCACGCGCACGCCTGCAGCGCGCAACGCCGATACAATCGTGATCGACTGCCCGCTCGGAACGCCCACGATCACCGCGTCGCATTTCTTCGCCAGCGCCTTCGCGTCAAAGGTCTCAATCGTCAGATCGTGGACTTTGCGGAACGCCGGCAACACGTCTTCCAAACGCTTGCCCGCCGCGCTCGTGGAAGCGACCGCAACCAGTTCAATCGACGGATGCGCTGCCGCCAAGCGCATCATTTCCCGCGCGCCGTAACCCGTGCCAACTATGCCAATTCGAATCAAAAAACGTCTCCCAAGATAAACGCGAATTATAGAATTCGCCCGCGCCCGCCCGCAATATCCTTACGCGACCCGGCGAAGGAGTATTATCCGCCGCAGGACTATGCGCATTTCGCACGCCGCATGTATAAAAAAAGCCGGCCCCGCGATCGGGGCCGGCCAGGCGTGGACGGCGGCAGGCCGCCTCATTTCACGGAAAACGGGGCATCGTTTTCGTCAAACACGGCCGGGTCGCTATCCAACACAATGCGAATGGTGTAGCCCTTTCCTTTATCGGCATTCTTGGGAATTTTCACGTTGCACGAGCCGTCGTTCTGCGTCGCGCTCACGAGCACGACGTTGAACACGCCGTCCCGCCACAACTCCAAGCGCACCGTCTCTTCCACGCCGAACAAGGATGTCCAGGTCACTTTCTTCTTCTCATCGCGGTTGATCGTTTCCCCGCCGTTCGGCTTCAGCACCGTGATTGCCTGCGGGAATTTGGTCGTGGTCAGATAGATGTCATCGTCCCGATGGCGGGCATCGCCGAGCTTTCCATAGATGTCCCACACCACGATCCAACGATCGTCGCCGTCGCACGTGATGGAGGGAGCGCCGTTCTCACCGTCCTTGGGTGGCGCGTTGAGCTTCAGGGGGTATGGATTCGTCCATGTGTCGCCGCCATCATCGGACCCGACAACAAGCATCGACGTAGTTCCAGCGAACGGATCCGAACCATTTCCCGGCTTCCAAGCTGACCACAGGATGAACCACTGCCCATATTCGTTCGTCGCGATACACGCGTCATCATCGCTGATCGTGTCGCTTTCGGGCGATGCATTGATTGCCGTTGCGCTGCTCCATGTGGCGCCATCGTCCGCACTGTTCGCCACGAGCACATCGCCCTCCCAATCCATGCCATTTGTGAGAGAAGACGTCCATGTGCAGATCCACGTTCCCGATTCATCCGTCGCGATGCGCGGGTATTCATCCGTGGCGGAATCGCCGACTGCCGCATTCACCGCAACTGGCGCACTCCACTCCGAAACCTTTCCCGAGCGGCGCGCACTGAGAATGTCCTCGTCGTCGCCGATCGTGCCGCCAAGCGTGTCCTGCGTGTGCCATACCGCGACGAAGGTGTCCGCGCCATCTGATGCAATATCCGGCGCAAAATCGTCGCCGCTGTCTGAGCTGCCCGTCGTATTAACGAGCACGGGCGAGGACCATGTAGTCCCGTTATTACTCGATACGGATGCGTAGATGTCGGTGTCCCCTGTCGAACTGGAACCACCGGGAAGAAATGCCTGCCACACCGCGATCCAAACGCCTTGCCTGTCCGTCGCAATCGCGACAAACGAATCGTTCCAGTTTTCATCCGGATTCAACGGCTGCGGATCGCTCCATGTGTCCCCATCGTCCGCTGATGCCGCTACCAAAACATTCGCGTCCGTTGAGTGGTATGCGGGCCACGCCACGACCCAATGGCCGTCACCATCCGATACCACGCGCGGGCGTTCTTCCTGGCGATCGTCGCTGGCGGCGTCGTTGTTCACTGCAGAAGGCTTGGACCACGTGTCGCCGTTGTCCGTAGAGATGGACATGTGAATGTCCGTGTCAGTCGCCGACCCGCCCGTCAGATCGTTGTTCGATTCCCAGACCGCCATCCACACGCCGTTACCATCCGTGGCGATGTCGGCATTGGCGTCCATGCGCTTGTCTTTGACGGCATTCGTATTCAGCGCGCGGTAGGGTGTGAATCCGAACGCCGCCCAAGCTGGAGGCGACAGCATTGTCAAAATGACGGTGAATGCAATTGCAAAGAAGACCGTATTTCGGCGTAGTTGAGTTTTCATAGACTCCCCCTTTTCTCAACGCGCGCTGCGCGACAAACTGCGCGTTGGCCTAAACGCACTTCCGGCGCTAGCGCCCAGCGTGCGACAATTACTTCACCTTAAATGGCGCGTCGCTTTCGTCGAATACGCCCGGATAGCTTTTCAGAATGACGCGCACGATGTATCCGTTTCCCTGTTCTGCGTCGGATGGGATCGTTAGCTTGTACAGACCATCGTTTTCGGTTGACTTATCCACCCGGTGCACGAAAGCGCCGTCGCGCCAAAGTTCGATTTGGACCGAATCGTTCGGGTCAAGTGACGTCGTCCACGTCATACTCTTTTTCACCCCGCGCACGTACGTCTCGCCGCCGTTGGGTTTTTGGATTTGCAGCGGCTGGGGATAAACCGTCGTAGACATTAATATGTCCCAATCCTTGCCAATCGTATCGTTCAAGGTGTCCTTCGACTCCCATACGGCAATCCAATTTCCCACGCCGTCCGAGACAATTTTTGGGTCTGCATCGACTCCATCGTCCTTTGGCGCGTTTTGTTTCATCGCTCGAGGCGGCGCCCAAGACGCCCCATCGTCGGTTGAAAGCGAGATCACTATGTCGCCGTCGGCGCCCAACGTATTCGACAATCCTCGAAAACCCTCCCACACAGCCATCCAGGTACCCGCCCCATCGCATGCAAGAGAACATCGTTCGTTGCTCGTCTTGTTCATACCGTCAGTGGTAAGGAAACTTGGGTTGGACCACACGACGCCGTAATTGGTCGAGACGGAATAGGCGATGTTAACTTCCCACTCGTCGGTATAGACATAGCTGGTCCAGCAAGCCATCAATGTCTCGCTGGAATTTGAAGCGATCGTGACCGCGAACTCGTCCGATTCGTCGCTACTCGCATTGTCATTTAGCGGAACGGGCGCGGACCACGTCGATCCGTTATCTGCCGAGCGCGAATACAACACGTCGGCATCGCTTCCGTAGCCTGCGCCGGACATATCGTAGACCTGCCACACGGTGATCCAGGTTCCCGTAGTATTCGACTCGACACTTGGGAACGAATCCATCGCGCTATCGGAAGCGGCGTTTGTGTTCAGCGCGGCGGGCGATGTCCATGTCGTTCCATTGTCGCTCGATCGGGACACGAGAATATCGCCGTCGTTTCCAATAGTACCTCCGAGCGAGTCGAAGGTACCCCATACAACCACCCAGTGACCGTGCTTATCGCTTACGATTGATGGCGACTGGTCAGTGTTTGAATCGGTGGAAGCGTTCGTGTTCAACGTGGCAGGATCGCTCCACGTCGCGCCATTGAAAACAGCATATAAGAGGTCCCAATCCAGGTCAGTGGATCCGTCCACTTTTTCCTGCGACGCCCACACGACAATCCAATGTCCGTTACCATCGGTCGCAATCGCAGGTTCGGCGTCTTGCAGTGAATCCGTAGTGGCGTTCGTATTGAGTGTCTCTGGATTGGACCACGTTTTCCCGTGGTTCAAAGAAATCGCGAAAAAAAGATCGCCATCCGCGCCAATAGTGCTTGAAGCTTTTCCATTCGATTGCCACACCGCAATCGATGTTCCCGCGCTGTCGGCTGCTACGACAGGACCAAAGTCCTGACCTTTGTCTGTCGCCGCGTTCGTGTTGAGCGGTTCGTACGGCGTAAATCCGTATGCCGCATATGCCACGTTCACCGGGCTCGCAGTAAGTAGTGCAACGATGACCGCAGGCAAAGCAGCGTAAAGCCATTTGAGACTTCGTGTGCATCTCATGTTCTTTTCCCCCATAACGGCGGCCGGATACAGGTGTAGGCGCGCTAACAACGGGCATGTGGCGCCTGGCCTCGCGTTGATTGAAAACCATGTGCGGTGATTGGGAACGGGAAGACCGAATTGTGTGGTCAGTCTTGCCCGTCTATCTGGGCAAGTCGAGACTATACCGTCGGGAAGCTATAGCGGAGCGCGTAGTAGCGGGCGCTGTTGTGCGCACAACGCGATAGTGGCGACGCTTTAGAAGGAGAGTGTTCATCGTAGGTCCACGCACCTGCAAGACCGTCGATCCGTGAAGCGAATCAGATCACACACACGATTGTATACCGCGCACTTAACACTGTAAATGACAACCAATACACATCTTCTGTGCTGATTCGCACGGCGTGCCGTCGCGAGAATGCTTACGCTTTTTGCCTGCTTTCCATCCATGCGCACGCGGCCGCTGGCAAATCTTCGTGTCCACCTTCGAAGATTGATAGACGACTGGGGCCGGACTGACTGCGGAGATACAGTGTTCGGCCATACGATGCGTCTTGAATCGTATCAGGCGTGAGTTTTTCTAAAGCGCACAATGACTCAATTAGCGAGTCCTGGACCATTACATCGCCACGCGCCTCCGCCACCGCGTTATACGCCCAGATGCTGTGCTGAATCCCAATGCCTCGCGGCTGCCCGTCGCGCACGCCATGATTGATATCGAGTGGCACATCCTTAGCCTTCGCCATGTGAAACAGCGGCGATCGGAAGCGTAACTCCTCATCCACTTTTGCGGACGCCCCAGGCGCGCCCCCGCACACCTTTACAATATGCCGATACGCTTTCGATTCCTGATCGACGCACTCCTGATAAAACGTCGCGAGATCCGTTACCGCGCACCACGCCGAAACACCCGCCCAGACTTCCGGCGCTTCCGCCGCCATGACCAACGCCATGTGCGCACCTCCGGAAACGCCACCCACATAAATACGCTTCAGATCGACCGCATATTTTTGCTTCACGAACTCCACCGCATCGAGCACATCGCGCCGCGCCAACTTCGATGCGCAGGCCTCAGGCCGTTTGTTCGGCCCGCGAAAATGCGGCGCGATGAAATGCCAATCCCGCGCTCGTGCCTCCGCCTGCCACCGCCGTGAATCCGTGTCGTAACCATGCCGCCAAGGATGTAAATACACCAACAGCGGGCGCGCGCCTTCACCCACCGCGGGAATGAACACACAAGGTTGCTTCGCACCGTCCAACGAACTGCGCATATACACCGTGTGCCGCGCCGCATCCGGGTCGCGATCCTTCGACTCACGCAAGCCCAATAGTTGTAATATTCGTTTCATTGATGCCTTTTAGCCGACCGCTTTCCCGCAGTTCGGATTATCCTGCATAACTCTCGTAGTTGCAACAACTTGCCGAACGCGTGCGAGTAGTCCTTCCAAACTTGCGGTATAATTAGTCCCGAATGACCGCGCAAGGCTACCGGCGTCACCCAGGTGAATAGCCGCGTGCCTCGCACGTCTGATCCTTGCACAGGGGTATTGAAGCAGCAGTATGTGGAGTCGAGTCGGGTTTGCAATTTTGGTTGCGGCCGCAGCATGGGCCCAACCGCCAGCGGATCGGGATCCAGCCGGACCGCGCACAGGTCCTTTATATGACGTCGTCATTGTCCTGCCCGACGGTGCCGCCGATCTCGATCGTCTCAACGCACAGGGTTACAACGTCACCTCCGTCGATGGCAACTCCGCCACACTCGTAGTCACCGCGGAAGAATTACTGTGGCTCGCAGCGGATGGCTATGACGTGTCCGGCGCGGAGAAACACGCACGTGCGCCCATCGCAACGCCGGGCGCGAAAGGCCTGGGCGCCTATCATTCGTACGCGACGCTGACCTCGGCGCTGCAAGACTACGACGACAATTACGGGTCCGGACAGAATGCGAATCCCAAGATTTTCGATCTCATCAGCATCGGAAAGTCGGTGAACAACCGCGACATCTGGGCGGTGAAAATTACGGATAAACTAAACAAAGAAGAGAGCGAACCCGAGTTCCGCTACATTGCGACGATACATGGCGACGAACCGGTCGGCACGGAGATGTGCCTGTACTTCATCGATCTACTGTTGACGGAATACGGCAGCGATTCGCGCATCACCAAGCTCGTTGACAACACCGAGATCTGGATCGTGCCGTTGATGAATCCCGATGGTCTTGAATCGGTCGAGCGGTTCAACGAAAACGGTTTTGATCTCAACCGCAATTTTCCCAAGTGGCCCGAAGATATTTCCGGGACCATTTTCGAGGGCGCACCCCTCAACGACAGCGGACGCCAAGTAGAAACGCAAGCGATGATGCAATGGAGCGCAAGCCACAACTTCGTGCTCTCCGCCAACTTCCATGGCGGCGCACGCATCGTGAATTATCCCTACGACGACGACAACAAGGGATCCGGCGTCGAAGCGCCCGCGCCCGACGAAGATCTGTTGCATGATGTCGCGTTGCGTTATTCCACGCCGAATTCGCCGATGTACAACAACTCGGTGCCGGATTCGCCCGGCGGCGTGATCAACGGCTCACTGTGGTACGAAATCACCGGCGGCATGCAGGATTGGAACTACCGTTACCTCGGTTGCAACGACATGACCATCGAGTTGGATGCAACCAAGATTCCAAATGAAAACCAACTCGACGATCTCTGGGACGACAACCGCGAGTCCATGCTCACCTATGCCGAAGCGGTGCACATCGGCGTGAAAGGCATTGTGAAAGATAAAGACACCGGCGATCCGTTGTATGCACGCATCGAAGTGATCGGCAACGAACAGCCCGTTTTCACCGATCCCGACAAAGGCGATTACCACCGCCTTTTACTGCCCGGCACCTACGACCTGAAGATTACGGCGCCCGGCTACAAAAACAAAAAGGTGCGTGACGTAGTCGTCGCCGAAGGCGAAGCCACGACCGTAAACGTGAAACTAAAACCGGTCGCATTAAAAACCGACCTCAACGGCGACGGCAAAACCAACTCCATAGACATTCAACGCATGGTCACCGCACTACTCAACACGCCCGATGAAAAATCCTGCGACGTGGATTCAGATGGAAAATTGACGGTGAGCGATCTGCAGTTGATCGTAAGCCACGTCGCGGCTTCATAGGCAGAGCGAAGCGCGAATTCTTTGTAGCGCCCGGCTTCCATGCCGGGCGATTTCGAAGCCACAAACGAAGCTTTTTTCTCGCAGCGAAAATGTCGGCAAGCACATTTCGTACAAAATGTATCATCACTTAAAGTGCACATGAAAAACGCCCGGCATGGAAGCCGGGCGCTACAAAATCTCGATTGCGTAAACGCTACGCCTTCACACCCGCCCGGATCAGATTCAGCGCCCCGCCTGCTTTGAACCACGCGATCTGTCCTTCGTTGTACGTATGGTTCACCGCGAAAGAATCCGAGGTGCCATCGCTGTGGTGTAGCACGACCGTCAACGGTTTACCCGGCGCGAATTCCGTCAGGCCCGTAATATCGATTGTGTCGTCTTCGCGCACCTTGTCGTAGTCGGCCTTATCCGCAAACGTAAGCGCGAGCATTCCCTGCTTCTTCAAGTTCGTTTCGTGGATGCGCGCGAAGGACCGCACAAGAATCGCGCGCACGCCGAGATGACGCGGCTCCATCGCCGCGTGTTCGCGCGAGGACCCTTCGCCGTAGTTTTCGTCACCCACTACAACGGAGCCGACGCCCGCGGTCTTATATGCGCGCTGCGTCGCGGGCACTTCGCCGTAGGCGCCCGTGATCTGGTTCTTCACCTCGTTCGCTTTATCGTTGAACGCGTTGATTGCGCCGATAAACATATTGTTCGAGATGTTGTCGAGGTGCCCGCGATATTTCAGCCACGGACCCGCCATTGAAATGTGGTCCGTCGTGCACTTGCCCTTCGCTTTTAGCAGCAACTTCAAACCTTTTAGATCGGTACCTTCCCACTTCGCAAACGGATCGAGCAACTGCAAGCGGTCCGATGTCGGGCTCACTTTCACTTCCACCTTGCTGCCATCCGCCGCGGGCGCGACGTAACCCGGGTCTTCCGCTGCAAAACCTTTCTTCGGCAATTCCTCGCCGGTAGGCGGCGCAAACTTGAACGGCTTTCCATCTTTTCCGGGTAGCGTGTCCGTCAACGGATTGAAATCGAGACGCCCCGCAATCGCGAGCGCCGTCGTTAGCTCCGGCGACGTCACAAATGCGTGCGTCTTAGGATTGCCGTCATTGCGTTTCGCGAAATTGCGATTAAACGAAGTCACGATCGTATTCGGCTGATCATTGCCGCCGCTGCGGTGCCGCGCCCATTGACCGATGCAAGGCCCGCAGGCATTCGCCAGCACCACGCCGCCGATACCTTCAAACTCTTTCAAAATACCGTCGCGCTCGACGGTATAACGCACCTGTTCGGAACCTGGCGTAACCGTGTATTCCGCCTTCGCGTTCACGCCATGCTCGCGCGCCTGTTTCGCAAGCGACGCCGCGCGCGTGAGATCTTCATAGGAAGAATTCGTGCAGGAGCCAATCAAACCAACTTCGATCTCAAGCGGCCAGCCTTCCTTCTTCGCGGCCTCGCCCAATTTCGAAATCGGCCACGCCAGGTCCGGCGTGAACGGCCCGTTCACATGCGGTTCAAGTTCGCTCAGATTGATCTCGATCACCTGATCGAAATACTTCGACGGATCGGCATAAGCTTCCGCGTCGCCGCGCAAATGTTCGCGCACCGCGTTGGCCGCCTTCGCGACGTCCGCACGATCCGTGGATTCCAGGTAGCGCACCATCGAATCGTCAAAGGAAAATACAGATGTCGTCGCGCCGATCTCCGCGCCCATGTTGCAGACGGTGCCTTTACCCGTGCAGGACATCGCGTCCGCGCCTTCACCGAAGTATTCGAGAATCGCGCCGGTACCGCCTTTAACGGTCAAGATGCCCGCGACTTTGAGAATGACGTCTTTTGCGGAAGTCCATCCGCTCATCTTGCCCGTGAGGTGCACGCCGATTAGTTTCGGAAATTTCAGTTCCCAGGCCATGCCCGCCATGACATCGACCGCATCCGCGCCGCCGACGCCGATCGCGATCATGCCGAGACCGCCGGCGTTTACCGTATGCGAGTCGGTTCCGATCAACATACCGCCGGGAAACGCGTAGTTCTCCAGCACCACCTGGTGAATGATGCCCGCGCCCGGCGCCCAGAACCCGATACCATATTTATTAGACACGGAAGCGAGAAAGTCGTAGACCTCTTTATTCTGGTTCAGCGCAATCGCAAGGTCGTCTTTCGCACCGACCTTCGCCTGGATGAGGTGATCGCAGTGTACCGTCGAAGGCACCGCCGTCTTCGCGCGGCCCGCCTGCATGAATTGGAGCAGCGCCATCTGCGCCGTCGCGTCCTGCATGGCCACGCGGTCCGGCGCGAAATCGACATAGGAATCCCCGCGCTTAAACGCCGACGCCGGAAACGCGTTGTCGTAGAGGTGCGCGTAGAGAATTTTCTCCGTCAACGTCAGCGGACGCCCCAGCAGTTTGCGCGCTTTTTCCACCCGCGCCGGCAACGCTGCGTACAATTTCTGAATCATGTCAAAATCGAATGCCATGGAATCTCGTCCTCATATAAAAAGGGTTGCGCAGAAAAAACGCCCTTTATAGTATCGCCAGTATGCTTATCCTGTCCAACCGCCCCAGGCCATGAACTCGCTGTCCGTCATATTGCTCAACGCATGGACCGGCCTATGTGCCGTCGCCCTCGCCGAACAAACGCACCTGTTGACCGGGGGAGCACCCGAGCTTGGTTCCTTGGAAGGCTTCGTTTTCGGCGGCGCGCTCTTTGCCTATAACATCATCCGCATCGATCCACTTCCACGGTTTCTGGCCTGGGTCTTCGGCGCACTGGCGCTGGTCTGCCTCGTGCAGCTCCAGCACTACACCCAAGCCGCGGCAGTAGTCCCCTTCGTCGCGTGGGGCCTCTATTACGGTGCCCTCGGCACGGCGAACGTCCGCCTCCGCGCGGTTGCCCCGCTCAAGCCAGTGACCGTCTCCCTGGTCTGGGCCTGGGTAACAGTTCTACTCCCGTTGTCATCGGGCCAATGGGTTTCCGCGATGGTCCTGTTCGCGGGCCGCGCCGCCTTTCTATTCGGTTTGGCTTTCGCTTGCGATGTTTGCGACGCGCCCTTGGACGCGAAGCACGGCTTGGACACCCTGGCCTTGCGTCTTGGCAACGCGTCCTCGCGGCGCCTGATAGATACTGCGCTGACGCTCTCAGCGGGATGTGTGACGGCGAATTGGTTACTTGGAAACTACCCGCCGGATCTAACGGTCGCGCTCGTCGCCACGCTCGTTGCCACCGCCATTCTGCTTCGCCTAATCTTCCGCACCACTCACAAACCACACATTCAGAAGGCCGCTATCGACGGCATCATGGTCTTGCAATTCCTCGGTGTCTGGCTGGTTGCCGCAATCTAAAAAAAATCACTAACGCTCTAGTCGGCCTTCCTATATACTGACCTCACAGTAAATAGGCATACTGCTTTGGGGGCTCAAAACGGTATGGCAAGGCGGCCATCCTCCGGTCCAACGGACGCGGAGCTCGAAATTTTGCACGTACTCTGGCGCAACGGTCCCTCGACCGTCCGCGAAGTTTGCGACGCGCTCAACGAAATCCGGCGCACCGGATATACCACCGCCCTCAAGCTGCTCCAGATCATGACCGAGAAGGGCCTCGTTCAGCGCGACGAGTCCCGCCGCACCCACGTCTACCTCCCCTCGACCCCCCGGGACAGCGTCCAAAAATCCGTTCTGGGCTCCCTGATCGACAAACTTTTCGACGGCTCCAGTTCCCAGCTTGTCCTCTACGCGCTCCAGGCCCAGCGCGTCTCACCACAAGAAATCGACGAGATTAGACGTTTATTAGACACCAAGAGGGAAGATGTAACTATCTGATAATACTTGTTTTGTACCAGAACCAACCATCCTCTCTCGAAACCTCTCCAAGATCCCGCTCAGCGTTCAATTGACCGCCAGCCCCACAAAATTCCTTCGGTCTCGGTGCCAAAAAACTGTCGGCCTCCGATTGACATAGGCTTCCAAACCTGCTTATCCTGATCCCGACTCCCACCGGTATATGCGGTTACCGATGGGTAAGTAGCGGGTGTCACGAAGCAACAAGCGAAGGAGCCGAACTATGTTCGAGGTAATCGCGCTCATGTTGCTTTCGCATCAGCCCTTGCAACCCGTCGCCATCGGCGAGGC